>JAPLQI010000093.1 GCA_026399755.1 Pseudomonadota bacterium
ATTACTAGGTACGTTCCGATATATTACTCACCCGTTCGCCACTCGTCAGCGGTGCAAGCACCCTGTTACCGTTCGACTTGCATGTGTAAAGCATGCCGCCAGCGTTCAATCTGAGCCAGGATCAAACTCTTTAGTTTAATCGCTAAGCTAGTACTTACTGGCTTACTTTATTCAGAGTAACCATCACTGGCCCCTCTTTACTAATGCAAGCACTTGTTCGCTTCCGAATCAAGCACTCACACTCATCGACTGTATTTTTTTAAAGATCGTTTCGCTACTGCTAGAACACCGTGTTGCTGTGTGTGCTGCAGCGAGAGGCCGAAATATACGGCCCCAGCCGGAGTAGGTCAACCACTACCGTGCAACAAAAGCGTAGTAATAGGCTAAGTCGTTGATTCGCATAAGAAGCCAAAAGCATAAGCAACATCTTATTTACTACAAAACAAAAACGCCGCGAGTAGCTCGCGGCGCTTTTATTACTCTAAACACTTAAATCACGGCTGATTTAGCGTTTGATTCCATACACTTTGCCATTTGGCAGGGTGATGGTGATATCGCTAGGCACAGTCAGCGGCATAAATACGCGCATGCCGATGGTGATGGTTTTGCCTGCGCTAAAGTCTGCAACGCCCCAGCCTGATTCTTTCATCGCATACGTTAAGCGATGGAAGCCATTTGGCAAACCGCCGACATTGCCTGTTTTAGTACCGGCGGTTGTGGCTGTCCATGTACCACCGCTATATATATCTACTAAATTCTCAACGCCATTGCCAGCAGGTGGATCGCTAGGTTTGAGGTATTGAACTTCAGAAGGAATCAGCGGAGTAGATGGTGCGACGTTAAATGAAACTTTGGCTCCGCTTAAGTTAACCGTTGAGTTGTTTTTCAACTTCAGGCCAATAGCAAGTGGATAGTTATCATCCCCCTTAGGCTTATAGCCAACCATATCAACGCTTACATCCAACAAATCCGCTGGGCGGGCAAAGCTCTCATCACCTGCTTTAGTGCCGTAAGGTGTAGCGGAGCGCAACTTGGCCGCAGCCAATTTAGTCAGCGTACTACCCATGGAGTAATAACCCAGTCCATTTTCTGATGGCTTGCTGTAGTCCCCTGCCATTTCCCAGAACATGATCCCGCCAGCGCCTTGATCAATTGCGTACTGAACTTTTGCAGCAAAAGACTGCTCGTTTTCAGTCGACAAGAACACCTTGGTGGTTGGATTCCATAACCAAGAGGATTTAGCCACATCATCGTAATGCTCTTGATATGTGCCACGTACTTTGGCTTCTGGGCGGCTTTGATCATGACCATACTGAGTAAAGTAAGGTGCACTCAAACCATCACGTAGATTATTAACGTGCCACAACGGATTAACCCCGGCAAACATTTCATTGCCAGCTGCGTCTTTATCGAACCAGAGATTATCAATACCCTGAGCACCCAAGCCGCAAGGAGCGCCCGCTTTTGCGCTTAATGCATCTGGGCCTAGATTACCGCCGGTGCCGAGATAGCATTTTTTCTGATCAGCCAGAGCAGAAAGCCCCCACAGACCATTAGTGCCACCCGCTACATTTTGCGAACCACGAGTGTAGTACGGCAAGCCGATATTAATACGTCCACCCGCAAGCGCTGTGCGGAAGTATTTATAAGACCAGTCAATATTCAAATAGCCTTGCGAATTGTAATAATGCGCGTCGCCACCCGAGTAAATCTTGGCATCAGCAATCTCATTGTCTTTGCCCGTATCGTAGAGCGGTGCATTATGGCCAACGAAGTGATTCCATGCGCCATGCAAGTCATACGTCATCATATTGACGTAATCAAGATACTTAACCGCCTGCATCGCTTCCATACCGCGCAATAAATAACCGGATGATGGCGATGCAATGGTCAACATATAATACTTGCCGCTAGCCGCTGCAGCCTTATCCAATTCGGCACGTAGTGTTTTGGTTAAGGCCATATAGCCTTTCCACAATTCACCCCGTTTTGCATTGCCAATCTTCCAGTCTTCCGGATTGCCCGCATCGCTCATTGAAGTCGGATATTCATAGTCGATATCGATACCGTCAAAACCATACTTAGTTACGAACTCAGCCGCCGACTTAGCAAAAATATCGATTCGATCCTGACGAACAGCGCCTGTTACAGGATCCGTGGTCAGTGCGTAGAAACCACCGCTTACGGTGCGACCATCTGCTTCATTAAAGAAACCACCCGTTTCTGCCCAGCCACCAACAGACATCAAAAGCTTCACGCCCGCTTTTTTATTCTTTTGCAGCATATTAAAGTGGCCTTTGTACGGCAGATTTGGATCTAGCGCGTACTTAGGATTGCCGTTTTTATCAGCAAAAGTCAGGCCTGTAGCAGAGTTAGCTGGATTAGCTGTATCACCTACCGATACTTTCCAATTGGCATCAACGTGAGCGAAGGCATAGTTCACGTGAGTGACGTCATTCCAAGGAATATCCGCAGCCAGATAAGCATTCGGGCCAGCACTACGCCAGCTCGTAAAGTAACCAATACTGCGACGCTTCATATCGTTAGGCAGCTTTTCGCGGCCATTAACATCGTATACATCGCAATACGGCACATTCGCGACTTCTGTAACCAAACCTTCTGGCTGACAAGCAACGCTTGGCGCAGGGGTTGGAACGGGGGTCGGTACTGGTGTTGGAACTGGTGTTGGAACTGGTGTTGGAACTGGAGTTGGTACTGGAGTTGGAACTGGAGTTGGAACTGGAGTTGGAACTGGAGTTGGAACTGGAGTTGGAACCGGTGTAGGTGTAGGCGTAGAACCGCAAGCTCCCAAATCTAGCCAAGGCTTACCAGCGCCAACATTACTAGATGGCACATCGCCCTGAGTCCACCACTGCGCTTTATAGTTACGACCTGCATAGGTCACGCTTTGGCCACCTGAATAAGCGGTCGTTGACGTCCATGCCAAGAAACAACCTGCTGGCGTCGGAGCAGGAGTAGGTACTGGTGTTGGTACTGGTGTTGGAACTGGGGTTGGAGCCGGGGTTGGCACTGGCGTTGGTACTGGTGTTGGAACAGGCGTTGGAGCGGGTGTTGGTGTACCGCCTGCAGTCAACTCCCAAGGGCCCCACTGCTCAGCACCTGGCACATTGCCCTGTGTCCACCATTTAGCTTTCCAATCTTTTCCGGCATAGCTTACGGCCTGCCCAGCAGTATATGTACTGGTGGCAGTCCACGCTGGTGCAGAAAAAGCTTGGGCGGCAACAAAGGCGGCCGGAATGGCTGCCAGCATAAAGCGACTAAATTGCGACATAGTTTCACTCTCCATCCATCTTATGAATTGGCGTTATCAAACTGGATCAATTGGTATTGATACAGCTAATACGAATCTATTTTTTTTGTAAGCAACACATCAGAAAGCCACTTATCAAGCAAGATAATAGATGACTTCCGCATGCGTTACAGAGATTAGCCACTACAGCTTTTACTGTGTCAATAGCCGCTCTAGCCCCCTGCCCAACAACAAGCAACACAAACGCAGCTATAAACTAAAATGACTACATAGACTCCGTACATATAGATGTGACACCACAAAAAATACACCGTAACCAATTGATTTTTATTAAGACAATCACCAAAAAACATTTGATGCGCTCTTTTTAAATGTAGTAAATAACAAAATATTCATGTAGTAAACATCAAAAAAAGAGAGGATTTTTTGATACAAAATGGCAGAAACACATCATTAGCCTTATTCCCAAAGCTTAAAAACCTTTCTTAATTCTTTCTAACACTTCATTATCCTTTTGCAAATATGGCTCAGCCAAACAACCTTACAAACCCCAGCATCACTCACCGCAATGGACTAGTAAATCCACAGAAAGTGGATCTATCCAAAAAGCGATTGTGATCAATACCTTGCCGATTGGCGCTGCATCTGATAGAAACCGAGCTGACTCTTTGACCTGCCATTCATTATGCTAATTCGTAAACTGTTTAAATTTGAAAACGCGCACATCGTGCGCAACTGCTCTAGCGAGCGCTGCCGCAGCTCGATTCATGGGCACAGCTATCGTGTTGAAGTGCTACTAGAAGCGAATGCGCTCGATCACGGCCAGATGGTTTATGACTTTGGCCTGATGAAAGGCACCATCCGCGATGTGATTGATGCTTTTGATCATGCGGTTTGCTTTTGGGATAAGGACGACGCGGAATATATCCGCCTGTGCAAGCAATTCTCCACCCGCTGGATTGCCATGCCGGTGTCGCCTTCAGCTGAGCAATTTGCCCGCATGTTTTTTGTGATTATCGATGCGCTACTACAGCAGACGGTGATGGCCAATGGCGAAGCCGATGTCACTCTTCACTCTATCATCGCCCACGAAACCGACACCGGCTACGCGCAAGCTTTCCGTGCCGATGCTGTGAATGAGCGCATGGGCATTATTCGCTTAGAAGATGTGGTGTTTTCAGAGCAGTGCCAAGCAGAATGGAAAGACCCTGAAATGTATAAAAAGCTTTTAGACGGTCGCCGGTTTATCAACCCAGCCGTGCCAAGGCAAGTTGAAATCTAATTTGCTGATGGTTGAATAAAAAAAGCGCGCCTCTTGAGGGCGCGCTTTTTTTTTGATCCAAACAACTCAAACCAGCTTAAATCTCGACCTGCATTCCCATCTCAACCACACGATTAGGTGGAATCTTAAAGAAATTGGTTGCACGCGTTGCATTGCGGCTCATGATGCTAAATAGATTTCTGCGCCACCAGCTCATCGCAGGATATTTAGCCTCAACAATGGTTTCCCTAGATAGGAAATAAGAGGTTTGCATGCTATCAAACACCAGCTCAGGCTGTAATTGCTCGACCTGCGCCAAAATGCTCGGCACGCTTGCTTCTTCTTTAAAGCCGTAAGTGGCCACCACCTGCGAAAAGCTCTCGCCTAATTTACGCACCACAACACGTTCACGCGCAGGCACATAAGGAATATCTGTCGTGAGGATGGTCATAAACACCACCTTCTCATGCAGTACCTTGTTGTGTTTTAAGTTATGCAATAAAGCGTGCGGTACAGAATCGCTGCTAGCCGTCATAAAGATGGCGATTCCTTCCACGCGTTGCGGAGGATTATCTTCCAAGGCCTCGACAAAACCAGCCAGCGGCAACTCACCATCGTGCATACGCTCACTGAGCAGCTTGCGACCACGCTTCCATGTGGTAAGCATGGCAAATACGATCAGGCCGATCAACAAGGGGAACCAGCCGCCTTCGTGCAGCTTGAGCAAATTAGCAGAGAAGAAGGATAAATCAATCACCAGCAGGAAGGACAACACCAGCCAAATAAGCACGCGTTTCACACGTGAAGCATCACGCCCCAGCACAATAAACGCCAGCAAGGTGGTAATCACCATGGTGCACGTGACGGCAAAGCCATACGCCGCAGCCAGATTGCTGGAGGTACGGAAAGCCAGCACCAGCAATATCACTGAAACCAATAAGAACCAGTTAATTTGTGGAATATAGATCTGGCCGATTTCATTTTCAGACGTGTGATGAATATCCATACGTGGGCAGAAACCCAGCTGCACCGCTTGGCTGGTCATCGAATACGCCCCCGAAATCACCGCTTGCGAAGCGATTACCGTGGCACACGTTGCCAGCACCACCAGTGGCAGCAAAGCCCAGCCCGGAGCCATCATAAAGAAGGGGTTTTTAATCGCTTCAGGCGTATGCAAAAGCAAGGCGCCTTGACCAAAGTAATTCAGTACCAAAGCAGGCAAGACTAATAAAAACCAAGCGTAACGGATCGCAGGGCGACCAAAATGGCCCATATCTGCATACAGTGCCTCTGCTCCCGTTAAGGAAAGAACCACCGCACCTAATAAAATAAATGCCAAGCCAGGTTGTGCTGCAAAAAAATGCACTGCATGGATGGGGTTCATCGCAGCCAATACATCGGGGGATTTTAAAATATTCCAAATCCCCAAGGAGCCCAACACCACAAACCACAGCACCATAATCGGGCCAAATAGCTTGCCGAGACTGGCCGTTCCCTTAGCCTGCATCATAAACAAGGCAATCAGTACGATAATGGTAACGGGAACAATATAGGCATCCAGCTTATGCGAGATCACTCCGATCCCTTCCAAGGCGGAGAGCACCGATACCGCAGGGGTAATCATACTGTCGCCATAAAATAGCGCGGCCCCAAACAGGCCCAGACCCACGATAACGGCGTATTTACGCGTTCCTGGCACAGCAGAGCGCAATGCCAAAGCCATTAAGGACAACACGCCACCTTCACCGCGGTTATCTGCACGCAAAATGAAAACGACATATTTTAAAGAAACCACCAACATCAAGCCCCAAAAAATCAGGGACAAAATACCCAGTACATTAAAAGTGGTTAAGCTCAACTCTGCGTGGTGAAAACATTCTTTAAGCGTATAGAGCGGGCTGGTACCAATATCGCCGTAGACGACACCGATTGCACCAATCGCCAAACCGGCTACTTTTTTTGGATCACGATCCAAAGAAGATTCAATAGACATATATTTTTATAGCTCAACAGAAGGTCGCCGGATTATAACGCTGGCTTTTGCAAAGTCACTGACTTTTCGGACAAAACTTGTGGCAGTGCAACATGGGACCAATCAAAAAAAGGACCGGGGTCGGTTTTGCGCTCGGGGGCAATTTGGCTATGCCCTAGCAAATATTTGATCGGATACCTGCATACTAGATCGTCCAGCAAGCTGTTTAGCACCGTATATTGTATGGCTTCAAACGGCGTAAAATCAGACCCTTCCAGCTCTATGCCAATTGAAAAATCATTGCAACGCTCGCGCCCTTGCCAGCTAGAAACCCCTGCATGCCAAGCCCGTTGTGAACAAGGCACAAACTGCAGCAACTCCCCATTGCGGCGAATTAAAAAATGCGCCGATACGCGCAGTTTAGATAGCTCCATGTATGTGGGATGCTTATTTATATCGAGTGTATTGGTAAATAAGCGTTCAATATCGTCACCACCAAAGGGCTCGCCCGGTGGCAAATGAATATTATGAATTACCACCATATCAATCGGCATGCCCGCACTACGTACATCACAATTGGGGCTGGATACACGCCGCGCCTGATTACACCAGCCTTGCGCATCAAATTGCATATTTACTTCCTTATCAGGCTCCAAGTCAGCCAAGCTAGCTATTAATTACTGAATTCCTAGCCGATCTAAGCGATAGCGCAGGCTACGAAAAGTAAGCCCCAAAATCTTGGCCGCCTGAGTACGGTTAAAACGTGTTTTTTCTAAAGCCTCTAAGATCACTTGTTTTTCTACTCGGTCTAAATAATCTTGCAAAGGGAATTTATCCCCTAAGTCCTGCCCTGCTTCAAGCTCATGCTCGCTCAGGCTGAGTTGTAAATCTGCAGCTGTAATGGCGTGGCCATCGGCCAAAGCCAGCGCCCGCTCCAATACATTTTCTAACTCACGCACATTGCCGGGGAAGTCATAGCGCTGCAAGGCAGTGAGTGCATCCGCCGAAAAATCAGGTAATTTTTGGCCATTTAATTTAGCTACTCTCGCCAGCACATGCCGAGCGATCACCAATACATCGCTGCCCATTTCCCTTAAGGCAGGCATACGCAGCTCGATCACATTCAAGCGGTAATATAAATCCTGACGAAAACGCCCCGCCTCCACGCATTGGCTTAGGCTTTGATGCGTGGCGGAGATAATCCGCACATCTAGCGTTTCCTCAGCCGTTGCGCCTAATTTGCGCACCTTTCGCTCTTGAATGACCCGCAGGAGTTTGACTTGCATAGACAGGGGGAGATCGGCAACTTCATCTAAAAACAGCGTTCCGCTATTGGCTGCATGGAAAAACCCATCTCTATCTTCATTTGCGCCGGTAAAAGCGCCTTTTTTATGCCCGAAAAACTCACTTTCCATAAGATTTTCTGGAATCGCCCCGCAATTCACCGCAACAAAAGGCTGCTTGGCGCGGCTAGAGCTGGCATGAATCAAGCGCGCCGCACGCTCCTTACCTGAACCCGATTCACCCGTCACATACACGGGCGCTTGGCTTTTGGCGAGTTTGGCAATCAACTCCAGCGCATGCTGCATGGCGGCGGAGTCGCCCAATAAAGGACGATCGGCCTGAGCCATAGTCGCATCGTCTAGTGCCAGTGCCGATTTAACCAAGGAGCGCAGCTGATCTAAGGCAACGGGTTTAGCTAGATAATCAAAAGCGCCTGATTTAAGCGCCGCCACAGCATTATCAGTGCTGCCATACGCGGTAATAACGGCGACAGGCACATCCAAACCTTGGCTTTGGATATATTGAATAATCTCTAGGCCCTCGCCATCCGGCATGCGCATATCGGTCAGGCAAAGGTCATAAGCCACTTTATCTAAGCGCGCACAGGCCTCTTTTACGCCATAAGCACAATCGACATCTAAGCCCATTTTTAGCAAGGTTAGCTCGAGCAACTCGGCAAGATCGTGCTCATCGTCCACCACCAATACACGCTTGCTGCCTTTATTGATTTTTTTTGCCATCTTTATTTCCTAACACATCGATGTAGGGCGGGCGCTCATAGCCACTGAGTAAAGGGGTGGCTAAATCACTTATATTTAATAAGGAATAGGTGCTCAGCCCTGCCGAGGGAGGTAGCCAAAGATAATCCGAAAACAAGCACCTCCATCTGGGGGGGCAATGTATTCCAATACAGCCGAATTCGCAGCACAAATTTCACGAGCAATATACAAACCTAAGCCTGTACCCTTGGTCTCTGTAGTAAAAAATGGCTCAAACAACTGTGTTTGCGCATCGCTTGCAACAGGGGGCCCGTCATTGTGCACATCGAGTACCCAGTGCCCATTTTCGCTCCAGACTTTAAAGCTAAGGCTGCCAGGCTTCTTCTGACAATAGCGCCAACCATTGCGTGATAAATTCCACATAACTTGATGCAAATGCCCCGGATCAAAACGAATTTCAGCATCCATGGGGCAAGCCAGCCCAAGTTCAATTTTTTCTTGCGCGCTAAATTCCCCAACAAAAGTTGTTAACCAATCGAGTAACTTAATCTGCGTCATTTGCACGCGATCACGACGATTAAGCTCGAGCACATCTTTCACCATATGCTCTAAACGCTGACTATTATCATCAATAATGCGAGTTAACCGCTTCATCAAAGGGTTAGCATCAGGCTCTTCACCCAATAATTGCGCCGCATGGGTAATAGCGCTCAGCGGATTTCTAATTTCATGCGCTAAATTAGCAGTTAAGCGCCCTAATGCAGCTAACTTTAATTGCTGAGCTTCTCGGCGCAATTTATCTAAATCTTCTAAATAAATAAGCACATTGCCGTGCGAATCATGAGAAAGAGAAATAAACCGTGGTCTTAGGGTTTTACGAGTGAGTGCAGTGGTAATTAAATTAGGGCTAGCAGAAGGGTTAACTCGCCAGCGAGCCAGAGCCACAGCGACCACCGGCATAGCATGAAGTAATACCCCTTCAGGATGCATTCCCACCAAACGAATCGCCTGCTCATTACATTGGCGGATAACGCCATGATCATCCACAACCAACACGCCATCAGATACATCTTGCAAGATACGTTGATTCAGTTGGCCCAAATTAGCCAGATCAATACCGCGCTGCTCGGCCAAAGCCTCGCTCGCCTGAGCAAAGCGCGCCAGTCGATGCGCCAACCAAGCCACCGCAAATGAGGCCACACACAGTAAGGCGGGGGATAAATAATCGCTACCCGATGCATTGCCTTGCCAAATCTGCCAAGTTTGTTCGCTAAGCAGAGCAATACTCGCCATCGCCGCATGAAATAAAGTCATCCGCCCGCGAGAAATTAGCCCTGCCGCCGCCAAATACGGCAGTAACAAAGTACCAATCCCACTGCGCAAGCCACCAAACAAATGCATCATGCCGACAATAAACAGCACATCGGTCGCTACTTGAATGCTCAGCTGTATTTCAAAACCGGGACGGCGACGGTGAATACCCAGCGCAAACAACAGCGCTAAAACGCTATCGACACTCGCAAGGGCAAGGAAGGAGCGCCAAGATTCCACATCAGAAATCGGCTTATACGCCAGCCAAAATATGCTGCAAAAAATGCCGATATTAGAAAGTAAACGGAAAACATTCAGTAGCGCCAGCGAGCGCCAATGCATTTCCGTATGAAAAGCGGAGGAGGTATTGGGCATGGGAGCGGGGGGAGATACGCGAGCTAGAAGTTGATCTAGCCCGCGTAATAGTTTGCACTAGTGGCCTGAAAACCGCATGGCGCGAGCCACACGTTCAGGTGCTTCTTCAAAGAAACGCGTCAGTTCAAAAAGGGCAGATTCATACACCGTACGCTTGAATTCAATCACCGAATCCAGTGGTGACCAATATTCAGTCCAGCGCCACGCATCAAATTCAGGATGCGTAGTGCGGCGCAAGCACACATCAGAATCGTGCCCTGTCAGGCGAAGCAAAAACCAAATTTGCTTCTGCCCTCGGTACGTACCGCGCCATTCGCGGCGAACCCAGTTTGTCGGCACATCGTACTTCAACCAGTCCCTTGTGCGGCCAATGATTTCAACATGCTGAGGGCCTAATCCGACTTCTTCCATCAGCTCGCGATACATCGCCTGTTCGGGTGTTTCACCCTGTTTAATACCGCCTTGCGGAAACTGCCACGAATGCTCTCGCACTCGTTTACCCCAGAACACCTGGTTTTGCCGGTTGATGATGATGATGCCGACGTTAGGCCGATAGCCATCACGATCGAGCATATCCTTACCTGCATAAATTGCTTAGTTAACTGATTTTTCCACATCCTACCCTGCTTGGAAACAGGTATTGCGCCCAAACAGCGACTTAATCGCAGAATTTATATAAATAGTTTTCTGTCATTGTGCGGATTCATCCTTGCAAGATCACTCACAAACTCCGGAAACTCAAGCCCCAATTGGGTTTCAAGTAATTTAGCACGCTCTGCCAACTTATCCCACGTCGGGTTGTTCTGACCACAGCGAAAAGCAAAAGCAATCACATTTCCCTTCTGCCGCGCAGGTAAACACAGTACGCGGCCTTCAAAAACTTCACCTAAACGCTCTAAATAGTGATTAAAACGCCGGTCTGCACCCCATAGATTCACCGCCAACACGCCGTTATCTGTAAGCCTTTGCTTGCAAGCAGAGAAAAAATCAACGGTCGCCAATGGCTCGGCAATCCCCGTGGCAGAGTAAGCATCCATCATAATTAAATCGCTTGAACCTTCTGCCATATTGTAGACATAGGCGGCACCGTCTGTGCATAACACTTCTAAGCGATCATCATCTGGCGGGAGGCAAAACATAGAGCGCGCCACCGAAATCACCTGCGGATGCAGCTCGGCGCAGGTCAGCTTAGTATCGACTAGCTTGTGATGTACCCATTTGGCAATTGATCCGCCACCTAAGCCGATCAAAAGCGCTGTTTTAGGCTGCTCAGTAAACAGCAAATAGCCAAACATACAGCGCGAATACGAAAGAATCATTTCATTGGGGTCGGAAATCCGCATCGCGCTTTGCGTATCGTCCGCACCAAAATGCAGTTTACGAACACCTTGCGATTCAGACACATCGATCATAATTTCATCGCCACCACGGCGGGGAGTGCGTCTACCCAGCATTAGGCTTCTCCACAGGCGGCTTCAACTTGGATCGGCTTTCGGCTATCCATAATAGAAATTCGTGCCGGATCGCTAAAGACTTCCTTATCAAATGCCTTATCGCCATCGTCACGCGGCTTGCCATCGGCCTTGATATTGGCAAAGTCGTAGCGTTTAGGATCAGCCAAATGCGAAGGCACTACATTGCATACGGCAGTAAACATGGTTTCTAAGCGACCAGGGAAGCGCTTATCCCAATCACGCAGCATGTCCGCAATAATTTGCCGCTGTAAATTCGGCTGAGAGCCGCATAAATTACACGGAATAATTGGAAATTCACGGGCTTCGGCGTAGCGAACAATGTCTTTTTCTTTACAATAAGCCAGCGGGCGAATCACCACATGCTTACCGTTATCCGACACCAGCTTAGGCGGCATGCCTTTTAGCTTGCCACCGTAAAACATATTTAAGAATAGTGTGCTGAGAATATCGTCACGATGATGACCCAAGGCAATCTTAGTCGCGCCAATCTCCTCGGCTACGCGGTACAAAATGCCACGGCGCAAACGGGAACAAAGGCTACAGGTGGTTTTACCTTCTTCGATCACCCGGGTGACGATACTGTAGGTATCTTCCTCGATAATCCGATACTCAACGCCAATACCCGCCAAATATGTCGGCAGTATTTCCTCTGGAAAACCCGGCTGTTTCTGATCCAAATTAACCGCAACAATACTGAAGTTAATTGGCGCAGATTTTTGCAAGCCCAGTAAGATATCCAGCATGGTATAGCTGTCCTTACCGCCAGACAGGCAAACCATCACCTTATCGCCTTCCTCAATCATATTGAAGTGATTGATCGCATCGCCCACATTGTGGCGTAAGCGTTTAGCGAGCTTATTGAAATTGTACTGCTGTTTTTTTTCGACTTCGGAAAGCGTTGAATCAGTCATACGGGGCACCAATGCAGAGCAGGGCGCATCGCGCCCTGCTGTAGATTCTTGAATTAATGCGGATTTTACCCGATTCGGGCCAATTGCCGTAGATTCAGTGCTACTTTTTCCCAATAAATATAAACCGCCAGCACCAAGAATCGCAGCCACCCCGCCATATTCAGCCCCTGAGTTCTGTGCTTATCCAAGGCTTCCTCACAGCGTGAAGTGCTTACTCGCTCAAGCTGCTGCTAATTTCAATCGTGCCTGTCAGCAATTTATGTACCGGGCAGGCATTGGCGATTTTCAGCAATTGCCCGCGCTGCTCTGCACTTAAATCCCCCGTCAGGGTGATCTTGCGGCTGATCACACTATGCTGCGGTGCAGGCTTGCCATCAGGATTGAACTGCAGCTCAACATGCACGTCAGCAAGCGGCCACTGCTTACGCTCGGCATACATTTGCAAAGTAATCGCGGTACAAGAACCCAAACTGGACAAGAGCAGATGAATCGGCGAAGGCCCGGCATTGGCCCCGCCCATTTGAACAGGCTCGTCTGCCAGCCAGTGATGACCGGACTCATTTGCAACTGAAATGGTGTACGGCGTTTTACCCGTCTTGGCGGTAACAGTCATCGAGCTTTCCATAGAGATACTCCCTTTTTATGTTTCGGATTAATGGGCAAAACGCCCCCATTCCGATTCCTTTGCAGCTAGCTGCCATTGCAAAAAAAGCAGCGCAGTTAAACAGGCATTTGCCCAAATTTGCCGCTATTGAAGTCCGCCATGGCCTGCATGATTTCTTCCTGTGTATTCATCACAAACGGCCCGTGCCCGACTACAGGCTCATCAATCGGCTCACCACTTAACAGCAGCACCACTGCATCGCTATTGGCCTCGATCGCCACGCTGCTGCCAGCGCGATCCAGCAGTACCATTTGTGTTTCGTCAGCCACCGTATTGCCATTGATCGATATCGAGCCGTGCAACACAAAGAGCCCCGCGTTCCAGCCCTCAGGGATGGCCAAATCACTGATGCCGCCCTGATTCAGGCGTAAATCCAAAACATTCATTGCCGTAAAAGTGCGGGCAGGCCCGGTTTTTCCATCGTACTGGCCTGCAATGACCCGCATCGTGCCTGCTGCATCTGGCAAGGAAAGCGTTGGAATCTGCTGATTAAGGATGGCTTGGTAGCCCGGTTCAGTCATTTTGTCTTTGGCAGGCAGATTGACCCAAAGCTGAACCATCTCCAGTACACCGCCCGAGCGGGTAAACGCTTCGGAATGAAACTCATCATGCAAAATACCCGAGCCAGCCGTCATCCATTGCACATCTCCTGGGCCAATCACACCGCCATTCCCCGCGGAATCCCGATGCGCCACTTCGCCCTTATAAACAATCGTGACCGTTTCAAAACCACGGTGCGGATGCTGGCCCACACCTGCCGGCTTGGCAGATGCAGGAAACTCTGCAGGCCCCGCGTAATCCAGCAACAAAAAGGGGCTTAAATGTTTGCCATGATTTGCATAAGAAAACATGGAGCGCACAGGAAAACCATTACCAACCCAATGCTGACGGGGTGCGCTGTAGAGGCCGAGAATCTTTTTCATGTAAATCTCCTTGCTTGCTGGACCAAAGTTGAACGATGCAGAAAGCATAAACCGGGCAGGTTTCGCTGAATAGATAGTAAAATCTACCCTCATAGTCCTATTTTTAGAACGATAAGGCAGATATGCAGGATTTAAATGATCTTTACTACTATGTGCAGGCTGTAGATCATGGTGGTTTTGCCCCCGCTGGACGAGCACTCGGCATTCCTAAATCCAAGTTAAGCAGGCGGATTGCAATGCTTGAGGAGCGACTTGGAGTAAGGCTGATTCAGCGCTCCACACGGCATTTTTCTGTAACCGAGCTGGGCCAAACTTACTATGAGCACTGCAAAGCCATGCTGGTAGAGGCGGAAGCGGCGCAAGATGTGATTGCGCAAACGCAGACCGAGCCATGCGGAATCGTAAGGATGAGCTGCCCCATAGCGCTGCTGCAAGTGAGCGTTGGCCCGATGATTGCAGACTTTATGTCTCAGCACCGCCGCGTAACAGTGCAATTAGAAGCCACCAATCGCCGGGTTGATCTCATCGAAGAAGGCATTGATTTAGCCATCAGAGTGCTGCCGCCCCCCATCAGGGACAGCGATCTGGTGATGCGCATCTTAGGCGAGCGCAAGCAGTGCTTAGTAGCCAGCCCTGCACTGCTGGCTGAAAAAGGGATGCCGGATGTTACCGCAGACTTATCAGGCTGGCCCAGCCTTGCCTTAGGCGTGCCACAGCAAGAATTTATCTGGTGCTTACTGGGGCCGGATGGTGCAAAAGCCGAAATCCATCACCGGCCTAAGCTGATTTGCAACGATATGATGGCCTTAAGAAATGCGGCACAAGCGGGTATTGGTATTGTGCAGCTGCCCACAATGATGATGCGTGAGCAGCTGGGTGATGGCTCTTTAGTTCAGCTGATTCCGGGCTGGGCACCTAGGCGGGAAATCATTCATGCGGTGTTTCCATCCCGACGCGGATTACTGCCATCAGTACGCGCTTTGATTGATCACCTGACGCAGTGTTTTGCACAGCTGGACGAGGATTAGCCCTTCAATCATCCAGCAAATGAGCGCCGCTAACGGGGATGCAATTCAAACAAACCCAAATTACAGCACCACACTCCTCCCCCCATCAACCGGTAAAATCACCCCGGTTAAATAAGAGGCTTCCAGCAAAAAGTGGATGGCTTGGGCGAGATCTTCGGGGCTGCCGTTACGAGCTAAAGGAATGGTATCGATGATGCGCTCACGTTCGGCATCATCAAAAACAGACTCGCCTTCGGGCCAAATATTTGCACCAGGGGCAACGGCGTTGACACGCACTTCGGGGGCTAGATCTCTAGCTAGAGACTTAGTCATTGCCACAAGGCCCGCTTTGGCGATGGTATAGATGGTGTGATTTTTATAGGGGCGATCGGCGTGGATATCGGTGATGGAGACGATCGCACCGCCGGTTTTTTTAAGCTCCGCCGCCGCAGCTTGGGCTAAAAACAAGGGCGCTTTTAAATTAGAGCCGAGCAAATCCAACCATGCCAGCTCGCTAAACTCCCCCATCGGCGTAGGGAAAAAGGACGAGGCGTTGTTCACTACCGCATCCAAGCGCCCAAAAGCGGCCACAGCCGCCGCCACCAACTCGGGTAATCTAGCCGTGTCCAGTAAATCTAATTGCGCCAGTGCAACAGATGCGGGGCGTATAGCGTTTAGCTCATCGGCCAGCTGCTCTGCAGCAAGTGCAGATGAACGATAGTGCAGCAGCACTTTCCAGCCGCGGGCGTGCAAATATCTCGCCAAACCTGCACCTACTCTTTTCGCTCCACCGGTAATCAAAACCACTTTGTGCTGCATATTCTGTCCCTGCCCCATACAATATTGTTTTTATGCCCACGATTTTCCCGCCCCGATGACTAATCCGCAACTCCCCACGCCATCTGATGAGGCGCTGCAAGCCAGCCAAGCCTTAATCTTACATATTAGCCAGCAGATTAAAGAATCGGATGGCTGGATTTCTTTTGCCGACTATATGCGGATGGCGCTCTACACGCCAGGCCTTGGCTATTACAGCGGTGGCGCGGCCAAATTTGGCGGCGCGGGCGATTTTGTTACCGCCCCAGAGATCTCTCCACTATTTGGTACCTGCGTTGCCAACACCATCCAACACGTATTACAGGAGTGTGGCGGCGATGTCTTAGAAATTGGCGCAGGTACGGGGCAACTCGCCGCGCAAATCTTACTAGAACTAGAGCGCTTAGATGCCCTGCCCAGCGAATACTTTATTCTGGAGCTATCTGGCGAATTACGGGAGCGCCAGCGTAAAACACTGCAAACCCTTGTGCCACATCTGGCCCACAAGGCCAAATGGCTGGATGAGCTGCCTAAGCAATTTGTGGGCGTAATGGTTGGCAATGAAGTGCTCGACGCCATGCCTTGCGAGCTAGTGCGCTTTGACGGCTATAACTGGCTGCAATGTGGCGTGGTTGATAATAATGGCGATCTGGCTTTTGAACACCGCGCCATCGAAAATTTAAAGCTAGAAGTGGCTTGTGAAGGCTTTCCGCATATCCCGCAATACACCACCGAAATTCAGCTAGAAGCGCAGGGTTTTATTACAGCACTGGCGGCCAGCCTGCAGTTTGGTATGATTTTACTGATCGATTACGGCTTCCCCGCTGCCGAGTTTTACCACCCAGAGCGCAGCATGGGCACGCTGATGGGCCATTACCGCCACCACAGCATTCACGATCCTTTCTTTTTCCCCGGCCTGACTGATATCACCTGTCACGTGGATTTCTCGGCGATTTACAATGCCGCCCATCAAGCGGGCCTTAGCCTTGAAGGCTACACCTCGCAAGCCAGCTATCTGATCGACGCGGGCATTTTAGACCGCGCCGCGCATATGCAGCTCGGCACGAAAGAATACCTAAAGATGTCTACCGCCTTACAAAAACTCACCAGCAATGCTGAAATGGGCGAGCTATTTAAAGTCATCGCCTTTTCTAAAGAGCTGCAAGGCAAAACTGCACCGGGCCTAGGCGGGCGGGATCGCTCAGGCGAGCTTTAAGTAAAGTTTGCTTCTATATTGGGGAGACGCAGCCACGGCCCCCCTCTCATGAAAGGCATTATTTTTACTGAGTTTCTAGAGCTTGTTGAGCAAACTTGGGGCGATGAAATGGCAGATCAGTTGCTAGATGAAACTGATTTGCCATCTGGCGGCATTTATACGGCGGTGGGCACTTATCCGCACAGTGAAATCATCAGTCTAATCAACGCGCTAAGCGAAAAATCCCAATTACCCGTCGCTAAGCTCTTACATATATTTGGCGAGCATCTTTTTGGCCGGTTTGTAGCGCTCTATCCCTCATTTTTTATTGATGCACAAGACCCTTTAGATTTTTTACAGGGCATAGAAGAAATCATTCACGCCGAAGTGCTTAAGCTTTACCCTGATGCAGAATTACCTCACTTTAGTGCCGAACGCTTAAGCCCAAACGCTCTCATCCTTAAATACAATTCACCACGCAAAATGGGCGACTTTGCCGCAGGCCTGCTCACAGGCTGTATTCGCTATTTTGGCCAGCCCATTACTTTAATTACCGAAAATCACGGCGATTTCGATCTCTTCAAATTAAACCGCCATGGATGAGAAAGAACTTCTGCGGCTACAAAAACGGAGCTTAAGAGAAAGATTGGCCCGCAAAGAAGCCGAAGCGCTGCTCGAAGCCAAAAGCTTAGATCTCTACACCGCCAACCAAGCCTTGCAACGACTAGCCGATCAGCTAGAAGAACGGGTTATACAAAGAACGTAGCAACTCGAAGCCGCCCTTGATGCCAGCCAAGCCGCCACGCGGGCCAAAAGCAGCTTTTTGGCCATTATGGGCCACGAAATTCGCACCCCGCTGAATGGCATTTTGGGCATTGCCCAATTATTAGAACACAGCCCACTTAACGAAGACCAAGCCAGCATGCTGGCCACCCTAAGCCGCTGCGGTGATTCCCTTTTAACCCTCATCAATGAGATTTTGGATTACTCCAAGCTAGAAGCCAGCCAAATGACGCTGGAATCTACGCCGGTAAACCTGCCAGAATTACTACACGATATCGTAAAGCTCTACCACCCTATCGCCAGCCAAAAACAACTATCGCTTACATTAGAAATCAACAGCAATGTAGAGCCGTGGATCAAAAGCGACCCGCTGCGCCTAAGGCAGATATTACAAAACCTATTAGGCAACGCGATTAAATTTACCCAGCACGGCTATGTCTCCATCCTTGCAGAGCAATCCCAACAAACGCTCACTCTTATAATTAGCGATAGCGGCATAGGCATCAGGCAAGAACAGCTCGCCACCTTATTTAAACCCTTCTCACAAGCCGATAGCACCATCACCCGCCAATACGGAGGCACCGGCCTAGGGCTGGCGATAGTTTCGCGCATCATCGAGCTGATGGGCGGCGATATCCAGCTAACAAGCGAGTACGGATCGGGCAGCGTTTTTTTAATCCATTTACCTCTGCAAAGTAGCGAAAGCAACACGCCTACTCGCCTAGGCAAAGCCGCCACCACCCCACTGCCGCCAGATTTGCATGTGCTCATTGCAGAGGACAACGCCGTCAATCAATTTGTAGCCCAGCGCTGTATTGAGCAAGCTGGCGCACGCGCCACCGTGGTGGACAACGGCGAAGCGGCACTGCAAATACTAAAAATCATTCGTTTCCCCGTTGTGCTGATGGATTTATCCATGCCGGTCCTAGATGGATTAAGCGCCTGCCGGGCCATACGCGCCCAACCAGAATGCTACGGCCAGCCTTGGATTATCGCCCTCACCGCAAATTCACTCATCGACGATCGCTCTGCCTGCCTTGAAGCAGGCATGGATGATTTCATCGCAAAACCATTTAATTTTGAACAAATTCAAGCAGCTATCAGCAGAGCCATCTGCTCCCAGCAAAGTGCAAAAAAATAAAACCACAAAATATCGCCAAATTCTCATAAAGAGTGTTGACAGCTAAAATAAAAGAAACCATAATGCGTCCCTCTTTAAGGCTATGTAGCTCAGTTGGTTAGAGCACAGCACTCATAATGCTGGGGTCGCAGGTTCGAGTCCCGCCATAGCCACCAGATACTTCTCTGGTTAGCGCCAGAGAGAGAAGCCCCGCAAATCTAACGATTGCGGGGCTTTTTCTTGCCTGCTTCTCCTGCCCCCGCCTTAATAATCCCCCAAGTCCTACACTGCTTTGCCAGTTATAATCTGACGCAACCTTTCGCTAGACATAAAGAATAATTAAACATGCTCCAAGACATCCAAAAAACCCTCTGGGCTGCGGCTGATAAGCTGCGTGCCAATGTCGATGCGGCAGAATATAAACACATCGCACTCGGCATGATTTTTCTGAAATTCATTTCTGATTCGTTTTCCGCCCGCCGCGCTGAACTCACGCGCCGCTTTGCTGACGAAAACGACGAATATTTTTTGCATGATTGCGATGAGCAATTACTGGCCGAAGAGCTGGAAGACCGTGATTACTACAAAGAAGTCAACGTATTCTGGGTGCCGGAAGGGGCGCGTTGGGAAGCTTTGCGGGCCAATGCTAAGCAGGCCGACATCGGCAAACGCATCGATGATGCGCTGGCGATTCTGGAGCTGGAAAACCCCAGCCTGAAAGGGATTCTGGATAAACGCTACGCCCGCGCACCGCTGCCTGATGGCAAGCTCGGTGAACTGGTTGATTTGATCTCCACCATTGGCTTTGGTGAAGACCAAGGCAAAGCCCGCGATATTCTGGGACAAGTGTACGAATATTTCCTCGGCCAATTTGCCAGCGCCGAGGGAAAAAAAGGCGGGCAGTTCTATACGCCGCAATCCATTGTTAAAACGCTGGTCGCCGTGCTCGACCCACATCAGGGCAAGGTGTATGACCCCTGCTGCGGCTCGGGCGGCATGTTTGTGCAATCGGAAAAGTTCATCGAAGCGCACGGCGGGCAGCTGGGCGATGTGTCGATTTACGGGCAGGAATCCAACCCCACCACATGGCGATTGGCTGCGATGAATCTGGCTATTCGCGGCATCGACTTTAACCTTGGCCGTGAGCCAGGCGACACCTTTACCAAAAACCAGCATCCCGACCTGCGCGCCGATTACATCCTTGCCAACCCGCCATTTAATATCAGCGATTGGTGGCATGGCAGTTTGGAGGGCGATTCGCGCTGGGTGTACGGCACGCCGCCGCAAGGCAATGCCAACTATGCGTGGCTGCAGCATATGCTTTACCACCTTAAATCCGATGGCCGCGCTGGCATTGTGCTGGCCAACGGATCGATGTCATCCAGCCAAAACTCTGAAGGACAAATCCGTGCCGCCATGGTCGATGCTGACGTGGTGGAAGTGATGATTGCCCTGCCCGGCCAGTTATTCTTCAACACGCAAATCCCCGCCTGCCTGTGGTTCTTGGCCAAAACCAAAACCACCCGCCAAGGTGAAGTGCTGTTCATCGACGCACGCAAGCTCGGCAAAATGATTTCGCGCGTGCAGTGTGAGCTGGATGACGAGGCGATTGCTCGCATTGCCAATTTGGTGAAGGCTTGGAGGGGAATAGAAACCGAGAGTACCTACCAAGACATCCCCGGCTTCTGCCGCAGCGTCAAACTCGCTGAAATCGCCGAACACGGCCACGTACTCACCCCCGGCCGCTATGTCGGCGCGGAAGAAGTCGAAGACAACGACGAAGACTTCGCCACCAAAATGACCACGCTCACCGAAAAACTCGGTGAACAAATGGCCAAAGGCGCAGAACTCGACCTACTGATCCGCAAAAAACTGGGGGAATTAGGCTATGAGTTTTGAATGTGAAGAAACGGTTCTGATTCTTGATGAAATGGTCAACCTTGATAAAACCGAACTGCCCTTTGGAAAACGCTGGGGCGGACAATTGGTGCGATTAACTCCAGCGCACCTTGAAGCGCTGCAAGCTGGGAAATTTCTCGCCATTGATGACCAAAACGAATATGTGGTTTATTTAGCATTGGAAAAGGATAAATCATGAGCGGTCAAACACTCAGCAGTAGTGAATACACGTATTGGCTCCGCGAACTGAAAAGTCGTTTCTCTAGCCTGCAACTCAAAGCCACCATTGCTGTTAATACCACGCTGCTGCAGTTCTACTGGGAGCTGGGGCAGGATATTGTGGCCAAACAGCAAAATCACGCATGGGGCGATGGATTTCTGGCGCAGCTAAGCCAAGACTTAAGGCGTGAATACCCTGAAATTAAAGGATTTTCGCTGCGAAACCTTAAATATATCCGCATCAATTGGGCAACAGGCTGTTGCCCAATTATCGCCCCCTGCAATTGCGCAACAGGCTGTTTCGCAATTACACAGCATCCCTTGGGGCCATAATTTAGCCATTATTGCTAAGTGCAAAGGCCAGCAAGAAGCGCTTTATTATGTGCAGAACACGCTGGCTTACGGCTGGAGCCGCAGTGTTTTAACCCATCAGATTGCAAGCGGGCTGTGGCAGCGCGAAGGTAAGGCCATCAGCAATTTTGCGCAAACTCTGCCAGCCGCCCAATCTGATCTGGCCACGCAAACGCTAAAAGATCCTTATGTATTTGATTTTCTTTCGCTGAGCAAAGAGCACAGCGAGCGGGAACTGGAGCTGGGGCTAATCCAGCATATCACCCAGTTTTTATTAGAGCTTGGCTCAGGCTTTGCCTATATCGGCCGACAAGTGCCCTTGCAAGTGGGCGAGCGCGATTTCTTCCTCGATTTACTGTTCTATCACACCCGCCTGCACTGCTATCTGGTAATCGAGCTGAAAACGGTTGAATTTGAGCCGGAATACGCCGGTAAGCTTAATTTCTATCTAAAAGCCGTCGACGAGCAACTGCGCAGCGAGCACGACCAGCCCACCATTGGCCTGTTGCTGTGTAAAAGCAAAGACAAACTGGTCGCCGAATATGCGCTCAGCGACATCCACAAACCCATAGGCATCGCCGAATATCAACTGCTGCGCGAGCTGCCAGCCACGCTGATCAGCAATTTGCCGAGTATTGAAGCGATTGAAGCGGAATTAAGTGGCGAGATGGGGAATGGCGATGAGGAGTAAAGCAATTGTGCAAGCGGCGCTTGCACAAATTCGGTATGTCAGCGAGAACAAGCCCGTATGTAGCTTTGATGAATATACTAATGGAACGATGGGAGGACTGGGGTATGAGTTTTAAACCCTCAATTCATCATCGGCGATCAATTCGCCTGCAAGACTATGACTACAGCCAAGCGGGAGCCTATTTCATCACCATTTGCACACAAGGCCGTGAATGCAATTTAGGTGTGATTGAAAATGGCGCCATGCTTCTATCTTTAGTGGGTGAGTGTGTCTGTGCCGCATATCATGATTTACCCAAACGATTCCCGAATATCTCGCTCGACGCTTTCACCATCATGCCCAACCACCTGCACGGTATTTTGGTCATTACCCCCGTAGGGGCGCCGATTGCTGCGCCCTTATCCACTATTGCGCCAATCACAAGCAAGGGCGCAGCAAGCAGCGCCCCTACGGTCGGCGAAATCATGCGCGCATTCAAATCATTGTCGGCTATTGCCGCAAATCGCCTATTGAACCGTGTGGGGCAGCCGTTCTGGCAACGTAATTATTGGGAGCATGTTATTCGTGATGAACAGGAATGGCAGACCATTCGTGAATATATTCACCACAACCCACAGCAATGGGAGCAAGACAAGTTGTATGTTTCCATGGGAGCTGGGGTATGAGCTCTGAACACAATGTCGTAGGGGCGCTGCTTGCTGCGCCCGCCGTTGTGCCCTTTTCCAATATCGCGCCAATCACAAGCAAGGGCGCAGCAAGCAGCGCCCCTACGGTGATTGCACTTATTGGGTATGTGGCTACAGCTTTCTATAAATTTGACCCGCAGAGATATACCTATAGCAACGGATACAGTAATCGATGCGCTGATTCGTCAGAAACTGGGAGGGCTGGGGTATGAGTTCTGAGCTTCAAACGGATAAGGCACATGTGCCGTATGAATCAGAGCTACGCCGTAGGTGGTCTCAAGCTGGCGGTAGCATTCCTGACGACTGGAAAATCGTTACCCTAGAAACTTTACTCAAAGACAATAAAAGTATTGCTGTTGGTGTTATGTATCCGGGGCCGGATACACAGGGTGGTATTAAATTAATAAAAGTTGGTGATATTAAAGGCGGACTTATTCCGCAGAAACCGAATTATTGTATTTCTCCCGAAACCAACGAAGAGCACAAGCGCACTCAATTAATTGGTGATGAGTTGTTAATTACACTGGTTGGCAATCCCGGCGAATGCGTTGTTGTCACTCCAGCCATGGCGGGCTGGAATCCTGCACGAGCCATTGCAGTTATTCGCTTGGCTGAACCTAGCTTGCGTGTATATCTAAAAACCGTTTTGGAAAGTGCTGCAGGTAAGCATTTAATTGATGCAGTTTTGAATACCACTGTTCAAAAGACACTCAATCTAAAGGATATTCGCCAGCTTCCTGTTCCAATGCCACGAAGCGAAACTATTCGCGCAATTTCATCATTTTCGGAGGCGCTTAGTGACCGAATTGGCTTGTTGCGCGAGACCAATGCGACGCTGGAGGCGATGGCGCAGGCGTTGTTTAAGTCGTGGTTTGTCGATTTCGACCCCGTCCATGCTAACGCCGGCACCAAGCAAATGATCAACCCCGCGTCATCCCCGAGTGATTTTGCCGGGGATCCAGCCGCGCCACTGGATTCCCGCCTGCGCGGGAATGACGATTTACTCCCGCCCGAACTCCAAACCCTCTTCCCCGCCACCTTCACCGCTTCCCCACAAGGCTTGGTGCCGGAGGGGTGGAAGTGGCTGGAGCTTGATGAAGCTTACGAACTTAACCCAAAGCGCAACTTGAAGAAAGGTACCTTGGCCAAGTATCTCGACATGGCCAGCGTGGGTACTAGTGGGCATACCGCAGAAAGTGCAATCAATCGGGAGTTTAGCTCGGGTACAAAATTCATCAATGGCGACACGCTCCTTGCGCGCATCACGCCATGCCTAGAAAACGGTAAGACTGCCTTTGTTGATTTTCTGGAAGAGGATGAAATAGGTTGGGGCTCAACCGAGTTTATCGTTATGCGGCCAAAGGCGCCGTTGCCCGCCTATCATGCCTATCTGCTGGCACGATTCCCCGTATTCAGAGAGTTTGCAATTCAGAGTATGTCTGGCACAAGTGGACGCCAGCGAGTTCAAAACGATGTACTTGGGCGTTATATGTTGGCTGTGCCTGATTCTGCGGTGGCAGAGCTGTTTGGTCAGACAGTTGAAGCAATGCAACAGAAAATTGCGGCCAATCATCAACAAGCCCAAACCCTCGCCACCCTGCGCGACACGCTGCTGCCGCGCCTCATCTCCGGTCAGCTTCGCCTGCCGGATGCCGATGCGATGCAAGCGGAGGTCTGTGATGTTTGATCTACACACGCTAGATGATCTAAGCCTACTGGCTGAATCTTATGAACTGGAATGCAAGCTGGCGCAGGGGCGAGATGGTCTAGGGGAACTTCCTAAGGACTTCTGGCCGACGTATTCAGCGATGAGCAACGCCTATGGTGGCGTGGTATTGCTGGGAGTACGCGAAAAACAAGGGCAATTCACTATTGCAGGATTAGATAATCCGGCAAAGGTGCGTGGTGATCTCTTTAATACCTTGAATAACCCAGCCAAAGTCAGCTCAAACCTTTTATCTGACGCTCATGTGTATGAAGCATGTATTGATAACAAGGTGATCCTAGTCGTGAATATTCCAGCAGCGACCCGAAAGCAGAAACCGGTGTATCTGAACGGGCAACCACTGGGCAATACTTACCGGCGTCTGCATGAAGGTGATCGTCATTGTGATGATGAAACCGTCAAGCGCATGTTGGCCGAGCAAATGGAAGACGAGCGTGATGCGCGCATTTTGCCTGGCTTTAGCATGGCGGATATTGACACTGAGAGCCTGCGCATCTATCGGCAAATGCTGCGCGATGAAAAACCGGCCCATCCTTTTTTGGAGCAGGATGATTTCAATTTTCTCGTCAGTTTGCGTGGCTGGCGGCGTGATCGACAAACAGGCGAGGAAGGGTTGACCTTGGCCGGACTGCTGATGTTTGGCAATTGGTTGGCCATCCAAGAAGGCGTACCGAATTATTTCGTAGATTATCAGGAACGACCAGAGGCAAAAGCCGAGCTACGCTGGGTGGATAGGCTTGTGCCGGATGGTAGCTGGACTGGCAATTTGTTTGAGTTTTATCGGCGGGTGTATCGCAAATTGGTGGCTGATTTGAAAGTACCATTTGCCCTGAAAGATGGCCAGCGGCAAGACGATACACCTGTACATGTGGCTTTGCGTGAGGCCTTGGTCAATACGCTGGTACATGCCGATTATAGTGGTCGCCTTTCGGTGCTGGTGGTGAAGCGCCCTGATATGTTTGGGTTCAGAAATCCTGGCGGTTTGCGCCTACCTATTGAGCAGGTGATTCGCGGCGGGGATAGCGATTGCCGGAATCGCATTCTGCATCAGATGTTTTTATTGATTGGCCTTGGTGAACGAGGCGGATCAGGCATACCCAAAATTTATAGCGGCTGGCGGAGTTGCGATTGGCGTCCCCCTTTACTCTTGGAAAAAGACGAGCCAGAGCAAACTCAGCTAGTGCTTCATATGGCTGATTTGCTACCTAGCCATATTGTTGAACAGTTGCGTCAGCGCTTGGGGGCAAGATTTGATGGACAGGATCAGGCTGGGCGTTTGATATTGGTGACTGCGGCATTAGAGCGGGCAGTGAGCCACAATCGTTTGCTCGAAATTTGCGGAGCACATGCGCACGACTTGAGTGTATTGCTGGCGACTCTTGTGCGGGATGGACTATTACTTTCAGATGGTAAATCACGCGGTACAGTCTATTTCTTGCCGGGAGAAACTTTGCCGACACCTGAGCAGGTGTTTGTTGGTCCAAACATATTATCGTCGGTCATTGGCAATATGGGGAGCAGCTCCGAGTATTTAGAAAGCAGCTCCGAGTATTTGGTGGGCAGCTCCGAGTATTTGCCCGAAAGCTCCAAACATATAACTCCAGAAACCCATCATCAGTTAGAGGCAAAAACAGAAGCCAGTCGAGATGGATATGGCCGCTTGCTCTCGCCATTGCTCGATGCGCCAATTATTGATGATCTAGAGGTACTTGATGAAGGTTTCCGTCTTATGTTGGAAAAGCTCGCAGATGAGCCGAGAACTAAGGCTAAATTGGGGCAACAGCAAATGGAACGAGTTTTACTCACTTTATGCCGCGATCAATTTCTCACTTTATCTGCCTTAGCATCTTTAGTTAACCGCAATGCAGATGGTCTACGTCAGCAATATCTTAGCAAGATGGTTAGAAGTAGAGTTGTCATGCTGGCGTTCCCAACTAAGCCAACTCATGAAAAGCAAGCTTACCGTGCTGTAGAGGGGGCTGATTCTGAGTAGATATCTTTAGATACAAGCGCTTTTGTGAATTTAATGAGTGATTTAATACAAATCGCTCACACGGGGAATATTTATCACAAGTCTTTGTTTCTGTTTGAGTAAAGTGCTTTAACGCAAACGGCTGCGCTGGTATCTAGGTGAAGAGTTAATGCTGAGAATGTCGATTCAGTCGACATGTACGAGGTTGGGGCGACCAATTGGTCAGCAGCTTGCTGACCAATTGTCATGATCTGTCGATGATTGACGACTAGGGAATGAGTACACACAGGCATGTGCTCATTTGAATAGGATATGTAATGCAGTTTTATTGCTCAAAAGCCGCCGCTGAGGCGCTGGAAACCACCCACAAGGGTAAGGTTAAATCGTGGTTAGAGGCTGCTCCCGCTTCCAAGGCAGCTGGGCCGTGGGTGTGGCAGGTGCATGCGATTAAGCTGGCACGGCAGAATGTGTTTATCGTGATGGAACGCGAAACGCGTTTTTCTATGGTGTTTTGGGGCATCAAGAAAGGCGATGGCGAAACGCTGCTGAAACAGTTTTACGCGCGGCTGGTGAATTTGCTGCTGTGGATTAACCAAGATGTAAATTACTTATCCGAAGTGGATGCCGTCGCGGCGATTGAACGGATATTGGAACGTGTCCAGCGATACTGTTTCGTTGCTGGCGTAGACCGCAGCGCGCAAACGCATATCAATGAAGTGGCGCGTGAATGTGACTATGCCTTTCATATGAATGGTTGCCTGCCTAATCCAGAGGGTGAGGCAGCTGCCTTTGATATGAAGATCAATGACACGCTGCGTAGTGTGCGTGGCGGTGATTATTTTTGGCCATTTGAAGCGTTTTTTTGCTCATGGGCGCGTGAATATGCGGGTGCAACTCCAGCGCAATGCGAGGAGTTGATGCAGCGCTTTTTGCAACTGCATCGTGCAAAATCGGCTATTTATGGGGATAACTTCATCGCGGATGAGGGCTGGTTGCCTAAGTAATCAGGCAAACGTGTCGATTTATTGATGTTTTTTAAACATGTTTTGTGAATGTGTCGATTGCATCAATATATTTCGACATGATGCATTGCTTATTGGGCAGCAGGCTGCTGCCCAAATCGGGAAACGCTGGGAGGCGTGAATGACCGAAGACCAATTAGAACAAGAAGCCCTGAGCTGGCTGGTTGAAACAGGTTATCGCCATCTCTGCGGCTATGATATTGCGCCCGATGGTAAAGACGCTGAGCGTGGCGATTATATGCAGCCGGTTTTAATTGAACGTCTGCGGTCTGCTATTGCACGATTAAATCCTTTGATTCCCTTGGTGGCGCGTGAAGATGCTATTAAACAGGTGCTGGATTTAGGAACACCTGCTTTATTGGCGGCGAATCGGCATTTTCATGGCCTGCTGGTGAATGGCGTGCCGGTTCAATACCAGAAAGATGGCGAAACGCGCGGGGATTTTGTGCGGCTGATTGATTTTGCAGAAGCCAGCAAAAATGAATTCCTGGCGATTAATCAGTACACGCTAAAAGGCGCAAAACATACCCGCAGGCCGGATATTATTTTATTTGTAAATGGCTTGCCGCTGGTATTGCTGGAGCTTAAAAACCCTGCCGATGAAAATGCGGATATTTATAAAGCATTTGAGCAGATTCAAACTTATAAAGCGCAAATTCCTGATGTGTTTCAGTACAACGAAATTCTGGTGATTTCGGATGGGTCTGAGGCGCGGATGGGATCTTTATCAGCTAATGCCGAGCGCTATATGCAATGGCGCACGATTGATGGCATTAGCCTTGATCCATTAGGGCAATTTAATGAATTAGAAACGTTGATTCGCGGCATTCTTGCGCCGGAATATCTGCTGGATTATTTGCGCTTTTTTGTGCTGTTTGAAGACGACGGCACGCTGCTCAAAAAGATTGCTGGCTATCACCAGTTTCACGCTGTCCGTGCGGCGATTGAGCGGGTAGTCACAGCATCCCGCCCCAATGTGACCGGCAGCAAAAAAGGTAAAGGCGGCGTGGTCTGGCATACGCAGGGGTCGGGCAAGAGCATCACCATGACTTGCTTTGCCGCACGCGTGATGCGGGAAGCTGCGATGGAAAACCCGACCATTGTGGTGATTACCGACCGTAATGATCTGGATGGCCAGCTGTTCGGTGTGTTTTCTTTGGCTCAGGATTTGCTTCGTGAGCAGCCGGTGCAAGTAAGTACTCGGCAAGATTTGCGCGCCAAATTGAGTAACCGCCCCTCTGGCGGGATTGTGTTTGCCACTATCCAAAAGTTTGCGCCGGGCGAGGACGAAGATGTATTCCCCCTGTTATCAGACCGGCACAATATTGTGGTGATTGCCGATGAGGCACACCGCACGCAGTATGGTTTTGAAGCAAAACTCAAACAACGCCTGCCAAAGCCTATCCAAGCCCCCAATCTGGCTGGCGTCGCTCAAGAAGCAAGCCCTCCGTATTTAACAAGCAGCTATCAAGTCGGTTACGCCCAACATCTGCGTGATGCACTGCCCAATGCCACTTTTGTGGCGTTCACCGGCACGCCGGTATCTTCTGAGGATAGAGATACGCGCTCGGTATTTGGTGAATACATCCATATCTACGATATGCAGCAGGCCAAAGAAGATGGCGCAACGGTGGCGATTTATTATGAATCGCGGCTGGCAAAATTAAGCCTTAAAGTCGATGAAATGGCCCAGATTGACGATGACGTCGATGAGCTGGCCGAGGATGAAGAAGAAAGCGAGCAAGGCAAGCTTAAATCTAAATGGGCGGCACTGGAGCGGATTGTGGGTGCTGAGCCACGTATTGCCAGTGTGGCGGCTGATTTAGTGAATCACTTTGAAACACGCCAACAAAGCCAGTCGGGTAAGGCGATGGTTGTAGCGATGAGCCGCGAGATTTGCGTGCATTTATATAACGAGCTAATCAAGCTGCGCCCGGATTGGCATAACGATGACCCAGAGCTGGGCGCGATCAAAATTGTGATGACCGGCTCGGCCAGTGACAAGGCTTTGCTCCGGCCTCACATCTACCCTAAGCAAGTCAAAAAGCGGCTGGAAAAACGCTTTAAAGATCCAAATGATCCTTTGCAATTAGTGATTGTGCGCGATATGTGGCTCACCGGCTTTGATGCGCCTTGCGTGCATACGCTGTATATCGATAAGCCCATGAAGGGGCACAATCTGATGCAAGCCATTGCGCGGGTGAATCGGGTATTTCACGATAAGCAAGGCGGCTTGGTCGTTGATTACATCGGCATCGCCAACGAGCTGAAAGCGGCACTCAAGGAATACACCGCCAGCAATGGGCGCGGTAAACCGACGGTGGATACGGCGGAAGCGTGGGCGGTACTCGAAGAGAAAATCGATATCTTGCAAGGCATGTTGCATGGCTTTGATTACAGCGAATTTATCACTGGCGGCCATCGCCTATTGGCAGGCGCAGCTAATCATGTGCTGGGATTAGCAGACGGTAAAAAGCGCTTTGCAGATAACGCGCTGGCGATGAGTAAAGCATTTAGCCTGTGCGGCACCATGGATGAAGCCAAAGCCGTGCGTGAAGAAGTCGCCTTTTTGCAAGCGGTGAAAGTGCTGCTGATTAAGCGGGATCTGAGCGCAAAAAAACTCAGCAATGAGGATAGGGAACTGGCCATTCGCCAGATTATCGGGCAGGCGGTTGCCTCGGATGAGGTGGTCGATATTTTTGATGCGGTGGGTTTGGAAAAGCCCAATATTGGTTTGCTGGATGATGATTTCTTGGCTGAAGTGCGTAATCTGCCTGAGAGAAATCTGGCCGTAGAATTGCTGGAGCGCTTGCTGGAAGGGGAAATCAAATCCAAGTTTGCCAGCAATGTGGTGCAGCAGAAGAAGTTTTCTGAGCTACTGACTGATGTGGTTAAACGTTATCAAAACCGTAGCATCGAAACCGCACAAGTGATGGAAGAGCTGGTCGCCATGGCCAAGAAATTTCGTGAGGCGGCTTTGCGTGGCGAAGCCTTGGGATTATCAGAAGACGAAGTGAAGTTTTATGATGCTCTGGCTAATAATGAATCGGCAGTGCGTGAGCTGCCGGACGAAACCCTTAAACGCATTGCCCATGAGCTTACGACCAATTTGCGAAAAAATATCAGCGTGGATTGGTCGCAACGGGAAAGTGTTCGTGCCAAATTGCGGATTATGGTGAAGCGCATCCTGCGTAAATACGGCTATCCGCCTGATTTTCAGGAAGATGCGATTCAAACTGTGTTGCAACAGGCTGAGGCATTGAGTGCAGAGTGGGTTTAATAGATGTGTGGGCTTGCGAGTGGTTCATGCCCTGTGTTTGGACAAGATGCGCACTACTGTAGAGGGGTGTACTTGAAATAGCCGTGCGGCATCGGCGCTAATCTTCGTGCCTGATGTCAGCTGACACAGCACGGGTCGAACTCACTGTCGTTTGCAGAGCAGTTTTACGCGTTAGCAGTAAAGGTGCGCCCAATTTAAAAAGGGCAAGGGGTCGATTCAGGCAAGCTCGGCCTCTCAAAGCTAATGCGACAGATACAGAATTAGGGTGGAGGGCGTATGAATGCGAAAAATCAAGAAATACGTATTTCAGAAGTTGTTGTTCGGGCTCATCTCGACTGTGCGCGGAAAAGCTTCTTGCTCATGTTTCATCGTGATCAAAGAAAACCCACCGAATATGGGGTGATGATAGGCGAGCGAAAAAGCCGTGATGTTACAAATTATCTCAGCAAACATGAGATTAGAGGGGCTTTGAGCCTGGACGTTATAAGTGGAGAGCATCATTGGGCCGCAGGCGACATTTCTATCAATCAAATCATTTCTAAGCGACTTGAAACTGAAAACGTATTTTTCGAGATAGTCAATAACAAATCCAGAATAGAAAAACTTTCTATTTCCCCTGTTATTTTTTCGGCATCACACACTCTCCGCCAAGAAGAACGGATTGAGCTTGCGTTTGCTGCCCATGTTTTGGACCAAATTCACAAAACTCAGACACTTTCAGGAAAAATTGTACTGCTCGGCGGCGAGGAAAAATCGGTTCGGCTTACGGATTTCGCCCAAAAATTTCATCCAGCAATAGCTCTGCTCAATGGCTGGCTGGCTTCGAGTCAAGATCCGCCTCTGGTGGTGCTGAATAAACATTGCGCCGAATGCGAGTTTCAGCATTTATGCCGACCTATAGCCGAGAGCGAAGACAGTATCAGTCTCTTGGCTAGAATCGGGCCAGCAGAACTCGCCCGCTATACAAGGAAAGGCATTTTTACTATCAAGCAACTGTCATTTCTTTATCGGGCCAGAAAGCGTAATCGACGTGGTAAGACGCCTCCGGTTAAGCACCTTTATGAGTTACAGGCATTGGCTCTGCGTACTGGAAATGTCTATCTCCACGGGGACGCAACACTAATTCCCAGCGCCTCGGTGGAAATCTTTCTTGATATAGAAGTACTTCCAGAAACTGAGTTCCACTACTTGATCGGTATTGTGGTCGCAAATCAAGACAGCTTGGAGCGCCACCAATATTGGGCGGACTCGAAGGCTGATGAAGCCGCCATCTTTGCTAAGATGATCATTCTTTTAAATTGTCACCCAACAAGTCCGATTTTTCATTATGGTAACTTCGAACGTGTAGTCATCACCAAACTTGGAAAAACGTACGATACGCCAATTGATACTATTCTTACACGTTTGTTCAACGTCAACACCTGCATATTTGGGAAAATTTATTTCCCTGTTAGATCAAACGGCCTAAAAGAAATATGCAATTTTATTGGATTACCCTGGAGTTCCCCAGGCGCATCAGGACTGCAAAGCATTGTTTGGCGATATAGGTATGACGAAACACAAGATGAAAAATTTTGCAATTTGCTGTTGGCGTATAATTACGAAGACTGTGAAAATCTTCGGTTACTTGTGGTGCGATTACGTGAAATAGCGACAAATGGGAAACACTCTGTCGATATTCGATTTGCTGAAATTGAAGGTGGGTCATTATCTGAGCAAGCTTCTACCATCGTATTTCAATTTAAAAAATTATTGGTTTCTGCTCATGGAAAATATGAGCAGTCAAAAATTATTCTGAAAAAGGTGTCTAAAGCTAATTCTTCATCCGTTTTGGCTGGCAAACAGGCAGGAGTACTGGCACGGGAAAATGCACGCAACAAACACAATACTAGAAAAGTGGACAAAACAATAAAAGTCCGACGTGGAAGAACATGCCCGAAACATCCAGGAAGATTACTGAAGCCAACTGAAATTGAATCGACAAGAACAATTATCGATCTTATATTTACGCCTAGGGGCGTAAAGAAGGTGGTAACTCGGTATATTGGAAAACAAGGATATTGTTCAGCCTGCCATAGTCAATACAGTCCACCTGCAATTCGGCGGCTTGGCTCGGTGCAAAATTATGGACATGGTTTTCAAGCATGGGTAGCTTATCATCGCATGGCATTACGCCTACCGATTGATAAGATTACACAACTTATTGAGGATGTTTTTTTTGAAAAAATATCTTCAAGTCAGGTATATGCTTTATTCGAGCAACTAAGCCGATATTATGTTTTTTCAGAGAATTTGTTGTTAAAAAAAATACTAAGCAGTGCGATTATCCACGCAGATGAAACAACAGTAAATATCTTAGGTTCATCGCAATATATATGGGTAATCACTGACGGTACGCACGTAGTTTTTAGACACACTGAAGGCAGGGACGCAACTGTAATTCATAAATTACTGGATGGATATAAGGGCGTTTTATGTTCTGACTTTTATTCAGGATACGATTCAGTTGAATGTGCACAACAAAAATGTTGGGCTCATCTGATTAGAGACTTAAATGATGATCTACGAAAATCACCATTTGACATTGAATTAGAAACTTTTGTTTCAGCTGTGCGAGACCTAATTGTCCCAATATTTGAAGCGACTGAGAAATACGGATTGAAAGTTAGAAATTTAGCGAAATTCCACAAGAGCGTTGATCATTTCTATGATCACCAAATCATTGGGAAAACTTATCGATCAGACTTGATGATTACTTACCAAAAACGCTTCTTGAAATATAGAGACAAATTATTTGTTTTCCTTGATAGAGATGGAGTTCCGTGGAACAACAACATGGCCGAAAGGGCTTTGAGGCATATAGCGGTTCAGAGAAAAATATCAGGTTCATTTGGGAAGGGGGGTACATTGCGTTATCTCATCTTTCTTGGCATCACTCAGTCATGTCGATTTCAGGAGAAGTCGTTACTACAATTCCTACTTTCTGGAGAAAAAGATATTGATGAATTCAAGGGAAAAGGTGAGTTTGTTGGCTGGCGGATGTAGTGAGTTGTGTTTCGAACCAATCTGCCGTCCCGGCATGTTCGCGCTTACGTAATCTTGACCCCGTTGCCGAGATTTGATTGGCCCACGCTATTACGTTGAAAGCCATTGAAGCTTATTGGAAGATACGATCTTTGGGTGGGTCGAGCCAAATATCGGCATCCCCGAGGGTCAAATTTCAATCGGCGTGAATACTCAAGCCCAAACCCTCGCCATTCTGTGCGACATGTTGCTGCCGCGCCTTATCTCCAGCCAGCTGTGCCTGCCCGATGTCGATGCGATGCAAGCGGAGGTCTGTGATGTTTGATCGGCGGTGCGTGAGCTGCCGGACGAAACCCTTAAACGCATTGCCCATGAGCTTACGACCAATTTGCGAAAAAATATCAGCGTGGATTGGTCGCAACGGGAAAGTGTTCGTGCCAAATTGCGGATTATGGTGAAGCGTATCCTGCGTAAATATGGCTATCCGCCTGATTTTCAGGAAGATGCCATTCAAATGGTGCTGCAACAGGCTGAGGCACTGGGTGCGGAGTGGGTGTAATGTCATTACCCATTAAAATGCTCGGCAGCGCTTAGGTCAAAACTTAGGGATGCAATTCATTATTTAAAAAATATATCTAGCAAAATAGCCACTAGATACTTCTCTGCTTAGTGCCAGAGAGAAAAGCCCCGTAAATCTAACGATTGCGGGGCTTTTTCTTGCCAGAAGTAACTGCCACATCGTTAGGCCGCAGTTGTCGCCCATCCCCTTTTTAGCCTTACCCATCTTGCGGTTTTTTTTGCCGTTATCACCTCTGTTGCTCGCAAAAAACAATGCGCTTAAGTCCTCTACATTTCATCCGATATAGCGTATGACGATGGCTTTAATTTCGTCTTTTAAATGGCACACTTAGTTTTTTTAGTCCGGCTTTTTAATGAAGAAAAACGAAAACGATTTAATTTGAAGCCTGCTTATTTAGGCTTCAAAACAGCGATTAAATGGCCCTGCTCGGTTCAGTGTTTGCTTGGTTTTATGCGGCGTAACACCGAGAACATCAGGATAGGAAAATGGCGATAAGCCTTAATACCAATCTTACGGCGATCAGTACTCAGCGCAGTTTGAGTACGTCGCAAAGTGCTTTGGCTATTTCCTTAAATCGCCTTTCATCCGGCCTGCGTATCAATCGTGCACAGGATGATGCAGCTGGGCTGGCGATTAGCAGCCGTATGACGTCGCAAATCAAAGGTACGAGCCAAGCAGTTCGTAATGCTAATGACGGTATTTCCTTGCTGCAAACCGCCGAAGGGGCAATGAGCGGTATCAGCGACAATCTGCAGCGCATGCGCGAGCTAGCCGTTCAGGCGGCCAACGCGCCGGTTTCTAGCTCAGATCGCAAACTCATTAATGCCGAGGTGCAGCAGCTCAGCGCAGAAATCCAGCGTATTGCCAGCTCGGCCCATTTCAATGGAATCAAGCTGCTGGATGGGAGCTTTAATTCGCACGCCTTTTATGTTGGCGCAAACTCAGGCGATGCAATTAGCATCAGCACGATTAGCAATATGCAAACCACGCATTTGGGCAGCACCGGCTCTTCCTTTGAGGCAACACTTAAAAGCGAGTCGGTCGCGTCCTCGCTCAGTGCTGGAGATTTGCTGCTGAATAATATCTCGGTCAACGCTTCAACACTGGGCGCAGCGGCTGGGCAAACGGCTGATAGTGCTTTTGCGATTGCGGCGGCCATTAATGCCAGCACCGCAACGTCAGGTGCTAGTGCCAGCACCGCAACGTCAGGTGCTAGTGCCAGCGCCAACACAAAATTAATCAGCGCGGCGCCTAGCTCATTCAGCAATATTGCAGCATTTAGCATCAATGGCGTGGATATCGGCTCGGTCAGCGCGGGCACGGATGCCAGCAGCCAAAGCACTAACCTTGCCAATGCGATTGCGGGGTTTGCAGCGCAAACGGGTGTAACAGCCAGCGCCAGCGCAGGAATCGTGACGATGAGCGCGGCAGATGGGCGCAATATTAATATCGGCTTAAACGGTACGGTGGCTAATGCTGCAGCCGCAGCAGCAAATAAAGCGGCGTTTCTGAGCCAAACAGGCTTGGCAGCTGGGGCGGTAGGCTCGCAGGGAACTGCGGCGGTGGCGGCTCAAAACACCTTTAATATTGCGGCTAATGTGGGAGCGGGGGCGCAGTTTGTCGTGAATGGGATTAGCTTTACTGTGCGTAATTCGGCACTGGCATCGGCGGTGGTGGATGCCAGCCATGTAGATTTGAATATTTCTGGCGCGAGCAATAATGCGGCAACGGTTTCATCGGCGCTCAGTAGTGCGATCTCTTTGGCGCAAGGCAATGGGCTCACCTCAGCCGCTCTCAGTGCTTTTAGTGTTGCAGATGGCGGTGGCACGGTGGTGCTTAATGACAATACGCCCGGCGCTTCAAGTACCAGTATTTCCAGTAGCGCAGGATCTGTCACGCGTAATATCACGGGGGCCGCTACCAGCAGCGGCAGTGCGGCCAGCAGTCGTGGCACGGTTACGCTTTCATGCTCTTCACAAGACGGCCTTAGCGTTGCAGGGGCCGCCCCCGAAAACGCAGGATTGAAAGCAGGCATCACCGCGGCCACAGCCATTGCCAGCATCAGCGGCATTACTTCACTCAATACTTTAACGGCGTCGAATGCGCAAAATGCCATTTCCTCACTTGATAGCGCGCTAGATATTGTAAATGCTGCCCGTGGCTCGCTGGGCGCTTACCAAAATCGTTTTATTTGGGCGGTCGCTAATATGCAAACCAGCTTAGAAAGCCTAACAGCATCGCGCAGCCGTATTCAAGATGCCGATTTTGCCGCTGAAACGGGCAGCATCACCCGCGCTCATATCTTGCAAAAAGCAGGCACGGCGATGCTTGCCCAAGCCAACACCACGCCTTATATGGTGATGGCCCTACTCAAAGGCGCGCTTTAACACGCCGCTCCGCGCTTATTTACCCACCCCAATCATGGCCGTGGTATTGGCTCCTAGGCTGGTGGTAGGCAGTTGCCCATCCCACTTCTCAATCCAAAGCGTTTGATTTTTAATTTGTGCCGCTTCTACGCCAAATTTCTTGATTGCCTCCCCCACTACTTCCAAAGCACGCGCATCGCCTTGAGCGACCGCTATTTTTGCATCTGCCTGCCCTTTAGCAACGGCCACCGCATTGGCAGCATCGGCAAGATTCTTGCGCAACATGGCTTCAGATCTTAATGCCTCTTGCGTCGCTTGCAGCTTGGCATTGATGGCCGATTGAATATTGGATGGCAGACGCAGCTCGTTCACAAAGCCAAATTGCTCGACCATGATGCCGTAGTGATTCATTTCATGATTAATCTTGGCGCGAACTTCTTCGGCCAATTTAATTTTCCCCCCTGCCAGCAAGCCTTCAGCATCGTATTTGCTGCCGTAATTATTCAGCGCATTGCGAATGCTGTTGCGGATAATCTGACTGGTGATTTCTTCATAACCACGCTTGTATTTCTGATACAGAACCGGTGCTTTGCCCGAATCGATACTGTATGAAATGCTGATATCCGCGTTAATCACGATGCCGGACGCTACTTGGAAATTCATCGACTCATCGGTAGGCGAGCCTTCAGTGGCCGATTTTGTCCATGTATAGGTCTGAGTAAACGTCGGAAACTCAACCACACTCGTGCCAATCCCAATCAAATGCCAACCGCTAGAAAGCGGCACAGGCTCGACCTTGCCATCAATCCGATTGAACTCCACCCCCACATGATTAGCCGACACCGAAGCCACAAAAATATGCAGCGTAATATACAAAGCCAGCGCCACAGCAAGCCCAATCACAATACGGATATGCTGAAAAACACCCATGAAATTCATCATTTGCTCTTTTAAAGGAGTGATCTAGCGAGAAAAAGCTTAAACCCACATCCGTGCATTTATGAACACGGCATGCTTGTCGCCTTTATACGCTTACAGATTCTTACTCACAACAAACAGAATAAAAATACAACACTCTGAAAAATGCCCCACAGAGAATGCCCATTTATGCCGACCATATAAGGCGCGCTAATCTGCTAAAATGCAGCGCATTCATGCTATGCAATTGATAGCCGCAGCCGCTTTTACACATGCTGTATCGTCCCTCATATAGTCCGCTCTACCCGCCCAAAATCAGCAGATTTCGGCGCTTTTACCGTAAGGCTCGTCATGACCACTACTTCTACTCCGCGCAAATCTGTCACCATCATTGGTGGTGGCCCTGCTGGCCTGATGGCCGCTGAAATTCTTAGCCAAGGCGGGGTAGACGTGGATATTTTCGACGCCATGCCATCGGTAGGCCGTAAATTTTTATTGGCCGGTGTGGGTGGATTAAATATCACTCACTCCGAAGCTGCCGAGCCATTTTTAGCGCGCTACGGCCAGCGCAGTGCTGAGCTACGGCCTTTGCTGGCGGGCTTTGGCAACGAAGCCTTGCAAGAATGGGTACATGAGCTTGGTATTGAAACCTTTGTCGGCAGCTCTGGCCGCGTGTTTCCAAAAGAAATGAAAGCAGCCCCGCTCTTACGTGCGTGGATTTCCAGATTACGCAGTAGCGGCGTACGCATTCATGTGCGCCATCGCTGGCTGGGCTGGAATGAAGCGGGACAAATGCGCTTTGCAACGCCAGAGGGCGAAATCAGCCACAGCAGCGACGCCACCATTCTGGCCTTGGGCGGCGCAAGCTGGGCCAAGCTAGGGTCTGATGGCCTGTGGCAACCGCTGCTGGTAGAAAAAGGCATCGATATCGAGCCTTTAACAGCCGCTAATTGTGGCTTTGATATTGGCTGGAGCGATCACTTAAGCGAGCGCTTTGCTGGCTCGCCGCTGAAAGCGGTTGCCATTGAATTTAAAGGCGTACGTAAACTAGGTGAATTTGTGCTGACTAAGGGCGGCGTAGAAGGCAGCTTGATTTACACTTTTTCAGCCGCCATCCGTGATGAAATCAAAGCCAATGGCAGCGCCGATATTCTGCTGGATCTGGCCCCAGGCAAATCGCTGGAACGTGTATTGGAAGACCTAAAACGCCCACGCGGAGCGGATTCAATGGCCAGCCATTTGCGCCGTAAATTAGGTATCGAGGGCGTAAAAGCGGGCTTGCTGCGCGAAGAAATTTCCCGTGATGATTTTAATGATATGAATAAGCTAGCCGCCGCCATTAAAGGCCTGCCGCTCAAATTATTAGCCACACGCCCAATCGACGAAGCCATTAGCAGTGCAGGCGGCGTGCGCTTTGATGCCATGAGCCCAGAGCTGATGCTAGAAAAAATGCCCGGCGTATTTTGCGCAGGTGAAATGCTGGATTGGGAAGCGCCCACCGGCGGCTATTTAATTACCGCCTGCCTTGCCAGCGGCAGACAAGCTGGATTAGGTGCTTTGGCTTGGTTGAATCAAATTAATTAAATTTATAAAGCCAGCTCAATTACTTGAGCTGGCTCATCCTCAATCAATCTATTTCGCCATTCCACTATTCGTATTTTTATCATCACACTAACCCAGCCAATTAGTCTAACGTCATATTTGCGATTATGATCTATGCCGGATGTAATAGTGGTGATATACAGTCACGCTAATACACCATCCCATTCCCCCAATGAGTAGGTTTAGCGTGACGATCAAAACTATTGGCTGTGTATTTGTACTTTTATCATCATTCGCTCAGGCAGAAAAAATTGATGCAGGGCAAAGGATAGTGAGCGAAGCAATTGCTCAATGGACGAAGTGCATCAACACCGAATTAACCGAAAAAATTCAATTTATTGCATCCCCTAGCTATATTGCCGAGCAAATACTGGAACAATGTGACGAGCGCTATTTAAAATTAAAGCAACTGATGCTCAGCGATATGATGGAAAGAAACCATCATCAGGACGATAAAAAAATAGAGCAAATTGTGACCGACAGCCTGAGTGATACCAAAGATAATCACAGGGCAAAAATCATTTCTTTAGTGATCACACATCGCAGAAACTAGCATTACTACATTTTACTTTTGCACGGCATACCCAGCACTTGGACGTAAAAATTTAATCAAAACCAATTCAAGCACAGCTACAGGCAAGTTTAAAATTTACACAGAAATAAAACTGACCGTTCATCAACAGCCACAAACCTAATTTTTGGCACTGCCAACCTATCCATTCAAAGACGCAAGCTGCTTATTTTTGATTGCTGTTTAACACTTGTTATTTGTAAACTTAAGTAATAAAACTTCAGTCAGAGATACCAGACACCAACTACACCTCTAGGCAAACACCCCTTAATTGCATTATTTATTTAGGCATTACTCTTGGTTTATAAGAAAAACCAGCTCATCCAGGGCAAAACCTCTACTACCTGAGCTGATTTTCTTGGCTTGCAAGCTACTCTTATGCTTACTAAATATTCAATCCAACCGCAGCTTCTCACCTTAAATATCTTAGCCAGATTACTCTTCGCCATACAAAACGCTTAAAACCTTACAAAAATACGTTTTAATTCAAGCAGCTTGCTTTTGTAAGCCAAGCCATCAAACCCAACAATAACGCCATTTAATGCAAAAGCCCTGCGTAAGGCACGTTTATGCTCTGGTGACCTGCTGTCAGCAAAAAAGAAATCCTGCACCTTTGTTATAACTGCTCAGTCATAGTAAGCATCAACAGTAACCATAAAATGGTGGTGAGAAATGTCTTCCTTCCAAAAAAACCTGATAGCGTCTATCGGCTGCTTAATTACGCTAGCCATCTTGTTTGCCGTGTATGTCAGCCTGCAAATCAGGGTGGACGATGCTAATTTGCAGCGCTACCAATCTTATTTACTCGCCGATGAGCTTCGCCAGTCTTCCGATGATTTAACTCGACTAGCCCGCACCTATGTGGTGTCACGCGATCCCGCTTATGAAAAACAATATATGGACATTCTGGCGATTCGTAATGGCGAAAAAACACGGCCAGAAAACTACAACCGTATCTATTGGGATTTTGTAGCTGCCACAGGAACAGCGCCAAGGGCAGATTCAGCCGTTAAACGCCCTCTGTTAGAAATGATGAAAGAGTTGGGTTTTACCGATGAAGAATTTAGCAAGCTCACTGAAGCCAAGAAAAACTCCGATGGCTTAGTAAACACCGAAGTAGAAGCCATGGGCCTAGTCAAAAAAACAGGTGAAGGCGCTGAAGAAGGCTACGCTAAGGCGCGGGCCATGATGCATGACAAGACTTATCATGCGAATAAAGCAAAAATTATGCAGCCTATCGATGAGTTTTACGCCCTGCTAGAAGCACGTACAACCAAAGCAGTGATAGATGCCAACCAGCTCGCTAGTATTGCAAAGCTGATTTTTATTTTAGTAGGACTCGCCACCCTATTTATGCTGTGGCGTACTTTTGTGGCTTTGCGCAATACAATGGGTGGCACGGTAGAAGAAGCTAGGCAACATATATCCTATATGGCCGCCGGAGATTTTGCCCACCGCATAGATATGAGCGGGCGCATTCCTGATAGCTTTCTAGCGCTGATGGGCGATATGCAAATCAAACTCAGCCACATTATGCAACAAGTTTCCCATACTGCCCAAGAAATCGAACAGGGTGCAGATGCAATTAGTGAGGCCTCGAATGAAGCCGAAGATTTGGTTAAAAATCAATCTGACTCGATGCTCGCCATGCGTGAAACTGTGCAACAACTCGTAGCCAGCATCAGCCAGATATCAAGCAGCGCCAACAATGCCAGCGACATGACCAAGTCTTCCAGCCAAACATTGAGCCGTGGTGATCAAGTCATTCGTGAAACAGTAGATAGTATCAAAACCATTGCCGCCACCGTTCAAGAGGCCTCTGGTAGCGTAGCCATGCTCACTGGCCATGCCCAGCAAATATCTGTAATTGTGCAAGTGATCCGGGATATTGCCGATCAAACCAATTTGCTCGCCCTAAATGCCGCCATCGAGGCGGCAAGGGCTGGCGAGCAAGGGCGTGGCTTTGCCGTTGTTGCCGATGAGGTAAGAAAACTCGCCGAGCGCACTGCCAGCTCCACACAGGAAATTACCGAGAAGGTACGAAAAATTCAGGAAGGCACTGAATACACAGCCGTGCATATGAATAATGGTGTGAACAAAGTAGAAATAGGCGTTGAGCTGGCCAGCCGCGCAGGAACAGCCATTGAAACCATACGTGTTGATGCGGGGGCCATGGGAGACGTGATTAGCGATATCAGCAGCTCGCTCCACCGGCAATCACAAGAGGCGAATAAAGTGGTCGATAATATCGATCGCGTTTCACAGCTAGCCTCTGCCAGCAGCAGTGCAGTAGAAAAAGCCGCCGGCAACGCCCGCCGCCTACGTGAGCTATCCAAAGCGCTCTCTGTAGAAATGCAGCAATTTCATTTGGTTTAACGCTAAAAGTCCCCTACTCCACCGGTCCTATGCGCATCAAGTTAGTACAAAAACATAGCCGCTGGTTCTCATAGGGTGTGCAAGTCGTTTTTCTTGCGCACCGTTTTCTGCGCTCCGACTGCGTCGTTGTACACCCTATACAAGCCGATTCGTTCCATAGCTTTAGTGATACCTACCCCTCCCTACTCCACCGCCCCGCCCAAAGCTTTATAAATGGCCAGCAGATTACTCGCCTGATCGAAGCGATTTTGTAGCAGGCTGGTTTGGGCGCTGCGGCGGCGGGCGGCGGCGTCTAACCAAGGCTGGATATCGGTGGCCCCTGCTTCAAAACGTGCTTGGGCGATGCCATCTAGCTTAGCCGCCAATTGTAATGATTTAGCCAACTGCTGATTTTGCTCACCAAGACGGGCTCTTGCATCCAGCGCTTGTTCGGTTTCGGCCAGCGCTTTATAAAGCCCCTGCCTAAATGTAGTGAGCAATTCTTCATACTGCGTGCGGCTGATCTCCAGATTAAGCTGATGCTTTTCCCAATCTAAAAAAGGCAGCGCCAAATTTAATCCAGCAGACGCGATGGGGTTCTGAAATAGCTCGGCTAAAGCAGAGCTACTACTACCTAGGCTGGTAGTGAGCGAAAAGCTGGGGTAAAACGCGGCTCTAGCCACATCAATTTGCGCCAAGCTCGCCCTTAATCTGGCCTCCATCGCTTGCAAATCGGGGCGTCGCCCTAGTACTTCGCTGGGTACTCCAGCCGCAATAGCCGGTAAATCGCCCTGCGGCAAGCTGGCCCCAGCCAGAGTAAAACTCTGCGGTGGCCGATCAAACAATAAACTCAGGCTATAAAATGCAGCTTTCCGTTGCTGCAAAAGCTGGGTGTGATTGGCTTCTTCACTCAGCAAGCTTTGCTCAGCACTCAGCGCCTCACTTTTTGCCAAAGCACCGGCCTGATTTTTAGCCTGAGCAATCGCCAACACTTGCCTTAGCTGCTGCAAATTTAGCGAGCTAGCGGCTAGCTTCTGATCCAATAAGGCGATCGTCCAATATTGGCTGGCCACCGATGTAGAGATCGACAATTTAAGCGCCTGCCTGTCAGCTTCAGTCGCAATACGCTCTTCTCTGGCTGCCGCTCGATCACTCGCCAAACGCCCCCACAGATCAAATTCATAGCTGGCCGTGGCCGATAGGTTGTAGCTTTGGCGATTCACCACCGGATCAAAACTTCGATTTACACTGCCGCTACCGCTGCCACCCAAAACCGGCAAGGCCGCGTGCTCGCTCACGCCCTCTCTAAGATGGGCACGACGTAATCTGATCGCCGCGACAGATAAATCAGCATTGCTTTGCAAAGCATCGTCGATCAGCTGAGTTAGCGCAGCATCATGTAACGCCAGCCACCATGCGCCCTGAGACACGCTAGCGGCCTGATTTTGCTCGGCCCATTGGGCGGGCACAGCGGGCAAGGGTGCGCTAGTGCTGGGGCTAAGCAAGGAGCCGCATGCGCTGAGGAAAACCGTTGAAAGTAATAAGATTCTTTTCATTTTTATTCTCGCGCCAAGGCTTCAATCGGGTCTAAACGCGCAGCATTGCGAGCGGGCAAAAAGCCAAAGAACACACCAATCAGGGTCGAACAGATAAAGGCGGCGATAAAAGATCCTAGAGAGAAAATCATTTTCCAATCGGGCACAAAAAACTGCACCAAAGCGCCAATACCTAGGGAAAGCAGCACGCCGATCACGCCGCCAATAAGGCAAACCAGCACCGATTCGGTTAGAAACTGCTGCATGACATCGCTTTGCCTTGCGCCTACCGCCATGCGAATGCCAATTTCGCGCGTTCGTTCGGTAACCGACACCAGCATAATATTCATCACGCCTATCCCGCCCACCACTAGGGAAATCAGCGCAATCATCGATAGCAATAGCGCCAGCATCTGGCTGGTTTGCTCGATTTTTTTAACGATGCTATCCATGTTGTAGATAAAGAAATCCTTGCTGCCATGGCGCAAGGTGAGCAGCTTTTCTATGCTTTGCTCGGCAGCAGCGGACGATTGGCCGTCCTTTACCCGCACGGTGATATTGTTAAAATATTGCTGACCAAACAGGCGATTAGCCGTGGTTGTAAAGGGCAGCCAGACTTGCAAAGATTGCCCGCCACCGCCAAAGCCGCTCTTATTTTCTGCAGCCACACCAATCACGGTGGCTGGCAGATTACCCACTAAAATCACCTGCCCCAGCGGATTACTTCCATTAGGAAACAATTTGCGCTGGGTGTTGTGATCAAGTACCACCAATTGCGCCTGCCTTGCGACATCTTCACTATTAAAAAACCGCCCCAGCGCAGGCTTCAGCCCACTCACGCGAAAATAAAACTCCCCTACCCCGCTCACATTACTACTGACATCCAAAGCATGATGACGTAAGCGAAAACTAGAGCTAGTACTGGGAGTCACGCTGTCAATAAAAGGCATCTCTTGCAGCGCGGTAATATCCCCCGGCAGCAAGGAGCGCAAACCACCCGCCTTATCGTCTCCCCAGTCTTTTCCGGGGTAAATATTCATGGTGTTGCTGCCAATTTCACCAATATTTTGCAGAATCTTGCGCTTAGCGCCCTCGCCAATGGCCACAATAGACACCACAGAAGTAATGCCAATTACCACGCCCAGCATAGTGAGCAAAGTGCGCATTCGATTTGCCGACATCGCTCGCCAAGCCATATTTAAAGCGGCTCCAAAGCGATCAAAGATCACCCGCAAAGATTTAACTTCCCGCCCGTGCGGCGCAACTTTGCCTTCAACCAACACTTCAACCGGCTTGCTCCGATCGCTGATAATGCGGCCATCGCTGATCTCTACAATGCGCTCGGCGCAATCGGCCACTTTATGATCGTGGGTAACAATAATCACGGTGTGACCCTGCGCGTGCAGCTCACGCAGGATATTCATCACCTCTTCACCGCTATGGCTGTCGAGCGCGCCGGTTGGCTCGTCAGCCAGAATCACTTCTCCGCCATTCATCAAAGCGCGGGCAATACTCACCCGCTGCTGCTGGCCACCGGAAAGCTGGCTGGGGCGGTGCTCAAATTTATCGCTTAAACCAAGGCGGCTGAGCAACGCTTTGGCTCTATCCTGCCGCGCATCCTTAGCCAGCCCCGAATAAACCGCAGGCATTTCCACATTGCCCTGCGCCGATAAATGCGGCAATAAATGGTAGCGCTGAAAAATAAAGCCAAAGCGATCCCGCCGCAGCCCAGCCAGCTCGTCGCTATCCAGATCTGATACATCGCGGCCATTCACCAGATAAGTGCCCGAAGTCGGCTTATCCAAGCAACCCAGAATATTCATCAAGGTGGATTTGCCCGAGCCGGAAGCGCCCACAATCGCCACCATTTCGCCAGCATGAATACACAGATTTACCTGATCCAGCACCACGGCCACATCGTCGCCAGCCGGAAAACTGCGCACAATATTGGCTAACTTCAATAAGGGTTTTCGCACGGCTATGCTCCAATCGACACGGAGCTATCTGATTTACCTAGGGCCGCATCGCCTGTAACCACCAGATCGCCTTCTTTTAAGCCTTCAAGCACTTGCACCTGCACATTATTATTCAGGCCAGTTTTGATCTGCCTATCGACGGCAATGCCATCCACGCCCACCACCCGCACGGTATAGCGGCCATCTTTGGCCTTAATCCCTAGGGCAATAGTGGGGATGCTTAAAACACTTTTTGCGTGATCCAGCACAATCGCCACCTGTGCGGTCATATCCTGACGTAGCGCGTGCGTTGGGTTGGGCACTTCAAACAGCGCATTATAAAAAATAGCGGTCGCTACTTTATCTGGAACTTTCTCTGGCATAGGCTGAATCGCACGCAGCTTGCCGTAATAGCGCTTATCCGGCTCGCCCAAGGTGGTGAAATACACCACTTGCCCAGCGTGGACTTTCATCACATCCGCCTCAGAAATCTGCGCTTTAACGGTGATGCTGCTTAAATCGGCAAGCGTTAAAAGATTGGGTGCTTGCTGAGCGGCAATCACGGTTTGGCCTTCAAGCGTGGTAATTGCCACCACTTCGCCATCAATCGGCGCAAGAATGCGGGTGTAGCCAAGGCGAGTTTTTGCAGAATCGAGCGTAAGCTTGGCTTTTTTAATATCGGCATCGCGCAGCGCCAAATCGGATTGCAGCGTTCTCTGCTTTAAGCTCGCGTCTTCTACCGCCTGCTTGGATGTAGCTTCGCGGCTCAGCATAGTTTGCTGGCGGGCTAAATCTATTTGGGCCTGCTCTAGTTGCAGCAGCGTCGATTGCCTTTGCGCGAGCAATCCTTCCAACGATGCCTCGGCATTAAGCGCCTCGTTTTGCGCCAGCTCTGGATCAATCGTTGCCAACAGCTGGCCTTTCTTTACTTTGTCCCCCAGCCCAACTTCCAGCTTTTGCAACTGCCCGGAAACCTGCGCGCCCACATCTACCTTGCGAAAAGCCTGCAAAGTGCCCGTCGCCAGTACCGCGTTTTCTAAATCAGCCTTAGCGGCCTTCGCCGTGGTGTACTGAGGGGCAGCTTTACTTGGGAAGAAAATCGCCTTTACTCCCCAACCCAGTAAAGCCAGCAGGAGCAAAACCATGACAATCCGCAACCAGGACCAACGTTTAAACTTCCAAGCCATCGCGTTTTCTTCCTGCCAGTCAACAAAACAAGAAGGCAAGCATAACATTCGATGCAATCAATCTCTGTCGTAAAAAAGTAGCAAGGCTGCATACTTTTACGACAAAACACATCCATTTAGCCGTGCATAATCAAGCTATCCTCCGGCACCTGATCACGCTCATTCAAGCCATAATCCCGCACCACCGCTGCCACGCGCAGGCGGTAATCAGTGAAAACTTTCTTGCGCCCAAGCGATTGCGCATCTCTATGCTGCGCACTACAACGCCAGGCCTTCACCGCCGCTTCATCGCGCCAGAAAGACAAAGACAGCAGCTTATTTGGCTCGCTTAGGCTGCTAAAACGCTCAATCGAGATAAAACCATCCTGCTGAACCAATTCACTGCGTAAATCGGCAGCAATGTTCAAATAATCCTGCATTTTCGCAGGCCAAACTTCAAAAATAACGGCAATCATAGGGGGTCCTTTTAAATAGGGGGCGGATATTACGAAGTGCTTATCTTTTTAGTGCCTTCGGCACGTTGATTTTGGAGCGGTAGCCACCGCGGGCCCTTCCTTTCTTGCTTCGCCAAGAAACGAAGCCAAGCGACAACAGCTAAACACGAAAGCCCCTGCTCTGCGGACAATCGAGGCGGCGGCGGGCGGGATTAGCTCGTTCCTCGCTCCCAAGCGATCCCCCGCCCCGCTTGTTCCTCGCTTCGGCGTGTTTCAAGGGGATATTTAAGCCCCGTACTGGGAGTCACGATATAAACCCATTTGACTGAGGTTGAAACTACTCAAAACCCAATCAAACAGCTCAGTTCAAAATGGTTTTCTCCGTGAAACTCCGTGTTCTCAGTGCCCTCCGTGGTTCTAGGTTTGGGTTTACGCTAGCTAACATTCCTGAGGACTAATAAACCTTGGAATTCGCCCATTGACTGAGGCTTGATACATCCATTGCAAGGGCCCTGCCGTACCCCCTTGCGCCAGGTAATCGCTCAAAATAGCCGTCGTTATTTTGATTGCCAGCACCTGCCCGGGGCAGCTATGCCGGCCATGGCCGAAGCTCAGGCTGCGGCGATCTGTGCGGCTTAGTGCAAAATCATCACCCTTGGCGTTAAAAGCAGCATCACGATTAGCAGCCGCAAGGATCAGCAAAATAGCGTCGCCTTTTCGCAGCAGTTGGCCGTGGATTTCGAAGTCTTGCACCACAAAGCGCCGAGTGCTTTGCACTGGCGGATCGTAGCGAGCGACTTCTTCGACGAAGGAGGTTAGTGGCAAAGTATCCGACACCCCATGCTGTTGCAGCGCAATCAGGCAATTGCCAAGCAGGCCCGCCGTTGCTTCATAGCTTTGTGTAAGCAGGCCAATCAAATTGGCCAATAAGGCTTGGCGATCGGGGCACTCAGAGTCTTGCAAGAGATTGGCCAGCAGGCTGCCTTGCGGCAAATCACCCTCCAAAACTCCAGTGAAATGCACCAATAAACACTGTGCCGCCACGCTTGCCCTCGCAATATCTGCCTCGGAGCTTAAAGGGGAAAGGCAAGCTACAAAATCGGCAATCCAGCCCATTATTTCGGGGCGAGTATCGGGCGCAAAACCCAGTAAGTCGGCCAATACCGCCACCGGCACAAAATGGCAAAGCGCGTGCAGGTCGCACTCAGCTGAGCGCCATTTTTTAACGAGCTGTGGCAAACACGCCGTATCGACCAAGGCTAAGCTGCGTTGAAGAGCCCGCTTTAAATGCAGATGCGCCTGCCCCTCATTCATCCGAATCAGGCGGGCAAAAACTTCAGCCGCGGCTGATCCAACAATGGCCGCAGGAACCGGCTCATTCGGTGGGCGCACCACACAATGCGGGCTTTGCATCAGCTCCATAATCAAATCTGCCCTGCTCACCACCCATATTTTGTGCTCCGCATCAAAGAAGATGGGCGCTTCATCTCTCAGTGCCGCGTAATAGGAATAAGGGTGAGCATGTGACGCCGCAGCCAGCGGGTGAATCCTAGTAGTAGCCATCGCATTCCATCCAAGCTTGTTCAATCAAGTCGACATTGTGTAGATTGCAGCCATGCCTTACTTCGCTCCGGAGCGAAATATGAAATACGCCCTACTATTCAACACTCCTTGGAACCGACCATGGAAGACTCCCGCCTAGCCAGCGTTGCCGCCGCAATTGCCGAACCTGCCCGAGCCAGAATGCTTTGCAGCTTGCTTGATGGCAAAGCCCGTACCGCAACCGAGCTGGCCATCGTTGGGGAAGTGAGTGCATCCACGGCCAGTGCCCATTTAGCGCGATTGAAAGCCGAGCAACTCGTCAGCCTGCTGACTCAAGGCAGGCATCGCTACTATCGTCTGCATAATCACGATGTGGCATCGGCACTCGAAGCGCTGCTGCTGATTTCAAACACGCCCAAAGCGCCATTTAGCCCCAACACCCCCCATTATTTGCAAGCGGCGCGCACCTGTTACGACCATATGGCGGGGACTGTGGCGGTGCAATTACACGATCGCTTATTTGCAATGGGCTGGCTGCTCGCCGACGCTGGCGATGCATCCCAATATGTTTTAAGCGAGCAAGGCCAACAGGCCCTCAGTAAACTTGGCGTGGATTTGTCTGAGCTAGCAAAAAAACGTCGCCGTTTTGCCTGCGCCTGCCTCGATTGGAGTGAGCGCAGCCCCCATCTGGGTGGCGCACTTGGCGCGGCCCTGCTGCTTTTAGCCAAAAAACGCGGCTGGGTAGAGCAAGATTTAGACAGCCGCCGCCTGCAAATCAGCCGTACAGGACAAAGCGCCATGAAAGATTTATTTGGCGTCATTGTGTAACTCTCTTACTTCTAGGCCCGCTATGTCTCTACTCAATGCCGCTCTTGCACAAGAAATCGTCAATCGCACCATGGCGATTATTGGTAGCAATGTGAATGTGATCGATGCCTCGGGCACGGTGATCGGCAGTGGTGATGCAGAGCGGCTGGGCAAGCAGCATGAAGGCGCTTTGCTGGTATTGTCTCAGCAGCGCACGGTAGAAATTGACGATGCCATGGCGCAGCAGTTGCATGGCGTACGCCCCGGTGTGAATTTACCGCTGCGCCTTGCCGGGCAAATTGTGGGCGTGGTCGGCATCACTGGCCAGCCCAATGCGGTACGCCACTATGGCGAGCTGGTGCGGATGACGGCTGAAATGAGCTTAGAGCAAGCAAGGCTGATTCAGGCACTAGGGCGTGACACCCGCTACCGCGAAGAGCTGGTTTTGCAGCTGATCAAAGGCGAAGCTGCGCCGCATTCAGACTTAGAAGCCTGGGCGCAAAAGCTAGGGGTTGATATCCAGCGTCCGCGCGTGGTGGCGGTGATTGAAGTAGACAGCGGAACGCTGGGTATTGATGCGGCATTGGCCGAGTTACAAGAGCTGCAAACCCTGCTGAGCACGCCAGAGCGGGATAATCTGGTTGCCACCGTTTCTTTAACCGAATTAGTAGTGCTCAAACCAGCACTGGATCATCAGGGCCGCTTGAATCCGGAAGAGCACCGGCTGCGCGTACACGATTTACTCACACGGGTCGCCAGCAAAAGCAGGCTGGGGGTACGCATCGCGCTGGGGCAATATTTTAGCGCCGCCAATGCCGTGGCACTGTCTTATCAAAGCGCCATCACCACTTTGCAAATCGGCAAAACACGCAAGCCGGAGCAGGCCTGCTTTTTTTATCAGGATTTAAGCTTGCCGGTGCTGCTGGCCGGATTAAATTCGGGGTGGCAAGCCGCACAACTGCGTATTCCACTTAAAAACCTAGAGCGCCAAGATAGCAATGGCCAGCTGCGTAAAACATTGCAGGCATGGTTTGCCTGCGATACCCGCCCAGTAGAAACAGCGCAGTTTTTGCATATTCACCGCAACACTCTGGATTACCGCCTGAGCCGGATTGAGGCCATTACCGGCCTTACCCTCAGCAAAACAGACGAGCGATTTTTGCTCTACGCCGCTTTGCAAATTGCATAGAAACAAACCCATCTGTAATAAAGTCCAAAAATAACCGTAATCACCTTCGTTATTTCTATGCATCCGCACGAAGATATCCCCTGATAGGGCGTTTATCCTGTTCAACATCCACTATCCGCAATACCCAGCCTAAACAGGAGTTTCAAGCGATGGAAGTCAGCACTCTAGGTGCGCTCAGTGCGCTCGTTGTTGCCATTTTTCTGATTTTACGAAAAGTGCCCCCTGCCTACGGCATGATCGTCGGCGCTTTGGTTGGCGGGATTGTAGGTGGCGTGGATTTATCCAGCACCGTCAATTTAATGATGGGCGGCGCAAAAGGGATTATCCCTGCCGTGATGCGGATTCTGGCGGCCGGTGTGCTTGCGGGGGTGTTGATCGAATCAGGCGCTGCGGCCAGTATTGCTGACACCATCGTCAAAAAAGTGGGCGAAACCCGCGCCCTGCTGGCCTTAGCGATCGCCACCATGATTTTAACCGCCGTTGGCGTATTTATTGATGTGGCGGTAATTACCGTTGCCCCAATTGCCCTCGCGATTGCGCGCCAAGCCGATCTATCCAAAATGGCGATTTTGCTGGCCATGATAGGCGGCGGTAAGGCGGGCAATGTGATGTCGCCCAATCCGAATGCGATTGCGGCGGCCGATGCTTTTCATGTGCCACTCACCTCAGTGATGGCAGCGGGGATAGTGCCGGGCTTGGTTGGCTTAGTCGTTGCCTATTTCATTGCCAAAAAGCTTGCCAATAAAGGCAGCAAGGTAGAGGCCAGCGAAGTGGTCGCTTTTGACCGCAAGGCCCTGCCTTCCTTTGCCACCGCCATTGTTGCCCCGCTGGTGGCGATTATTTTGCTATCGCTTCGCCCCGCGTTTGGCATTGTGATCGACCCATTGCTCGCCCTCCCCCTCGGCGGCTTACTCGGTGCGCTGGCGATGGGCCGCTTTAAAGACAGCAATCAATTTGCCGTGGCGGGCTTAGGCCGCATGGCTCCGGTTGCGATTATGCTGCTGGGCACGGGTACTTTGGCAGGGATTATTGGTGCGTCCAGCCTTAAAACCGTACTGATCGAGGCGCTGCAAAGCTCCGGACTGCCCGCCTATATGCTAGCCCCAATATCCGGTGCGCTGATGTCGCTGGCTACCGCATCCACCACCGCAGGCACCGTGGTTGCAGCGCAGGTATTCAGTAGCACCCTACTAGAGCTGGGTGTGCCAGCCCTTGCCGGTGCGGCCATGATTCACGCAGGCTCTACCGTGTTTGATCATATGCCGCACGGTAGTTTCTTCCACGCCACGGGCGGTGCCGTCAATATGAGCATCACCGAGCGGCTGAAAGTCATTCCTTACGAAACAGCGGTTGGTTTGTCGATTACGATTGTCTCTACGCTGATTTTTGGTGTGTTTAAATTTTAAGGCCTGTTGATCATGAAAATTGTCATTGCCCCCGACTCCTACAAAGAAAGCCTCTCCGCCCTTGAAGTGGCCACGCAAATTGAAGCGGGTTTCAAAGAAGTGCTGCCCGATGCGCAATATATAAAAGTGCCGGTAGCGGATGGCGGCGAAGGCACGGTGGAAGCCATGGTTGCCGCCACGGGCGGGCGGATTATTCTGCAAACCGTCACTGGCCCGCTTGGTGAATGCGTGCCGGCATTCTTTGGCCTGTCTGGCGATGGTCATACCGCCATTATCGAAATGGCGGCGGCTAGCGGCTTAAGCCTCGTGCCACCTGCATTACGCAACCCCATGCTCACCACCAGCTACGGCACTGGCGAGCTGATTCTGGCCGCGCTTAACCTTGGCGCAAGGCATATTATTCTGGGTATAGGCGGCAGCGCGACGGTCGATGGCGGCGTGGGTATGGTGCAGGCTTTAGGAGGACGGTTTTTAAATACAGCAGGCAAGCCGCTAGCTTTTGGCGGCGCAGATCTGGCCCAACTCGCTAAAATCGACCTTAGCACCGTCGATAAGCGGGTTCAGGAGTGCAAATTTGAAGTGGCTTGCGATGTAGACAATCCACTCATTGGCGAGCAAGGTGCTGCCGCGATCTTTGGCCCGCAAAAAGGTGCAACGCCTGGAATGGTCGCCCTGCTCGATACGGGCCTTGCCCATTACGCCCAGCAAATCAGCCAGGATTTAGGTATTGAAGTGGCACATGCAAAAGGAGCTGGCGCGGCAGGCGGAATGGGCGCGGCGGCCTTGGCATTTTTAAATGCCAGCCTGCGCCCCGGCGTAGAAATTGTATTGGAATCCGTGCAGTTTGCCGCCCTGTTGCAAGGCGCAGATTTAGTCATTACCGGCGAAGGCCGCATGGATAGCCAGACCATACACGGCAAAACGCCTATGGGCGTGGCGCAAATGGCCAAGGTATTTAATATTCCCGTCATCGGCATCGCAGGCTGCCTCAGCCCCGACGTAGGCGTGGTGCACCAGCATGGCATTGAAGCCGTATTCAGCGTACTCAACCGCGCCGTATCGATTGAAGAAGCGCTCGTTCATGCAGCAGAAAATGTAAGGCTCTGCGCCAGAAACATCGCCGCCACCATCAAGCTGGCGCAAGGTTTGCCTAAGTTATAAAAGCAATCCATCGCGAGGCTTGATTAGAAAATATCAAACGAAACCTGCACAACATCCTTGCTGAGTGACTAAGTCCCCCTATAAGCCAATGATTATTGACTGCGTTGGAGGACTAGCCTGCATGGCAGATCAGTGGAGTAAACGCGATGTGTCCCATGACGTAAATCAGGGCTCGACTGCAACCAAAGCACTGTCTGACCTCGGAAAACGCAGGGAAAATTGAGTTAACTTATGCGGCTTAAATCTTAGAATAATTCCCATTATCATTACATTTATCGGTACAATTCACATGCGTTTTGCATGAAAAATACACTTTTATTACGGGGTTTATCTCTATAAAAAAGTTGAACAATCATACCACTCAGCAATTCAACCTCAACTCTTATCAAACATCGGAAATATAATTAATGAAATATCGTAGTTTATTTATTACGCCATTTATTCTAGCATTAGCAGCATGTGGTGGTGGCAGCGAATCAAGCTCTCACACTGAAGTTATAAAGAATGAATATCCAGTTGTTACAATTAAAGCTCCGGAAAAAATCCCCCAAGTCGCTCGTTTAACCATGACAGCAGAGCTTGAGAGCTATATATCTCCGATTGAAATATCATTAAAAGATAAAAACAATACTATTCTAACTACACAAGCTTATTCTGGATCAATGACTTCTATTGATGGTCTTGAAAAATTACAAGCCCCAGTGATAGTACAAGCCAAACCTTTAAACAATGCGGAAGGACGCACTTATTACAGCGTACTATTGGAACCACCTTTACTAGGCGAGCAAAAAAACATTAACATTAATGCAATGACGGATGGTGTTCTGCGACAAAGCATACAATCAGATCTCGAAGATATTTTCTTAAATCCTACTAAAATAAGCCAACTTGACACAGGAAAACTGGATCAAAATAGAAAGAAACTACAGACATCGTTAATTAATTATTACAACATTCTAAACATTAACACCGAAACAGATAATATTTTCTATTCAATACACAAAGAAAAAAACCGTTATTCAGACAGTGAAACAGGATTTATTCAATTACTTAACATGGTTAAAATCATTCCAAACAAAGAAGATGGTCAAACCACCCTAAAATTAACTGATCAATACAGCCAAAAATTCATTAAAATAGGGGCTAACATTCCAGTTGAGAAACTAGATCCACCGTCAACAGATGCCATAGCACTAGACTTTGCTCGTACTTTAGATTTTTTTGCCCGCTTCAATAGCTACTTTACTAGCAATGAAACGTTAAAATCTTCAATGTTTTCAGCTTTTTTTTCCGATGACTACTTATTCAATGGCTATAAAAAATATGACATCTTACCCATATACTGGCATAACCTAGACTTCCCAAGTGCTAAACTAATAAATTACAATATTACAGGATGTATTAAATCAATATGCAAAGTAAATTATGAATTTATTGACAACAAAGGCATAAATAAGAAAGCAGAAGATTTTATTAAATATGATTCATCTGAAAGTTATTTCAATTGGCGCTGGATAGGCAACCAAATCCCTAAGAAATAAGCAATCGGCTTTTATCAACCGCCCAAGTGGCGGTTGTTTTATTTTCGCCTCTTCAACGGCAAACCACACGGCTAAAGAAGCCGTAGTGGTAAAACCTACAGCCACACGTCTTTAATTCACGCGAAAACCTAGTTTTCACACCCACGAAAATCAGTCTGCGCTTTCAATACGCCCGCTAGCTTGTTAGCATTGCGGGTTTTACTGGCGAGAATCCCCATGCCTAAGTTCTTGTTTTGGCTAGCGCTTGCAATCAGCAGCCATAGTTACGCCGCTCGTAGCCTACCCAATCAAGGCCAGTTGGGAGATCTGGAAGCCGCAGCCCTGCCTGAAATCAAAATTGACGGCAAGCTCTACCGCACCGCGCCCGGGCTTAGAATCTACGGCATCAATAATGCCCTGATTATGCAAAATCAAACCCCACAAAAAGCCTCGATCTGGTATCAGTTCGAAGCCACTTCCGGCAATATCTGGCGAATTTGGCTACTCACAAATGATGAAGTCGCCACCTTAAAAGCCCGCCCGAAAGCGATCATTACAGAATAACTTGCATGACTCGTAGGGCGGGTGAAACCCGCGAGCCATACTAAGAAATACGCGGGTTTCACCCGCCCTACAAGATTAAATAAGCACTAAAAAATACGATTCGTATCAGTGTAGTGATGTAAAACTTAACAAGCAGAGCACGCAATAATGAGCAAGAAAGTATTTCATTAAAATATTTTGTTGCCAGATGAGCGAATACGATTCAATCAATAAATTTGATGTAAAACTTAACACGCAGAGCATGTATCAATGAGCAAGAAAGTATTTATTAAGACCTTCGGTTGCCAAATGAACGAATACGATTCGGACAAAATGGCCGACGTACTCCACGCGTCCGAAGGCTTAACGCAGACCGACAATGTCGAAGAAGCAGACGTCATCTTATTTAACACCTGTAGCGTGCGCGAAAAAGCACAGGAAAAAGTCTTTTCAGACCTTGGCCGTGTGCGCGAGCTGAAGCTTAAAAATCCAAATCTATTGATTGGTGTAGGCGGCTGTGTGGCCTCGCAAGAAGGCGCAGCCATTGTAAAACGTGCGCCCTATGTGGATATGGTGTTTGGCCCGCAAACCCTTCACCGCCTGCCGGATCTCATCGCCCAACGCCGCAGTAGCGGTATTTCTCAGGTGGATATTTCTTTCCCTGAGATCGAGAAATTCGACAATATGCCGCCAGCCCGCGTTGAAGGCGCAACGGCTTTTGTTTCCATCATGGAAGGTTGCAGCAAGTATTGCTCGTTCTGCGTGGTGCCTTACACCCGTGGCACCGAATTTAGCCGCCCGTTTGAAGAAGTACTAGCCGAAGTGGCTGGCCTTGCCGCGCAAGGCGTTAAAGAAATCACCCTGCTGGGGCAAAACGTCAACGCCTATCGCGGACCGATGGAAGACGGCGAGATTGCCGACTTTGCTACCCTTCTCGAATACGTGCACGAGATCCCTGGCATTGAGCGTATGCGCTACACCACCAGCCATCCGCGTGAGATGACGCAGCGAATTGTGGATTGCTACCGCACCCTGCCTAAGCTCGTTTCGCATCTGCATTTACCAGTGCAAGCGGGATCGGATCGCGTACTGGTGAATATGAAACGCGGCTATACCACGCTGGAATTCAAGTCCTTGGTACGCAAGCTAAAAGACGCCCGCCCAGATATTTGCCTGAGCTCTGACTTTATTGTGGGCTTTCCTGGCGAAACCGAAGATGATTTTGAACGCACCATGAAGCTGATTAACGATGTGGGCTTTGATGCCTCGTTCAGCTTTGTTTACAGCCGCCGCCCCGGCACGCCTGCTGCCGATTTGCCGGACGATGTGCCTGAAGAGCTGAAACTCACTCGCCTCAGACGCCTGCAAACACGCATCGACGAGCTAGCGCTAGACGTAAACAAAAACATGATAGGCACCGTGCAACGCGTGCTGGTAGAAGGCATGGCGCGTAAAAATCCTGAGCTGCAAGAACTGGCTGGCCGCACAGACAACAACCGCATCGTTAACTTTGCTGGTAACCCGCGTCTGATTAATCAGTTTGTAGAAGTGCTGATTACTGAAACCTTTCCACATAGTCTGAAGGGCGAGATTGTTGTTAAGTAAGAATAGATTTTTGGGAAGGGTGAAACCTGCATGCCTAATTTCACCCGACCTACATCACGATTACAAGACTAAAACTACTTGTTAGCGGCCTGAAGCCTTATAAGATATTAATTACTGCGCTGATTGTCATCAACGCATCCGCCAAAAGCAGTAGGATATAGGCGGGCGGCCTGTTCATGACAGGCTGCAAGCACTACCCTAAAGCGCATTACCCAAGGAAAACACCATGCTATCGCCAAAAGATGCTGAACTTTTTGCCGTACTAAGCGACGACGACCTCGACCTATTAGCCGATTTTTTAGAATCAGATGCAGCACCAGAGCAAGCAATGGATTTATCCATGTTGCATGGTTTCTTAACTGCTCAACTGATAGGCCCAGAAGGGGTCGATGCAGATAAATGGTTTGCTCAGGTTTGGGGCGAAAATGGCGAACGCCCGAAGTTTGCGTCTGTAGCCGAACAAGAGAAGATCGAAGGCCTGATTCTGCGCCTATATAACCAGCTAATGGACGAGCTGGCCGACGCTGAAAACGCATTTAGCCCGATTGTGTATGTAGACGAAGAAAGCGGCCAAGATATCTCGCAGCAATGGTGCTACGGCTTTACTCTGGGTACATCGATGAACCCAGACGCTTGGCAAGAAATGATGGACGACGAAGAATACGCCCAGCTTGTCTACCCGATTCTAGTTTGCGCTGATGACGAAGGCCGCGCTAATCTGGAAAGCGACGGACAAGATATGGCCGAATTCGAACACGAAGTCGCCGCGTCCTTGGTCGATATCATCCCGGAAATCCGCACATTCTGGCTAGAACGCCGCGAAGTGCCAAAACATATGCACTGATTGCAAACCCAAATCTTGAACCACGGAGGGCACAGAGAACACGGAGTTACACAGAGAAAGGCTAAGGAAAAATCAATTCGAATTGGTTTTCTCCGTAACACTCCGTGTTCTCCTTTCCTCCGTGGTTCAGGATGTGGGTTTTACTTCTCGATTATTTGAAAAGAGCTCGCTTTTGAATAGCCAAATCATCCATTTCACGCCTGTTGATAATCGTCGCCTCGCCAATTTTTGTGGCGCTCTTGACGAAAACCTGAAGCAAATCGAAATCGCGCTCGATATCACCATCGTCAGGCGCAATGAGCAGTTTCGGGTCAGCGGCAGCGCCAAAAATTTGCAGCAAGGTATTAGCCTGCTAGAGCATTTTTATGCGATGGCTGAACAGCCACTAGAGCGGGATGATTTACAGCTATCGATTATCGAACACACGCAAAATACAACTCCAGCTTACATCGAAGAAAACACCACGCCGCTGCGCACCAAGCGCCATGATTTGCGCGGCAGAACGCCCCGCCAAACGATCTATATCAAAGCCATTCAAGATCACGACATTACTTTTGGCATTGGCCCCGCCGGCACAGGTAAAACTTATCTGGCCGTCGCTTGCGCCGTCGACGCACTAGAGCGCGATCTGGTTAAACGCTTAGTTTTAGTCCGCCCCGCCGTAGAAGCAGGTGAAAAACTCGGCTTTTTACCAGGTGATTTAGTACAGAAAATCGACCCTTATCTGCGCCCGCTTTACGATGCGCTCTATGATTTAATGGGCTTTGATAAAGTCACCAAGCTGTTTGAAAAAGGCATTATCGAAGTCGCCCCATTGGCCTTTATGCGCGGCAGAACCTTAAACAACAGCTTTATTATTCTGGACGAAGCGCAAAACAGCTCGCCAGAACAAATGATGATGTTTCTAACCCGCATCGGCTTTGGCTCAAAAGCAGTTATCACTGGCGATCCAACGCAAATCGACTTGCCCAAGCATCAAAAATCTGGCCTGAACGACGCACAAGAGGTACTCGTCGACATCAAAGGCATCGCCCTGCACCATTTCACCAGCGAAGACGTGGTTCGTCATCCGCTGGTGCAAAAAATCGTCAACGCCTACGCAAAGAAAACGCAAGAACGTGAAGCGGCATCGGCAACACGCAAAAGATAGCATCTGCGTGATAGAGGTCTAAGATCCGTAGACACAGAGAACATTGAGTTTAAAAGCAAAACACGGAGAAAACCTGAGGAGTAAAGGCGCTAGAAACGCCATTTTATTCCTTGGTCCAAGCATCTAGTAGGGTGGGCAAACTTTTATACCCACTATGCATATCAAGCCAACGCCATGCACTTTCTTGCTTTTGTAGGGAGAGCGCAACCCGCAAGCAATGTTAAATAAATCCGCGGGTAAGCATCCTCCCTAGGATCATTCAATGCTTACAAGCACTTGGGCACGGGAAGCCCTGTCCGCCATCCTAATGGCGCATTTTTTGGGCGAAATAGCGCAAATTAAGCAGAAATTACAACAATTTGTTTGATACAAGCATAACAAGACAATGCGACAGGATATTTTGCTGTTAAATACAGAAGCCTGAAACAATTTGTCAGTTTTCGGCCTGCAGGCAATCTGCCCGATGCTAACTGCAAATCAACACATCCAGTCCCTGACCTTGCATTTGATCCGTACTGGAATCTGCTTGAGTTAAGAAGAATTGCGCGCTCAAGAATATTTAAACAAAAGCCTAACTTTGGAGAATATTTCTAATGCTAACGCCTCACCCACACCACGCAACCCTCCGCCAACTTTCTCTCACCCTTTTTGCCAGCCTTGCCCTGAGTTTGCCCGCTTTGGCCAACAACGCGGCCTTGCCCAAAGCAGGGCAATATAATGCCCACAACAAACTATTTGAGCGCACCCTAGTCATTTCAGAAAATGGCCAGTTTTCGCTGGAAATACTTGGTAAATCGGCCGAGACCAGCAGCCGTTCCGGATCAGGCGAAGGCAAACTAAAGCTTGTGAGTGATGGCTGGCATTTCAGTGAAGGTAACTGTCAAATGCACTTGAACCCAGCCAAAGATGGCTTATTGATGAGAGTTGAGGGTTGTTCTAGCAATTGGGGCGATGTGATGTTCAATGGCCTCTATCAGTATAGAGGCGCCAGCGCGACCCCAACGCCTGCGGTCAGCAGCAAACCTGCCGTAAATCCTAAACTGGCAAAAACGTTCAATTGCCAAAATCTAGAATTTAACAATGCAGGGATTCCCATTTGGCTGGCTCAGATGGCCAATTTGCCGCTAAATCAGGTTTGGGGCAAAGAACTAAAAGTAACAGCGGGCTACACCTTCCAAGGCTTACCGGTACAATCCGCGATCTTGTTTGAAAGTGAAATTCCATTTCTGGCCATGCTGGTAGACGGAGACAAGGCGGCATTAACGGCCGCAGTTAAAAAATCTAAACAGCAGAAAAATGCTGGCGTGGCACGCTTACGCAAAAATGGTGAGTTATTGACGGAAGGTTTTGCAGGCAAAGGGCCAGAAGCGTTGTACATCAGTTGTGCCGAGCGTTAATTCACACAGGCTGATCTGAAGCCAGACGCAAAGATCAGCCGTTTTACACATTTTGTATCGCAATCCGCATCAAACCCGTATCGCCAAATATTTAAGCGACAACATTTACAAAGATCATTTATGAAGCAACGTTTAGAAATCTGCCATCAAGTAGAAAGCTCCGCCACTGGCCTACCTAGCACAGAACAATTCCAAGCTTGGGCAGACGCCGCGCTGCTGCCTGATGTGGCCACGGCAGAAATTACTTTTAGAATTGTGGATACCGAAGAAGGCCAGCAGCTAAACCGCGATTACCGTGGCAAAGATTACGCCACCAATGTGCTGACATTTACCTTTGATGAAGACATGCCCGATATTGCTGGCCTGCCGCTGCTTGGCGATATTGTGTTCTGTGCGCAAGTGGTAGAGAAAGAAGCGCTAGAGCAAAACATTAGCCTGATTGATCACTATGCCCACCTCACCATCCACGGTGTGTTGCATTTGCAGGGCTATGATCATCTTGAAGAAGATGAAGCCATCGCAATGGAAACACTGGAAACCCAGCTATTGGCAGGCCTAGGCATTAGTGATCCTTATTCTGAAGAGAAGTAAAGCTTACAAAGGGAAAGTAAATCTTGAAGCAAAAAAAACGCTTTCCCTCGTAAAAACAGGGCACGTAAGAACCTCAGTACAACAATCCCAATATCACCAGCAAGGCTGTAACCCAAAAAGCACGATCTTCCGGTATCATTCGGGCATCTTTATCACTGGATTTCTACGCCACAATGGATGATTATCCCTCGGGATCACCGAAATCGAATATCCCCAAGTCATCTTGGCTTGAACGTTTGACCCATTTTTTATTACGAGAGCCTGAAGATCGAGGCCAGCTCGTAGAAATTCTTCACTCTGCTTTTGAGCGCCAGCTACTTGATGCCGATGCACTGGGCATGATTGAGGGCGTACTAAACGTCGGCGACATGCAAGTGCGCGATGTGATGGTGCCGCGTAGCCAGATGGACATCATCGATATCAATGATGCACCCGCCAAATTTATTCCCTTTGTCATCGAAACCGCCCACTCGCGCTTCCCTGTCGTCGACGGCAGCAAAGATAAAGTATTAGGTATTTTGCTGGCCAAAGACCTGCTGCGCTATTACGCCAGCGATGAGGAATTTGACGTGCGCGATATGCTGCGCCCCGCTGTGTATATCCCAGAAGCCAAACGCCTGAATGTGCTGCTCAAAGATTTTCGCAATAATCGCAACCATATGGCGATTGTGGTCGATGAATACGGTGGCGTGGCAGGCTTAGTCACCATTGAAGACGTGATGGAGCAAATTGTTGGCGATATCGAAGACGAATTCGATTACGACGAAGCCGAAGACAATATCATTCCAGACCGGCGCGGTAACTGGCGTGTTAAAGGCCTCACCGAGATCAACGATCTGAACGAAGAAATTGGCTCTGAATTCTCTGATCAGGAATTTGATACCGTAGCAGGCTTAATCACCCAGCACTTTGGCCACCTGCCAAAACGCGGCGAGATTGTGGCTTTCGACGGTTACCGCTTCCAAATCCTACGCGCAGACAGCCGCCGGATTTATTCTGTACTGATAGAGAAATTAACAGATACGCCAGCTGAAGAATAAAACGTAGGGCGGGAGAAACCCGCGAGCCATGCTGAAAGACACACGGCTTGCACCCGCCCTACGGTTCCATGTTTTACACTCCCCCAAACAGGAACGGTCACAGGCCGTGTCGCATGATTTCAAAACTTAAAAACCTCCTGCCCCACCTCCTGCTGGCCCTGTTTGGCGCGATCAGTGTTTTTTCTTTTGCTCCGTTATATTTATTCCCCATCATGTGGCTGTCTTTAGCCGCGCTGACTTTTGCCATACAAAAATCCCCCTCCCCCAAAGCAGCCGCGTGGCGTGGTTTTAGTTTTGGGCTGGGATTTTTTCTCGCCAATATCCATTGGATTTTTATCAGCCTGAATACCTTTGGTGGCATGCCTGCACCGATGGCTGCAGGCGGGATTTTGGTGCTGGCCGCCTATATGGCGCTGTTTCCCGCTCTTGCTGGCTGGCTAACGCTCAGGCTGCCCTGCCCTGATTCGCTGCGCGTTTTACTCCTGCCCACGGTATTTATTCTGACTGAATGGCTGCGCGGCTGGCTGTTTACCGGCTTCCCTTGGGCCAGCGTCGGCTATTCGCAAAGCCCGATGACACCACTTGCAGGCTACGCACCTATTGGCGGCGTGTATCTGATCGGCTGGCTGCTTTGCCTAAGTATTGCGCTGATTGTCAGCAAGCCTAAGTGGCTGAAGGGCTGGGGCATTGTGGCTAGTATCTGGCTGGCAGGCTGGGGATTGAACCAACTGGAGTGGACAACAAAGGTAGGCGCGCCGGTGAGGGTGAGCTTGGTGCAAGGCAATATTTCACAAGCAATCAAATGGGATAGCGCTTTTTACTTAGATAGCCTGAAAAGCTATTTGGAGCTAACCCAAAAAGCACGCGGCCAGCTGGTCGTCTTGCCCGAAACCGCAATTCCTTCCTTTATTAGCGATGTGCCAGATTGGTATCCGCAAATGCTGCGCGATGCCGTTGCGCCACGCAAAGCAGATTTAATCCTAGGGATTCCGATCTTAGGCAGGCATGAAACGGAGTATTACAACGCAGTCACCGTGATGTCTGAACCTGAATTGCCGCTGTATAAAAAGCAGCATCTGGTACCCTTTGGTGAGTTTATTCCGCTGCCTTGGTTATTCAACTGGATCTATCAGTTTATGGATATGCCGCTCTCGGGCTTTAGCCGTGGCGCAGTGAAGCAAGCACCTTTCTCGCTAGCATCCGGCCAGATCGCCGCCAATATTTGTTATGAAGACGTGTTTGGCCGAGAAATCATCAACGCCCTGCCCGAAGCCACCATGCTGGTTAATTTATCCAACCTTGCATGGTTTGACGGCTCTTGGGCGGCAGCGCAGCACGCACAGATGAGCCAAACCCGCGCCCTAGAAACCGGCCGCTATATGCTGCGGGCCACTAATACAGGCGTAACGGCGATTATCGATGAGAAGGGGCGCTTTAAAGGCGTATTGCCAGAAAGGACAGCAGGCATTTTGGAAGGCACAGCCCAAAACCGCAGCGGCATGCCCCCCTATGCTTGGGGCGGCGATTACCCGCTGCTGATTGCTCTGGGGGCAATATTGCTGGGGCTGGGCTTGTTAAGGCGGCGCTAGGCGGGCACAAGCCAGCTTTGCGCAGGGCTAATGCCCACGCAATACTTTGCTTAAGCCTTGGGTGGAGCAATCAACAGCTGCGTTCCCGCCAACCTGTCATGCAAAAACCGGCGTTCTTTATCAAGCAATGCCCATAAAAAGGGCAGAAAGAACAAGCCTGTTAATAGCCAAGCCACGATGCGTAAATCTGCATGATGGCGGGCAAAAATCCAAAATGGCGCGCAAGGCAGAGTACAAAGCACAACGACGCTAAAACGAATACCTACCTCACGCCAACCTAGCGGGCTACCATCGTTTTTAACAACGCAAATATGCCAAGTTCGCATGGCCAGCGTTTGCCCACCGCGCCAGCACCACGCGCAATAAGCAAAAGCCACCGACATCACCCAAGTAAAATGCAGAGCACTTGCCAAAAGATGCTCGGGCAGTGCGGTCACAGGCAAGCCTGTTAATAGTTGAAACACGCCTTGAGATAGGCCTCCCGCCAACAAAACCACCGCAATCAAAAGCAAAAGCTCGTACAAAAAAGCGAACATACGCCGCCACCAGCCTGCCGGCCCCGTTGTAATCTTCACGAAAAATCCTTGTGGTGCGTGGTTATTTTTATGGGCGGAATCATGAAGGATTGCCCTGACGCTCATATTTAAATGGGTATGTTTGTTTCAAAATATGAAAAACACTTAACTTGCAGCAAACAGTTTATAAAGTTTCATACTATAAATATATAACTTAGGCTCTCTAAGAAGCGCCTTGATAGAACTAAACCCCACGTTCACGCTCATAAAAAACTAAAAACACTCATTGTTTCTTATTAATTCGCGTTCCCTTTCGAGGCAAAGGGGCGCTTTATAAAAAGGTAAATCTACTTTGGTAAAGCACGAGGCTGCGATACTAACAAAGCCCATCAGCAAATAACCAGAAGAACTTGCCATTTATGTCGCAGTGCGGTAACTTTCAAGGGCAATATCCAGCCAACAATGCAGGCGGCACTCTACATAGTCAGCCTGCGCCGAAAGATCACCGCCAGCGGACACACACTGGTCGTCAAAACGGGTCACAAACCTGTTTATAGCGGCGGAAGATCCGGTAAATCATTTGCAAATGGATGGCCCTATACCGGCTCCATCCATTTACCTATCGTTCTGACCTAGGGAATACCCATGGAAATTTCGGGCGCAGAGATCATCACGCGCTGCTTGCAGGAAGAAGGGGTTGAATTTATTTTCGGCTACCCTGGCGGCGCAGTTCTATCTATTTACGATGCAATCTTTAAACAAGATTATTTTAAGCATGTGCTGGTTCGCCACGAACAAGCTGCCGTGCATGCTGCCGATGCTTACTCCCGCTCCAGTAAAAAAGTGGGCGTTGCGCTGGTTACATCCGGCCCTGGTGCCACCAATGCCATTACCGGCATTGCCACCGCCTATATGGATTCAATTCCTATGGTGGTGTTTTCCGGCCAAGTTGCAACCGATGCGATTGGCTTAGATGCTTTCCAAGAAGTAGACATGGTGGGCTGCTCGCGCCCCATCGTGAAACACAACTTCTTGGTAAAAGATATTCGTGAGCTTGCTCCGACCATCAAAAAAGCATTTCACCTTGCTACCACGGGCAGACCTGGCCCAGTGGTTATCGATGTGCCTAAAGATATTGCGGCTAACAAAACCGAGTTTGTATACCCGACATCGGTATCGATTCGAAGCTATACCCCGCCAACCAAGGGCCATCCTGGGCAAATTAAGAAAGCAGCTCAGCTATTAGGCGAAGCCAAGCGTCCATTTATTTATGTGGGCGGCGGCGCAATATTAAGCAATGCCAGCGCAGAGGTGACTGAGCTGGTGAAGATGCTCAACTTGCCTTGCACCAATACCTTAATGGGCCTTGGCGCACTGGACGGCACCGATCCTAATTTCCTAGGCATGCTAGGCATGCACGGCACTTACGAAGCCAATATGGCGATGCAGTACAGTGACGTGATTATTGCGATTGGCGCACGCTTTGACGACCGCGTTATTTCATCGCCAGAGCACTTCCTTTCGCAAGCTAAGAAGATTGTGCATATCGACATCGATCCATCGTCCATCGCCAAGCGCGTTAGAGTCGATGTACCGATTGTGGGCGATGTAAAACATGTCTTGATCGACCTGATCGCTATCTTGAAAGAAACCGGCATTAAGCCACAGGCCGATGCTTTGGCAGACTGGTGGAAGCAGATCGAAGCATGGCGCAAACCAAACAGCCTTTGGTACGAGCCATCTGATCTGGTGATCAAACCGCAATTTGTGGTGCAAAAGCTGTGGGAAGTAACTGGTGGCGATGCCATCATTACCTCCGACGTAGGCCAGCATCAAATGTTTGCCGCGCAATACTATCCGTTTAAACGCCCGCGTCAGTGGATTAACTCGGGTGGGCTGGGCACTATGGGCTTTGGTCTGCCTGCAGCTATGGGCGCTCAACTGGCGAACCCGGATGCCATCGTCGCTTGTATTACCGGCGAAGGCTCGATCCAGATGAATATCCAGGAGCTTTCAACCTGTAAGCAATACCATATTCCGACCAAGATTATTAATCTGAACAACCGCTATCTGGGCATGGTTCGTCAGTGGCAACAGTTCTTTTACGGCAATCGCTATTCCGAGTCATATATGGATGCGCTGCCTGATTTTGTAAAACTAGCCGAAGCCTATGGCCACGTTGGTATGAAAATCGAAAAACCGTCTGATGTAGAGCCAGCACTACGCGAAGCATTTAGCGACAAGCTAAAAGATCGCCTCGTGTTTATGGACTTTATTACCGACAGAGAAGTAAACGTCTTCCCGATGATTCAAAATGGGAAAGGCTTGAGCCAAATGGATTTACCGCCGCATATGCAAGACATGCAATTGGTGCCATTTGAAAATAACCGTGATTACGGCAATCTGTGCTGAGAGGAGATAAAAATGCGACATATTCTTTCAGTACTGATCGAAAACGAAGCAGGTGCACTATCCCGTGTGACCGGCTTGTTTTCAGCGCGTGGCTACAACATCGACTCGTTAACAGTGCAAACCACTGAAGACACAACGATGAGCCGGATGACCATCGTCACCCATGGCTCTGAAGACGTCATCGAACAAATCACCAAACAGCTCAACAAGCTGGTAGAAGTGGTGAAAGTGATCGACCTGAACGAGGCGGATCACATCGAGCGTGAACTGATGTTGATTAAAGTACGGGCAACCGGCAAGGAAAGAGACGAGATGAAGCGGATGGCGGATATTTTCCGTGGCCGCATTATCGACGTCACAGAAAAAGCCTATACCGTAGAGCTAACCGGAACAGGCGAAAAGCTGGATGCCTTTATCAAGGCACTTGATCCAGCCGCCATTCTGGAAACCGTTCGCACCGGCGCCTCTGGCATCGGTCGCGGCGAGCGTATTTTAAAAGTGTAAGCAACAAAGGGTAAGGAGCGAGACAAAACTCGCCCAACCCAGCGGCTTACATCAAAAACTTAACACTAAACACCAAGACAGGAATTCAGCCATGAAAGTTTCTTACGATAAAGACTGTGATCTTTCCATCATCAAATCCAAAAAAGTAGCCATCATCGGTTACGGTTCGCAAGGCCATGCCCACGCTTTAAATCTTAAAGAATCAGGTGTGGATGTGGTGGTTGGCCTGCGTAAAGGCTCGGCCACTGTTGCTAAAGCTGAAGCACACGGCCTGAAAGTGACTGACGTTGCTGCTGCGGTTGCTTCCGCTGACGTTGTGATGATTCTGACTCCGGATGAATTCCAGTCAAAATTATACAAAGACGAAATCGAGCCGAATATCAAACAAGGTGCAACACTGGCTTTTGCTCACGGTTTTGCGATTCATTACAACCAAGTTGTGCCACGCAAAGACCTCGACGTGATCATGATCGCGCCAAAAGCACCTGGCCACACTGTACGTTCCGAATTCGTTCGTGGCGGCGGCGTACCTGATTTGATCGCCATCTACCAAGATGCATCGGGCAAAGCCCGCGACATCGCCATGTCTTACGCTTCCGGCGTGGGTGGTGGTCGTACTGGTATTATCGAAACCACATTCAAAGACGAAACCGAAACCGATTTATTCGGTGAGCAAGCTGTATTGTGTGGCGGCGCGGTTGAGCTGGTTAAGATGGGTTTTGAAACGCTGGTTGAAGCCGGATACGAGCCAGAAATGGCTTACTTCGAGTGCCTGCACGAGCTAAAACTGATCGTTGATCTGATGTTCGAAGGCGGCATCGCCAATATGAACTACTCGATCTCGAACAACGCAGAATACGGCGAATACGTGACTGGCCCTAAGGTCATCAACGAAGAGTCCCGTAAAGCCATGCGCCAAGCACTGAAAGACATTCAAAACGGCGAATACGCGAAGAAATTCATCGTTGAAGGCGCAACTAACTACCCATCCATGACCGCTTACCGCCGCAACAACGCAGCGCACGGCATCGAAGTAGTGGGTAACAAACTGCGCGCCATGATGCCTTGGATTCAAGCGAATAAAATCGTAGATCAAACCAAGAACTAATTGGCCTTGATTTGAAATGCAAAAAGCCAGCTTTCGAGCTGGTTTTTTTTTGGAACAAAGATGCCCACACTTGAAACCCCTCGCCTGATCCTTAGCCCCTTTAGCTTTGACGACGCACCAGCAGTGAAAAGGCTAGCCGGTGACTTTGCCATTGCCGACACCACCGCTACTATTCCCCATCCCTACCCCGATGGCGCAGCAGAAAGCTGGATCGCCAGCACCGCCAGCCTGTGGGTAGTACAACAAACGCTGGCCCTCGCCATCCGCTGCAAAGAAGATGGAGCCTTGCTAGGCGCAATCAGCTTATTTGATATTTTGCCTGAGCACCGAGCCGAGCTAGGCTACTGGATAGGCAAGCCTTTCTGGGGCGAAGGCTACGCCAGCGAGGCAGGCCACGCAATCCTGGAGTTTGGCTTTACCCAGCTAAAACTCCAGCGCATCCACGCCGAACACCTTGTCAGAAACCCAGCATCTGGAAGAGTGATGGCGAAAATTGGCCTTAAGCAGGAAGGTATTTTAAGGCAGCACGCGATTAAATGGGGCAAGCTGGAGGATGTTGTTTGTAGGGGGATTTTGAGAGAGGAGTGGCGAAAAATGAATCAAACAGTGCGATAACTTAGGCATTTTTATCAGCAAAGCATTCCATAACGATGATACCCGTTGGACTGATAAGACTCTACTTTAGCCCAAGCTACTTACTAAAACATGTAGAAATAGTAATTATTTTTCAAATTAAAACCAAAATAAATAAAACAGGGTAATACACTATATTTATTCGCAAGATACTTAAATTAAAAAACGCTCACAAATTAACGCGTATACCAGCGTAGAAATATCGAAATCACAACTGATGTAATAGCACCAGTCATCATAGTCAATTTCACTCCCTGAAAGTCTGTAATCCAAAAGCCACAAACCACAGCAAATATACTTCCAGCACAACCAAGGGCAAGCACATAGATAATTGCCTTAACTTTGCGTAAACGCGTTGCCAGTATGCCCGTAAGAAGAGCAGGCAATCCACCCAAAAAATAAAACATCATCAATATGCCCAAACAGACATAAGCTATAGAAGAAGCCTCCTCCCATGACTGAGATGATCCTCCAAAACCGGTCCCATCAAATAATTTATGAACATTCATTATAAATAGACCCCCCCCCCACCCAACGGAGGACCGAATAATAAAAACCACAACCATTCCCGTTTCAAAGCTTTTTTTGGTTTTTCTAAGCCGTCAGTACTCATGGCAACACTCTAGTTAAAAGAATTCAATACCTTAAAATTTAAGAATTACACAATCAATAAAGCACGCCAATAAAATTGAATAATTAATATTCTTTACTTATATACAAACTATTAACCAAATTCGAGGATAGCTAATTCAGCAAAAAACTCGCGAAAATAAGGGACAGACCACGGTTAATAATTTGATTGTGGTTGATCCTAGGTGTTGGGCTTCGCTTCGCTCAACGCCAACCTATCACATCAAATCACCGCTCACAGAGCCATGCTTGGGGCGTCAAAACTACGCATAGTGCACCGTAAAAACACGATAGCTTAGCTCATGCCCATATTGGGCATGACAATACCCAATATGGGCATTGTCACACAGCATCAATCCCCCATCTTCTCGCCCATCTGCACCGCTTTTTCCGCTACCCAATCGGCATTCAGCTGGCAAGTGCCAGCGGGAAATAGCATCACTACGGTGGAGCCCAGCAGGAAGCGGCCCATTTCTTCGCCTTTTTTTAGCTGGATATCTTGGCCAGCATAATCCCAGTTTCTAACTGTCTTGCTTCTTGGCGGATTAACGATACCGTGCCAGACCGTCGCCATGCTGCCCACAATGGTTGCACCAACCAGTACCAGAGCAAAGGGGCCGAAGTCGGATTCAAACATGCAGACCACGCGCTCGTTGCGGGCGAATAAGCCATCCACGCCACGAGCTGTCACAGGGTTTACAGAGAATAATTCGCCCGGCACATAAATCATTTGCGTTAGGCGGCCATCGCAAGGCATGTGGATGCGGTGGTAATCACGCGGGCTAAGGTAGATATTGGCAAAGCAGCCATTAATAAAGGGCTTGGCCAAGTTGATATCGCCCCCCAGTAGCGCCGTTGCACTGAATTCCTTACCCTTGGCTTGAAAAATCTGCTCTACTTTTATCGACCCAAGCTGGCTGATCTTGCCATCCACAGGGCTGACAAAACGCGCAGCGTGAATGGGGCGTGCTCCGTGCTTTAAAGCACGGGTAAAGAATTCATTAAAGGTGGCAAATGCGGCAGGATTGGCATCTGCAGCTTCGCTCATATTGACTTTATATTTGCCAATAAACCAACGAATCACCCACTGGCTAAGGCCACCCGCTTTTAAATTTGCACCTGCCCCAGCCAAAGCTGTGAGTGCAAGTTTAGGTAGGACGTGTTGCAATAGAACGAACAGACGCTCTGACACAGGTGTATCCCCAGCATAAATCAAAGCGCAGATTATACCTTGCCCTATAGCCGCATGAATTTTTTGTAAGCACTCTACAGTCATCATCCCCGAATACGTCCATCGGGGATCCAGCAGCGCTAATGAATTCCAGCCTACGCGTGAATAAGGAGCGAGTAAGCACTAAAGTATGACGTGGCATATAACGCACCACAGCTGAACTATCGACCCGCTACTGTGTCAGCTACAATTCAAACTCAATATGTCTCAAGGCTGGATTCATGCAAGCTAAACGCCCCATCAATTTCCGCCATCAGGGCATTTATTTGTTGCCCAATCTATTCACCCTTGCCGCGCTGTTTGCTGGCTTTTACGCCATTGTGCAGGCGATGAATAAAAATTTTGATCAGGCAGCAGTCGCTATTTTTATTGCCATGGTGCTTGACGGCTTAGATGGGCGCGTTGCCCGCTTAACCCATACGCAATCTGAATTTGGTGCGCAGTTTGATTCGCTATCCGACATGGTGAGCTTTGGTGTGGCCCCCGCTTTGGTCGCCTATGAATGGATGTTGCGCGATTTTGGCAAGCTAGGCTGGATCACCGCATTTATCTATTGTGCAGGCGCTGCAATGAGGCTGGCACGCTTTAATGCCAATATTGAAGTTATCGATAAACGCTGGTTTCAAGGACTGCCATCCCCTGCTGCTGCGGCCATGGTGGCAGGCCTAGTGTGGATCAGCCATGAATACGCAGAGGAGCTGACCCCCATCAGCGGTGCTCTGCCCTATCTTGCCTTGATCTTCACCCTATTTGCAGGGCTGAGCATGGTTTCTAATGTGCAATTCTGGAGTTTTAAAGAGCTGCATATGCGTAAAACCGTGCCTTTCTTTGCGCTATTGATTACCACGCTGATTTTATTGGTGATCGTCGCCAAGCCACCACTGATGCTGTTTTGCGTGTTTATCGGCTACGGCATCTCGGGCTATGTGTATTGGCTTTATCGCTGGATTAAGCCGCTAAAGCCTGCAGATACGACAGAGACTCTTCCTGAGGAATAACGATCAACGCTTAGATAGGCTGTCGGTACTCGTCCCCCTGCAGACATCACTAACGCTTTTTCCATGGAATAAATCGGCATTTTATAGGGTGTACAACGACGCAGTCGTTGCGCACCGAGGAGCGGTGCGCAAGAAAAACGACTTGCACACCCTATGAAAATCAATTTTGCTATGTTTTTGTCTTATCTTGATGCCTATCGTGGGCATTAAAACTTACCCACCCAACTCCTCCATGACCACAAAATTAGACATAAAGTCTAATTTTTAACAAAAACCCACATTCAAGCCGCGAAAAACAAATATACCCCATAAATTATTTGACATAATGTCACGCCATAGCTAATCTTCAATTCATAAACCTTGAGGAGATAGCCGTGGAATTAGACATTGAACGTCTAATCGCTGATTTTGGTGGACCAAGCGTATTAAGTGAGGCGCTCAATAATCTGTTTCCAGATGACGTCATCTCACGTGCAGCCATCTACAAATGGCGTGAACGCGGCAGTATTCCGCTTAGTGCCACTAATAAACTGGCGCAACTGGCAGCGCATCAAGGCAAAAGCTTCAATATTCAGTATTACTTTTCAGCTACAGCCCCCAAACCTGAGAGAACTGGCATGAGCGATCGTTTGTATATTTTCGACACCACCTTGCGTGACGGTGAGCAATCACCCGGCGCTTCGATGACTAAAGAAGAGAAAATCCGTATCGCCCGCCAGCTAGAAAAACTCGGCGTGGATATTATCGAAGCCGGCTTTGCCGCAGCCAGCCCAGGTGATGCAGACGCCATCAAGGCCATTGCCAGCATCATTGAGCACTCTACGGTCTGTTCTTTGGCACGCGCAAATGAAAAAGATGTGCGTGCCGCAGGTGAAGCCATCAAGCCCGCGAAACATGGCCGTATCCATACTTTTATTGCGACCAGCCCCATTCATATGGAGCACAAATTGCGCATGACACCCGATCAGGTGGTTGATGCCGCAGTAAAAGCCGTCAAAATTGCTTTGGAATACACCGACGATGTGGAGTTCTCAGCCGAAGATGCTGTGCGCTCGGACATGGACTTCTTGATTCGTATTTTTGACGCCGTGATTCAGGCCGGAGCCAAAACCATCAATGTGCCCGACACCGTGGGCTATAGCATTCCATCGGTATGGGCGGAGCGGATGCGTGAATTGATTGCACGCGTGCCGAATTCCAACAAAGTGATTTGGTCAACCCACTGCCATAACGACTTAGGCATGGCGGTGGCGAATTCTTTGGCTGCGGTACAAGCCGGTGCGCGCCAAGTGGAATGCACCATCAACGGCCTTGGCGAGCGTGCGGGTAACGCCAGCTTAGAAGAAGTCGTGATGGCGATACGCACACGTAAAGATCTGTTTAATTTAGAAACCGGCATTGATCCGGTGCAGATTGTGCCGACCTCTAAACTGGTTTCAACCATTACCGGCTACCCAGTACAGCCCAATAAAGCGATTGTGGGTGCAAATGCCTTTGCTCACGAATCAGGCATCCATCAGGATGGCATGCTGAAAAACCGCGAAACCTATGAAATCATGAGCGCGGAATCGGTAGGCTGGAGCACCAACCGCCTGACTTTGGGCAAATTGTCTGGCCGCAATGCCTTCAAAACCAAATTGCATGAATTGGGCATCGATTTATCCAGCGAAGAAGCACTCAATGCTGCCTTTGCCCGCTTTAAAGAATTAGCCGATCGTAAACGTGAGATTTTTGACGAAGACTTGCATGCACTGGTTTCAGATGAAATGGTCGTCATCGAGCAAGAGCACTTCAAACTCACTTCCTTGAAAGTGGTTTCAGAAACGGGCGAAATGCCATCTGCACATATTGTGATGAGCGAAGACGGCAGCGAGAAAAGCGCAGAATCCAGCGGCTCTGGCCCTGTGGATGCGGTATTCAAAGCCATCGAAATTATGGCTAATAGCGGTGCAGAGTTGCAGCTTTACTCGGTAAATGCGATTACCCAAGGCACAGATAGCCAAGGCGAAGTGACCGTGCGTTTAGAAAAGTCCGGCCGCATCGTTAACGGCCAAGGTGCTGACACCGACATTATCGCCGCCAGCGCCAAAGCCTATATCTCGGCACTGAATAAGCTGCACAACAAGGAAACACGGATTAACGCGCAGGGGCCTCTTTAATACTTAGATACGGCAGATGGGTAAGCAAGATGCTTATCCACCAAAGATTCAATACAAGACCGAGATACGGCAGGCCAATCAGCCCAGCCGTCGGGGACGCTTTACTCAAGCCATCCCCAATCTGCAACAACAGGGCCACGAGTCTTGTAATGGGCAGACACTCAAATCAAAAGGCCAAAAACCAGAGCTAAAGTTAAGCCTCTGGTTTTTGGCCTTTGTGTATTTATGCTGCGGCATCCCCTAAGGAAGGCCGAGTTAACCACGCAAAGGCAACAAAACCCGCAAAACACAAAGTAGCTAGAGCGACTTCTACCCCCGCCAAGATTTGCGAAAGTCCATGATCTCCCCAAGCACGCATCACGCCTTCTACAAACCAGATCAAGATATACATCGATCCCCATTGATAGGTGTAGCGACGGCCTTTCAAAACGCCCATCCACATCGGCAATAAGAGCACCGCTTTTAATGCCAGCCAAGAACCACCCTCTTTTGCTGGTGCAAGCCATAGCTCCCAAGACAGACATAGCGCTATCAGCGCGACTAAGCTCGCCACTGATAACCAATGAGAAAACGTAATTAAGCGCTGATCTTTCATTCTGCCACCGCCAATTTCAATGCAATTTGTGCAAGGCGCTTACCCTGCGCGATGCAAAGTTGTTTTTCTTCCGCAGACAAAGGCTGATTGGATTCACTCCCCGCAACATGGCTAGGGCCATAGGGCGTGCCGCCGCTGGTGGTGGTGCTCAGCATGGTTTCAGAATAAGGCGTACCCACAATCAACATACCGTGGTGAAGCAGCGGCAACATCATAGTGAGCAAGGTCGATTCATTACCACCATGCATCGAGCCCGTGCTGGTAAATACACATGCAGGCTTGCCAATTAACGAGCCTTTCAACCAATCACCTACCGTGCCATCCCAAAAATACTTCATGGGCGCGGCCATATTACCAAAACGAGTAGGGCTACCCAGCGCCACAGCGATACATTCTTGCAAATCGACAAGCTCAGCATAGGGGGCGCCTGCATCCGGCACACTGGCTTCAATCGCCTCGCAAACCGTGGAAATACGCGGCACGGTGCGCAAGCGGGCAGTCACACCCTCCGATTCAATCCCTCGGGCAATCAGCTGCGCCATCTGACGGGTAGCACCATGTGTGCTGTAATAAAGTACAAGGATCTCTGGCATGGCAATTCCAAAATAGTGGGGCTGCGGTATTATAAAGCTCATCCTTCATTTAATCGCACAACCGTGACTCTTAGCCCTCTATTTAATCTTGGTGTTTTGCAGCGCCTATTTGGCTTTTCCCGCTTTGTGGGCCGCAGGCTACTGGCAGATCGCTGCTTGCAAACGGCAGGCAGCCTGACTTACACCACCTTGCTGGCGCTAATCCCCCTGCTGACGATTGCGCTCTCGCTTTTTTCTGCTTTTCCCATGTTTGGCGACTACAGTAGTAAATTTAAAATTTTCCTGCTAACTAATTTAGTCCCCGATGCATCGGGCAAAGTCATCAGCGTGTATATGAGGCAGTTTTCAGACAATGCCGAGCGCCTCACCGCCCTGGGGATGATTGGCCTCTTGGTGACAGCGCTGCTACTGATTTTTACGATTGAAAAAACATTTAACGAAGTATGGGGAGTGAAACGCCCCAGAAAACTACTGCAAAGAACAATAATTTACTGGGCGGCGCTCACGCTTGGCCCCTTAATTATCGGCATTAGTATTTCACTCACCTCATGGCTCTATGCCCAGACTGGTTTGCATAGCGATGCCAGCCTGATGAATCTGATGCTACTTAAGCTTGGCCCTATGCTCTTGATGCTAGGTTCACTCACACTACTTTATCTAGCCGTGCCTAATTGCTATGTACCCCGCAGCCATGCATTTATCTCCGCCCTTGTTGTGGCGGCAGCTTTAGAGTTAATGAAACGTGCCTTTGGGCTGTATATCCAGCAATTTGGCACGTTTAAGCTCATTTACGGCGCATTCGCCAGCTTCCCCATCTTTTTGATGTGGCTCTATGTAAGCTGGGTGATTATTTTAGGTGGCGCAGTGCTTTCTGCCTGTCTTTCTTACTGGCATGCCTCTGCATGGCGCTGGGAAGGGAATCAAGGCACTCGCTTAGAGCAATCCATTCGTCTGCTACTGGTTTTAGCCGAAGCGCATAGCCGAGGTGAGATACTGCATATCGATAAACTGCGACGTAAAACCGAGCTGGGCTTAGACACCAGCTACTCTTTACTAGAAGAAATGGCACTAAAGAATTGGGTGGAATCAACCCGTGATGGCGAATGGGTTTTAGCAATAGACCTGAAACGCATCACATTGCGTGATGTATTTGAAACCATGGTCACCCCCCTCTCGGCTCGTTTAGAGGCCGGCTTGACCAATATTCATGAAGAA
>JAPLQI010000127.1 GCA_026399755.1 Pseudomonadota bacterium
AATACTTACTCGGCCCCGTGGACAGCTGGAGCCTCATTGCACCAAACGGGCAGCTGATTGCTTTGCAAATCAAGCCGGATACGGGCAATAACAAGGGCACTCCTCATATATGGGGTCGCGAGCTTTGGCAGGATATCGCCCTTATCGCGTCATTTAATCAAGCGCTGCTGGCCTATCTGACGCAAAACGCCGATTTGCAAATAGCACAGCTGGATCATCTACATGAGCTTGGCTTTGCTGCCATCAAACGGGCCAGACTATTGGGCTTTAGTGACGATGCAGATTTAGCGCTATTTACCCAACATGCGCTGATGTTCCACCCGTTTTTTGATCGCCATCCGCTGCTGCAAAAATGTCTTGCAGCGCGGCAGGCTGATAGCTATTACGGCGGCTTGGTTGCAGAGCTGAGTGACAGCGATTGGCAAAGTATCGCCGCAAACAAAGCTTAGTTTTACATAGGGCACTACCTTTCAATTTTTAGGAAATTACCGAAGCATGAGTCAGCTATGTAAAGCATGCCAAGCCAGTGGCTTACCCATTATGCCGGTGCGTTATGCCGTCGTCCCCAAGGCTGTGGCAGCGAAGCTACCCGCTTGGGCGGAAGGCACAAGGGTGAAAGACATTGCCTTAGGCGATGAGTTTCATTACGCATTGCGCACTATACGTATGGGCTATGTGTATTTGTTCTACTCAAAAAACGCCCGTGGTGCCAAGCAATGGGAGTGCTTTACCGTGAGCGAAGATGGGCTGCTCATGCTACAGCTCACACCCAAGTCTGCTTCAGAACCCAAAGACACCGTCACGTGCAACCCAAATACGGGCCATAACAATAGTCGCTTGCACCACCTGATTATTAATCGCCCAGACGAATGCGGCCCAACATGGATCGCGTTTAGCGAGCACAAATGGAGCGATGAAACTCTGGCGCAATATGGCAGCGATGCCAAGCTGCGCAGCGCCAGAATGCAAGCCATTGACCCCAAAGCCATGGCCGCTGGAGCAAAAAACCCGCATAGCAGCCCAGCCAGCCAAGCCGCACTAGAAAGCATCATGGAATACAGCCCAGGCTTTTCCTCAGCACAGTTGCCTTATGATCAAAAAGTGCCTGAATTTAGTAAAGATGATGGTAGTTTTTTTGAAAAAAAATTGGCGATGGTCAGTACGCTTTACCGGGTGTGTAACCGCAAAGGTATGGCCGCAGAGACCTTGCAATTTATGCAGGCACGAGCCAAAAAAAGCTCAGGGGGAAGTAATACGCCACAAATTATGGCCTTGTGGGATGCAATTGGCACAGCAAATGAACTAAACGGATTTAGAAGTGATCCTGCTGGTTTTGTTGTGCAGTATGGCATTGAGCGGGAGTTTGAAATTGATGGTCTTACTGCAATTAATAGTTTAAAAGAGATTCTTTCAAATAAAACTGGCGCAATAGCTGACAATAGAGAGTTGAAGCTCCCTTCTGCGAACGATGGCAATCTTATGCGCTCTTTAGCCATCAGAAAAGAAATGGCATATGCTCAATTTAATAGAGATAAAAACCAGCAACGCTTGGATAAAGAGTTGGCAGATATAGAGCGCGCGCGGGCTCGTCCAAGTATGGAGCGTAAAGATAAATTAATTGCTCAAAGCTGGGCCAAGTATGAAAATAATATTGATCAGGGCCGATATACGTTTTTTAAGAATAGGCAGCAAGCACTTTTGGACCAGAGCCAAGCGCTGTCTGACGCTCGAACTAAAATCCTCATTAAATGGTTAGAAGCGCCATTATTTATTGATACATTAGAAGATTATCATGAGGCTAACCCTAGTGATGGTATCGAATTTGAATGTGCTATTGGCGCAGCGATTCAAGGCATTAACTCATGCCAGTCTGGCAATATAAAATTACAAAGTTGGGCACAGCAAACCAATATCGATAAAAGTAGTTTGCTTTATCGAGCAATTGCTCAAAATCAGAAAGAGATTATTAATGAGTTAAAGCCATACTTATCGCTGGCTAAAGAACAAAAAAATCACCCCTATACCGAGGCAGATTTTAAAGAAGGAATGAAGACCTTAACTTCCGGGCAAAAATTAGCAGATGTCTATAAAAAAGCTCTTTCTCTGGAGTCCACAAATGCCAAAGCAAAAAGCGAAACTGGCACCAAAGCCTTTGGTATTGCATTAAAAGCCGCCCCTACCGGTAAACTCGATGTATTTATTAAAACGGCGGGCACAGCGATATTGCAGGCATTTAACCCTCTTTTTGCAAAAGGCGCTAATCCCGCAACGCTAAGTAATGCAGGGCATTTTTTGGGTGAAAAATACATTCAAATGATCTTAAGCACCCGAGCATTAGTTGCCCCTAGTGATGCACAGGCATTAATTAAAGAACAATATCAAGCGGATGTTTTACGTAAGCAGGCTAAAAATGCTGCTCCAAAACCGATTGCCCCCTTAACAACAAAAGAGATCTTAAAACGGGAAGCTGGGTTTAGGAGAAGCCAAGGTAAGGTGTTGGGCGAAGCATGGGGCAACTTTCAAAAAAATAAGCCGACGGACTATGCCCTAGCACTAAAAGACATGCGCCTAACCTTGCTGGTGGTTTTAATTGAAGGGGTTAATCTTGGTCGCATCATGACGTTTTATCATGATGACCTTCGTACCCAGGCTTTGATTGCGGCCTCTGCTATTTCTTTTACCGCGGGTCTAGTGGATTTGGCAGGAACGCCTCTTAAAAATGCATTAAGCGCAGGGGCGGATAGCGTAACCTTCCAGAAGCTTAAATTGCTTGGTGGTGGGCTTAGTACAGTAGCAGGGGCGATTGGGGCTGGTGTTGATTTTTCTTATTCTGTAAAAGAAAGAAAAAATGGGAATGTTGCATTGGAGTGGCTTTATTTTGCAAAAGGGGCGGTAGGTGGATCTTCTGCGCTTTTAACAGGTGTTAGTACATTCACATACGCCGCACCTATTTTACGTGGTGTAGGCCAAGTTGCAGCAGCAGATCTGGCCGGTGCTTTGGGCGCACGTGCAGGGGCGGTTATTGCTACACGTATTTTCTTTATGTCTGCAGGTCTTTGGTTAACAGTAGGTGCATTTACTATTCAATTAATTATTTGGAAAGTAACCGATGATGCACTGGAGAAATGGCTTGATGCTACTCCATTTGGCATTAAGCGTAATCAGCCTGATGCGTTCCAAGATAGCGATGAGATGAAAGAAGCCCTTGAAGCGGCCATAAAGGAAGCACTTAATATTACCTTAGAGAAGGAGGTAAAATGAATAAAACCAGCAATACATCAGAAAAGCCCTCTGGCGTAATTAAAATCAGCGGCCAAATTAAAAACTATAAAGAAACTCGTGCCCGCGCTAATTTCTTTTTTACTGAAAACGATCAGCATGTCATGGGCATGGCGGCCATTGGGGCTGCTTTGGTGGGTAATAGCGGCCAGGCAATGGGCACAGCCATATCCGCATCGGATATGGAAGAAGAAGCCGATTATTTAGAGTTTGAAATTGATAATATTAAAGTTAAAGGCTGGGTATGGTGTAGTCCATTTAAAAATGATGACTATGTAGAGGTGGTGGGCGAATGGAATGAGGCATGCTTTGAATTAGCGGCAATTGCGAGACCTGAAGATCGGATGATAGCGTTGTATCCCCATTGTTCGCGAGGAAAGACAGCACATGCTAGAAATGCGCTTAAATGGTGGTTTATTGGTGTCACAGGGGGGATTGGGGCTGTTATTGGGATATTTTCTATAGCTAGTGGAGTATTCGGTTTTGAGTCTGTTTTTTATTATATAACTCCTGTTTTTCTTATGTTATTGTTATTTGTTTCATATTTGTTTTATGGAAAGAAAGGGCTGGTAGTATACGGAGGCGTACTAATTTCGCTATTAATTAGTTTGTTTGGTGCAAAGGATATTTTTCAAAGCGTAGTTGAATATTGGCCTGTTGTTTTGTTTTTATATGTTTTTATGGGCGCATTTGCTATTCATTATTCATGGAAAACCATGAAGTTTGTGACGGTTGCAACTCATGTTTTTAAAGAGCTCGGTTTAGAAAACCCATCGAGTGTGGATTTGCCAAAAAGATCAAAAATGAATCCATTACCCGTCTCCCCTGTAGCAGCCAAAGCGCCACCTTCTAAATCAGCGATAGCCAAAGCCGCTAAAGATGCCGCTGCCACCAAAGCACTTTCGCCTAAAGCGGCGGCTAAAAAAGCGGCCAAAGATAAAGCTAATGCAGAATACGCCGCACACCTCGCTGCGCACGTCGCAGAGACTGAAGGCCCCGTCAAACCATCTGCTTCAGTTGCATTCGGCAATATGTATTTCAGGTATTAATCAACGATAGAGCCTGCATGAATAACATGATTAAAGCATCAGAAAGGCCCACTGGCGTGATTAAAATCAGCGGTCAAATTAAAAACTATAAAGAAACTCGTGCCCGCGCTAATTTCTTTTTTACCGAAAACGATCAAAATGTCATGGGTATGGCTGCGATTGGGGCCGCTTTGGTAGGTAATAGCGGCCAGGCAATGGGCACGGCCATATCAGCATCGGATATGGAAGAAGAAGCTGATTATTTAGAATTTGAAATTGATAATTTCAAAGTTAAAGGCTGGGTATGGTGCAGCCCGTTTAAAAATGATGACTATGTAGAGGTGGTGGGCGAATGGAATAATGGCTGTTTTGAATTGGCGGCTATTGCGAGACCCGATGACCGAATTATTGCTCTTTATCCGCATTGCTCCCGAGGTAAAAAAGCGCATACTAAAAATGCAGTTAATTTGTGGTTTTCTGGTGTAACGGCATTTTTGTGGTTAGCTTCATTTTTGGTGCCTTTTGTCTTCATGTTTATAGAGAGTAGTATTATTATCAGTGCATTGATTATGATGATTGGGTTGTTAATTACTTTATTTGTGTATTTGTTTTTTGGTAAAAAAGGATTAGGTGTTCAATCAATCGTGATGCTTTTTATATTAATTGGCACTCTGAATTTTAGGTCAGTGCTTGATGTATTAGCCGTGTATTGGCCCGTCCCAGTGTTTTTTTATATATTCATGGGGATTTTTGCGATTCATTATTCATGGAAAACCATGAAGTTTGTCACAGTTGCAACTCATGTTTTTAAAGCGCTCGGTTTAGAAAACCCATCGAGTGTGGATTTGCCGAAAAGATCAAAAATGAATCCATTACCCGTCCCTCCTGTAGTCCCTAAAGCACCACCTTCTAAATCAGCGATTGCCAAAGCCGCTAAAGATGCCGCTGCCGCTAAAGCACTTTCGCCTAAAGCGGCGGCTAAAAAAGCGGCCAAAGATAAAGCCAATGCAGAATACGCCGCACACCTCGCTGCGCACGCAGCAGAGACTGAAGGCCCCGTCAAACCATCATTATCAGCGGCATTTGGCAGTATGTATTTTAGGTATTAATCAACGATAGAGCCTGCGTGAAACATGGTTAAAACATTAGAAAAGCCCTCTGGCGTGATTAATATCAGTGGTCAAATTAAAAACTATAAAGAAACCCGTGCTCGCGCTAATTTCTTTTTTACTGAAAACGATCAAAATGTTATGGGTATGGCCGCGATTGGCGCTGCTTTGGTGGGTAATAGTGGTCAGGCCATGGGCGCGGCCATATCAGCATCGGACATGGAAGAAGAAGCTGATTATTTAGAGTTTGAAATTGATAATATTAAAGTTAAAGGCTGGGTATGGTGCAGCCCGTTTAAAAATGATGACTATGTAGATGTGGTAGGGGAATGGAATAATGGCTGTTTTGAATTAGCGGCTATTGCAAGACCTGAAGATAGGATGATAGCGCTGTATCCCCATTGTTCGCGGGGAAAGGCGGCGCATATACGAAAAACGGGTTATTTATGGTTTGTCGGGGTAACTGGAGTCTTTGGGTGGGCCGGGGCACTGCTTCCTTTTATGTTTATTCTTATGGATGATCACCCAATAATCAGTTTTTTTGTTGTATTTTTGGGCATGTTTTTTCCTTTGTTTATTTATTTGTTTTTTGGGGGAAAAGGATTACTTGCCATTTCTATAGCGATGATTATCTCTTTGCTTGGGAAGTTTGGGGCAGGTGGGATTGTTCATACAATTATTGAAAATTGGCCAGTACCTTTATTTCTTTACGTATTCATGGGGGCATTTGCGATTCATTACTCTTTGAAGACCATGAAGTTTGTTACAGTTGCAACTCATGTTTTTAAAGAGCTCGGTTTAGAAAACCCATCGAGTGTGGATTTGCCAAAAAGATCGAAAATGAATCCATTGCCTATACCACCTGTTGCAGCCAAAGCGCCACCTTCTAAATCAGCGATAGCCAAAGTCGCTAAAGATGCCGCTGCCGCCCAAGCACTTACGCCTAAAGCAGCGGCTAAAAAAGCGGCCAAAGATAAAGCCAATGCAGAATACGCCGCACACCTCGCTGCGCACGCCGCAGAGACTGAAGGCCCCGTCAAACCATCTGCTTCAGTTGCATTCGGCAGTATGTATTTCAGGTATTAATCAACGATAGAGTCAGCATGAATAGCATGGTTAAAACATCATAAAAGCCTACGGACGCGATGAAAATCAGTAGTCAGATTAAAAACTATTTAATAAAAAATATAAATAGCCATATGACTAAACCGCTAAAAAAACAGGGTCAGGGTAAAGTTAAATTCGTTTTTTTTGCTCTTAGAGCATTAAGCATTCGTAGGATTTAATTTCTTTCTGACTCCAGTTGTTTAACCCCGGTTATTTTCTCAATTCATAATTTCGTAGCATGATTATATCATCAGGTAGCGAATAAATTTGCTTGGAATTTAAGAGGATTAGGTCTCAAGCAGGCTTGTTTAACAAAGCCATTTTGAAATGGTAATTAGAAACCAAAGAGCGAAATCCTATTTAAATAGGCTTTCAATTGAGGCGGAGACGTAAAATTGAATGAATTAGTCAAAACAGCCCCAATAAACCCACTTAGTTTATTGCGAACACAGTGGGCAACAGCCTTACTTATTACAATTAACCTCGCAGTATATGTTTGGATGGGGGCCAATGGCGTCCCTTGGATAGACCCTGAACCAATGGTGCTGCTGGACTGGGGGGCTAATCTTGCAGCGCTAACACTGACTGGTGAGTATTGGCGTTTGCTAACTAGCATGTTTGTTCATAGCGGTATTATTCATTTGCTGCTTAATATGTCCATGCTTCTGTTTATTGGACCACTAGCACAAAAACGTTTGGGTAATTTCGGCTTAATTTCTATCTACTTAAGCGCAGGGCTCGTCGCAGGCTTCGTAAGTGCCTCGTGGTACGCCCTGAGTCAAGAAACAAATATTTTTGGGATGCCTATTACTCGCTTAGTCGCCAGTATTGGCGCTTCCGGCGCCCTGATGGGGTTGGCCGTCGCGGTTTGTGTGTGGAAGTCCTCTATTAATGAGCATGAAGAGGGGGAAGCACTTTCAAATAAGCTTGGGCAGGTCGTGTTATTGAACTTAGGTTTAGGCTTTATTGTGCCTGGTGTAGATCAAGCCTGTCACATCGGCGGGTTGCTTTATGGCTTTCCCATGGGGCTGATCGCTTTGGCATTCAATCGACCGTCCTGGAAAAGAAGCGTGATGTATTTTGCTATTGTTGCAGTAACAACAGCCGGTGTATTTAAAGCTACTCAAGGCTCTGAGTCTGAAGAGTTGCGATTATTGGCCGATGAAGTTCGTAAACAGCAAAAGGATATGCGTAAACAAAAAGAGCTAGAAATTGTGACAAAGCAGCGAGATTTGCTTCACAAATCAGAGTTGGCGGCTCGACCTAAGCCCGTTTCTGCTGAGGAGGCTTCAGTACTGGCGATGGAGCCAATACTATCAAATAGCTATCAGAACCCTATATTTAGCTCCGATGGTCGACGGTTGTATATAACGGATCAAGAGGCCAACTCCCTAACGGTTGTGGATGTAAATACTCGAAAAGTAACAAAAGTCATCAAAGGGCCCGAACTAAAAATACCAGACGATGGTTGTGATAAGACTTGCCGTGGTATGGGGGCTCAGTCTGTGGCAATAAGTCCCGACGAAAAATGGGCGCTTGTGCCATCAATGGCTATCTCTTCTGTTGCACTAATAGATATTCAGGCAGGCGCTATTGTCCATATGTTTAAAGTAGGTAATCGGCCTGCCACAGCAGTTTTTAGCCATGATGGCCTTCATGCCTATGTAATTAACAAGGTAGATAACTCCTTATCTGTTCTTAATATAGCAAAACGTCAGGTTGACGGAGAACCGCTGCCATTAGGTAGCGCTGAAGAGCGCTTCGCACATTGGATTAGCCCAGTACTTTTACTTTCGCCCGATGGCAAGCGATTACTAGCTAGCAACGCATCTTTGAGCCGCTTGGACTGGATAGATTTAGCTTCGAGAAAGATGATTACGCCTCCTTTTAGCATACCCAATAGCGTACGCTTTGCTTTAACCGATACCAAGATGAACACACTTTGGCTTCCCTCTGATCAAGGCCTGTTAGAGCATAAACTACCATCCTTTGAATCTTTACCTAGTTATGCATATTGCAATGCCAATGATGGCAAATTGATGTCGGTTAGCCCTGATGGTAAATGGATGGCAGCTTATCGAAGGACCGAATCGGGTGAGATAGTTTTAATAAGCAGGAAGAGTAGGAGAACGGTTGGGGTATATCAGCTATCTGAAGAACCACACCAATTGTTGTTTAGTCCAGATGGTAATCACTTGGCTGTTTTGCTTAGCTCGGGGTTGAGGATTTATCCTTTGAATAAAAGCATTAATGTCGTTGATTATGTTCAAAAAAATGGTGAGCTTTTCTGCGATTCATGAAAGTTTACTCTGACTGAGCCAACGAAAAGGTGGTTTGGTGCCCCCCGCTCAAGTCGCTTTGTGAGCACAAAAAAACAGGGAGCATTGCTCCCTGTTTTGCTAAGTTGCTTTAACGATGGGCTGAATTAAAAACCAAAATTCAAGCCCGTTTGCCCGCTATAAGTGCTTTCTTTGTCGTTCAGATATTCCACCTTGCCAAACAGCGTGATGTCTTTGCTGAGTTTGTAGCTGGCGTTAAAGCCGATGTTGGCGGTGATGTCTCTGTCTTTCACAAATTGAATCGGCGCTGCAACGCGCTGATCAATCGCTAACTTGCTTTGCATATCGTCTCGCTTATCGCTGAAGTGGCGTTCAATGCCCAGATCTGCGCCCAGTTTCAGAGGCTGATCTTTGCCTCCCCAAATCAAGGATGCGCCCAGCTGCCCGGTGAGCTGGGATGCATCTGCGCTGCCCAGTTGCAGGCGGTGGCTGGAGCCTTGCTCGTCAAAGGCGTCGCTCATGACCTTGCCGTGGCTGAGGCTGCTGCGTGCCAGCACGGTGAAGTCTTGATCTGCATAGGCTTTGTAGCTGGCCGCTAAGCTGGCATCGATGCCGCGGGCGGAGGTGGAGCCGGTGATTTGGCCTGTTACGCCGCTACGATCTAAATCGTAGGAATACTTGGCGTAAGCCACGCTAGCAAGGATGTTCAGATTGCTTAAAGGCTGGTAAGCAAGGTAGGTGGTGAAGGCTTGACCATTTACATTGCCCGAGCCAAAGCGCGCTTCCAGCTTGCCGCTGTTTACGGTTAAGACGCTGCCCAATTTTAGCGACTCGTTCACGCTGAATTCTGCGCCTAGGTAGTAATCATTGCGGCTGATATGCGCGTTGCCTGCCGATTGGCCGCCGCTACGCATATAGCCTGCGTAAGCTGAGTTTTGCTCTTGATTACTTCTGGATTGCAGCAGGTTCAGCATGCTGCGCTTGCCAAGCAGGGCGTAATCGCTGATCGCGCCGTAATATTCTGGCGTGAGGCGTTCTACGTTTGCCGACACCGTCGCGCCGTTGGCGGTCAGGAATTCTCCCGCATTTTTGCCCACGCTACTGGCGATTGAGGTATCAATTTGATTGATGCCCACATCGCTTGTGGCGATATTCATCAATGCCGCAGCTGCGGCTCGCTGATTCGGATTGCTGCCTAGATCAGCGAAGGTGCTTTGCGCAAGGTTTAGCCCTGTGGTCAGCACTTGGCCGGTGGCAACGTCAAATACGGCGGCTGCATTGACGACTGCTGCGCCGCTGCCGGCTACGCCATCTAGATCAAATTTCACGGTAGCAAAGTGGCCGCTTACTTTTTTGGCCTTGCCATCCAGGTCTGCCATGATCTGGTAGACCTCGCCCAAGCGCGGTGCGCTGCCGCCGTAGGTTTGCACAATCAGCTCGCTTTGTTTTTCGAGCGTGATTTTACCTGCCACGCGGATCTGATCGTGGCCCGTTACGGCGGTGGTGTTTTGCAGCTCAGATTGCAAAGTGGCCGCTTCGGTGTAGTTGCCCAGCACGGTAATCATGCCTGGCGAGTTACCCGGAGCCAGCGTGCCTTCGTTGCGCAAATCACCGTTAAAGCTTAAGAAGCCCTGCACCTTTTTGCTATTGGTAAAGCTGCCAGTGCTGGTGTTTACCAAACCGCCCCCTGTCAGGATGTCGTACTTAATGCTGTCGCTATTATTCAGCGTCAGCACACCGCCTTTATCTACAGTGGCGGTGCCGGTGGTGACAACGGCCTTATCGCTGACGGCAACTTGACTATTGTTTTGCACATTGATGCTGTCGGTGTGCGTATTGCTGTTGCCGCTGATATCCAGCTTACCGCCGGTGCTGATTAAATCGGTTTTTACCGCATTAATTTGGCCGGTAAAGACGCCGCCGTTGGTAACGGTGAGCTTATGGGTAGTGGAATTCACCGTGCCTGATCCGTTCAGGGTTTTGATCGTTTGATCGCCGCCTGCCAATATCATTTCACCCGCTTTATCAATTTGCACCGTGGCGTTTTTATTCAGACGCTCAGCTGCGCCTAAAGTCAATGCACTTTGCTCAAAGATATGCACGTTTTCTGCTGCGCTTGTGCCGTTTAGCGTGACTTTGCCATGTGTTTCCAGCGTGCCATCACCGAGGTTGGCGTTCACCACCGAGCCATCGTTCAGCGCATAGTTGCTCGCGCTTAAGGTGCCGTTGCCAATGATGTTGCCGCTATTGGTCAAGCTGGCCATGCGTTGATTTGCATCGATTTTCAGCGTGCCATCGTTGCTGAGCTTAGCCGTTGCTGATACGCCGCCATTTTGATCATTCAGCGTGGCGGCTTTGGCGATATAAATATCTTGGCTGGCCAGCTTGCCGCTGAGCGTGATGGCACCTTGCTCGATGCGGGTTGCACCCTTGTAGCTGCTATCGCCCGTCATGCTCAGCATGCCGCTGCCTTGTTTTACCAAGCTGCCCTTGCCGGATGCATCACTGATCTGGCCGCTGAACAGGCTGTCAGTGTTTTGCTGCAGGGTTAATTTGCCAGCGTTTAAATTCAACTCGCCAACGCCCGTTAGCTGAGCAATGGTTTCATTGCCACCCAAGACCAGCTTGCCCGCAATGCTGACTTTGGCCGTGTCTAATAAGCGGTCTGCTGCGCCCAGCGTGGTGGTGCCGGAATCAATTTTGACCGATTCGGCGGCGCTAGTGCCATTGAGCGCTACATTGCCATTGGCGATCAGGCTACCCGAACCCAAGTTAGCGTTGATCCGCGATCTGTCATTCAGCGCGTAAGTCTTGGCGGTGAGGGTGGCTTTGCCGTCCAAGCTGGCGTTGATGGTGCCGGTGTTGATCAGCGCGGCAATGGTGTCGTCATGGTTTTGATTGACGGTGCCATCGTTATTGAGCAGAGCCAGATCAGCCAAGCCGCCTTGATTATTCGTCAAGATGCTGCCTTTTTGCACGTCCAGCTTCAGGCTGGCGAGCGAACCATCTAGCGTGATGCCGCCATTTTCAATCCGAGTCTCGCCGATGTAATGGTTTTCGCCCGTCAGGGTGATGGTGCCTGTGCCTTGTTTTACAACGCTGCCTTTATTGATTTGCGTGTCATTAATCTGGCCCGCAAATAGAGTGTCGGTGTTTTGTTGTAAGGTCAGCTTGCCTGCATTCAGATCAACAACGCCACTGGTTTTGCCTGCCAGCGTGCCTATGGTTTCATTGCCGCCCAGCACTAATTTGCCATCGACGCTTACATCGCTTGTATTTAGCAAACGCTCTGCAGAGCCCAAAGTCATCACGCCACTTGCCACATTCACGGTTTCTGCTGAGCTTGTGCCGTTGAGCGCGACCTTGCCATTGGATGTAACAACACCTGTGCCCAGATTGGCGTTAATCACCGAGCCTTCGTTTAGCGCATAGGTTTTGGCCGTGAGCGTGGCTTTGCCGTCCGCGCTGGCATTAATGGTGCCGGTGTTGATCAAGGCTGTAATGGTGTTATCGCTGTTTTGATTAACGATGCCGTCGTTGTTCAGCGTAGCCAGTGCAGATAGGCCGCTGTGATTGTTAGTCAGCGTGCCGTCTTTTTGCACGTCCAGATTCAAGCTTTCCAGCGTGCCATCTAAAGTAATGCCACCCTGTGCAATCGTGGTGTTGCCTAGATAATGGCTGTTGCCGCTGAGGGTGAGCGTGCTTTTTCCTTGCTTGAGTACGCTGCCTTTGCTGGCGCTGGCGTCATCGATTTGGCCTGCATAGCGAGTGTCTTTTTCTTGCAGTAAGGTCAGCTTGCCGCCGTTCAAATCAACGATGGCCTTGGTTGTTGTACCTGCCAGCGTGCCTATGGTCTCGGCGCCGCCCATGATGAGCTTGTCATCAACGGTTACATCACTCGTGTTCAGCAGGCGCTCGGCAGAGCCAAGAGTCATTGTGCCTTTTGTAACATGGACGGTTTTGCTAACAAGCGTGCCGTTAAGCTGCACTTTGCCGCCATCAACCGTGGTGTCGCCACTAAAGGTGTGATTGCCGTTAAGGGTGATTTCGCCTGTGCCGTGTTTTAGCAGCGTGCCTTTGTCACCGTCTTTATCCTGAATCACGCCATCAAATACAGTGTTGCGGTTTTGTTCTAGCGTTAGCTTGCTGCCGGACAATTCCACCACGCCGCTTGCCTTGCCTGCTAGCGTACCGATGGTTTCATTGCCGCCCATGACTAGCTTGCCGTCAACCGTTACATCGCTGCTGTTTAGCAAACGCTCAGCCGAGCCAAGGGTCATTACGCCGCTTTCAACGTTCACGGTTTGCGCCGAGCTTGTGCCGTTCAGCTGTACTGTGCCGTTGGCGGTGACGATGCCCGTGCCTAGGTTGGCATGGATTACAGAGCCTTCGTTTAAGGCATAGGTTTTGGCGGTGAGCGTGGCTTTGCTATCTGCGCTTGCATTAATGGTGCCGGTGTTGATCAGGGCTGTAATGGTGTTATCGCTGTTTTGATTAACGATGCCGTCGTTGTTCAGCATAGCCAGTGCAGATAGGCCGCTGTGATTATTAGTCAGCGTGCCGTCTTTTTGCACGTCAAGATTCAGGCTTTCCAACGTGCCATCTAACGTAATACCGCCATGTGCGATGGTGGTGTTGCCAAGGTAGTGGCTATTGCCCGCAAGAGTGAGTGTGCCTTTTCCTTGCTTGAGTAAGCGGCCTTTGTCGCCCTGAATATCATCGATTTGCCCCGCATAACTCGTATCAGTTTCTTGCAGTAAGGTCAGCTTGCCGCCGTTCAAATCAACAATGGCATCGGCAGTTTTACCCGCCAGCGTGCCTATGGTCTCGGCGCCGCCCATGATCAGCGTGTCGTCTACTGTGACATCGGCTGAATCAAGCAGGCGTTCGGCTGATCCCAAGGTCATTGTGCCGGTGGTGACATGCACGGTTTTGCTGACCAGCGTGCCATTAAGCTGCACTTTGCCGCCATCTACCGTGGTGTCACCGCTGAAGGTGTGATCGCCATTGAGGGTGATTTCGCCTGTGCCTTGTTTCAGCAGGCTGCCTTTGTCGCCTTCTTTATCTTGAATGATGCCGTCAAACACCGTGTCGTGGTTTTGTGTCAGCGTCAGCTTGCTGCCGGATAATTCCACCACACCACTTGCTGCGCCAGCCAGCTTGCCTATGGTTTCATCGCCGCCCATGATGAGTTTGCCGTCGACGGTCACATTGCTGCTATCGAGTAGGCGTTCAGCCTTGCCTAGGGTCATGATGCCATTAGCTACGTTGACTTCTTCGGCTGAGCTAGTGCCATTGAGTAGCACATTGTCTTTAGCTGTCAGTACACCAGTGCCTAAGTTGGCATGAATCACCGAGCCATCGTTTAGCGCATAAGTGTCGGCAGTCAGCGTAGCTTTGCCGTCCTTGCTTGCGTTAATGGTGCCCGTGTTGATCAGTGTTTTGATGGTGTCATCATGGTTTTGATTCACGATGCCATCGTTATTCAGCTTGGCAAGCGCCGTTAAGCCGCCTTGGTTGTTCGTCAGCGTGCCGTCTTTTTGCACATCCAGATCAAGGCTTGCTAGCGTGCCATCCAGCGTAATGCCGCCTTGGGTGATGGTGGTTGTGCCTTCAAAATGGCTGTCGCCCGTCAGCGTGATTGTGCCTGTGCCTTGCTTTAATACGCTGGCTTTATTGCCCTGAACATCGTTGAGCTGTCCGGCAAAAGTAGTGGCATTGTTTTGCTGCAGGGTAAGCTGGCTGCCAGATAATTCAAGCACGCCGTCTGCCTTGCTGCCCGCCAGTGTGCCTATGGTTTCATTGCCGCCCAGTACCAGTTTGCCGTCGACGGTTACATTGCTGCTGTCCAGCAGGCGCTCGCCGCTGGAGAGCGTCATCACACCCGTTTCAACGCGTACTTTTTCTGCCGAGCTGGTGCCGGTGAGGGTGACTGTGCCATTGGCTGTTAATTCGCCCGAACCTAAGTTGGCGTTAATGACCGAGGCATTATTTAGCGCGTAGGTTTTAGCCGTGAGGGTAGTGCCGTTACCGTTGATGGTGCCAGTGTTGCTAAGGCTGGCCACGGTGTCATTGGCGTTTAGATTGGTGGTGCCATCGTTATTTAGCTTAGCGTCTTGATGCAAACCGCCGTGATTATCATTGAGCAGGGCGCCTGCAGCCACATCAACACTCTGGCTAGCTAAACTGCCATCCAGCGTCACTGTGCCTGCCTTGATCTGGGTCTGGCCTTGGTAAGTATTGTCGCCAGATAGGGAGAGCTTGCCTGCACCTTGCTTGATCACATTGCCTTTCTCGCCGCTGATTACGCCAGAGAATGTGGTGTCGCTGCCTTGGTTAAGCGTCAGGGTATTGGCTGCCAGCGCCACTTTACCCGCGCCTGCCAAGGTGCCAATGGCTTGATCACCCGTTTTGGTCAGATCAAATTGCGCGTCTTTTTCAACCATCACCAAGCCGTCTTTATTTAACGAGCCTTTTTCAGAGAGTTGTAAATGACCGGCTTTAATGGTGGTGCCGCCCGCGTAAGTATTAGCGGCATTTAGAATCAACTCGCCCGCATGATTTGCATCGCCAACCACAAGGCTGCCGTTAGAAAGTACGCCATCCATTTGCGCGTGCTTGCCTTCGATGGAGTCAGGGTTGACTAGGATCGTCGCGGTTTTGCCATCAATATTGATGGCGTTTTTAAAGGTGACATTATCGGTGGCGGTGTCCGAGCCAAAAATCAGCGCATTATCGCCGCCTACAAAACCTTCTTTGCCCCAAGTGCGCTGAGCGCCGCCATTCAGGCTCACTTCTAAATCGCCGCCGCTCGCAGCAAAGCCGCCCGACCCTGCCCACTGCACGCGATCTTTGGCTGTGCCAGTGTAGCGATCAAACTTACCGCTGGTTTCCAGTACGCCGCCATCATGGTTGCCGGTGAAGTTGATATTGCTGTGTTTATGAATACCCTTGCCATCTTCGGCATGTAATGCGCCGCCTTCAATTTTGGTTTGGCCGGTATAGCTGTTGTCGTCGTTAAAGACGACTAAGCCACTTTTAACGGTGAGATCAGCCCCTTTGCCGCTGGCGTTGCTGGCACCATCAAGCCCTGCTGCGCTATCGTCGGCAATGCTGCCATTAAAGGTGATGGTTTTTCCCTTGCCCGCGTCGAGCACCACGGTAGAGCCTTTCATCATAAAGAGATCAGAGCCCGCTTCCTTGCCGGCTTCGCCCAAATGATCATCCGAGTTGTCGCCGCTGCCGCCGCTTACATTGCCTCGATCAAAAGTGGCATCACCTTTAATCGTGAGTTTGCCGCCTGCGCGAACAAAAATCGAGCCGCCAAGGCCAGATCCGCCTGAGCCACCTTCACGGCTGCCGTCGTTGCCTCCATTGCCCATGCCGCCTTTGCCTGCGCCAAAGCCTGCTTTACCACCATCGCCGCCATCACCAGGATCTTTTGCATGCGTTGCATCGTTACCGTCACTGCCATCTTTGCTGCCATCACCACCTTGGCCGCCGCCAGCGCCAAAGCCACCAATCCCGCCTGTGCCACCGCCACCACCTGCGCCGCCGACTGCTCTTGAGTCGCTATAGGCATCGCCGCCATTGCCCCCATTGCCGCCTGTTCCGCCGCCAAGGAATGATAGGCCTTTGCCGCCGTCGCCCCCATTGCCTCCTGCTCCACCAAGGCCAGCACTGCCGTGTTTTAAGACTTCAACCGTGCTTGCAATTAGGTAGGCCGTATCTACACCTGCTTTTACGCCATCTGCAATGACTTGTGCGACGTCGGCAGCGAGTACAGTCCCCAACCCGGGCGCTAAGCCCGCTGTGACCAGACCAGCGGTAGCGGCAGTCACCGCTGCCGTATGTCCACCCACAGCCAACGCATTCCTTACGGCTACAGCGATGTCATATACTTGGTCGGCGATCGCTTTGATTGTGTCAGCGCTCACTGCAGAGCCATCTGACCCAGACCCTCCAGTACCCCCTATGCCACCTTCGCTACCGTCGTCACCGTTGTAACCATTGAGTCCATTCCCGCCGTTAAAGTAAGCGGAGCCGGATTTGGCATTGTCGCCGTTTGTACCGCTGGTGTTGGATTGGTTTTTTATGAGGCTATTTAAGCTGCCACCTACTGCTCCTTTGCCACCATCCCCACCAACCGCTGCATTCCCCGAGAAATTCACATTATCTAATACCACTTCAGCGCCGCTATTGATAAAAATAGCCCCGCCCAAACCTGCACCGCCGCCACTACCGTCGCCGCCCTTGGTGGTGAAGTTTTTAACCGTGGTGTTGGAGATATTCAACTTGCCCGATTCAACAAAATAACCGCCGCCTTCATTGCCATTAATTTCATTATTGCTATCTGCCGAGGCGGTGTGCTCGGCAGTAATCACCATTTTTGGCGCGGCACCTGCGCTGCCATAAATCAGCATGCCGGTAACGGCACAGATGGCGACAGAGATGAATTTACCTTGGGACTTAGTTAAGCGATGCGATAGTTCGATACGTTTCATGGTGGTCTTTGTAAGAAGTTTCAAAAAAGAATCAAGCAAATACGCCGCACGCTTACAATAATATTTGTAAGCTTGTCTTAAAAATGAAATATTTGAGCCAAAGCAAAATGGCATGGCGGTTTGGCGGCTAAGTGCTTGAGTCTGAATGAGCTTTACTGAAGAGGCTTTTGGTGGGGCGGAAAAATGCTTTGCTGGAAGGAATAAATTTAGGGGATAAACAAGGGTTTGTTCGATTAAATTGCCCTTGAGATGTAAGTTTGCAGAGAAAAAAATTTATGAGCATGACGTATAGATGTTTATGATCACGCCTTCGCCAATACCCTTAGTTACTTATGTTGCTCGATCACCCTGCCATGCCAAGCGCTCTGTCAGACAAGCCCCATATCTTGATTGTTGATGATTCAGTGGATGAGTTGCGCTTATTGCTCGATGCATTGCGTAGCCAAAATTATCGGCTAAGCGTGGCCTTTGATGGGCAGCAGGGCTATCAGCGGGCACAGGCCAATCCGCCCGATCTGATTTTGATGGATGTAAATATGCCGAGGGTGGATGGCTATGCCAGCTGCCGCTTACTCAAGGCAAATAAGCAATTAATGCATATTCCTGTGCTGTTTTTATCTGCGGCAAATGCGGTGAATGATCGCTTGCTGGGTTTTAGCAGTGGGGCAGTGGATTTTATTTGCAAGCCTTTTTCGGCCGAAGAAGTCATTGCGCGGGTAGCGGTGCATTTGGAATTGGCGCAACGCCGATTAAATACGGCAGAGCCCATCGTCGAGCTAAAAGCACAGGAGCAAGATGAAGTATTGCTGGCCGCTGCCGTACAAATTATTGGTGAGCAGCTTTATCGGCCCCTTTCGCTGGCCGATATCGCCAGCCAAATAGGCACTTACGAGAAAAAACTAAGCAAACTCTTTAAAACGCGGATGGGAATAACGGTTTTTGCCTATATTCGCGAGCAAAAACTGCGTAATGCCCAGCAGCTTTTGGCTAAAACACAGATGAGTGTGATTGATATTGCCGAGCAGCTTGGTTTTCAAAGTGCATGTAATTTCACAACTGCATTTAAAGAGCATTTTGCACTGACGCCATCTGCATTTAGGCAAACATTAAAATTGGCTGGGGCGCATGCGTGAGATTTTTGTTATTGTTTTTATTTTCGACTTTTATATATGCCAGCCAAGATATTAAGCCCACGGCGGGCTATAGCGCTTTGCAATATCAATTATTTGAAGACACTACGGGTATGCGCTCTACAGAGCAAATTGATAAGCTGATATCTGCTGTACCTATTTTGAATAAGCCCCAACATTTTGGGTATTCCAATTCAGCATTCTGGATAAAGCTAAAATTAAATAATAGCTCTGATCATAATTTAATACGCTGGCTAGATCTGGGTGCGCCACGTTTGCAGACCGTTACTTTATATCAATATAAAAATGGGCAATGGCAGCATGCTGCAGATGCAGGCTTAGATACCCCTTTGTCTTTGCATCCGGTTAAAGCTAAGCAAGCTGTATTTGCTTTGCCAGCAGAGGAAAATACGGTGTTTTTAATTCGGCTTAAAAGCATCACATCGATGGGTTTTTCGCTTGGATTATGGGATCCGCTGGCGTTTCGTGATAAAGAAAATGCTGAAAGTCTGTGGGTAGGTGGGTTGCTCGGCGCATTTATGATGGTAGCGCTGTGTTGTATTTGTTTATTCGTTTTTATGCGTGATGTGGCCTTTCTTTATCACGGCCTGGCGGTGTTCTTCTTTGTATTAAATGAAGCCTGTATGCGGGGCTATGGCGCTTTATATCTTTGGTCGGAAAGCACGATTTGGTCGGTGCATTCTTTGTCTTTTTTTGGGCAAATTTGCTCTTTGTTTTTTTTGCTATTTGTCAGAAATTTCCTCAATTTAGTCGCTTTTTTGCCTTGGGGGGATAAAGTCCTTAGGCTCATGCTGTTTTGGAATTTCTTGGCGATAATTGTTGCGCAATGCATCGATTACCAGCTGGGCACCATGATGGGCTTGCTGCTTATTCTGATTACCGTGGTGCCCATTATTTTGCCGATGTGCATTCAATTAATCCGCAAAGGTGGTTTGGCTATCCGCTATTTTGCCGGGGGTGTGCTGGTTTTAATGACGGGAAATATTTTCAGGGCTCTGGATTTATTTGGTATTTTAGCAAGCGATCAAGTGCTGGGCGAGCACTATATGCTGATGGTGATTGTGTTTTCTATGCTTTCATTTCTAATGGCCATTATTGATCGTGTGATGTTGGCTAAGCAGGGCAAAGAAAGTGCACAGAAAACATTAATTCATACTTTAAATGAGCAGCAATCATTACTTGAAAAAGCCGTGGCAAGTAGAACCTTAGAATTAACTGCTGCGATGGAAGAAGCCCAAACGGCTAATCGTTTAAAAACTAAATTATTGGCCTATATAGGGCACGATTTAAGAGCACCACTTTCTGCGATGATTGCTTCCGCAAAAATAATGCGCAAAGATGAATCTTGCCTTTTGTTTGCAGGGCATATTGAGCGTAGTGCTGGGCAGCAATTAGAATTAATTGATGAATTATTAAGATTTTCCCACGGGGAAATCGTTGATGATGGTTTGCAATTAAGCATCGCCCATTTCGATGAATTTATGCTTGATATTAGCGAGCAAGCCAAATTGCTAGCGGGGCAATATCAGAATCGATTTATTTTTTTGCAACAAGGCGCTGCACCGCGCTGTGCTTTGGCAGATTGGCGACGTTTACGGCAGGTTTTGCAAAATCTACTTTCAAACTCTGCAAAGTTCACCCGTTACGGGGTGATTTCACTGACGACAGAGTGGCGATGGATAGAGGGTCAGCGTGGTGAATTAAAAATCGTGGTGGATGATACCGGCCTTGGTATTAATCAAGCCGATCAGGCGCGCATCTTTTTACCTTTTGAGCGTATCGAATCCGCTGATTTACAAGAAGGGCACGGCTTAGGCTTGGCCATTGCCTCACAAATGGTTAAAAGCATGGGCGGGGAGCTAAAAGTAGAAAGTGCCTTGCAACGCGGTTGCCGATTTTATTTCAGCCTGAATTTGCAATCTGCAGATGCACCGCCCGCCCAGCACCAGCCTGAAATAAGCGGTCCCCAATTACCGCTGGCCGTGGTGCAGCAATTGCATGGCCTGATCGCCAATGGGGAAGTGAGCGAGCTAGAAAACTGGGCGGCAAAAATAGCAGGGCAATCGGTCGACCATGCCCTGTTGGCAGCGCAAATTGAGGAGGCGATTTACCTTTTGGATTTTATAAAACTACAAGAATTGGCGGATGGGCTGGTGGTGGAGCCTGCCACTTCGCCCATAGCACCCTAGCCGCGCTTTTGTGCGATCCATTTCTGAACGCTTGGTCTTTGCCATTGTGCATGGGCGTAGTTCAGCAGTTTTTCAGGCACAGGATCGCCATTTTTAATCAGGCGATTAAGCATTAGCGCAAGATCGGTGTCGGCAATACACCATTGGCCAAATAGGTTGCTTTGGCCGTTCTGAATCAGTAAATCCGCTGCGGCAAGCAGCTTGTCTGCGGCCGCTTGGCCCTTGGCAGAAAGTGGTTGATCTGTGGGCGCAAAGAAAACCACATTGGTTGAGCGCTCAATGCGCAAATCGAGTAAATCGCTGCGCAGCCATGCTTGAACTTGCCGCGCTTTGGCGCGTTGTTGCAGGTTTTCGGGGTAGAGCGCTGCATATTCTGGAGCGGGGAATAACTCTTCTAAATATTCGGTGATGGCTGACGATTCGGAGAGTGAGAAATCACCTTGTACCAACGTCGGCACGCGGCTAGTTAGAGACTGCTGGCGAAATGCGTTTTGCTGCTGCTCGCCCGCATCTAGATCGAGTGTTTTGACTTCAAAAGGCAGGTCTTTTTCAAGCAGCGCAACAAACACCGACATCGCATAGGGGCTGGTGAAGAGCGAATCAGCATAGAGTGTAAAGGGGGCGATTTGCATTCTGGCTTACCTTTTGTGGGTTGAGGGGCTTAAGTCGTTTTACATCGGGCCATTATATATACATCAGCAAACTGACCATTTCTAAAAGCATAGTTTTTGCACAGCCCTTCTTTGATAAAACCGTGCTTTTCATAGAGGGCGAGGGCGGCGAGGTTGTCGGTGTATACAGAAAGCTCGATGCGGCTGATGGCCTGCCATTGCTCGGCGATTTCTATCGCCGCCTGCATTAAAGCATCGGCCACACCTTGTCTGCGTGCAGTGGTTTTTACCGCCATGCCAATATGGGCAGCATGCTTACGGCGAGGGTTTTGCTCGATATGTAAGCCCAACTGCCCCAGAATTTCTTCCCCTTGCACTGCAACCAAGCTCATCACACCCGCTGGGGCAGCTTGCCCAAGCCTAGATTCCCAAAGCTCGATTGATGGAAACGGGCCTTGTAGCGTGGCGGAGTAGTTACTTGGCTCGGCATACAGTTGACGAATCTGCTCTATATCTTGTTTTTCACTATGTCTGATGCTGTACATGCGGCCACCTGTTTAGCTATATCTTTGTAAGCCCAGTGTATCAATCTGAATGAATGCTGTCAGCATTTGTTCGTGGCTAAAAAGGGCTAAAGTGCAGTATGGCAAGGTTTATTCATCTGATGCTTTATTGCTTGTTTGCTTGCTGCCATCGCAATAATATCGCCTAGTTGGTAATTATTCTCGTTTGAGGGGAGGGGGGAGAGTGTCATAATAAAACAGTAATTTGCACAGCTATTGCTTGTTTTACCTAGGAATGCAGTTTGGTGGGGCAGCTGGCTTATCTAATATGGCGTGATTCGCCGTATTTAATATAGGGGCTAGGGTTTGTTTATTTCGTTTGAAAAGAATACGTATGGTGCTTGCTTGGCGGGTTTGCTTGCTTTGGGTTTTAGTCAGTTAAGCTTTGCTGCTGATGTGGCTGTGCCGTCTGCAAGGCAGGCATTAGATCAGCAGGCAAGCGCTGGAGTGAAGGCACAAATCCACGATATGCTTGGCTCTGAGCTTGCCATGCAGCAAGAGCTTGAGCTTGTTACTCCGCTGGCATTAGGTCAGCAGCGAGGCAATGATCGGCAAGGAGAGCTCGTGATTGACCGCCGTATGTTTAAGCATCTGCGTGCGGAAAAAAGTACGCATATATTTCTTAGTAAAGAGGGAAAAGAGTTACAAGAGAGTAAAGAGTTGCGCTCAAAACTTGCAAAAAGTGCGTTTGCAGAGGCTTTAGAAAAGGCAAAGCTTGAAGAAGATACCCGTGCCGATTGGGCGGCAAGAAAACGCGAGTCAGATTGGCAACAGAGACAGCTATACGAGTGTGTTCCTGTGCTGCGCGAATTCGATAAAGATGGACCTGCTAGGTCAAAGCATAATCAGTTGTTCAATAATCATTGCGCACCACAGGTGAGTGGTGTGCCTTTGCCGCAGCATGGCGTGTTCCCTCAGTAAAATCGCTGATTCCCGTGGTGCGGCACGGGCAAGTGTTTATTTAATCATGAGTAAAAAGTAAGCAAGGGGTGGGATAAGCAGCCCCATGCCGGATAGCAGCATTTTTCCTGGCCACGCAGCAATCTGCCAGCGGCGCAGGCAATACACGGCCGCTAGCGGAAATACAGCCAGCATGCCCGCAGCCCATAGCCAGTTTTTATGACCCAATGCCGTCATTAATGACACCATCAGGCCAACAAAACACAGCGCCACGCCAATCGAAAACACAATCACAAGCAGGCCAATCAGCCAAGGTGAAGTAAGAAGAAGCACGGTTTTGTTCCTGAATATGATCGTGATGCGGGCAGGCATAAAAATGTGTCTGCCCTACATTTTTTAAATCGCGTAGCTATCTGGGCGAGCGGGGGTGCCTGCCGATTGGGTCAGCACTTCATAACCGGTTTCGGTGACTAAAATCGTGTGTTCCCACTGTGCGGATAGGCTGCGGTCTTTGGTAACAATCGTCCAGCCATCGCTCATGCCTTTGATTTCGCGCTTGCCTGCATTAATCATCGGCTCAATCGTAAAGATCATGCCCACTTTCATTTCAGGGCCGGTACCGGCTTTGCCATAGTGCAAAACTTGTGGATCTTCGTGGAATTTTGTGCCGATGCCGTGGCCGCAGAATTCACGCACTACTGAATAGCCCGCGCCTTCGGCATATTTTTGAATCGCCGCACCGATATCGCCAAAGTGAGCGCCGGGTTTGACTTGGTCAATCCCAATCCACATGGCGTTATAAGTGACTTGCGATAGTCGGCGTGCAGGGGCAGACACATCGCCTGCTAGATACATGCGGCTGTTGTCGCCGTGGTAGCCGTCTTTAATGACGGTGATATCTAGATTAACGCAATCGCCATTTTTCAGTGGCTTGTCAGCAGGAATGCCGTGGCAAACCACTTGATTAACCGAGGTGCAAATTGCTTTTGGGTAAGGCGTGTAGCCAGGTGGGCAGTAGTTCAGCGGCGCAGGAATGGTGCCTTGCACATCGCGCATATATTCGTGGCAGAGCCTATCGATTTCTGCCGTGGTCACGCCCACTTTTACAAAAGGGGTGATGTAATCCAGTACTTCGCTGGCCAATTTGCCAGCTACGCGCATCTTGGCGATGTCGTCGGCGTTTTTAATAACAATGCTCATAATGTGAACCTCAAAATAGCGAAGAGAGGAATTGGCAGCCGTGCCAGCCTCTCTTCGGGATGCTCTTTAATGATAGTAATTCTTGTGCTTTAGCGCTTATTACTTTCAGGCAGCACAATATTTACTTCTAAAACTTCGAAGTCATCCTTGCGATCAAGTTGCACAATGATGTCTTCTGGATTAATTGCGACATACTTTGAGATGACGGCAATCAGCTCTTTTTGCAATTGGGGTAGATAGTCTGGGGTATTTCTACCATTTCTTTCGTGCGCCAGAATGATTTGCAGCCGTTCGCGCGCCACGGACGCCGTTTTTTTCTTTTCACCAAAGAAGTAGCTAAGAATAGACATGCATTAACCCCCGAATAGCCGTTTCCAGAACGGTGCCTTGGGTGTTTCAATAAAACGCAATGGACGCTCTTCACCCAAGAAACGGGCGACCACATCTTTGTAAGCCTCAGAAACATCGCTGCCTGCCAAGTGAATGGCTGGGCTACCCGAGTTAGACGCTTGCAAGACGCTTTCGGATTCTGGGATCACACCAATTAGTTTAATGCGTAGTAGGTGTTGTACATCATCGAGCGATAACATCTCGCCCGAGTCAACACGCTTAGGGCTATAGCGGGTAATCAAGAGGTGTGTTTTTACTGTGCCACCATCTTCGGCGCGTTTGGATTTTGCATCCAAAATGCCGATGATGCGATCTGAATCGCGTACCGATGAGACTTCAGGATTGGTAACGACAATCGCTTCTTCGGCGAAATACAGCGCCATAAACGCGCCCGTTTCGATACCTGCAGGGCTGTCGCAAATAATATAGTCAAAGCCACTTTGCTCAAGCTCTTTGAGTACTTTTTCAACGCCTTCTTTAGATAACTCATCTTTATCGCGTGTTTGCGATGCCGGCAAGATATAAAGATTGTCGCAGTTTTTGTCTTTAATCAGCGCTTGGTTGAGCGATGCTTCGCCTTTGATGACGTTTACAAAATCGTAAACTACGCGACGCTCGCATCCCATAATTAAATCGAGATTACGTAGGCCCACATCAAAATCAATGACGGCTGTTTTAAACCCGCGCAAGGCGAGGCCAGAGGCAAAGCTGGCGCTGGTGGTGGTTTTGCCCACGCCGCCTTTGCCCGATGTAATAACAATGATTTTCGCCACTATAAATCCCCTAGGGTTTTTTTATTTAATTAGGTAACTACTTAGGTATGCAAACAAAACCCAAATCTTGAACCACAGAGAACACGGAGGACACAGAGTTACACGGAGAAAACCAAGAGAAATGATCGGTTTTTTCGTGTATTTTTTGTTTTTCGTGGGTATCTGCGTTGTTTTTAGCGCTCCTGAGTCGTTACTTAATTAGTTTCGTTTAACGCTTCGATCACGATTTTTTCTTGATCTAAATAGATTTGTGCCGGCTTGGTTTTAATCGAATCAGGCAGGTCTTCTTGTAGCGAGCGATAAATACCTGCTATAGACACCAATTCGGCTTCCATGCAGGTGGTAAAAATTCTGGCCTGATTATCGCCCTTTGCGCCCGCTAGTGCACGGCCACGTAAGGGTGCATAGACGTGAATGTTGCCATCGGCAATCACTTCGGCCCCAGCAGACACCAAGGCCAGCACAATTAAATCACCGCCTTTGGCATAAACCTGCTGGCCGGTTCGCACTGGGCGAGTGATGACTAAGGCGGGAGGCGGCGGAGTTGCTTTATTGGCGGCAGGCAAGGGGGTCGAGAGCGAATCATCTTGCAACACAACAAGGCCAGCGGCCGCTGCGGCTAGTTTTTGATCGCTATTGCCACCATGCACCGCAATGGGCAAAAGGCTAAATTGCTGTAAAAGCCGCACTAAAGTGCCAACTTCTAGCGCAGAAGGCAGCTCGGGCAGGCTGCTAAAGTCGATAATCAGCTGCTCGCCCGCCAAAAAATGCTCACGCCCACCTAGTTTTTCAAAGAGGGCGGCTTCTAATCGGGCCGGATCGAGTGTGGCGGGAACGAAAGACAGTAGTTTAATGCTGCTGCTTTTAAATTCAAAAATGCTGTCTAAATCAGTAGCAGGATTTGTCATGCGCGTAAGCCGAGTAAGCATTTGATCATTGAAGAGAGGGAGTTTACCGTGTAGTGCTACGTCAAGGAAGCTGTGTTGCGGCGTAAGCGCAAATGAATGATCTACGGCTTAAACTTGACGCTTCATATTCACTGCGCAGTTTTAAGACTTGCTGCATTCCTGCGTAAGCGGCCCCTACTTATAATAGATGCACCGCAGCAATATTGTGCGGTGCATTATAAACGTGGTGAGTCGGTCAGGATACCTTTCGCACGGATCAATACGTCCGTCTTACTAGGCCCGTGCGATGCATGATGGTGGTGGCTAGTTCTTCAATCGACATGCGTGTGGTATTGAGATAAGGCACGCCTACATGGCGCATTAACGCTTCTGCTTCGGCGATTTCGAAACGGCAATTGTCGACAGAGGAGTACTTGCTGGCGGGTTTTCTTTCTTCGCGTATTTCGCCTAAACGATCGGCTTCTATGGTTAAGCCAAATAATTTATTGCGGTAAGGGAGTAGTAGTTTTGGCATGGTGTGGTTGCCAAAATCTTCCGGCGTGAGCGGATAGTTGGCGGCTTTAATTCCAAATTGCAGGGCTAAATAGAGACAGGTTGGTGTTTTTCCTGATCTGGAAACGCCAACTAAGATCAAATCTGCTTCAGATAAATCCCGTGGCATTACGCCATCGTCGTGATTAAGCGTGAAATTAACCGCGTCAATTCGATTTTTATATTCTTCAAAATTAACAATGGCATGCGATTTGCCAACGGTATGCGATGAATCTTGGCCTAGCTCTGCTTCTAGTGGGCCGATAAACATTTCAAAGAAATCAATGATCAAAGCTTCTGGTACGTGCGTAAGCTTCCGGATGATGGGGTCGACGACTGTGCTAAAAACCAGCGGCCTGCAGCCATCTATCACTGAATGTTTGCGGATTTCCAGTGCGACTTCGATCGCTTTTTCTGGCGTGTCTACGTAAGGAAGTGTGACACGATGGAAAGTAACATCTTCAAATTGCGTAAGCAGCGAATGGCCGAGCATTTCGGCAGTAATACCAGTTCGATCGGAGACAAAAAAAGCCGTTCGACGCATCGTAAATCTCCAAATATAAGTTCACAGGCTTGCTATATGGCGTTGGGCAGGCGGCCCACAAAAGGTTGTTTTGCTACGAAAAAGCTAGATTTTGCACTGTTCTACGCACTTTTTCTGTCGATAGTAAGCTTTTCGTCTAAAAATGCAAGAAATCTGCGGTAAAGCGCATTTTTAACCTTCAAAGGGAATATTTCCGCTTGCTCGGCTGTAATGGATTTTCCTGTAATGGTTTATCCTGAGTTTTCTTAATGCGCTCTCAGCCTAAAATGCACTCAGTTTATCGCAACGCAACATTTCAATAAGGCCCGCACCATGTCCGAACGCTATGTGATCGATTTAGCTCATCTACGCATGCACGATGTAGAACAAGTAGGCGGCAAAAACGCCTCGCTCGGTGAGATGATCTCTCAGCTTACAGAAAAAGGCGTTCGTGTACCCGGTGGTTTTGCGACCACCGCTGCAGCATATCGACAATTTCTAGCCCACCAAGGCCTCGCTGATCGTATTGATGCGATTATGAACACTCTTGATGTGGATGATGTCCGCGCCCTCGCCATCGTGGGTAAGCAAATTCGCACTTGGATTTTGGAAACACCCTTCCCAGCTCAGCTGGAATCAGAGATTAGCGAGCATTATAAACTGCTTGGCGACGATGTGACGGTTGCCGTGCGCTCTTCCGCTACGGCCGAAGACTTACCTGATGCGTCTTTTGCGGGTCAGCAAGAAACATTCTTAAATATTCGTGGCTTTGAAAATGTCTTAGTAGCGATGAAAGAAGTGTTTGCGTCGCTGTATAACGACCGCGCGATTTCCTACCGCGTACACAAAGGCTTTGATCATAAATTGGTCGCCTTGTCTGCGGGGATTCAGCGCATGGTGCGCTCTGATGTGGGCGCTGCCGGTGTGTTGTTTACCATTGATACCGAAACGGGCTTCGATCAAGTCGTGTTTGTAACGGCTTCTTATGGCCTCGGTGAAACCGTGGTGCAAGGTGCGGTTAATCCTGATGAGTTTTACGTGCACAAGCCAACGCTACGTGCTGGGCGCCCAGCCATTGTGCGCCGCCATTTAGGCGGTAAAGCCATCAAGATGGAATTCGATCTTGAAGCGGTAGCGGGTAAATCAGTTAAAACAGTAGATGTTGAGTTAAGCGAGCGTCGTAAGTTCTCGATCAGCGATGCCGAAGTAGAAGAATTAGCTGGCTACGCGTTGATTATTGAAGAGCATTATGGCCGTGCTATGGATGTGGAATGGGGCCGCGATGGGATTGATGGCAAGTTGTATATCTTGCAAGCGCGCCCAGAAACAGTGAAGTCGCAAGAAAGCAATGCCGAGAAGCTGACTAAGTTCCGCATGCTAGAAACCGGCAAAGTTTTGAGCGAAGGCCGCTCGGTCGGGCAAAAAATTGGCCAAGGCCGTGTGCGCGTGATTCGCGACGTGTCTGAAATGGACAAAGTTGAAGCTGGGGATGTCTTGGTGTCCGACATGACCGATCCAGATTGGGAGCCGGTGATGAAGCGTGCTTCTGCCATCGTCACCAACCGTGGTGGACGCACTTGTCACGCGGCGATTATTGCGCGTGAACTGGGTATTCCTGCGGTGGTCGGTTGCGGCGATGCAACACGCGTCTTAAAAGATGGCGATTTGGTGACCGTTTCTTGTGCAGAAGGCGACACCGGCAATGTGTACGAGGGGATTTTGAAGTTTGAGCGCATGGATACCTCGCTCGGCCATATGCCTGAATCACCAGTCAAAATCATGATGAACGTGGGGAACCCAGAGCTGGCGTTTGAATTCTGCCAATTGCCGAATGAAGGCGTGGGTTTGGCGCGTTTAGAGTTTATTATTAACCGCATGATCGGTGTGCACCCGAAAGCATTGTTGGCATATCCGCACTTGCAGCCTGAGTTAAAAGCACAGGTTGAAGAGCGCATCGCAGGCTATCGCACGGCGGTTGATTTTTATGTTGATAAAATTGCCGAAGGGATTTCAACGCTGGCCGCTGCTTACTGGCCGAAGAAAGTCATTGTGCGTTTGTCTGACTTTAAGTCGAATGAATACGCCAATTTGATCGGTGGTAGCGAATACGAGCCGCACGAAGAAAACCCAATGATTGGTTTCCGTGGTGCAGCGCGTTATGTGGACAAGAGCTTCCGTGATTGCTTCGAGCTAGAATGCCGCGCGGTAAAAAAAGTACGCGATGTGATGGGCCTGACCAATGTGGAAGTGATGATTCCCTTTGTGCGCACCCTAAAAGAAGCCGAATGCGTGATCGACTTGCTAGAGCGTAATGGTCTGAAACGCGGCGAAAATGGCCTGCGTGTGATCATGATGTGCGAAATCCCTGCCAATGCGGTGCTGGCAGATCAATTCCTTAAATTCTTCGACGGCTTCTCGATTGGCTCTAACGATATGACTCAGCTGACACTGGGGATTGATAGAGATTCAGGCGGGCCGGTTTCTGCCTCGTTTGATGAGCGCGATGATGCGGTGAAAGCCATGTTGTCGATGGCAATTAAAGCGTGTCGTAAAGCCAATAAATACGTTGGTATTTGCGGCCAAGGCCCATCGGATCACCCGGATTTCGCGCAGTGGCTGGTAGAAGAAGGGATCGAAACGATCTCTCTGAACCCAGACACCGTAGTGGAAACTTGGTTGTATCTATCGGGTGCTGCGGCAAAGTAAGTATTAATGTGCCTTCGTATTGAATAAAACATCAGCGGCGGGTTACGATATAAAATCGTAGCCCGCCGTTTTATATTGAAAATAAGGAAATAGAGAATGTCCCATACCCGTGCCGATTTTGACCAATATATGGTTCCCAATTATGCCCCCGCCGCTTTTGTGCCAGTGCGCGGCGCAGGAAGCCGAGTATGGGATCAGGCAGAGCGTGAGTATGTGGATTTAACCGGTGGTATTGCGGTGAACGCCTTGGGTCACTGCCATCCGGCACTTGTGGCTGCGCTGAATGAGCAGGGCAGCAAGCTTTGGCATCTTTCTAACGCGTTTACCAATGAGCCTGCGCTTGATCTGGCCCAAAAGCTGGTTGATGCTACTTTTGCTGATCGCGTGTTTTTCTGTAACTCGGGCGCAGAAGCCAACGAAGCGGCGCTTAAATTAGCGCGCCGCGCCGCCATTGAGCGTTTTGGCGATAAAAAACACAAAGTATTATCGGCGCTGAATTCATTTCATGGACGTACTTTCTTTACCGTGTGCGTGGGCGGCCAGCCTAAGTATTCCGACGGTTTTGGCCCTAAGCCTGCCGGCATCGAATACTTTGAATACAACAATCTAGCCGCCTTAGAAGCGCTGATCGACGATGAAACCGCTTGCGTGATTATCGAGCCGATTCAGGGCGAGGGCGGTGTCGTGCCTGCCACGCCTGAGTTTATTGCTGGCGTACGCGCCCTTTGCGATAAACACCACGCATTTTTGATCTTTGATGAAGTGCAAAGCGGCGCAGGCCGTACCGGCAGCCTTTATGCCTATCAAGAGTACGGCGTAGTGCCGGATATTCTGACCAGTGCAAAGGGCATCGGTGGTGGCTTCCCGCTGGGCTGCATGCTTACAACTACAGAGATCGCCAAGCATTTGGCTGTAGGCACGCATGGCACGACTTATGGCGGCAATCCTTTGGCATGTGCCGTCGGCAATGCCTTGCTGGGTGTGGTGAACACGCCAGCGGTGCTGAATGGGGTAAAAGCCAAACGCGAGTTGTTTGTTGCGGGCATCGCTAAAATCAATGCGCAATATCCGATTTTTGATGAAGTGCGTGGCATGGGGTTATTGATTGGTGCGGAGCTAAAGCCTGCTTTTGCCGGCAAGGCCAAAGATTTACTGAATTTAGCAGTAAAAGAAGGGCTGATGATCTTGATGGCTGGCCCGAATGTGATCCGCTTTGCGCCCTCTTTAGTGATTACGGATGAAGATATCAGCGAGGGTATGCAGCGCTTTGAGCGCGCCGTAGCGGCATTCTTTGCGGTATAGAGTGTGAACAAACTGAAACGCCTCAATGAGGCGTTTTTTTTGCCCATAACTTTCATTTTTTTTATTTGGTGGTAAGCTTCAAGTATGTTTAACCCACTTTCCTTGTTATAAAAACCATATTAAGTAGCTAGTGCTTGATGTTATGTACTTCTTAGCTATCTTCAATGAGGTGTCAGTAAAAAGTTAGCAAAAGTTGGAGCTAGGAAAGAAATATGTTCAGAGTCTTAATTCGATGTCTTTTGATGTTACTGCTGCTACCCAGTTTGGGATGGGCGGAGGAGTATTCTGAGCAAGATTTATTGTCTTTAAGTGGCTTTGCAACCTTGGGCGCGGCGTATAACAGCACGGATCAAGCAGACTTTTTACGGGATTTATCCCAGCGGGAAGGAGTAGGCTATTCACGGAAGTTTGATTTTGGCGTGGATTCCTTGCTGGGGGTGCAGCTAGATGCAAGAATTAATTCGGACATATCTGCATCAGCCCAACTGCTAAGCCATCGTCGTTACGATAATAGTTATACCCCAGAATTAAATTGGGCCTTTGTTAAATACGCACCTAATGACACTTTGCAAGCACGCTTCGGGCGCTTGGGTTTTGATGTGTATATGCAGGCCGATTCAAGAAATGTGGGGTATTCCTATTTGCCAGTTCGTCCACCGGTTGATTATTACGGTGGATTACCTATTAGCTATGTAGATGGGATGGATGTGGTTTTAAAGCACCCCATCGGGGAAGGAATTGCACGGTTTAAATTTTCAATGGGCTACGCCCGAGAAAAGCTCCCTGTTCAGGGGACTGATAGTGTACTTGATTTAAATGGCTCTCCACTTTGGGGTGGTTATTTTGATTATCAATTGCAGAATTGGCAATTTAGGGCGGGCTATGCAAAATTAAAACTAGAAAATGAATTGCCTGAACTCGATATATTGCTCAATATATTACGCTCGCCTCAGCTTGGCGCATTTAGTAAGGGGCCAGCCCAATTTGCTGACGATGCCATGATCGAAGGAAAAACGGTTGAATTTATTTCAGCTGGGGTGATTTATGATAATGGCCCTTTGCAAATTCAATTAATGTTACGCAGATTATTAGCCACCTCCATTTCATATCCTGATAATGATGCGGGATATTTAATGCTGGCTTATCGCTTAGGGGAATTTACCCCCTATGCTTCGTATTCAAAAGTAAAGCCCAGAGTCATAAAGCAAGATGTGGGCTTGCCTGATATCCCTCCTTTTGCGCAAGTGAATGGATTAGCTAGGCTGATTCAACCTTATCCTATGGAGGATCAATCCACTTATTCCTTAGGGGTGCGTTACGATGTAATGCGCAATTTAGATGTTAAATTTCAGGTTGATCGGGTTAATGGTCGCGATTCATTTCAGTGGGCTAATAAACAGCCTGGCTGGGATGGGCGCGCAACCATTTACAGCTTGACCTTAGATTTTATCTTCTAAGGTGCCCCGATGAGAGTCCTTATTTTCTTTATCAGCCTATTCTTTGCAAGTATTACATGGGCAGGCGATTGGGTGGTAATTGTACATCCCAATAGCGGGGTCACTCAATTAAGTAAAGGGGAAGTGATTAATATTTTTATGGGGCGTTATCGTAAATTTCCTTCAGGGCAAAGTGCGATACCTTTGGATGTATTGCATCCTGCTACAGGTAGAGAGCAGTTTTATCGAGGGCTATTAAATAAAGAATTGGCTGAGGTAGATTCATACTGGGCAAGGCTTAAATTCTCAGGGCAGGTGGCCCCTCCTTTGGGGGTTAATAATAGCGATGCAGTGGTGCAAATGGTGGCGAGTAATATTAATTATATAGCTTATTGCGATAGGAGTAAGGTTACGGATAAAGTGAAAGTTGTTTTCGATTTTAATCATTGATTGATGTTGCTATTGTCCGAGATATAAATGTAGATTATTCCCTAAAGCGATTCCTATGCTAAAAATATTTAGCACCAGTCTGGTTTTTCGTAGCGCGGCTATTGTGCTTTGTATTGCTTTGCTTGCTGGTGCAGTATCCTCTGGCATAAGCTATATGGTCTTGGCACAAAAAGAGCGGGATCTGCACCATGTGCGGGTGAATGAATTACTAAGCACCGTTGAAGACACCATAAAAATTGCCTGTTATTTAAATGATAAGAATCTTGCTGCTGAAGTAGCAAGAGGGATGCTTAAAAATCATTTTATTAGTCAGGTGATGATTAAAAATGAAACCAATATATTGGCTCAAGTAGGTGATACAAAAGAAGGCTTGCAAGTATTGGGGGATGGGCAAGTGATACGCCAAGTAACATCCCCATTTAATTCGCAAGAAGTTGTTTGTAAAATTATATTAGATTTAAACCCCCTTGTTATTCAAAAAAGTGTGGCTGAGCGATCACTATTGGTGGTTTATTTATTGTTAATGCAGGCCGTGGTGGTGGCTTGTTCGGTTGTGGTTATGGTCTTTAAATTAATTACCCAGCCGATAAAAAATATCTCAGATCGATTACATCATTTATCTGCCGAATTGGGGGCGAAGCTCAATATACCCAGTGGTCATCAGCATGATGAAATTGGCCGATTAGTCGATGATGTCAATGCATTATTGAATCGCTTAGTCATGATTTTGGATGATGAGCGAAACCTACGTATTCAGCGTGGGATAGATGAAAAAAAATTCAGAGCTATTTTTGAAAATGCCGAAACAGGCATTTTTGTCGTGGATCGATTTGGGCGCTTATATTCGTATAATCGTGCTTTTGCCAGAGTATTAGGGCTTGAAGATATTTCTTTAAAACCACAATCTAATAAAATGCTGCAAGAATATATGGGGGAAGCTGCAGCCAAGTGTAGCGAGCTGATTGAGCTATCCCTCCGGGAAAATAGAGGGGTAAGTGAAGATATCTTTGTTTCCTTTTTAGTAGAAAAAGAGAATAAATGGATTAGTTTAGTTCTCAATCCGATTGAAGAAGATATGCTGCAAGGTTTACTTAATGATATTTCTGATCGGAAAAGAGTTGAAGAATCAACCAGAAAATTGGCCGTCACATTAAGAGAAGCCAAGTTAGCAGCGGATAAAGCCAATCAAACAAAAAGTGATTTTCTAGCCAATATGAGTCATGAAATACGGACCCCACTGAATGCTATTTTAGGGTTCTCTGCTTTATTACTCGATACGGAGCTTAATCCACAGCAAAGAGATTTTTTAGAGTCTATTAATACGGGTGGGGACGCGCTGCTTTCACAAATTAATGATTTGCTGGATTTCTCTAAAATTGAAGCAGGTAAACTAGAGCTTGAATATATTGATTTTGATTTGCGCCGCTCCATTGAGGAATCTTTAGAGTTGGTGGCGGCCAAGGCGATAGAGAAAAAATTAGAATTAGTGGGCTTGGTTGATCCATCGGTGCCTTGGCGCTTAAATGGTGATCCTGTACGGCTGAGACAAATTATTTTAAATCTATTAAATAATGCGATTAAATTTAGCACAGCAGGCCCAGTATTGATTCGGGTGAGGGCTCAGGCGGTTTATCATGAGCAATATCAATTGCATATTGAGGTAGAGGATCATGGTATTGGGCTGGATGCTGAAGTAAAGGCGATTTTATTTCAGCCTTTTTCTCAGGCCGATGCCTCTACTACACGGCGTTTTGGCGGTACGGGCTTGGGGCTTTCTATTTGCAAACGACTCGCCGAAGCGATGGGTGGCAAAATTGATGTGATTAGCGAGCCCAATAAGGGCTCTATATTTTGGTTTGAAATTATTTTAAATCGGGCCAAAGTCCAAGTATTAGCACCAACCCTGCCTTTAAGTTTAAAAGGGAAACGGGTGTTAATCGTTGATGATTTGTATTAGCACCAACCCTGCCTTTAAGTTTAAAAGGGAAACGGGTGTTAATCGTTGATGATTTGGCGGCTAATCGTGAATTATTGTCGCTGCAATTGCAATCGATGGGCTTAGAAACGGAAGCATTTGGCTCAGATGTGGCCGCTTTATTACGACTCAATGAGGGAAATGATTTTAGCGTGGCATTTTTAGATGGGCACATGCCCTATATGAATGGCTTTGCCCTAGCTAAATCGATTAATGCCATGCCTGCCCATGCGGCAATGCCCTTGGTGTTATTAAGCTCAATAGGTGGATTAGGGCAGAGTGATATGGCGCATGAGGCCGGATTTACTGCTTTTTTAAGTAAGCCAATTCGTACTTCCCAATTATATGGCTGCTTAGAAGTCGTGTTTAGTTTAACTGAAGTTAAAAAGCCTGAACGGACATTGATTACCTTAGGTGCAATCGAAGAACAAAGAGCGGTCATTAAGCCTTATTTATTGTTGGCGGAAGATAACTTATTAAATCAGAAAATTGCGGTATTAATGTTAGAGAAAATTGGCTGCCGTGTTGATGTGGTAGATGACGGCGTGGCTGCCGTGCGGGCTGTTGAGCAACAAAATTATGATTTGGTACTTATGGATTGCCAAATGCCCAAAATGGATGGATTTGACGCCACCCGAGCCATTCGCATATTAGACAGCGATAAAAATAAAATTGTGATATTGGCGCTTACGGCAAATGCTTTTAAAGAAGATAGAGAGCGTTGTATAGAGGCGGGAATGAATGGATTTTTATCCAAGCCAATTAGTATTGATGCTTTGCAAAATGAAATTTCAAAGTGGCTACCTACTCGGGTATAGCGCTTATGTTGCTCTGCGATTTTATTTTTAGATGACGTTCTGCATATAGAGCGCGTATTTTACGCCTTATCCCTGCGGCCTCTGAGAGTGGGCGGGATTAGCCCGTATGAGACAAGCAAAGCCGCCGTGAATTCCAGTGATGGGTGAATGGCGTTGGGCATGACTCCGCGCCATCTTCTCTTGCTATTCGTTTGTCGCGTTGCAGGACATGCCCATACGCTAGCTGGACTACATGGCGAGGGGCATGGAGTAGGGCTGGTTTTTTGTGGGGCTGAAAAGTCACGACTCTTCACCCTCTGCGTGAAAAGCCTCATAAATTTCTTTTACGGTTTTGCCGTTAAATGTCCAGTAGGGCGAAGGCTGAATGGGAGTGCCTTCTGCTAAACCTAGCAATCTTCGGGTGGCTTCAGTTAAAGAGGTGATTTCATCTGCGAAGCGTACTTTTTTCTCTTCAATCACAATGGCCTGCTGGCTGCAATCTTTAGAAATTAAAATAGATCCATTAGAAATACCCAGCTCATGGAAATTCATTCTTGGGCGTTTGGTTTTTTTGAAATGATCTGCAGATTGCTTATCGATATCTTCAATATCAGAATCTAACTGCTTTTCAAATTCAAGCGTTATGTCTTCTACTTTTAATAATCTGAGCACAGAAATGACCCGCTCAGCCTCAATTTTAAAAAACTCCCGGTTGGGGTTAATTCTATGATTGCCAAAAGCAAAATGCAGTGCTTTTTCAACTTCGCCAGCATCTTTAACCTGGCAAGCAAAAGCGCAATCAAAGGGCACAGGCACGCCTGTTCCATATAATTGCTTCATTCTTTCTTCAACTTCTGTTTGCGTTGTTTTTCCGATTTTGACGAGGCCGGGCATGGCTGGATTCGTTAATACATAAACAATTTGTGAACTGATATCGGCCATAGAAAGTGCTCTGGGTTTTAATTGGCGGGGTATGCGGGCTGCCGTATCACGGCAATGCCCGTCTAACTTAAATCAGTAATCCTGAAAATCAAGCCGTCTTTAAATTCAAATTCAGACCTGCCGGATAATTCAATCGTCTGGCCTTTTTTTAGGCCATTGGGCAAATGATCGGCAACGACGGCACGAAAGGTGATGGATACACTGGCTTGATTGTCGGTGCATTCAAAGCGAGTGATCTCCTGATGCCGTTCCGAAAATATGGCGACAGATTGCTCCGCCAGCACTTTTAAGGCCTCCCGGCCCGTGGTGCTGGTATTTACAACTCCTCCGGCGATATTTTTGAATGCCACTTCAGGATGCACGGTCAGCAGCATGGCTGCGACGTCTTTGCCGTTGTAAGCATTGATGTACTGATCAATCAGAGCGCGAATTTCAGTAGGGTTCATCGTGTATCTCCTGTTGTGCATTGGCCGGGCTGATGTATTTTTCTATCGCGTCTCTTGCCTCTTTAAGCCCAGCCCCTTGTTGCTTGCGATAAAGTTTTATTGCGCTGATTTTTTCCCCAGCCCTTGCTAATTTGATCACGTCAATAGATGGCTCCTGCCATTTGTTTTCATCGATTCCCTGCAGGGCGAGCAATCGCTCAAGCTTGGCTTCAATTCGTCTTAAGCGATCAGTCAATGGTTGGCAAGAGCACAAAGCCAAGGGCGCCCACGATCATAAGTACCATCCAAAAATCGTCTGTCATTCCGCTTCCTTGTCCTTAGTAAAGCCTTAGTTTGCACCCGTGATAGTAAAGGCGTTTGAATGGCTTATTTTACCTGATTGATTGTCTTTCTTTGGTAGAAAGCAAAAGGTGGGGGCTTTTTAAGTCATTTTTTCCACAGAACGACGCGCTATATAAAGGCAGCAATCTAGCCCAAGGCTGGCAGGTTTGTCTGATGGGGGTGATATATCCGAGTATGCAATGGTAATGGCCTAGAGCGATAAAATGATTAGCACAAGACTCTGGAGGGGCGTCAGAAATATACATATTTAATTACACGGGTAAATTGGATAGGTAAGCTTTTTGGTTGGCTTGATATCAATGGTCTGTTTTGGCTTAAAGGGGGGCGGTATATACAGAAAAAATTTATACCCACTCCTTCATCTCTGGGGCCTCTCCGCCCTCTATGCCTTGCTAATGCTCACAAGCTAGCTTTACTCCGCGCTGTTTTCTTAGGTGGCTATTTTTATAATTTTTATACTTTCTTTATACCCATACCCCATTTCTTAGCAAAGTCTTTACGCCGTATTCCATAAAGTAGACGGGTCGATTCCTCTTTATAAGAGTTAGCCATGGATGTGATTTATTTAGGCGCTTTATGCGTCATTGCGGCTTGTCCCGCCTTGCTTTTAATGCTGTGTAGCCATTTAGGGGGTGAATCATGATTGTGCTGATTTCGCTAACAGCCGCTGTTTTATTTGTGTATCTCTTTTACGCGCTGTTTAAACCGGAGCGTTTTTAATGTGTTGCGATCTATCCCACTTGCTGGGGGATTTGATTTCAACCGCAGGCGCTATTGCTATGTCCGATATGCACGATATGTCTGTCCCTAAACTGTATACGCCGGAGCGTTTTTAAATGACTACCGATGCTTTGCTCCAACTGGGGCTGTTTTTACTCGTTTTATTACTTTTGTCATGGCCGCTGGCGGCGGTGATCAACAAAGTAATGCAGGGCGAGATTCAAGGGCCTTTGCGTATTTTAAAGCCTTTAGAAAATGCAATTTACCGACTTGCGGGTGTTAATCCTAAGCAAGAAACGGGCTGGAAAACTTACGCAATTGGTTTGTTATTGTTTAATTTTGTAGGTGCGGTGGCTTTATACGCCTTGCAACGCTTTCAAGGTGTTTTGCCGTTTAATCCGCAAAGCCTTGGTGGTGTTAGCCCAGATTCAGCATTAAATACTGCGATTTCCTTTGTCGCCAACACCAACTGGCAGGGCTACGGTGGTGAAACCACTATGTCTTACCTTACGCAAATGCTGGGTTTAACCGTACAGAATTTTGTTTCTGCAGCGACTGGTATTTCCGTAGTAATCGCGCTAATTCGCGGTTTTGCTAGGCATAGCGCTAGCACCGTGGGTAATTTCTGGGCTGATTTAACCCGCTCTACGCTTTACATTTTGCTGCCGCTCTCTTTGATTTGGGCCTTGCTCTTTGTAGGCCAGGGCGTGATTCAAAATCTAGATGGCTATAAGGAAGTGCAGACCATTCAGTCTGTGACTTTCCAGCAGCCTAAGCATGATAACCAAGGTGAAGTGCTGAAAGATGCTAAGGGCGCGCCTGTCATGGAAGACGTGGTTAGCCATACACAAACCTTAGCCATGGGCCCAGTTGCATCTCAAGAAGCGATTAAGCTTTTAGGCACTAATGGTGGTGGCTTCTTTAACGCTAACTCGGCTCATCCTTTCGAAAACCCAACGCCTTTTTCTAACTTTTTACAAATGTTAGCGATTTTCGTGATTCCTGCGGCGCTGTGTTTTGTATTTGGCCGCATGGTGAGTGATAAACGCCAAGGTTGGGCGATTCTTGCTGCAATGACCGTATTGTTTGTGGCCATGACTTGTGGCTTGTTTTATGCCGAGCAAGTGGGAACCAAGGGCCTGACTGGCTTGGGTGTAGATCAAATGGTCAGCGCAACACAGGCTGGCGGCAATATGGAAGGTAAAGAAGCACGCTTTGGGATTACGGCCACAGCCTTGTTTGTGGCGGTAACGACATCCGCTTCTTGCGGTGCAGTGAATGCCATGCATGATTCGCTGACCCCGCTGGGTGGCCTATTCCCTACTGCGCTGATGCAGCTGGGTGAGGTGGTCTTCGGTGGTGTGGGTACGGGTCTTTACGGCATGTTGGTATTTGCGATCTTGGCCGTGTTTATTGCGGGCTTGATGGTGGGCCGCACGCCTGAATACTTGGGTAAAAAGATCGAAATCTTTGAAATGAAGATGAGTGCCTTATCGATTTTAGTTACTCCGATTCTGGTGTTGGTGGGTACGGCCATTGCTTTGATGGTGGCGGGCGGTAAGGCAGGGATTCTGAACCCGGGCGCGCATGGCTTAAGTGAAGTGCTCTACGCCTTTACCTCGGCTGCAAACAATAACGGCAGTGCTTTTGCTGGATTGTCTGCGAACACTCCGTTTTATAACGTAATGCTGGGTATCGCGATGTGGTTGGGCCGCTTCCTGATTATTGTTCCGGTATTGGCGATGGCGGGCTCTTTAGCCGCTAAAAAACGCCTTGCTGTTACAGGCGGAACGTTGCCAACGCATGGGCCTTTGTTTGTCGTGCTTTTGGTTGGAACCGTGTTGCTAGTGGGGGCATTGAACTACGTACCTGCTCTGGCACTGGGCCCTGTGGTTGAACATTTGCAAATGATTGCACCGGTTAAATAACAGCTTGGGGCGGGAAGGCCAGTGGTTTTTCCGCCTAGTAAATTTGCAATCAAACCATTGCAACTCCTTTTGGTAAAAAGCGATGAATACAACAGACCTAAAACGCACAAAGCCCGCCGCAGCGCCTATCGCTGCTGCCCCAGTGGCTGTGCACACTGTACCTACGGCTAGCAAAAAACTTTCTTTACTCGACCCGCAGTTAATTGGTCCAGCGGTAATCGATTCGTTTAAAAAGCTAGCACCTAAAACCCAGCTCAAAAACCCTGTGATGTTTGTGGTGTATGTGGGCAGTATTTTAAGCACGCTACTGCTGATTCAAGCCCTTGCGGGTCACGGTGAAGCCGCGTTGAGCTTTATTGCCGGTATTACCGCATGGCTGTGGTTTACCGTGCTGTTTGCTAACTTTGCCGAAAGCTTGGCAGAGGGGCGTAGCAAGGCGCAGGCCGCGTCTTTGCGTAACACCAAGAAAAATGTCATCGCTAAAAAATTGTCTGGCCCAGGTCGTAAATTTGGCAAATCGATTGCCGACAGCGCCAGCTTGCGTAAGGGTGATTACATTTTGGTGGAAGCCGGTGATGTGATCCCTGCTGACGGTGAAGTCATCGAAGGCGTGGCATCGGTCGATGAATCGGCGATTACCGGTGAATCTGCACCAGTGATTCGCGAATCGGGTGGCGACTTTACGGCGGTGACCGGCGGTACGCGTGTCTTATCCGATTGGGTGGTTGTGCGGGTGAGTGTGAATCCGGGCGAAGCCTTTCTGGATCGCATGATTGCCATGGTGGAAGGCGCAAAACGCCAGAAAACACCGAATGAAATCGCGTTAACGATTTTGCTGGTAGCTTTAACCATCGTGTTTATGGTGGTGACGGTTACGCTCTTGCCTTTGTCTATGTTTAGCGTAGAAGCAAGCAAAGCAGGCTCGCCGATTACCATTACTGCCCTGATTGCCTTGCTGGTATGTTTGATTCCAACCACTATTGGCGCGCTTTTATCAGCGATTGGTGTGGCCGGCATGAGCCGCATGATGCAAGCCAATGTGATTGCTACATCGGGCCGTGCGGTAGAAGCAGCGGGTGACGTGGATGTGTTGATGCTGGATAAAACCGGCACGATCACACTGGGTAATCGTCAAGCCTCTGCCTTTGTACCGGCTCCTGGCGTGACGATGGAAGAGCTGGCGGATGCTGCGCAATTGGCGTCCCTTGCTGATGAAACCCCAGAAGGTCGCAGTATTGTGGTGCTGGCTAAGCAGAAATTTAATCTGCGCGAACGCCAATTATTAAGCCATGCCGTTGAGTTTGTGCCTTTTACTGCGCAAACCCGTATGAGCGGTGTGAATTACGACGAGCGCCTCATCCGTAAGGGTGCGATCGACGCGATTAAAAAGCATGTTGCAAGCTTGGGTGGTGTATTCCCTGAAGCGGTAGGCAAACTCGCTGACGAAATCGCTCGTCGTGGTTCAACTCCTTTGTTGGTGAGTGATGGCCCTAAAGTCATGGGCGTGATCGAGCTAAAAGACATTGTAAAAGGTGGCATTAAAGAGCGCTTTGCCGAGCTGCGTCAGATGGGGATTAAAACCATCATGATCACGGGTGATAACCCGCTGACCGCTGCGGCGATTGCGGCCGAAGCCGGTGTGGATGATTTCTTGGCCGAAGCCACGCCAGAAGCCAAACTTGCCATGATTCGCCAGTATCAAGCCGAAGGTAAATTGGTAGCGATGACGGGTGACGGTACCAATGATGCGCCTGCACTGGCGCAAGCCGATGTGGCGGTGGCCATGAATACCGGTACGCAAGCGGCTAAAGAAGCCGGCAATATGGTGGATTTGGATTCCAATCCAACTAAATTGATTGAGATTGTAGAAATCGGCAAGCAAATGCTGATGACTCGCGGCTCATTGACCACCTTTAGTATTGCCAACGATGTAGCGAAATACTTTGCTATTATCCCGGCCGCTTTTGTATCGACTTACCCGCAATTGGGCGCTTTAAATGTAATGGGATTAAATAGCCCTAATTCGGCAGTGATGTCGGCGGTGATTTTTAATGCCTTAATTATTGTGTTCTTAATTCCTTTGGCATTAAAGGGCGTGAAATATCGTGCTCAGGCTGCCGCGCAATTACTCCGCAATAATTTATTGATTTACGGTTTGGGTGGCTTATTAGTGCCTTTTGCTGGGATCAAAATCATTGATATGGCATTGGGTGCGATGGGCTTAGTTTAAGTTTTGTGTTATCCGGCTATTCATGCCGGATAACGCTGAGGGCACGCGTATGGACATGATTGGAAATTTATTACTGATTGTTTTCATTCTTGTGTTGGCGTATGTGGCGGGGTGTTGCAGCCTTTGGTTTTGGCGGCGCTCACCCACCTTACGCGAATATTTAGCAAAATATGAAGCTTGCAAGGGAGAAGGGGAAGTGGGGTGTTACCGCTGCGGAACCTTTTATCCTTTGACGGAAGAAACGCTATACGCGGTGCGCTCCAAAACCCAGTGCAGCTGCTGCAAAGCCGTGTTGTGGCGTAGTGAAGTTTGATGTGGCTGGTGTCAATTCGTACGCCACCTTATTGATAGATTTACCTCTTGAAGCAAGCCCTAAGGCATGCGCAATGAAGGATTTAAAATGAATGCTCAATTAAGACCCGCTCTCGTTATTTTTGCGCTACTTTCTGTAATCACAGGCCTAGCTTACCCACTGCTGGTGACGGGCGTAGCCCAAGCCACCATGCCAGCTCAAGCCAATGGTAGCTTGGTGCAATTGCAAGGTAAGGCTGTAGGTTCCAGCCTGATTGGCCAGAATTTTAGCGAGCCGCAATACTTCTGGGGCCGCCCATCTGCCACAGGCCCTATGGCTTATAATGCGGGCGGCTCAAGCGGCTCCAACCTAGGTCCAACTAATCCAGCGTTTTTGGATACGGTAAAAGGGCGGGTAGAAGCTTTGAAAAAAGCGCATCCAAACCAAGCTGGAGCCATCCCTGTTGATCTGGTTACCGCCTCAGGCAGTGGCTTGGATCCACACATTAGCGTTGCTGCAGCCCAATACCAATTAGAGCGCGTATCGGCAGAGCGTAAGCTATCTAGCGATAAAGTGAGTAAACTACTTGCAGATAATACAGAAGGCCGTCAGTTTGGCTTGTTTGGCGAGCCAAGAGTGAATGTGCTGAAACTGAATATTGCACTGGATGAGCAATATCCTTTGGCGAAGTAAGCGCTGAGGAAAAGGTTCTGTAGACACCTAAGGGAGCAAAATCTCGAATCACAGAGAACACAGAGTTTCACAGAGGACGCGACAGATTTAATGCTTTTCTCTGTGGTCTCTGTGTTCTCGTTTTGCTCTGTGGTTCAAGGTTTAGCGCTCTGTCAAGGCTAGCTGCAGAGTCTTTTGAGTTATGTTCTCCCCGTCTTCAGTGCCTGCACTCCTTCGATTTTTAACCCCCAACCCTTAGCCACAAGCTCATCAATGACCGATACCCGACCCGACCCCGATTCCCTGCTCGATAAAATCAAACGAAGCGATGAGCAAGCTGCTCGTGGGCGTTTGAAGATTTTCTTTGGCGCTTGCGCAGGTGTGGGCAAGACTTACGCCATGCTGGCTGCGGGCCATGTGCAGCAGCGTTTGGGTGTGGATGTTTTGGTTGGTGTGGTTGAAACGCACGGGCGTAGCGAAACGGCGACTCAGCTGATTGGCTTAAAAGTGTTGCCGCAGGCCAAGATCGAGCACCGTGGGCAAATCCTGCCTGAGTTTGATCTGGATGCGGCACTGGCCATTAAGCCGCCACTGATTTTAATCGACGAGCTAGCGCATTCCAATGTGGCTGGCTCGCGTCACCCTAAGCGCTGGCAAGATGTGGAAGAGCTGCTGGCGGCGGGGATTGATGTTTACACCTCTTTGAATGTGCAGCATTTAGAGCGCTTAAACGATGTAGTCGGGCAGATTACAGGCATTGTGGTGCGCGAAACGCTGCCGGATCACGTATTTGATGCGGCCGACGAAGTCACACTAGTCGATTTGCCGCCTGATGAATTACTGCTGCGTTTGGCCGAGGGCAAGGTTTACCGGCCTGAGCAGGCCACACGGGCCAGCCAGAATTTTTTTCGCAAAGGTAATTTACTGGCGCTGCGCGAACTGGCATTGCGCCGCACGGCGGATCGAGTGGATGCGCAGATGCGCGCTTACCGCGCTGATCAATCTATTCAGCCTGTATGGAAAGCACACGAGCGTTTACTGATCAGCATAGGCCCGTATTCAGGCGGGGATAAGTTGATACGCAGTGCGTGTCGGCTGGCCGCTAGCTTGCATGCAGATTGCCTAGTCGTCTATGTAGAAACGCCGGAGCTACAGCGCCAAGGCGAGGAAACCCGTAAGCAGGTGCTAAAAACGCTGAAGTTGGCGCAAGACTTAGGCGCTGAAACCAGTGTGCTGGCAGGAGTGGATCTGGTCGACACCCTGCTTGCGTTTGCGCGTAGCCGCAATGTATCCAAAATGGTGGTGGGCAAATCGCAGCGCAGTACATGGTCGCGGCTATGGCGGCGGCCTTTGTCTGAGCAGCTGATCGACAAGGCCATTGATGTTGATGTTTATGTAGTGGCGCATGATGTGGGCGATGCACTGCCCAGCGACACAAAACCCAATAGCCTGCTGTTTGACGAGGCCACGCCCAAACTCCAGCGCCATGGCTATTTTGCAGCACTGGGCGCAGCTGCATTAACTACGCTGCTGACAGCAGGCTTGCTGCATTTCTTTGATTTAGCCAATGTGGTGATGTTGTATTTGCTGGCTGTGGTGCTGGTATCGGTGCGCTACGGGCGTGGGCCAGGAGCGGTAGCTTCATTATTATCGGTGGCCGCGTTTGATTTCTTTTTTGTCGCGCCACGGATGTCATTTTCCGTGTCTGATACCCAGTATTTGCTGACCTTTGCCGTGATGCTATCTGTGGCGCTGATTATTAGTCATCTGACTTCCAGATTACGCTTTGAAGCCAATGTGGCCACCTACCGCGAGCGCCGTACTCGGGCCTTGTATGAGTTAGGGCGCGAGCTATCTGGCGCGCTGACGGCCACCCAAATTGTAGAAATGAGCGTGCGCCATTTGGACGGCCTGTTTCAGTCGCAAACGCTATTGTTTATCCCCGATAGTGCAGAAATAGTCCGCGCCTCGCACGAGCATGCCAGCGCCGATTTAGGTATTGCTCAATGGGTTTATGATTATCAGCAGCCAGCGGGCCTGGGCACACATACTCTGCCCGCTGCACCGTTACTCTATATTCCACTGAAAGCGCCGATGCGCACCCGTGGCGTGCTGGCGGTTTTACCCACCGACAGCCAGCATGTGTTTTTGCCCGAGCAGCAGCGTTTATTAGAAACTGCCGCCAGCCAAATTGCACTGGCTTTGGAGCGCGTGCATTACGTAGAGGTTGCGCAAGATGCCATTATTGCGATGGAATCGGAGCGATTAAGAAACGGTGTTTTATCTGCGGTATCGCACGATTTACGCACGCCGCTGACTACCCTTGTGGGCCTAGCTAGCCTCTTAGATAAAGACGAAATCCCTGCAGAATTCAGGCATATTTCGCAAAGCTTGCAAAAAGAAGCGATGCGCATGAATCATATGGTCAGCAATTTATTGGATATGGCCAAATTGCAATCGGGGGTGAAACCGAATAAAGAATGGCAGCTTTTAGAGGAATCTGTGGGTGGCGCGGTGAGGGTAGCTGGGGCTAGCTTGGCTGCGCATCAAATTAAGGTGGACCTGCCCGCTGATTTGCCCATGCTTGAATATGATGCCGTGCTGATGGAACGCGTGCTGGTTAATTTACTAGAAAACGCTGCCAAATATACGCCCGCTGGCAGTACCATGACGATCTCTGCAAAGAAAGACGGTAATATGGCGCGAATAGCCGTCAGCGATAACGGCCCCGGCTTACCGGAAGGCACACACTTATTTGATAAATTTACTCGCGGCACCACCGAATCCGGCGCGCCCGGTGTGGGGTTGGGCTTAGCCATCTGCCGCAGCATTATCCACGCCCACGGCGGACAAATCAGCGCCAGAAATTTAGACCCACACGGCGCAGAATTTGAATTCACCCTGCCATTGGGTACGCCGCCTGTGTTTGAGAGCGCAGATTTAACACCCTAAGGTCTGTAGGCACAGAGAACACAGAGTTTAAAAGCAGAACACGGAGAAACCATGGGCAAGGTTTTATAGGGTGTACAACGACGAAGTCGTTGCGCACCAAGTGCTGGTGCGCAAGAAAAACGACTTGCACACCCTATAAAACCCACTCCTCATGCCTTTTTCATGTTTTCTGTGCCCACAGAACTTTTTGTATTCCCCCATTTAAAGAATAGGCAAGCATGTCAGATATCCCCATTACCGTTGTCATCATCGAAGATGAAAAACCGATTCGGCATTTTTTGTCCGAATCTTTGCTCGATGTGGGCATGCAGGTGTTTACGGCGGAAACCGGTAAGCAGGGCTTGATTGAAGTCGCCACTCGCAAGCCTGATCTCATTATCTTGGACTTGGGCCTGCCCGATATGGATGGTGTGACGGTGATCGAACGCCTGCGCGAATGGTGCGAGCTGCCCGTGTTAGTGCTCTCTGCCCGCACGCAAGAAACAGAAAAAGTACGGGCGCTAGATGCTGGGGCCGATGATTTTCTGACTAAGCCCTTTGGTGTGCCCGAATGCTTAGCGCGTATCCGTGTTTTGCTGCGCCGCCATACGCGTGGGCAGGGCGTGCAGCAGTCGATTGAGTTTGGCCAAGTGAAAATCGATCTGGTGAATCGTCAGGTGTATAAAAGCGATGTTCCTGTACACCTTACGCCAATCGAGTATCGTCTGCTGACGACGCTGACGCGCTTCCCCGGCAAAGTGCTGACGCACCGTGAATTGCTCAAAGCTGTATGGGGACCATCGCACTCAGAAAGCAGCCAATATTTGCGTGTTTATATGGGCCACCTAAGGCAAAAGCTAGAAGTAGACCCCGCCTTGCCGCAGCATATCGTGACCGAAACGGGCGTGGGCTATCGTTTGATTGGCGTATAGCTGGCTTTATGCTCTTTGTAATGTATGCGCCGATGTGCCCAGCTCGGCCATGAGCTGATCAAGCTTTAGGGTGGCGCTTGCAATGGTTTCTGTTTCTATCGATAAAGACTGGCTGGCCTCTTTGATCGTGGAAATACTACTGACAAACTGGCTAAAGCCTTGCTGCTGCTGTGCTTCTGCCCTAGCAAGCGATTGCAGTAAGTGGGCAAGGGTCTGTGTGCTGTGAATGATGCTGCTTAGCTTACCTTGTGCGGATAGGGTGTGTTCATGGCCTGCACGCATTTGGGCATCGCCTTCTCGCATGGTGACGATAGATGACTCTGTGCCTTCGATAATCAGATGAATTTTTCCACCGATATCGAGTGTTGCTTTTTGCGTACGCTCGGCAAGTTTTCTGACTTCATCGGCCACCACCGCAAAGCCTCGGCCTTGCTCTCCCGCCCGCGCGGCTTCAATCGCGGCGTTGAGTGCTAGCAGATTAGTTTGCTCGGCAATTTCCCTGATCATTTGTACGATGCTATTGACCTCTGAGCTGCGTTTGCCAAGGTTTTCTAGCTGCGTTGCCGCTGTATTAATCGCTGAATGTGCTGCAGTGAGCTGATTGACTGCGGATTTCATTGCCTCGCCACCATCATGGGCTGCGTTGCTGGCCGTATCGGCCATGGTGGCCGCTTGCCTTGATCCTTCTGTATTTTGCTGTGTTGTGGCGGTCATTTGGCTAGCATTTTTAGACATCTCTTCTGCCCGTATGCGTTGGGCCGACATGGTCTGGGCAATCAAAGAAGCGCTGCTACTAATCCCCTGGCTTTCTCTGGCTGCGGCATCAATCGAGCGGGTCACCTGATCAAGTATCGTTTGCATGGCGATGGCCGTTTTTTCAGCCTCTAAACGGGAGGATTCTAGCTTCTCAAAACCACGTGATTTTGATTTTTCAAATGAAAGCGAAAGAATAAACACAATAACGGTAATGCCGAGTAGTGATTTCATTTGTAGCGTGGGAAAGGCTTCAGGATGAATAGGGCTAGTGGGGAGCATGCCGTGTGTGGAGGCAAAAAAGAAAGAAATAATGGCCAGTAAAGTGGCTCCCGCCCAAATAAGCCCTGATGTTCTACCGCCTACAAACACCGCCGCCATTGGTACCGCGGCGTACCAAACAATGCTGGTCGACATAATGCCGCCATTCACATATACCATCCAGCCGACTAAGGAAAACAAGCAAAGCACTACATATTCAGCCGTCAGCTGCACCATGGCACTGGCTTTAAGGATAAAAACACCGAGTAAGAGGGCTAAACATCCCAGCAAAATACCGTTGGCCATCGCAGGATGATTGAGTTTGTAATAAGACAAGGCAAACAGTGGCGCAATCAGCCCCGCAGAGAGTGCTGCATTTACAATGGTTTGTGCTCGAATAAATAGCTCTGCGCGCTGACGAATTTCAGCAGGAATAAACCATTCGGTAAGAGAATGTAATTGCATGCAAGCTCCGAGTTGTGGTGTTTTTATAGGAACGCAAGCATGTAGAAAGGCCGCGAATACATTAGACTTTAAAACAATTGTTTTAAAGTGACAATGCGGTCAGTACGTATAGAAAGAGGGGTGATGAATGCCAATCCAATCAACTTCGCCCGTCGTCATGATGCTAGTAGCCGCACAATGACAAGCTTTGAATCATCGTAGGGCGAGTGCAACACACGTACTGTTCAGTATTGCTCGCGGGTAGCAGTCGCCTTACAAATAGTATTGCGCTTAAGTTGAAAGGATAGAGATGAATGGGAGTTTCATTTTGTTCTATTGATTTAAGCAAAATGAGTTGATGGGATGCTTTTGTCGCTTGGCTTTGCTGGTTTATTTGCTCATTTATGGTCGATAAACCAGCGTAACTCAATATTCAGGATTTATCGCTGAGCTTTATTGAGCAAGCTATCCAGCGCTCGTGCAAAGTTTTGCCTGTCTGCGGTGCTCATGGCGCTTGGGCCGCCGGTGTCTATGCCGCTGGCGCGTAAGGTATCCATAAAGTCACGCATATTCAGGCGCTCGCCGATATTCTCACGGCTTAAACGCTCCCCGCGTGAATCCAGCACCAAGCCGCCTTTGGCAATCACGTCCGATGCAAGCGGAATATCCGAGGTAATAATCAAATCACCCGCCGTGCATAGCTCCACAATCCGGCGATCCGCCACATCAAAGCCTTGCTCCACCACCAAGGACTTTAAAAAAGACGAATGCGGCGTTTGAATATATTGATTGGCTACAAAAGTGCAGCTGATTTTGCAGCGCTCTGCCGCGCGAAATAAAATCTCTTTAATCACCTTAGGGCAGGCATCGGCATCGACCCAGATTTGCATGGCTTAAACCCGTGTATTACTTAGAAGCGATGAATTATAGCGCGTGTGGGCAATAGGTTTCTTACTGATGATGGCGATGTCTATTTGATAGTGAATGGTTTTTCAAAAATCACTATTTTCTTTATGCTTATGTAGGATCAATTCTTTATTTTTTTATATTAAAGGCTTGAGGGTGCATAAGTTTGTGGTGCATTTAAGATAACCTGATTATGCCTCTTGCTCAACGAGCTCTGTGAAAATGGATTTCTTGAGAGCTGGGGTCGATTTATGAATTCGTAGGGCGGGTGAAACCCGCGAGTGATGATGAAAAATACGCGGGTTTCACCCCAATCCTATCAACTTAAGCCGCTTGCCTTTATTCAAGGCATGCGGCAACATCTTTAATCAATCGCAACTCACTGATTTATAATTACAATATGATTAAGCGCCTTAACTGACATAATTGGTAATTTAT
>JAPLQI010000010.1 GCA_026399755.1 Pseudomonadota bacterium
ACGCCTTTTCTGATTGAAGGCTTTCTACTAGAAACGGCTGAACAACTTGCTACGCTTAAAGAATACTGCCAGTTTGTGACAGTGGATATTGAACGCTCAAATGGTGGCATAGCCCGCTGGGGTTTTCTAAGTGAGTATAAAGTCAATACTCAGCCACTCATACACGCGATCCAATATCAAACCGTTGAAGTAAAAGAGCAAATCACTTTACTCAAAGAACTACGACAAATTTTTTCACAATGGTCAAACAATAAATCAGCAGCACTCGATAAGGCATATGTTGAGCCACAAATTATTATCTATGCAGATGTTGTTCCAATTAAGCGTGAGATTCCTCAAGCAAAAGAGGTACATCGCGCCGCCAGTGATGCAATTGAAGCCGCAATGGCGGCTATTAGTAAAGATTTGCAACCGCGAATTGAAGCCATTAATGATGTCGTTAGCAATATGGTTGATTCGATTATTCGTAATCCCAGCGCATTAATGTGGCTATCTCAGCTGAAAGCCACCGATAATTATGCCTATGGCCATGCCCTTGATACCGCTATTTATATGCTGGCCTTTGGCCGTCACTTGGGCTATCCACAAGAAGAGCTACATAAACTTGGCTTGGCAGGATTAATGCTTGATATTGGCAAAATGAAATTGCCCAATAATCTATTAAAACACAGCGGCTCTTATTCGCCCGGCGAGTTTTTAATGATGAAAACGCATGTCTGGCATAGCTTAGATATTTTGAATCAAATTAAAGAAGTACCGCTGGATGTTTACGATATGGTGGCACGCCACCACGAGCGTATTGATGGCAGTGGTTATCCCGTTGGTTTAAAAGGAGAAAGCATCGGTTTGTTTGCCTGTATGGCGGCGATTGTGGATTGCTTTACGGCCATGACCAGTGATCGCCCCCACGCCGAAACCAAAACATCACACGCCGCCTTGCAACTTTTATATAAATGGAGTGATAAATACTTTCACCCCGCCTTGGTTGAGCAATTTGCCCAATGCATCGGGGTATTTCCCGTGGGTGCGCTGGTCGAGCTAAGTACGGGCGATATTGGCATTGTGGCGGGGCAAAATCGCAGTAGAAGATTAAAGCCTAAAATATTGCTGATCTTAGGCCCAGATAAACAGCCGCATGCACGACCTAGCCTGCTGGATTTAATGATTAATCCCGTGATGAATGCGGGGCAAGAAATCAGTATTCGCAAAGAATGGCCGCAGGGCAGTTTTAATATCAATCCACATGAGTATTTTCAAGCATGAAAAACTCACCGCCCTTAAGCGATCTCAGTGTGCTGGCTCAGTATGCGCTAGGCAAAATAGAGGCTTTAATCCCAGCGCTGGATCAATTAGTTCAAAGCCATTATCAAGAAAAATCGAATGACGGGCTGCTGTATTGCGATTATTTGTTAGCCCTCACACAAGGCGAAGCCAAAGATATCTGGCCACAGCTCAGCCCTCACAGCTTAAACCTCGCTATGGCCTTACTTTTAAGCTGGCGTAACACTATCTTGGCGCATTTACCTAGCGACACCGAAACACTCGTCAACCGGCTTTGCTTGGCCGAGTTAGCCAAAGTACAGCTGCATATTCAAACCTTGAGTCCGCAAGCTCATTCCCCCATGCAAGGCTTAGAAAACGCAAAATTGCATACGCTGGCCGAGCGTAATATCACTCTGCTTTATATCGAGCTAGGTCATAGTGAATCGCTACGCCATGCTGCCACCCAGCAGCTCAGCGAGATGCTGCGCCCGCAAGACACGCTCTACAAGATAGACAGTGGCTTGCTGCTGATTTTGCCCAATATCGCAGGGGAAGGGCATGCCTTGCTCGCGGCAAATCGTGCACAAAATCTACTGACGCAATCGTTAACAAGTCATGCAATGAGCCCACGTATTGGCATTGCACTGTGGCCAGAGCATGGCGAAAACGCCAAACAGCTGATTCTGGCTGCCCAAGCTGCTGCCAAACAATGTAGCAGCGAAGAACCCGCCATTTATCAAGCCGAGCGAGATATCCAAGGCCAGCTACTCGCCAAGCTCGAAAAACCACTGCGTGAAGCACTCGCACAAAATCGCTTTTATCTCGCCTTTCAGCCCCAAGTACAACCTGACCAAACCACACCAATCTATAAAGGCGCAGAAGCACTGCTGCGCTGGCAAGACCCCATCCTCGGCAATATCCGCCCAGATGAAGCTGTGTTGGTTGCAGAGCAATTAGGCCTGATGCCACAGCTTACCCGCTGGGTGATTCATGCGGCACTGAGGGAGTTTTCGCAGCTCAGCCAAGCAGGGCTCATCGGCAGCTTAAGTATTAATCTAACGCCATCTAATTTACTCGATACCCGACTTGCCCATGAAGTCGAGAACGCACTCACCCTTTGGAATATCCCCGGCGAGCGGCTTATTTTTGAGATTACCGAATCCGCCGTCATCGAAGACCTTGAAGCCCCCATTGCTAGCTTATACGCACTGAAAGCTTTAGGCTGTAAACTCGCCCTAGATGACTTTGGCACCGGTTACGCCTCACTTTCCTATTTAAAACGCCTGCCGATTGATGAGCTAAAGATTGACCAAAGTTTTATCCGCACCATCAACCACTCAGAAACTGACGCCCATATTGTTGAGAGCGTGATAAAGCTGGCCCACACCCTCAATTTAAGCGTCGTCGCCGAAGGGGTAGAAGACCTTGCTACCCTAGAAACCCTGAGCGCCTATGGCTGCAATCTAATTCAAGGCTATTACTTTAGCCGCCCACTTTCGCCAAACGACTTACTGAAATTTTATCAAAATTTACAACTACCTCTTAAATCCAAGTAAGAACTCAAGAGCGCAAAAAACAAGGAGGATATTTTGGTTTTCTCCGTGTAACTCTGTGTCCTCCGTGGGATCGAGGGTCCAAGATTTGGGTTTTTGCGTGCACTCCTGAGTAGTTACAAATCCAAAGAGACAATCAATGATGAATTGGCAACAACTGCTTAATGCCGAACGGCTAGGCGCAATACCTAAGGATTTATTTGACCACGAATCGGGGCGTAGTGATTTTCACAAAGACCACGATCGTATTGTTTTCTCCTCCCCCTTTCGCCGCCTTGGCCGCAAAACACAAGTTCACCCGCTTACCGAAAACGATCATGTTCACACCCGCCTCACCCATTCAATTGAAGTCAGCTGTGTAGGCCGCAGCCTAGGGATTTTGGCTGGGCAAAGGCTGCAATACGCCTTACCGCAATACATTACGCCTTACGATATCGGCGCGATTGTGCAAGCGGCTTGCCTTGCCCACGATATTGGCAATCCGCCATTTGGCCATGCCGGTGAATACGCGATTCGTGATTGGTTTTGCCGCGATCAGCACGCCTATTTGCTACAAAACCTAAGCGCCAATGAGCGTTTAGATTTAATGACTTTCGAAGGTAATGCCCAAGGCTTTAGGGTGGTCACCCAGCTAGAAAACCACCGATTTGAAGGCGGCATGCGCCTCACTTACGCCACGCTGGGCACCACACTGAAATACCCGTGGACATCAAGCGAGGCCACAGCCAGCGGTAAATTTAGCTGCTACCAGTCAGAAAAAAATATCTTAGAAGAAATCGCCACCGAGCTAGGCCTCCCCAAGCTAGGTCAAAACCGCTGGGCGCGCCACCCGCTCTCCTACTTGATGGAAGCCGCCGACGATATTTGCTACGCCATTCTTGACTTAGAAGACGGCATAGAAATCGGCATGCTCGCTTACGAGCAAGTAGAGCCGCTCTTAATTCAAATATGTGGCGGCAAGCAAGATCTGCTCGAGCTAGAAATCGCCGCAGCCCCATCGGCCAGACGAAAAATATCGCTACTAAGAGGCAAGGCCATTGAGCGCTGCGTACTCGACGTAACTGAAACCTTTATGCTGCATTACACCGCCATCATGGAGGGCAAATTTCAGGGCGATTTACTCAATGCCAGCCCTAGCAGCATGCGAGATGGCATCAACGCCGCCAAGCAACTGGCCCGCGATCGTATTTTTAATGAAAGACGCAAAATAGAAATCGAAGTCGGCTCGTTTACCTGCCTCGACATCCTGCTCAACGCCTTCTGCAACGCCACTTACCAACAAAAAGTATCACCGCAAATGAGCTTTAGAATGAAGCGGATTCTCGATTTAATGGAATACAACGCCCCAAGAAAAGAATGGTCGCTGTATGAAAGCTATAGCCGCGTGCTCGATTTTATTGGCGGCATGACAGACAACTACGCCACCTATTTAGCACAGCAAGTTGGAGGGATGGGACGATGAAGCTTTAGGTTTTTGTCATAAAATAGCTGCACACCTGCAAGTATTGAATCATCATAGGCCGAGTGAAACCCCATATGTGCTAAGCAAATTGCTTATTCATTAGCAAACAGTAAAAAAAGCATAACAACCACGCTCTTTGCAAAGGGCTTTTTAAAGTCCCCTTGAAACACGCCGGAGCGAGGCACGAGCGAGTCTCGCCCGCCGCCGCCTCGATTGTCCGCAACGAAGGGGCTTTCGTGGTTTTGAGTTTGTCGCTTGGCTTCGTTTCTTGGCGAAGCAAGAAAGGAAGGCCCCGCGGTGGCAAACCGCTCCTAAATCAACGTGCCGAAGGCACTAAAAAGATCTTTTTGAATTTGCATAGCGCGTGTGGGGTTTCACCCGCCCTAAACTTAATGCACCTAGCTGCCGTAGAAACAGAGGAAATAGAACAATGAAAGCCATTATTTTTGCCATGATCACCACCATCAGCCTAAGCGGCTGTGCCGTCGTTGCAGTGGGTGCAGCTGCGGTCAGCGTCACCAGCACAGCCGTTGGCGTGGCTTGGGATGTAGGCAAAGCGGGTGTTTCTGGAGTAGCTGCCGTTGGCGGCGCGGCAGTAGGCGCTTTAAGCAGCACGCCCTCGCCCAGCCCAGTACCTAACCAAATATCAAGCACAGAGCCAAGCCCAACACCCATCGCAACCCTCGCCCCTCAACCCCCTTCTGCTAGCCCAGAGCCGAGCGAGGTAGAAGTCCGAGCATTTAAAGCCGAGTAATGTGCAAGCACCACGGTGTGAAATATCTAGTACGGTTGAAATCCAATCCTATCAACTTAACTAGATGACATGGTGCTACTACACAATGACAAGCATTAAATCATCGTAGGGCGGGTGCAACCCGCGTACTTTTCGGCATGGCTCGCGGGTTGCACCCGCCCTACGAATAACATCTCACTTAAGTTGATGGGATTGGGCAAAAACCCATCGCTGTTCATATTCTCACTCACATGGTCACCCGAACAATGCTGCCAAGTCCATTCGAAATCCGCCTTGCTCTGCCCTCAGATCACCTGCCGCTATACCGCATGCTTGAACTTTACCAATATGATTTATCCGATATCTGGGATCAAGACCTCGACGCTCAGGGCGAATATGGCTATGCGCTGGATCGCTTCTGGAGCCAGCCCGAGTGCACTGCCTTTGTGGCTTTGGTCAACGGCCATTATGCTGGCTTTGCTCTTGTAGACCATAAAGTAAAAGTGGGCAGCCACGGCTATTGGATGGATCAGTTTTTTATCCTAAAAAAATACCGCCGTAGCGGCTTAGGAAAATACTTAGCAATGCAGGTATTTAATCATTTACCAGGAGATTGGGAAGTCGGACAAATGCCGGACAACCATGTGGCGCAACAATTTTGGCGGCGAATAATTGCCGATGTTGCTGGTGAATTTGACGAGCACATCTTAAGCAGCGGCCAGTGGCAAGGGGTGGTGCAGTGCTTTAATCAGAGAATAATATAAGTCATTAGATCAGTTACAGCGCACGCCAACGTACACAATTACGCCCAGCGGCTTTTGCCTCGTAAAGGGCGGCATCCGCCTCTAAGGCAAGCGTTCTGCAAGGCAGCCAATGCTCAGTATTGCTGACTAAACCAATGCTTACCGTGGTTTTCAAGCCCTTGGCGATATTCTCCCAATCGTGCTTTTCTACCATGGCGCAGAGCCGCTCCGCGATTTGCCTTGCGTCTACAAACAGCACTTGTGGCAATAAAATATAAAACTCCTCGCCGCCATAGCGGGCAATTAGCTCATTATTGCGGCAGGCAAATTGCAGCACCGAAGCCATGCGCTGCAAGACTAAATCACCAATGGCGTGGCCATAAGCGTCGTTCACCTGCTTAAAATAATCAATATCCACAATCAACAAAGCCATCGGCAGCTGGCCCTGCTGATCTAGCCTATCCAACTGCTGCTCCAGATGGCGGCGATTAGCAAGGCCTGTCAGCGGATCGCTTAAAGCCGCCTTGCTTAAGGTATCGAGCTGGGTATTTTGTTGCCTGAGTGTTTGGCATAGCAGAGCATTTTCATGCTTACGCTGAGCCAGCTCGATGCGGTTTTCTAAGCGCTGTAGACGCCTAGCCGTGGCTTGAGCGAGCCGAGGCGGCTGCGCTGTGCCGTGGCTCTGTTCGTAATACTGCAAATAGATTCGATAATATTTCAGCGCCTCGCGGCTATTTCCCTGCGCCTTATACTGCCGATAGCTGTCGTAAGCAAAGCGCTCTAACAGGGATGTTGCATTGATCTCTTGAGCCAGCGCTTCGGCATTCGCTAAGTGCTGTGCCGCCGCCAGCGGATCTTGCCGTGAGCAATAATTAAATAATTGAAACTCAGCTTGGCTAGCGAGCCAGCTAAAACTGAGCGCCTTGGATTGCCTTAGGGCTAAAGTTAAATCTGCTTCAGCCAGCTCTAGCTGCCCCTGCTCTAAATAAACACGACCACGTGATAATAAATATTCAGCCTGCCAATGGCGATTCTTACAAGCGTGCACAGAACGATGAGCGAGGCGCAGGGCGATGCCCGCCACCGTATAGCGCTCTGTAGCCAGCATATCGGTAATCAGGCAAAGATAAGCGCCCGCCAAGCTGTCTTTATCTTGCAAAGGTAGGGCAAATTCAAGTGCGAGGCAGTGGTAATGGTGAGCCGATTCAAAATCATTTAAGACCCAAAATGCCTTGCCGATTCCTACTAAGGCCTGTACCGCAAAAAAGCCATTTTGCAGCACTATGGCTTCTTCTAAACACGCCGACCACTGGTGAATGGCCTCATTCACATTGCCCTGCACCATCGCGTGCCCGCCGCATTCATCGAGCGCAGCTAAATACTCATGCCAAAGCTGATGGCGGCGCAAGGCAGGCAAAAGGCGCTGATACTCTTGCTTTGACGCCACAGTATCGCGCCGCCCCAACGCTTTGGCAGCTAAATGCCTAGCTTTCAGCGCTTGAGGTTTATCCGCTGCAGCACACCGAGCCGCCAGTGCTAAAGCTGCTTCGCGAGTATCAAACGGCGATAAATCCAGTGATTCAATTAGATCCTCAAGTTGCATATTCAGGCACCAAGCTCGCTTGCAATTGAGTTCGTAAATTTTTGTTTTCGTCTTTAAGCTGCATCACTTGCAATAATAAAGACAGCTGGCGAAGTAAGCTGGGGGCAATACGGCATTTATGCTCATGCCTTGCTAAAAGATTCGCTTTTTGCCTCGTATGCCATTGCTCGAGTGTGGCTAAAGCTTCATCCAGCAGGCCGCACTCTTCCTGCCAACAGCCCAACTTGAGCATGAAATCATGGGGGAGAAAATGGCAGCCATTGGCCTCATGCGCCGCATTTAATGCAGAATGTCCGGCAGCAATCGCTACATCAAGCTGGCCGCGTGTGGCAGCTAAATCAGCAGCAATCAGTTGAGCTTGTAAGCTACCCCAAAGATAGCGGCAGGCATGGGCACGGGCGGTGGCCATCTGTAACACGGCCTCGGCGGCTTGGGTGTCATTTTGTAAGCAAAGTAAACGGGCGCGGGTGTTTTCTACATCGATAAGCAACGTTTCTTCGATATCATCCACCGGCAGCTGCTTAAGCCATAGCAAGCACTGGGCTAGTCCCGCTAAATCGTTTTGCTGCGCCAAAAAATTGGCCGTATAGAGACCGGCTTTAAACGACAATCGATTTAAACCTGAGCGCATGGCCTGATTACACGCTAACTCCAGCACTTGCCTCGCTTCCTGCGTTTGCTGATCGGCCAGCAAAATATTACTCATCCCCAAACACGCCTCGCAGAGCGCGGCATAGTTGTCGCTGCCTTGTGCTAGCTCCAAAGAGCTTACCCAACAAGTCAGTGATTGATCATAGCGGCGCTGATCATAATGAGCGTTAGCGAGTAATTGCTGTGCCTCAATCTGCCATACGCGCATGGCGCAGCATTAAAGAAAAACGCAGCTCGGCCCAGGCCGCACGACAAACTAGCTCGTGCAGCGCCATTTCATCTTGCAAAGAAATCGCTTGTGGGGCGTCACGCAGCAAGCTGCGAGCCGCAGGCAGCGCTTCAGGAGAGACCAGCCAAACCAGCTGACGCACTGCCAGTAAGCGCTCGCTCCACATCGCAAGCTTACACCTAATCGATTGATCTACTTTACTATTCACAAGTTATGTGTCAGAAAAATGATTGTAACAGTATGACTTAAATTTCAATAAATGGCTAAACTAAACACCTAGCTTTAAGCTTAAAACAGCAATTTTGTACTTCAAACACCTTATACTACATTTTTATCCCGCTTTAAAACGCCGACGATATAAAGTGCTGCGTGCCACGCCTAAAGCCGCGGCAGCCTTGGTTAAATTGCCGTCAAACTGAGCGATGGTGGTTTCAATCAGCTCTTGGCTACTTGCCGCGAGCGACGTGGCATCATTTGGCATGGGCATTTGATATTCTGCTGGCAAATCAGCGTAAGTTAAACAATCTCCATCGTCAGCCAAAGCCAGTAGGGTTCTTAATAAACTGAGTAGCTGTCTTACATTACCCGGCCAAGGATAATGGGCGAGAGAGGCGATGACATCCTCCCCCAAGTGCACGCCCCTAGCGGGGCCTGCCGATTCTTGCCATAGGCTGGTGATAAATCCCGCCAAATCGGCATGCTCCCTTAGCGATGGCAGATGCACGATAAAATCTTGTAAGCGATAAAAAAGATCAGCCCGAAACTCGCCAGCGGCCACCATCTTGGGCAGATCTCGATGACTGGCACAGACCACGGCAAAATCCACTTTATAAGGCTGACTTCCCCCCAGCGGGGTGACTTCACGCTCCTGCAATACGCGTAATAGCC
>JAPLQI010000058.1 GCA_026399755.1 Pseudomonadota bacterium
CAAAATGGCAGGTGCCTTACACAAAGGCATCAAACGATACTTCGCCAAAAATCCACCGCTGGCGAAAACGAGGATGGCGCAGAGTTGAGGCATTTGTAGATAGGGTTAGCGGCTTTATCGCGTAACCCGACATTGAGAAACAAGGGGCAGACCCAATGCTGTTCACTTAATAATAAAAACTTGCCAATCATGCTTTTGATTAAGGCGCTCCGTTCCTTTTCTGCTTGGAAAGCTTTTTGTGCGCCGTTTTACCACGCGTGGATTGCTGCGGCCACTTTTACTCGAATGAACGGCCGCTCCTATTTCAGCCACTACTTCGCGCCACCAGAATTCAAATCGCTCAGGGGGAAATAGCGCCGCTCACTGGAAGTTTGCGTCGCACAATATTCAAACTCTGCTTGAAACTCAAATCATCAGCTCGTTTTTGATGCATCAATCCCGCTTCTTGCATCATTTTTCTGACAACATGATGAGCCAGCAGCAAACCCCAAAACTCTTGTTTTAATAAGTCTGGGGTTTTACTTCGCATCACAATATCGCTACCTTTTAATGTCGTTTTTATTTCAGCAAAGCTAGTTTCAATGCTCCAACGAGATTGGTAAAGTTCGGCCAACTCCTTGGCTGGGGCCGTATTCGCATCCAATAGTGTGGTGATAAGTCGATAAAGTGGCTCTGCATCTGGCATGTCTGGCAATTGATATTCGATCACCCTTACCACAATGGGCGTGACATCAAAGGCTTCTACGCTATTTTTTATAGTGGCTGCAGCGGGTTGAATCTGTGAGAGATAGGAGCCATCAGGAAGACGCTTATGAACCGGTAGCTCACGATTTTTGGGGATACGCCAAAGCAGTTGTGCGCCTGTATTTTTTGCCGCCAGCCATGACGTAAACCCCGCAAAGCCACGATCGGCCAAGCACAACATGCGGGGTCTTAAATGGGTAATGCTTTGACGCGCCAAAGTAATCTCCGCGTCTTTATAGCCCCCTAAGGTCACACCAAATAGCGCATGAGTACCATGCTCAAGCAGTCCCACAAAGCGCATTTGAGGATAGCCCGTTCGACCTTGTTGCGTACCAGGTGCACCAAAATATTCACGACATGCCTGCTCGTCTGGCACTTCCAGTGTCGAGCCATCAATCGACACGATATGCCACTGCCGATAAAACGCGGCCGGAGTTTGTTCCGCGTCGCGGGCAAAAGGTTGCAAACATTGCGCGGCAATGCTTTGCATGACTTCGTGGCCTAAGCGAGTACGCGCCGCACTGATACCGGACTTTCCAACGTGACGCCGTTGTGCTGGTTCACCTAAAAACGTCATCCCCTCAGTTACAACACGCAGCACCTCTTCTGTATTTGCATGGCGATACAAAGATAGCGCGATCACATACCAAGCTACAGCATGAGGAGGAAAGTCACGTTGCCGTTGTCCTTGGCAATCATGATCCAGCAGCGCTTGATTGATGGCCGCAATCGGAATCGTACTGGCCAGCAGCCCCATACTTAAGTAGTCAGCGGTGCGGATTGAACCTGATAGAGAAATTGGCTTGCTGGGCATGGTCGGAAATTACGTAGTCAAGTGGAGGACTAAATGATGCCCTAAATCTTACTAAGTGAACAGCATTGGGTCTGACCCCAGTTTTCTGTCCTTTTGCCGGCCCGATGTAAGTTGG
>JAPLQI010000100.1 GCA_026399755.1 Pseudomonadota bacterium
CTATGCAAAGCAGTGATTTACTTCGACCCTCATGCAAAAAAAGATCGCCCCAAACACCCTAAGCCGCATGATTTTACAGCCTATAAATCAGGGGTTTGAGCTTAAGTTGATAGGATTGTTTTTAAAGTCCCCTTGAAACACGCCGGAGCGAGGAACAAGCGGGGCGGGGTTTCGGCAAGGGAGCGAGGTACGAGCCAATCCCGCCCGCCGCCGCCTCGATTGTCCGCAGCGCAGGGGCTTTCGTGTTTCGTGGGGTCGCCTTCTTTGGCTTCGTTTCTTGGCGAAGCAAGAAAGGAAGGCCCCGCGGTGGCTAACCGCTCCAAAATCAACGTGCCGAAGGCACTAAAAGGTCTTTTTGACTTTGGTTAGCCTATATGGGGTGAAACTCGCGTATTTCGCGGGTTTCACCTGCCCCAAGAATCATGTTTCGTTAGCTATGATTGGGCGTCATCTCCGTGTATTTATAAATAATGCTCTTAGAACTTGTAACTGGCTTCTAGGCGCACATCACGGCCTGCTTCTGGGTGGCCCAGTACTTTTTTCAGGCGACCGTGGTAGGCGAAGGTGGCTTGATCGTAGTACTGCTGATCAAAGATGTTTTTGACTGATAAGCGCACGGTGAGTGTGTCCGTATTAAGCGGTAACCAGTTTACATAAACATCGTTAACGCCATAGCCCGCCTTGGTTTGTGTGGCTGCGCTTGCTACAGGTTGGTAATCCAGTGCTTGAACAAAGCGGCCCTGCCAGCCTAGCTGTACACCGTAGGCAGGCATGTCGTAGGTGGCGTAGGTGGTCCAGCTGCGACCATAGCTGGTGCCTAAGCCTTGATTGCCATCATTAAAGGCTTTGCCCTCGCGGTCTGAATCACTTTTTGCGACCGATGCACCAAGGCGTAAGCTGCCGAGTTGGTAATCTGTACTGAGCTCATAACCGGTGATTTCGGCATTCCCGGTATTCGTTCTGCAATCCGCGTCAGCGCTGCATTCGGCAACATCAATAAAGTTTCTGATACGCTGCTTGAATAAATTCCCGCTTAACTTAAAGCCATTTTGGGAAAATACAAAGCCGACTTCGGTATTGCTGGCTTTTTCTGCTTCAATTTTCGGCGCGTTTTTCCAGTCGATCATATCGAGTAAAAAGACTTCATTAAGACCCGCACCGCGTAATGCTTGAGCGTAACCTGCTTTAATTAAGAGGCTGTCGCTTAACTGTACGCTCACGCCGGTACTGGGTGAGAAACCATCGCTTTTAAAGTTTTGCTGATGATTGTCGGTGTAGTTGTAGTGATCGTAGCGCAGGCCAGCAGAGAGATTGACCTTGCCAAAATCAAGTAAGCCTTCAACGTAGCCACCGGCAATTTTATTTTCCTCTTGGCCGCTGCCGGTATTGCCATAAGGGTTACGAATTTGATTGGTTTGCGAGCTTTCCTTGCGCAAATTCATCCCGTATTTAATAAGATGATCGCCGATGGCACTTTTTAAGCCGATATCTAAGCCTTGGGTGGTGAGTGATTCGCTGCTATATGTGCCGGTGGTGCGATCGCCTTCTACTTTGGATTGGTAAAGCGTTGATTCAATGCGTGCAATCGGGCCAAAGCCGCTGCCATCGTATTTAAGCGTGGTGGTGTTCCGCAGCAGGCTTTGTGGTATCGCTTCATTAGGCAAGACAGGGTGCTTGAAGCCCACCATATTGGCGCGTAAATAACGGGTGCCTTTATCTTCGCTGGCTTGATGATTAATCGAGAGGCGTTGATTCTCGGCCAGATTTAGGCCCAGCTTAAATAAGAGATTGCGCTGCTTGCTGCCTGAATTGATTTCCTCTACACCGCTACCGCTTTTGTAATCTGCTAGATCAAGGTTGCTGGCCGATAATAAGGCGTCCACGCTGCCAAAGCGGCCATAGACCGTTGCGCCGGTTTTCCAACCCTCATTACTCATCGCGCTGCCAGACAAGATGGCCCCTGTACTCTGGCCTTCCCGTAATAGATCCGCCGCATCCACCGTGAGTACGCGCATCGCACCGCCCAAAGCGCCAGGGCCTGCGCTGGCCGCTGCCGTGCCTTTTTCTACTTCAACTCGCTTGATTAAAGCGGGGTCAATAATCAGCGCGCTTTGATGGTGATATAGATGGTTGTTTTGCGTTGCACCATCCACCGATACATTGAGCAGTGCTTCTTCTACGCCGCGCACATACATTTTTTGCGCTACGGGGCTACCACCGCCGCCAATGCTGATTTCGGCATCGTTGCGAAACACATCGTGCAAATCACGCGCTTGGCTTTTTTGCAGCTCGGCGCGGCTAATCACGCCATCTTGGGTCGGGGTTTGTGCTTCAACTTGTACGGCAGGGAGTTGCACCGTGTTTTCGGCATAAGCGTTAAATGCCAAGGGCAACAGGACCACTAAGGCGCGCAGGGGAAGAGGGGCTAGGGCCAACATCAAAAACTCCATCAACATTCTTATCTTTTAAATGAGAATTATTTTCATTAGAATATTGGCATTTTTACATAAGCCGTGCTTGATGTCCTTTGTGCGCGGCAATAAAAGCTTTGCGCTAGCGGCAAATCTCCAGCCGTTTTATGAGAGGTTAGAAATGGGTAAACGCGACATCGATTTTCATCAGGCAGATCTGGCCCGCTTATTTGGTGATGACGCACAGAACGATGTCATTCAGCAGGTAGGTCCTCTGCTACGTGGTCGCTTTGTGGTGGAGGATCTACGGCCAGGCTTGGCCCTGCATGGCAATGAGCTTGAGTTTTTACAAGCACATCAAAGCGAAGGCCCGCTCAGCCCTGGGCTGCGGCTTATTATTATGTTGGAAGGAAAAGTCGACGCTCGTTTTGGTGCTTTGCCCTTGGTACTGGGGGCGGATAATCGTTGCTTGCTGGTTTCTAGTGTTGAAGAAGACGTGTTGCAGCGCAGTATTACTCAGCCCGGATATCAGCGTCAGGTGGTGATCGCTTTAGAGCCAAGCTGGTTCGAAGAGGGTGGATTATCCGCCATGGCCGATTTTAAAAGTGTTGCCCAATTTTGCGCGCAACATTTGGCGCATCGCAAACTAGCGCCCAGCCGCCAAATATTACAATTGGCTGAAGGCCTATTGCAGCCTGCTCATCGCACGCCCTATTTGCATAAGATCTATTGCGAATGCAGTGCGCTAGAGCTGGTTCTGACCGCTCTTGGCGAGCTCAATCATGTTCCCATCAAATCTCGCTCGCGTGGCCGCGTGGCGCAGTTGCTGGAATTATTGCAATCGGATGCAGCTAGCTCGATGTCCTTAGAGCAAATGGCACTGGCTTTGGGCAGCAATGCCACGACCTTGCAAAGGGAATTTCGAGCGGTGCATGGTATGAGTATCTTTGCTTGGCTACGCCGCCATAAATTGCAAGAAGCCCGCCTGATGCTGGAAAGCGATACATGTAGCGTGCTGAACGCAGCTCTACTAGCGGGCTATAGCAATCCCGCTAACTTTGCGACCGCGTTTAAGCGTGAGTTTGGTTTTACACCAAGGCAGGTGGGGCAAGGGTTGGTTTAGCCTTGCCCATACGGCTTGCTAGATCAAAGCTTTAGCAAATATGCTTTTGTTTTCGACGTGCAATTACACCGACCAAACCTATTAAAAGCAAGGCGTAGCTTGCTGGCTCAGGCACGGGTGACGTCACGCCGACGGCGACATTGCTGATGCCTAGCAAGGCGCGATTTTCGGCGGCTTCAAGACTAAAACCGGTGAAGTATTCCTCTGCGCTATCTGTTTTAAACCCCTGGAATGTGAGGTGCTTTGAGCCGTCCGCTAAGCTAAGCCCTTTAAAATAGTAGCTGTATAAATTGGTGTTAATGGTGAAGCTTGCTAGGCCAGTCGTGATGGCGGCATCAAAACCAAACAGGTTGTAGGGCGTGCTGGATGCGATTTCTCCGATGATGGGCGAGAAGTATTCATCAGATAAAACGGTTTGCTTATTGCCTATTGAGTAGGGCGTGCCGCTGCCGATGGTGAGGTTTTCTTGCGAAGTGTACGTGATATCACCGAGGCTAAATGGGGTGCCTGGATAGTTGAAGCCATCACTAAAATCGTCGAAATGGCTGTTGTAATGGATCTTGCCTTGCGTGTTAAACAGGCTGCGATCATCAAAGGTAGAGATGCTTGCCGATGCGTTAATGCTAAAGGCGGCCAAGCAGAGGCCGAGCGTGAGCTGCTTTAAACGAGTATGCATAAGGTTCTCAAAAGAAACGAAGCGCCCCGTATCTGGGGCGCATTTTGATTAATTAACGGTAAAGTGGCAGGGGCCGCATAGCACGGAATAGGCGTCGTTATATAAGCACCAAGCGGCGTATTCACCTGGGGCTAATTTGCGAGTATCAAAACTGGCTTCGCCACTGGCCGTGCTGATGTATTGCCAGAGAATAGAGCCCACAGTGCCGGGCGTTACGCCTACTTTCCAGATGCCGATCCAGTTTTTTGGGTTTAATTTTGTGGGAGAAATGGCGTAGTTAAAGCGGATGGCGGAGCCTTGCTTGACGGTACTGGTGTTGGTCGAGAATTGATGGACACTGAAGCTAATGGGGCCGCCCAGCACGATGTTGCTGTCTTTGTATAAATACCAGACTGCATAGTCGCCAGCAGGCAAGTCCGCGCTCTTAAAGGTGGCTAAACCACGTACCAGCGGGGCGTATTGCCATTGCAGCGAATTGCCATTGCCAGGGGAGGTACCTGCAGCGTAAATGCCGATCCAGTTTTTTGGATCGAGTTGGCCGCTAGGTGCTGCATAGTTAAATTCGACGGGGCTGCCTTGAGCAATATTGAGGGCCGTGGCCGATAGCGGAATGATGGCGGTTTGATTTAGATTCTTGCCAATAGCGGGGTCGGTGCGGCTGGCGCTGCCTGTTTCTACATGGCCAGCCACGCGGCGTAGATAGTGTGGATCGCTATCACTGCTGATGCTGAAATCGTACCAAGCAAAGCTAGCTTTTAGTTTGCATTCAATTTGGCGGACTTGGCCTGGGGCTAAGGTGTAGCTCATGCTGGCCGCAGCATAGGCATTGTCGCTCACCGAGAGTTGGCAGGCTTGGACGCCGTCAGCGTTTGATAAGGTCAGCCAAAGATTGCCGTTGGGGGCGTCGTAAGTGGTGGTGATTTCTGGCCGTGCCTTGCCGTCCATGCTGAGGCTGCCTTGGAGTTCACGCATAAAGCCATTAGTACCGTGGACCTTCAGCGCGTACTGCTCGCCTTGCCAATTCCAGATTTCTTGCTCAATCCTTTTGCCCGCTTCAACCGTGTAATACCAAGGCCCATCCGTGCGAGTGGGAGCGTAGACGATATAAGCGGCGGCTACAGAGCCGGTATTGGCAAAAGAGAGCTCCACCTGCCGGCTGTGATTGACCTTAGCCGTTACTGATAGCGCGTAAGGCAGAGCACAGGCGTAGCGGGTGCCGGTGGCCGTTGGGCAAGGCTCTTGCTTGGGCAGGGTTTGATTGGCGGGTGGCTCAGGGTAGGGCAGGCCGCTTACTTTGCGATAGTTGGCGGTTTTGGGCACAGAGGCGGGCCATGTGCTATTAGGGCGTTTGAAATCAAAGGCTGAGGTGAGATCGCCACAGACAGCCCGTCGCCATGGTGAAATCAGCGCACAGCTAACATCGCTACGTTTTTTGCCTTTAGCGACCAGCCATTCTTCAAGAAAACGAAGCTTAGAGGTGTGGTCAAAAAGTTGTGAGCAAACTCGGCCGCCCTTGCTCCACGGCGAAATAATCAGCATCGGTACGCGTGGCCCTAGGCCGACTGGCTCACCGTTATAGTTTTCATACTGGCCAATGTCGGCGAGCGTGGTCTTGCCCATATTGTCGTTAAGCGGGGCAAGATCGGACGGTACATGGTCAAAGAAGCCATCGTTTTCGTCGTACATCAGCATAAAGACGGTTTTTGACCACACTTCAGGGTTGGCAACCAGTGCGGCTAATAAGCGTGCTGTGAGGTTTTCACCGGCATTGGGTGAGTTGGGTGAATGTTCGGTGTAATCATTGGGCGCGCAAATCCATGAGACCTGCGGCAGGCGATTGTTGCGTATATCCTCGCTAAAGGCATTGACTAGCCAGTCGCCCTTGGTGCCGGCGTAATTGGCTTCAGTGGAGCCTGCGGCGTGAGTGCGGGCTTTTTGAAATAAAGGGGATTGGCTGCCAAGTGCGCTGCCATCGGCGTTGACGCGGAAGTTTTTAAAGTAGGCGAGGTAATTGTCGCCGTAGTTATCCCATTCTTGATAAACCTTCCAGCTGACTTGATTGGCTTCCAAAGTTTCAGCATAGGTACGCCAGTTTGGCGCGCTTTGAGTCACGTTGGGGTCAAGATTATCGTGCTTAGGATCGGTGTTGTAATAGCCCGCCGCATCGATGTTATACAAGCTACCCATGCTGCCTATCCAGCCTTGGCTGGTGCCTGTGAGGGAATACATGCGATTGGGGTCGGTCGCGCCAAAAATGGAGCAATGGTAAGCGTCGCAAATGGTAAAAGCATCGGCGAGTGCATAGTAAAAAGGCAGATCTCCCCGATCAAAATAGCCCATGGTTTGCGGTGTTTTTTGCTTGACCCATGCGTCCCAGCCTTGCCAAGTGTCTTGCGAGCCTTTCCATGAGTGATTGGTGCCAACCGACAGCGCACTGGTGTTTTTGGCGTCAAAATGAAAAGGTAAAACATGGCCGCCGTTGGCGTCGGGCTGATACCAAACCGGCTTGCCGCTTGGCAGGGTGATGGCTCGAGGATCATCAAAGCCGCGCACGCCAGAGAGCGATCCAAAGTAATGATCAAAAGAGCGATTTTCCTGCATAAAAATCACGATATGTTCTACATCGGCAATCGTCCCCGTGGCGTTATTGGCAGGAATCGCCAGTGCTTGTTGGATGATGCCGGGTAGCCAGCCACTGGCAACGGTAGTACCTGCGGTTGCCGCTGCAAAGCTTAGAAAACTTCGCCTGTCTTTTGAAAACATCTTTGACCCTTAGGCAAAAAGGAGGGAATCATAGGTTTTCAAGATGACGAGCGCTTTGCATGAATATGACAATTTCATTTTCACCAAAGAGAAGTGGCCTCTCTGCCGTATTAATGTCCCGCTTGTACTAACAGCCAATCAAATACCTGCTGCACAATCTCTGCTCGCGGCTGGCCTGCCACCTTGGATATCCACCAACCTTGGCCGTCAAGGCGTGGGTAATCGGTCAGCAGGATGAGGCGTCCTTGTTCTAAATCGTCCGAGGCAAGTAAGCGGGGCATGCAGGCGATGCCTCGGCCTCGCAGTACGGCATCGAGTAACAGGCGAGGGTCGTCATAAATGGCTTGCTTACGAAATAGGCCAAGCTGCTCTCGAAACAGCCCAGCGGTGCGATCATGGGTGAGCATGGCTTCTAAACACAGTAAACCCGTGTGCAAATGATGTTGCTCCCGTGGCTGCTGTGCTAGCTGCTGGGCGAGCGTCGCCGAGCTGACGGTGATCCATTCATCTTGCAAAAAAGGGCGCTCTAATAAGCTCGCTTCTTGAATCGGTCGATCACCAATTGCAATATCTACATCGACTTCATCAATAAAGCGCGCCGTTTCATCGGTAGAGAGCACAAGGCAAAGATTAGGCAGGGCGGCTTGCAGGAGATCTAGCTTGGGCTGCAGCCAGCCGTGTAAAAGAGCGGCTGGGCAAACAATGCTGACTAAGCCTGGGTCGAGATAAGTGGCGATGCTGCTTAAGCCGTTTTGCAGCATATCGATCGATTGTCGCACGCTACGCTGTAGCACTTCACCCGCTACGGTGAGCTCCACGCCTCGGCCAACCCGATGAAACAGCGGTTGGCCCAGTTGTTTTTCTAAATCACTGATCTGATGGCTAATCGCCGATTGCGATAGGCAAAGCTCATCGGCGGCCCGCGAAAAGTGCCCGAGGCGGGCGGCGGCTTCAAAGCCGATCAGGAGTTTGAGCGAAGGAATGCGCTGGGTAGACATATGAGAAAACCTAATCAGTTATGGCAATAAACATCAGTATTCATCAAGTATGCCATGGAGGCACAATGCATTCTTGTTCAGTACGGCGCAGCCATCCCTTGGTGCTTGTTTCCGCGTTGTTTTAAGTCTTGTATTAAATACTGCATATAAGTAAGGATGATTCAATATGAATACTCGTCGTTTATTTTTGAACCACTGCATGCAAGGGGGCGGCTTGGTTTTATTAGGCCCACTGCTGAGTGCTTGCGGTGGCGGAGGAGAAAATAGCGATGTTGCTATTGCGCCAACGCTTCCCCCAACGGCTGCCAGTTGGCTAATGCCAGACGAGGGTGCGCAGCATAAGGCGACATGGATGGCGTTTATTGCCGATGAAGCTATTTGGGGGCGCTCATTACAGGGCCCTGTGCAAGATGCACTGGCCCGTATCGCCAATGCCATTGTGCAGTACGAGCCGGTGAATATGCTGGTGCGTCAGCAGGATCTTGCCTTAGCTAAGCAGAAGCTGGGCTCTAAAGTACGGCTGATTGTGCAGGATTTGGACGATCTATGGCTGCGCGATACCGGCCCTGTTTTTGTGAGTAATCAGCAGGGAGAAAGGGCGGGCGTCAACTTTAACTTTAATGGCTGGGGCAAGAAACAGGTGTTTAGTAAGGACAGCCAAGTGGCTGCCGTGGTAACAGGGCAGGCGGGTGTCAGAATGCTAAGCACTAAGCTGGTGCTGGAAGGCGGTGGGATTGAGGTGGATGGCAAAGGCACGGCGATTATTACCGAGAGCTGTGTATTGAATGCCAATCGCAATCCAGGCCTGACTAAGGCCGCTTGCGAGGCCGAACTTAAAACACTATTGGGGATTCGTAAGGTGATTTGGCTGCCAGGGATTGCGGGCAAGGATATTACCGATGGGCACACCGATTTTTACGCACGATTTACCAAACCGGGTGTGGTGGTTTGTGGTCTAGAAACAGACCCTAATTCTTTTGAATATGCGGTGACTCAGCAGCATTTGGCCATCTTGCGTGCCGCCACCGATGCAGATAATCAGCCTCTACAGGTCAATGTGCTAGGGGGTCCAAGACAAACGCGACCTCAATATGCGGGGAAAGATTTTGCTGCTGGATATATCAATTTTTATGTAGCCAATGGGGCGGTGTTTATTCCCGAGTTTGGCGATGCCAAGGCGGATGAAGCGGTTAGATTGCAAATGAAAGCGCTCTTTCCGAGCCGAGTGATTGTGCAAATTAATATTGATCCGATTGCGGCAGGCGGTGGTGGTATTCATTGCACCACCCAGCAAGAGCCGGCTTAAATTTTTTATTAAGGAGTCATCTAATGACATCAAGACGCAATTTTTTAAAGCAAAGTTTATTAGGCTCTGGTCTTTTGATGGCTGGAACGCTGGCTAGCCCACTGAGCAGTTTTGCTTTTTCCGCATCGGGCGATAGCGGCTGGCATATGCCTGATGAAGGCGAGCCACATGCGGCAACGTGGATGGCGTTTGGCCCGAGTGAAGACGTTTGGGGTAAGCGTTTGCAGTCTGGCGCACAGGATAATCTGGCCACGATCGCGTCAGCGATTTCCACCTACGAAACCGTGAATATGCTGGTGCGCGAAGAAGACTACGATGTGGCCATAAGTAAATGCAGTAGCCGCGTTAAATTGATTGTGCAGCCCATTGATGATCTATGGATACGTGATACAGGGCCGGTGTTTGTGCGGAATAGCCAAGGGCAGGCCGCTGCGGTCGATTTTAATTTTAATGGCTGGGGCAATAAACAAGCGCATCAGCGAGATGCTGAAGTGGCCGATTTTGTTGGGCAATATAGCCATACCAAAATGCTGGAAACGCGCTTGATTTTAGAAGGCGGTGGCATTGAGGTGGATGGTGAAGGCACGGCTATTATTACCGAAAGTTGCGTGCTAAACGCCAATCGTAATCCCCGCGTGAGCAAGGCCCAATGTGAGGCCGAGCTAAAACGCCTGCTGGGCGTCAGTAAAATCATCTGGCTACCTGGCATTGCTGGGCGTGATATTACCGATGGCCATACCGATTTTTACGCCCGCTTTACTAGCCCAGGTGTGGTGGTGGCTGGTTTTGATAGCGATCCTTCGTCCTATGATCATGCGGTGACCAAGCGCCATCTCGAAATATTGCGCAAAGCCACCGACGCTAAGGGGCGTAAATTAAAAGTAGTGGTGCTGCAAGGGCCATCTTCTGTACGTAAAAAATATGAAAACAATGATTTTGCCGCAGGTTATATCAATTTTTACGTGTGTAACCACGCCGTCATCGCCCCTGAGTTTGGCGATGTAAAAGCCGACCGCAATACTCGGGACATTCTGCGCGATCTATTCCCTGAGCGCGAAGTGGTGATGCTAAATATCGACGCCATTGCCGCAGGCGGCGGGGGGATTCATTGCACGACTCAGCAGCAGCCCGCTTAAGGTGTTTGTCATGGGGTGACGACATGCTTGCAAGTATTGAATTATTGTAGGGCGGGTGAAACCCGCGTATGTATTGAGCATTACTCGCGGGTTTCACCCCATACGCGCTAACCAAAGTCAAAAAGACCTTTTTATAGTGCCTTCGGCACGTTGATTTTGGAGCGGTTGGCCGCCGCGGGTGCCTTCCTTTTTTGAACGGCCAAGAAACGAAGCCAAGCCGCAACCCCAAAAGCGCGAAACCCCTCACTGCGGACAATCGAGCGGCGGCTGCGGAACTCGCTTCGCTCAAACAGCCATCAAAGAAACCCTGCCCGCTTGTTCCTCCTGTCGCGGCTTCAAGGGGACTTTAAAAAGCCCCGTGCAAAGTGCGTGGTCAATGCGTTTTGCTCTGTTTGCTAATAAAAAAGCAATTTGGTTAGCGCGTATGGGGGGTACCCGCCTTACAAAAAAGGCCGTGCATACCATTAGCGGCTGCCTAAGCATATTTAAAAGTGGAAATATTTCACCCGCTTTAGGAGTCGTCAGGATGGCTCTATCTCTTTGCTCCGAATGCCTTGCGCCGGCTTACTCCTATCCAACAGTACTTATGGTCTATCCTCAGTTAAACTATCGTCTGTGTCTTATTTAAGAGGGCTTAGTCATGAGCCAAAAACGCATCGTACTTGGGGTAACCGGTGGCGTTGCCGCGTATAAATCTATTGAGCTGGTGCGCTTACTCACGAAAGCGTCTTATGAAGTTCAAGTAGTGATGACCGAGGCTGCAACCAAGTTTGTTGGGCCGGTGACCTTTCAAGCGGTATCGGGCCGCCCAGTGTTTATTGATTTATGGGATGGCCGTGCGCCGAATAATATGGCGCATATCGATTTAACCCGTGGTGCACACGCGATTGTGGTGGCTCCTGCTACGGCTGATTTTATGGCGAAAGTAGCCAATGGTTTTGCTGATGATTTGCTGTCTACCTTGGTGGCAGCCAGAGATTGTCCGCTGTTATTAGCACCTGCCATGAATCGGCAAATGTGGGAAAACCCACCTAATCAGCGCAATGTGGCGCAACTCATTTCTGATGGCGTGCATATTTTGGGGCCGGGCGAGGGCGAGCAGGCCTGCGGTGAAATAGGCCTTGGCCGGATGCTGGAGCCTGAAGCGTTGCTGCAGCATATCGACGCATTTTTTCAGCTGAAATTATTGTCTGGTAAGCGCGTATTGATTACTGCTGGGCCCACATTCGAGCGCATCGATGCCGTGCGTGGCATTACCAATAGCAGCTCAGGAAAAATGGGCTACGCCATTGCCCGTGCGGCTTGGGAATCCGGTGCGGATGTGGTGCTGGTGTCAGGCGAAACCGCTTTAGCCGTGCCGCTAGGCTGCCGCCGTATTGATGTAGTGAGCGCCGAGGAAATGTTGCAGGCGGTGAATGCCGAAGTAGAAGAAGCCGATATCTTTATCAGCGTGGCTGCTGTTTCTGATTACTATGTGCTGAACCCTTCTGAGCAAAAAATCAAAAAAGACGCGCACATTTTGACGTTGGAGCTGGGCCCTAATCCAGATATTCTGGCCAATATTACGGCGCGGGATAATCCTCCTTTCTGCGTGGGCTTTGCTGCCGAATCTGAAAACCTGCTGGAATACGCAGAAGCCAAGCGTAAGCGCAAAAAGTTGCCGCTACTGGCCGCCAATTTAGTGCAAAACGCGATGGGCTCTGATGAAAATGAAATTATTTTGCTTGATGATGATGGTGAAACACGATTAACTCGCGCCCCCAAGCTTGATGTGGCGCGCCGTTTGATTGCGCATATCGCTCGGCTTTATCAGAAAAGATAAGGATCGCTTTGATTAAATGCTCATGTCCGAGTGTTGGATGGACCAGTGTAGATGCTGGATGTTGTCTAATCGGGGATGAGTAAGTACTTGCTCATGGTTGTATTCGATCATCCGTGTGGCTTTATCAGAAAAGGTAAAAAAAATGTCTCAGATTGATGTGAAGATTTTAGATGGCCGGTTGAAAGAAAATCTGCCGCAATACGCCACCAAAGGCTCGGCTGGCCTCGATTTACGCGCCTGCCTTGATGTGCCGATGGAGCTAGCTCCTGGTGCAACGCAACTGGTACCAACGGGTATGGCGCTGCATTTAGATGATCCTGGCCTTGCCGCTATGATTTTGCCGCGCTCTGGCCTTGGCCATAAACACGGGATTGTATTGGGTAATTTAGTGGGCTTGATCGATTCAGATTACCAAGGGCAAATTTTTGTCTCAGTATGGAATCGCAGCCAAGTGCCGTTCACCATCCAGCCTATGGAGCGTATCGCTCAACTGGTAATTGTGCCTGTGGTACAGGTGGAATTTAATCTGGTCGATGAGTTTGCCGATTCAGATCGGGGTGAAGGTGGGTTTGGTAGCACGGGCAAGCATTAATTTAGTTGCTAGGGCGATGGCTGTTAGCGGCCTTAAAAAGACGGGGGCATTGCCTCCGTTTTGCATGCTAGAGCTACTGTATTGTGGATTAAAACAGCTCAATACTCCCATTGTTTGGGCTGTGAGCATGAATGCTGATGTCGTCAACGGGGGCGATGGTGACTTGGTTGCGGCCATTGCTTTTGGATTGGTAGAGCGCTTCGTCGGCTCGCCCAAGCACCGTGCTGAGGATTTCAAAATTAAGTAGGCGGGTAAAGCCGATGCTAATGGTCACTTGGCCCACTTGTGGAAACTGGGTTTGTTCTACGCGCTGCCGAAAGCGCTCAACGGCGAGCAAGGCACTGCTTTCTACTTGCGGGCCCATTAATACTACAAACTCTTCTCCACCAAAGCGGAATAAATCATCTCCGCTGCGAAAGCTAGCTTGCATCAGTTGGGCAATGAGCAGCAGCACTTCATCACCATAGATATGGCCAAATTGATCGTTAACACGCTTGAAGTGATCGATATCCATCACGGCTAAAAAATAAGAATCGTCTTCTTGCTGGTTTCTGCGCTCACTTGTTGAATTGGTGTCTTGTTGATGGGGCAGCGGCGCGTCTTTTTGCTGGTTCATAATTTTTTGAAATTGCCGCTCTAGCGTTTTGCGATTGAGGAGGCCGGTTAAGGTGTCTGTTTCGCTATAATTTAGCAAGGTAATATGATTCTCATAAATACGCGTCATGCCGCGTAAAGCACGTAAGTCGGCTTGCTTAAATGAGTGCTTGCTTAGGCAGTCAATCAATACATAGGGGTGATTATTTATTTTAAGGCAACGTATGAGGCGGTTTTGATCCATCACAGTCGAATGAAGGTCATAGAGAGCGTTTTTAAGTAGGGGGTCAAAATCAGCTGAGTTGCTGTGGAGGGTGTTTTTTTCATCCCACTGGCTTTCTTGTGTGATTTGTCTATGTGCTAAGCGAATGGTTCTTTTGATTTGCCATTCGGCATGTTCTTGTTCTGGAACGAGGCGGCAGTGATAAAAATCAACTCGATCAAGATCGAATATTTCTTGTAAGCTAATGCCAAGGCTGATGAGCAGTGCATCTCTATCATCTAAGCTCGTTAGAACCGCCAAGGCGTCCAGCATAATAAATGATTTTAATGACATATCAGTACGCTCGCTTTGCCCTTTGCCCATCTGTTTTTTATAGCTGATTCCTGCTGCTTAAATAGCTGTTTGTCAGAATTGAGGTAGGTGGATGGTGAGTAGATTACAGGTGGCGCTGCGAGATTGAAGCGGCTCGGTAAGCTATCGGTGTTGATTTGTTGCTTTATAGATAATACAAAGCCGCTCACCTTGCGAATTGAGCGGCTTTGTTTGATGTGAAAAAGCTTACATCTGTGTTTGCAAATAATTCGGCAGGCCTACGGCTTTAATCAGGCCGAGTTGCTGCTCTAACCAATGCGCATGGTCTTGCTCTGTATCGTCTAGTAGCTTAACCAGCATATTACGGCTGACATAATCTTGCTCTAGCTCGCAAAGGGCGATAACGCGTTTAAGCGCTGTGGCGACATCGTATTCGGTGAGCAAATCATTTTGCAGCATGGCGGGGACATCTGCGCCTATACGCAGTGCATCACGGCCAGCTACATCGGGAATGCCGCCTAAAAATAAAATACGCGCAATGAGTAGAGTGGAATGGCCAATCTCATCTTGGCGCTCGTGATCGATGCGCTCATAAAGTTTGCTATAGCCCCAGTTGTGATACATCTGGCTATGCACAAAGTATTGGTCGACGGAGGTGAGTTCGGTAACGAGCAGCTCTTTTAAGCCCGCGATTACATTTTGTTTGCCTTGCATGATGATCTTCCTTAGGCGTCGATTTGTGATTGGAGGTAATTTGCTAGGCCTAAAGACACTTGTAGTTCGGCTTGGGTTTCTAACCAATCAACATATTCTTCTTCGTCTTCGAGCAGATCTTCTAAAATATCGCGCGAGACATAGTCTTGCTCTAGCTCGCAGCTTTCAATTGCTTGGCGCAAAGTAGTGAGATGGCCGCTGACCAGTTTTAGATCACAATCCAGCATTTCAGGGGTGTTTTCGCCGATATATAATTTGCCGAGCTGTTGTAAATTTGGCAGGCCTTCTAACATGAGGATGCGGTTGATGAGCTTGTCCGCACGCTTCATTGCATCAATTGATTCGTGATAGACCGCGTCATTCAGCTTTTTCAAGCCCCAGTTGCGGTACATCCGCGCGTGTAAGAAAAACTGATTGATGGCGATCAGTTCATTGCCTAGCACGCTATTGAGCGAGCTAAGGACGAGTTTTCTGCCTTGCATCGTATATTCTCCAAGAGCCCGATCTAACTTTTACTTCGTTAGTAGCGGGTTATTTGTCAGTTTTTAATCCCTTCAAGGTGAGAGGGAATTAAAAAATCAGTGTTACTGATTTATTAGTTGATATTCTATTCTCTTTTTTATTAATTGCTAGTCTCTATTTTACCATTGAGCACTTTATATCCTTGATTAAGAATGGTTCTTATTTGCTTAATTAAATAGAGAATCGCGTTTTAAAAATAGGTGGAATGCTTAAATTTATAAGGAAGGAAGCATCGCTTATATGCATGCTGTCATTTAGGTCAGACAGCAATCTAGCATTTGTGCTGAGTTGCGGATAAATAAATAAAAAATTTCAATTGAATCAGGTGTTTCCTAATTTTATTATTCTTACATAGAGAATAAAAACTATTATTATTTAAGCGATATTTATGTTATTTTTTGCGAAGGATAATCGTGATTTATAGGAGTACCCATGTTATTGCCTGATGAAATCATTGCACTGGCGCATCAACTTGCGGATGTCAGCGGCGCGACAATACGCCCTTATTTTCGCAGCCCTTTGTCCATTGACGATAAAAACGATCACAGCCCCGTGACGATTGCTGATCGTGAAGCCGAACGTGTGATGCGTGAGCTGATCCAAAAGGTGCGCCCGCAAGATGGCATTATCGGCGAAGAATTTGGCCGTGAGCGGGAAGATGCCGAGTGGGTGTGGGTGCTAGACCCGATTGATGGCACTAAGTCTTTTACGGTGGGCAGGGCCTTGTTTGTAACGCTGATTGGTTTGCTGCATCACGGCAAGCCGGTATTGGGCATCATTAATCAGCCTATTCAGAACGAGCGCTGGTTGGGTATGACAGGCCAAGGGGCATGGCTTAATGGGGAGCCAGTGGTGGCTAATCAAATAGAGCAGCTGCAAGCGGCAAGGTTAGGTACAACAGGGCCACAGTATCTGGATGCGGGAGCGACGGGCTTTGCGCGTTTATCAGAGCAGTGCCGCTTTAATACTTATGGTGGTGATGGTTATTTGTATGCGCAGGTGGCGAGTGGTTGGTTAGAGTTGGTGGTTGAAGAAGGCTTAAAGCTGCATGATTTTGCGGCACTGGCTCCTGTTGTGAATGGGGCAGGTGGGCGGATGACTGATTGGCAGGGGAGAGAGCTTGATATCCAGAGTGAAGGGCGGGTTTTGGCCGCGGCTAACCCAATATTACACGCGGCAGCGCTGCCATTCCTGCTGAACGCGGTATAATGGATATATTCGTCACATCTAACGTGGATTGCCATGTTTAAGAACACTCAATACGTTTCAGAATTCACTCAATTTATGCAAGGCTATTTGGGGGATAACCCTGAAGTTGCTCAAGGCCAGCTTGAAGGCCGTGCGCTGCTTTGGGATAAAGCGCCGCTGGATTTGGACGAGCGTGCACGCTCTGAGGCATCACAAGTGCAGCAAAAGCCTTACCCGTATCAGGCGGATTAAATTTTTAGTATGACTGCATAAAAAAACACCGCCGTTTGCGAAAACGGCGGTGTTTTTACGTGGGTGTTATTTAAGTGCGGTACTGGCTAATTAAAGTATTGAGTGTCACCGCAATTTGGCGCAGCTCTTCTGATAGCTCACTGGTGCTGCTGGCTGTGGCGTGGTTTTCTTCGCTGGCCTGGGCGATTCTTTCAATATTATTGGCGATGTCTTGGCTGGCGGCGCTTTGCTCGCCAATGGCATCGGCCATTTGTGCAATATCGTTGACCGTGTTTTTAGATTGCTGCTCCAAATGCACCAAAGATTCGGCCACACTTTGTGTATTGCGCACGCCACTTTCTACCATGCGGCTGGCGTGTTGCATTCCTTCTGATGCGGTATTGGTGTCTCTTTGTACCGCTTCAATTTTGCTGGTGATTTCGGTTGTGGCCTGTGTAGTGCGCTCGGCCAGTTTTCTGACCTCATCGGCGACTACGGCAAAACCGCGGCCTAAATCCCCTGCTCGGGCGGCTTCAATGGCCGCATTCAGCGCCAGTAGATTGGTTTGATCGGCGATATCCTTAATGACCATCACAATGCTGCCAATTTCACCCGAACGCTGATTGAGCTGATCGATGACTGACGCGGAGCTATTGATGTTTTCGGCAATTTGGCGGATTTCGTTAGCGGTACGATTGGCAGAAAGTGCGCCTTCGGCGGCGGTGGAGGCGCCTTGTCTTGCTTCAGTATTTAATCCTTCTGCGCTCGATGAAATCATATTTACACTGACGGACAGTTCTTCAACTGCTGCCGCAGTTGCGCTGGATGCGGATGATTGTATTTCTGACGAGTCCGTCATTTGCCTTGCCACTGCTGAGAGTGTTTCGGCTGAGCTGAGTAAATGATTAGAGTTTTTCCGAGATTCGCTAATCACCTTGCTCATACTGATCAACAAGCGGTTAATTACTTCTGACGATTGGCTGATCTCATCGGAGCCAGATTGATCCAATCTAAGGGCTAAATTACCTGTATTGTCGATTTCGGTAATGACCGCTTGTAATGCTGCGAGTGGTTTGCGAATGCTTCGAATAATAATCAGCGCGCTGGCTATGCCGATTAAGATGGCAAAAAACATCAGAGTAATGGATATGCTGATTGTTGCCGTTGTAATGGTGCCGAGTGTTTTTTCCATGCCTTTTGCCTTGGCAATTGCGTCATCGGCTATGGTAGTTAGCCCATCTTGCATGGAGCGGACAGGCTCTTTGTATTTGGAAAACTCGGCGTTGATATCAGCGGCTTTTTGATATTTTTGGGCTTCTACATCATCAGATATACGTGAGAAACCATCGGTATAAGTTTTAAGGTGCTGAGATAGTTCATTTAATTTTTGCACATCGGCCGCACTTGCATTGGCCGAGCTGCTTTTTATTGCTGCGTTGGCTTTTTCAAGAGCGGCATGCCACTTTTGATCGTATTCTTTGATTTTTTCAGGGTTTTCAAAGTTTAGAAAAATATCTTTTTCATAGCGTCTTAAGTCTGTGACTTGATGGCGGGCTTCTATTAGATCAAGCGAGTAGCTTAAGTCATGTTGCAACATGTTTTCTGTGAGGCTGGCTTGTCGATTTAGCCCCCATAGTCCGAGTGCCCCCACGCTGATGAGTAAAAGAAGAAGTAGGGCAAATCCACCTACTAGCCTTGCGGCAATTGTAAATTTAGATAGCATGAGATTCTCCAATGGGAAGCTTTGTAATAGATTGTAGAGTTGATTCTGCTTATTGCTAGTAGAAAGCGCTATAGATTGCTAAATTAGTTGTACTAGGACTTTGTTTTATTTTTATAAGCAAAAAAATACCGTACTCAATTGCTTGAATACGGTATTTGTCGAGGTGTTTTTCGTCAATCAGGTGTTAATAGCAGACTATTGAATTGATTTTTTTATTACAATAAAAGTAAGTGTTGAATTGGTTTGAATTAATGGTTGTTTATTTATTACGCATAAAGTCAGCAGTGCGGAAAAACGCATCCTCTAAATGATCACGTAATGCGCTTTCCATAGGGATTTCTTCCATAGCTTGAAACATGCACATCAACCATTGATCGCGTTCATCCTCACCAATAGCAAAGGGCATATGGCGCGCACGCAGCATGGGGTGTCCATATTTTTCAATAAAGCGCTGCGGCCCGCCTAACCAACCCGATAAAAAATCAAAAAACTTATCGCGAATTATCGTGCTATCCCCTGCGTGCATCGCGCGTATGCCGCTGGCGCGCGGGTCGCTATACATAATGTCGTAAAAGCGATCGACCAATTGACGCAATACCGCGTCACCACCTAAAAGCTGGTAGGGCGTCATTTCTGCTACTTCTTGCATTGCTTATTCCTTTACTGGCTTAACTAAGCTTGCCGCCAACTTGGCACGGCTGCGTGCTTCATCGGTGTTTTCTCCTGCCGCCAGAGCCACGCCCATGCGGCGGCGGGTGAAGCTTTCAGGTTTGCCGAATAGGCGTAGATCGGCGCGCGGTACGGCCAGTGCTTGCTCTATGCCTTCAAAAGCAATGCTGGCTTCTTCCATGCCACCGTAAATCACAGCGCTGGCTGCGGGTTCACGCAGCGTGGCATCAATCGGCAGCATTAAAATAGCGCGCGCGTGCAGCTCAAACTCCGAAAAGCGTTGGCTAGCAAGGGTAACTAGGCCGGTGTCATGTGGGCGCGGGCTCACTTCAGAGAACCAGACGTCGTCGCCTTTTACAAATAGCTCCACACCAAACAAGCCGCGGCCACCTAAATCTTGGGTGATTTCTTGGGCAATATCACGGGCGCGCTCTAAGGCTAGTGGGCGCATCGTTTGGGGTTGCCAGCTTTCTACATAATCACCATTTTTTTGGATATGGCCGATAGGGTCGCAGAAAAAGGTTTCGATCTCGCCAGACTGGCCCAGCGCACGGATAGTAAGCAGCGTGATTTCGTATTCAAAATCCACAAAGCCTTCCACAATCACGCGGCCTTGATTGACACGGCTACCGCTGGCGGCGTAATCCCACGCGGCATCGATTTCGGCGGCGTCACGAATAAACGACTGGCCTTTGCCCGACGAGGACATTACCGGCTTAATTAGGCAAGGCAGCCCGATGACATCAATGGCGCTGCGCATTTCAGCGAGGGATGAGGCGAATTGATAGCTAGAAGTCGGCAAGCCTAGCTCTTCGGCGGCTAGGCGGCGTATGCCTTCGCGATTCATGGTGAGATGGGTGGCGCGAGCACTTGGAATTACCGTGGCAAGGCCATCTGCCTCAATCTCTAACAGGGCAGACGTTGCAATCGCTTCGATCTCAGGCACGATTAAATGTGGGCGCTCTAGCTCAACCAAGGCGCGCAGTGCAATCGGGTCGGCCATATTAATCACATGGCTGCGATGCGCCACTTGCATGCCGGGTGCGTTGGCATAGCGATCAACCGCAATCACTTCAACGCCGAGCTTTTGCAGCGCAATGATGACTTCTTTACCCAGCTCGCCACTACCAAGCAGCATGACTTTGGTGGCGAGAGCCGAAAGAGGTGTGCCGATACGCATAAGATTTCCCTGAGCCGTAGACTTGAATGTGGCGGATTTTAACATGTGGCTTTGCCGTGTTGGGCTTGGCTTGTGTTTGATTTAAAGGGGCGAATGAGCAGATTTAAGAATTAACCTATTGCATGGCGTGATTGGGGCTTGTGGCTTTAGGGAAATAAGTAATGAAAATAGATTGCTGCGTGTTTAGTTGTGCTGAATATAGGGGAACATCATTGTGCATTTAATGGTGTTTATAAGAGGGAGGTCTTGTATTAATGCTGTGCAATGCTTGGGCTTTTAGTACGGGTATTAATTTATTGTGGTTTTTTTATGGGTTGAGGCTCTGTTTTTTTTGCTATTCATTTGGCATAATCAAAATGGAGTCGCATTCAGATTTTCTTAGATTAAGACGATTTTCTTATGTTTGATCAATAATATTACCGCTCAAATCTATTAATCTGCTTTTTAAACGTATTTTATTTACTGGTGTAAATAAACTCGTTATGCTGCGCTCCCCTGTATCGGTTGGGGGATGGTTGTTTACAGATTTTTACCGAATTAAATAATAAAATGATGAGCTTAATATGAAACTTCGCAATATTTTAGTCGCTGCTAGCATCTTGGCCACTCCTGCAGCATTTGCTGCTAATGACTGGTCTTTCAAAAATGTCAGTGTAAATTGGCTTGATTGGTCCAATGGCACGGAAAACCGCACTAATGCGGGTGCATTTGCCGGTAAAAAAGATTTTGCCTTGTTGGAAATAGAAGGCGGTTTTGGCGGCGATTGGGGTGAGGCCTACGGTTTCTTTGACGTTGAAAATCCAACGAAAGCGAAGAGCGAAGCAGATTCTCGCGATAATCGACGCTACGTTGTTAAAGCTGTTGCTCGCTTTAATATGGTTCAGCTAGGTTCAGTGCCTGTGCAGGCTTATGTCCATGTTTATGACTTGCGTGATACAGGTACAAATTTCTTTACACAGAATCGAGTTTTAGGGCTGGGTACCAGTCTTTCTAATGGCAATTTCTGGATCAAACCGTTTGTGGGGGCTCATCAGCAGCTGGATCAAAATATCGGCGCACACGCTAATGGCGTGATGGCAGGTTATGTGGCTGGTTATAGCTTCCAAATGTTTGGTCAATCCTTTATGGCAACCCAATGGCACGAAACAGAATTTAATCGTGACGATAAATTCTTGACCATGGGCAGCCCAGCCGGCGGCGTAACTAAGGGTAATGCAACAGGCCAAAATGGCGCAGTATCACTCTGGTGGAATGTCAGTAAAGAATTCACCACTGGCGTGCAATATCGCTATGCGGACCAAAAATTAGGTTCTGCTTCATATCAAAACGCCATGATTTATACTGCTAAATACAATTTCTAATTGTGATTGAAGTGATGTTTAAAAAAACCCGCTATTGCGGGTTTTTCTTATGTAAATTGCCTCGTCATTATTTTGAATGCCAACGAAAGCGCGGCATCGTTTCGCCGTTATAAGTGATTTCCTCAGTAAACATCGCCAGCGGCCTTACCCAAAGATCAAACGCACCATAAAGGCAGCGGTAAACCACCATTTCTTCCTCAGTTTCACTATGTTTTGCTAGCCCCATTACTTGGTAAAGTTGGCCTTTATAGTGCTGGTAAATACCGTTTTCAATGATGCTCATTTTCTCTTTCTTTATAAGGGGGTGGAGCGAATCGCCTGCAAGTGACTTCTTGGCGTGTTTGGCGATAGCAGGTAAGATCTAAGTCGAATCTTTACGCGCATTGTATTTAATCGTATTGCGCTTGTAATCCATTTAAAGACTAGCAGAAGGTTGATCGGTATGAAGATTGCAGTATTGCCAGGCGATGGCATTGGCCCAGAAATTATCAGAGAAGCCCGCAAAGTATTGGAAGTGCTGCAAAAAGAAGGCCTAGCGATCACGCTTGAAGAAGCGCCTTTAGGTGGTGCTGCTTACGATCAGTACGGCTCGCCTTATCCAGAAGTCACACAAAAATTAGCCCGTGAGGCCGATGCGGTGCTATTGGGAGCGGTGGGTGGCCCTGCTTACGATAATTTGGATCGCCCGCTACGCCCAGAGCGTGGTTTATTGGCGATTCGTAAAGATTTAAGCCTATTTGCTAATTTACGCCCTGCGATTCTTTACCCTGAGCTGGCGAATGCTTCCACGCTCAAGCCAGAAGTGGTTAGTGGCTTAGATATCATGATTGTGCGTGAGCTGACGGGTGATATTTATTTTGGTCAGCCTCGCGGTATTCGTATTAATGCAGCGGGTGAGCGTGAAGGCTTTAATACCATGCTCTATGCCGAATCAGAAGTGCGCCGCATTGCCCATGTGGCTTTCGGTATTGCCATGAAGCGCAATAAAAAATTGTGTTCGGTGGATAAGGCCAATGTGCTGGAAACCACTGAGTTTTGGAAAGAGATCATGATCGATGTGGCTAAGGAATATCCTGAAGTGACGCTCAGCCATATGTATGTGGATAACGCGGCCATGCAATTGGTGCGTAATCCTAAGCAATTTGATGTGATGGTCACCGGCAATATCTTTGGCGATATTCTGAGCGATGAAGCATCGATGCTGACTGGCTCGATTGGCATGCTGCCTTCTGCCTCACTCGATGCCAATAATAAAGGCTTGTACGAACCTAGCCACGGCTCAGCCCCGGATATTGCCGGTAAGAATCTGGCGAATCCGCTGGCGACGATTCTGTCGGTGGCCATGATGATGCGTTACAGCTTTAATTTAGAAGCGGTCGCTCAGCGCATTGAAAACGCGGTAAAAAAAGTATTGGCCGATGGATTGCGCACGGCGGATATTTTTGAGGAAGGCACCCGCAAAGTAAGTTGCTCAGAAATGGGCGACGCAGTGGTCGCGGCCTTGTAAAATAGGGAGATGGACGCATCTATAAGCAGGGCGCATATTGCGCCCTGTTTGTTTTATGACAGTACAGCGACGAAAGCCGTGAATAAAAGCAGATATGTCGCGCTATTCTTTGGTGGAGGCAATTGCTACAGTTTTTCTCCCTGTGCTGTTTTTAACTTCGTGTTCTCTGTGTCTACAGATTTGGGTTTTTGTATTTTTTTAAAAGGATTTGATCATGGCTGTAAAACCGCTTTCTCTGGCTGTTGTTGGGGCAAATAGCACTTCGGGTGAAACATTATTGGAAGTATTGGGTGCAACATCCCAATCATTCTCAACTTTTTACCCTCTGGCCGTAACGGATGAAGGCGAGATGGTCGAGTTTCGTGGGCAAGATTTCCCCATCATGGGCGTTGAAGAATTCAACTGGGAAGTGCCTGACTTGGTGGTGTTCTGCGGTGAAGACCCAGCTTGCGCCGCGCGTTTTGCCAAAATTGCTGCGGATGCAGGCGCGGCCGTGGTCGATTTAAGTGGTGGTGCCGATGTGCCTTTGGCTGAGCCTGATGCTCGCCTAAAACGCGGTGGTGTAGCGCGTATGCCGCATGAAGTGACCACGGTCTTGTTGCCGGTGCTGAAAGCATTAGCAAAAGCAGCCCCTTTTTCTGGCTTAACCGTAACCGCCATGTTGTCAGTTTCGCAAGACGGCAAGCGGGCGATTGACGAGCTATCCGAGCAAACGCGTGCCTTGTTTGCGCAGAGCGAAGTGCAAATCGAGCATTACGCAAAACGCATGGCGTTTAATTTGCATCCTTCCATTGGTGCAATTGATGAGTTGGGCGCCAGTGTTGAAGAAACACGCATCATTGCCGAAGTGGCTAGCGTTTGTGTAGATGTGCCGATGTCACTGACGTGTACTCGAGTACCGATGTTCTTTGGTCATGGTATTAGCTTAAATGTGCGCTTTGATGAGGATGTGACTCTTAATGCCTTAAAAGCGGCATTAACAGATGCAGAAGGCGTTTATCTATTAGAAGCGCAAGGCGTGGCAGGCTTGGTGACGCCACAAGATGTGATTGGTGGCGATAAAGTTTGGGTAAGCCGTGTGCGTGCTAGTGGCCAGGGTGTGTCGCTTTGGTTGACTGGGGATAACACCCGCTTGGGCGCGATGGCGGTACTGCGTTTATTGGGCGCGGCTGCTTAATCTTGTAGGCAGTAACGAAAGTTAGGTCTTTCAAAAAAACTAAGATCTGTAGACACAAAGATCAGTGAGCACACAGAGCACACAGAGAAAACCTTAAATTAGGTTTGTTTTTCTCTGTGTTCTTCGTGTGCTCTTTCTTGTTCTGTGTCTACAGGTCTTTTTTGCGGATGTGGCGTGTTAGCACCGAATCGCTGCAGCCAATTTGCTGGCGGTGCTGCTGGCGTTGATGCTGTCGTTATTCCAGTATTCAAACACAATTTCTATCCATGATTTTTTTAGGTCATCTTGCACGGCCATATTGTGTGCCCAAGAGGGAACTAAGGTGTTTTTGCTGGAGGATTGTGCAAAGTCTTGGGCGGAGGCTTTGCCATAGGCGTCGAGCTTTTGCACGTCAATATCGGTACGGGCTGGGATACTGCCCTTGTGTTTGTTGTAGACGATTTGCGCTTCGGCGCTCATCAATAGCGTTGCAAAATCGTTTTGAGCTTGCAGCCTTGCAGGATCATCTTGGCGGAAGAAGGTGAGGGTGTCCGCAGCAAAGCTGTATTCGCCATTTTGCGTAGGGGATGCCCAGAAGAGGTAGTCGGTGTTGGGTTGCTTATTAGCAGTATCAAACTCGCCTTTTACCCAGTCGCCCATTAATTGCATGGCGGCCTTGCCGTTAATGACGTCAGCTGTGGCCAAATTCCACTCGCGCCCTGCAGGGTCGGGTGAGCAGTAGGGTTTGAGGCGGCGGAAGGTTTCGAGCGCTTTGATGGTTTGTGCGCTGGTGAGGGCGGCGTGATCGAGTTGGCTAAATGCTTTGAGGTAATGTGCTGCTCCGCAGACACCAAGGGTCACGGCTTCAAATAGTGTGGCTACTTGCCATTTTACTTCGCTATGCGCCAATGGCGTAATGCCTTCTGCTTTGAGTCGATCGCACAGATTGAAAAACTCATCCCATGTGGCCGGTGCTCGATTTTGATTCACCCTACGCATAATGCTGGCATTGGCCCATAGGACGTTGACACGGGCAACGCCCAGTGGCACCGCGACATAATGACCCTCTGCTTGCATTTGATCATTCAGTACCTTGGGTAAAATTTGCGCCCAGCGCTGTTCTTGAGCCTGCGCGTCAAGATTAGCTAACAAGCCACGGCCGATCCAGTTTTGAATTTTTACTCCGCCAATGGCTACCGCAGTGGGTAGCTTACCGTCTTCAACCGCCTTTTTAAGCATGCCTGGCACATCTTTGCCGCTGTGCTTGTCGGCCCAATGGTGGCCAATTTTATTGAGCCTAGCCTTAATGTCCGCTACCGCGCGAAAGCCGCTGGCCGCAAACCAGCCATGCAAGACTTCAATATCACCCAGCTGAAAATGCCCTACGGTTTTCATTAGATCGCGGGCACGTACATCGAGCTGCTCTAGGGCGCGCTTTGCTTGTAGTAGTGCCGAATCGCTGGATTGGCTCATACCGTTGATTTGTTCGATTGATTTGGCCATCGTGGTGCTGGCTGCAGTTTGCTCACGAGTCGACTCGGCAATCTCTTTAACTACAATCACCACCTTGGCCATTTTCTCGCCAATGGCCAGCATTTGTTTGCGCGCATCTTCTGCCCGCTCGGTGCTGCCTGCGATGCGCTCGGCGGTGTTATCCATGGTGCTCACGACATTTTGCGTGTCACGGTCAACGGCTTCAATCCGATTGGTGATTTCAACGGTGGCATTGGCGCTGCGCTCGGCGAGTTTGCGTACTTCATCGGCCACCACGGCAAAGCCTCGTCCTTGCTCACCGGCACGGGCGGCCTCAATGGCGGCATTGAGTGCTAATAAATTGGTTTGCTGCGCAATATCTTTAATCACACCCACAATACTGCCTATCTCTTGCGAGTTTTGGCTGAGCGTATTCATCGTTGTGCCTAGCGCTTGGAATGAGGCCGTCATTTGGCTGACTTCATCGGCCACGCCTTGCACCGCAATAGCGCTAATCTTAGAAAGAGCTTGAGTTTCTTCGACGGCTTGGTCTACATCGTTTGCATTGTTGGCAATGAGCGCAATACTGACCGTGATCTCTTCAACGCCTGCCGCAGAGGAGGCTGCATAGTCAGATTGGGCATGGCTATCGTTAACAAGCTGACCGGTTACGCTGCTGAGTTCGCGTAAACCCAGCGATAGCCCTTCCATGTCGCGTTGAACTTCACGAAAGGTGCTTTGTAAATTCTGGCTAAATAGATTAAAGCCGCGGGCAATGTCACCAAACTCATCGTCAGATTGAGTCGCCAGCCGAAGGCTCAAATCACCCTCGTTCTTGCTTAGGTATTGCATCGTATTGCGCAAAGATTCAAGAGGGCGCAGTAAATAACGTAGGCCAAAGTATTGCAGTGCTGCTGCCAGCGGAATAAAAAGTAAGCAAGAGAGTAGGGCAGAGTTGAATGCGGAGGTGGTTGCCGCAATCACAAGGGCGCATAAGGTATTGACGGTAATGGCAAAGGCCAATAGCCGAGTACTGACAGACATGTGATGCTCCTATATATCTCTGGATTCAGAGCCAAAAGTCGTGGTGGATCTTTGGCTGTCAAATGCATTGAAGCCTTTTAGGCTTCTTATTAAAGGGTGGAGTGTTGGGGCGTATTGTTTAAGACAGGGGTATTGATGTATGCGAACGTAATAATATTCTTATGTTCTTCTGCAGGCGTGAGCCATTCTATACAAATCCTTATGCTGGATTGCTAATTTTGTGGTGTATTTTGCGTGATACTCCATGTATCTTGCTCGTTTTAACCTTCGCTTGGTCTGGAGTATCGGGCAGAGGTGATTTGAATCAACTTTAATTTTCCCGTCGATAATTCAATATGATTTTTTAATTGTCGTTCCCGTTCAATACGAAACAAAGACTTAGCGTATTGCTACGATTTAATTGCTTGCTAGTGGTTGACCGATGTGGCCCTAACCCGTATATTTCGGCCTCTCGCTGCAGCGCACACAGCAACACGGTGTTCTAGCCGCAGCGAATGATCTTTAAAAAAATACAGTCGATGAGTGTGAGTGCTTGATTCGGAAGCGAAACAAGTGCTTGCATTAGTAAGGAGTA
>JAPLQI010000034.1 GCA_026399755.1 Pseudomonadota bacterium
ACGGCGGATAAAATCGGCGTATTTGAAGGCGGCACGCAGGTGCGTGGCGATTTAATCCTTAGCCCGAATGTGCCTTATGCGCTGGCCCCCGGCGATGAATTTACCGTCAGCGTAGGCGTGTTTAATAATCTGCGCGCACCGGGCAAGGCCGCTGTGCAACTGAAGCTAGACGCCGATGCCGCCTTTACGCTGATCTCGCCAGCGCTACAAAACCTGAGCATAGACGGGCAGCGCGAGGCCAATGCCGAATTCCGCCTGAAAGCCAACGCAGTGCTCGGCTCTGGCTCGCTGCGCTTTACAGCCAGCAGCGGTGGTAAACAAGGGATTGCTCGGGATGCCGTCAGCATCCGCCCGGCCGTGCCTTATTCCACCAAGCTGACCGTCGGGCGATTTGATAAGAGCAGCGAAGAAGTCGCACTCAGCCGCGTGCTGTTTAACGAGCACCGCAAGGTGATCGCTGGCGTGGCGGGCTCGCCGCTGGTTTGGGCTCAGGGTTTGGCCAGCTATCTGGATGGCTACGGCTATAGCTGCACCGAGCAGGTCATTAGCAAGGGCTTCCCCGCCCTGCTGCTCCCTAATTTAGACAGAGCCAAAACGCAGGCTGCGTTCAGCAAGCTGATCCAGATCCTTGCCGAGCGGCAAAATGACGACGGCAGCTTTGGCCTATGGGCCAGCAATCCTGATATCTCGCGCTTTGCATCGGTGTATGCCGTGCATTATCTGCTGGAAGCCTCCGAGCGCGGCCTGCCGGTTAGCCGCGATATGCTGGCCAGAAGCAATGCCTGGCTGGAGCAACTGGCCACCGGCAGCAGCCAGAATCTGGCCGAGGCCAGAGAGCGTGCCTACGCGATTTACCTCCTCAGCCGCCAAGGCACCATGACCAGCGGCATGATCGCCTCCTTGCAACAGGAGCTGGACGCGCATCACGCCAAGACTTGGCAGCAAGACCTGACCGCCGCCTATTTAGCCGCCAGCTATAAGCTGCTCAAGCAGGATGCCTTGGCGAATAAATTATTTAAGGCCGTGCCTTGGCGCTTGATCGGCAAAAACGAGCTAGCCGAAACCTATTACGACCCTACCGTGCACGATGCACAGCGCCTGTATTTGCTGGCCCGTCACTTTAAAGAGCAGCTGGGCAGCGTGCCAGCCAGCGAGTTGAGCGAATTGGGCAAGGCCATCAGCAGTCAAAACTATCACTCGCTGTCGGCAGCCTATCTGATGCTGGGTCTGGAAGCTTACGGTGGCAACGCCGGCACATTTACGCTGGCCGAAGTGGATAAAAGCGGCAAGGTAAGTAAGTTGGAAAATAGCGCCGCACTATCCCCAGCCGCCCACCGTGCCCGCTTCGGCAAAGAAGGCGCACTGCCCGGCTTTTATCTGCTCAGCGAATCGGGCTTTGATAAAACCCCGCCAAACGCCGCCATTAAGCAAGGCGTGGAAGTAATCCGTGAATACACGGACCTCACCGGTAAAGTGATCAGCAAGGTGAAGATAGGCGAAGAGTTTTTAGTCCGCCTGCGCCTGCGCGCGGATCAGCCTGCTTCACAAATGGCGATTGTTGAGCTGCTACCCGGCGGCGTAGAAATCGTACCATCGCCTAAAGAAGTAGTGCCAGAAGCGGCATCTGACGGGGAGGGCGAAGGTGAGGGAGAAGCGCCTCAACGCCCTGCATGGCAAGCACCGCTGGGTGAGAAACAATCCAACTGGCGGCCAGATTACCTCGATATGCGGGACGACAGAATCGTGCTCTACGGCACAATCAACAAAGACGCCGCCACCTTCGTCTACCGCCTGCGCGCCACCCACGCCGGTGTATTCACCAGCCCGGCACCCTACGCAGAAGGCATGTACAGCAAGCAACAAGGCCGTGGCGTGGCAGGGAAGCTGGAGATTGTGAAGCCTTGATGTTGAAGAGTGAGGGTTTCGTAGGGTGTGCAAGTCGTTTTTCTTGCGCACCGAGCAATGGTGCGCAAGAAAATCGCTTGCACACCCTACGTGGCTCTCTGCTGTTAAAATCCCCCCATGACTACATCCCTTGCCACTGCTGTTTCCGCAGAAATCATCATTAAAAAAAGCCGTTTTATTGCCCATATCCACCCCGTGAGCGGTCGCGCTGAGGCGCTGGCGCTGATCGATGGATATTGGAAGCAACACCCAGAGGCGCGGCATGTTTGCTGGGCTTTACTGGCAGGTGGTGAATCGGGGATGCATGACGATGGCGAGCCATCGGGCACAGCGGCCAAGCCGATTATGAATGTCTTGCAGCACAAGCATTTAGAAGGCGTATTAGGCGTGGTGGTGCGCTATTTTGGCGGCATCAAGCTGGGCGCTGGCGGCTTAACCCGCGCCTACACCGACGCCATCGCCACCGCCCTGCTGAATGCCGAATACATCATCAGCGTTGCCCAGAACAACATCGAAATCGCCTTACCGTTCGCCGACGAAGGCCGCATCCGCCGCTTTGTCGCCCAAAACGAAGGCCTAGTTTTAGGCGTGCACTACAGCAATATCGAAGCCTATTTACAACTGCAACTCGCCCAAGACAAAACCACAGCGCTGCTGGAAGAAATCAATAATCTATGCGCAGGGCAGGTTAGGGTTACGAGTAGTTGATTTGCAAAATCATTGCAGAAAAGTTCTGTAGACACAGAGGGCAGGAAGAACACAGAGCACACGGAGAAAAACCAAGCATTCGTAGCTTGGGTTAGCGGTTTTGTTCGCCGATTTTAAGCGGACAAAACCGCGTAACCCAACATTTAGATGTAAAAGAATGTTGGGTTACGCGATAACGCTGCTAATACGCATCAAGTTAAGACGAAACATTGCAAAAAAGCTAATTTTTATAGGGTGTGCAAGTCGCTTTTCTTGCGCACCGCCCTTCGGTGCGCAACGACTGCGTCGTTGTACACCCTATAAAAGCCGATTCGGCTCGTATAGGGTTACGCGATATATCGCTGAGTGAGGTAAACCGCACACGCAGACTGCAAACCCAAGTTACGGTAATTTCCCTTACGCCTTTCTCCGTGCGCTCTGTGTTCTCAGTGATCTCTGTGTCTACAGATCTTAGGTTTTAGCCAACTCTTCGCCCGCAGGAAACACCGCTTGTTGAAACATCGGCTCTTCAAACGCTTCGCCCTTGCCCTGCTGTTCCTCTGCCCACTGCTGCTGATCCGCCTGTGGCCGCATGAATCGCTGGCCGTTGCGGGATCGACGGCCGTGCTGGCGCAAGATGGTAAATTGCTGCGGCTGACTCTTGCACCCGATCAGCGTTACCGGCTGTGGCTGCCGCTGGAGGAGTTCTCACCCACGCTAATCGACGCGCTTAAATTGCAGGAAGACCGCTGGTTTTACTACCACCCCGGCATCAACCCCATCTCGCTGCTTCGTGCCATCACGGCCACCTATGGTGGCGGAGCGAAGCAAGGGGCTTCTACGCTAACGATGCAATTGGCGCGGCTTAAATATCGGCTTAATACCAAAAGCCCTAGTGGCAAACTCAGACAAATTGGCTTGGCGCTGTGGCTGGAGGCGCGTTATAGCAAGCACGATATTTTAGAAGCCTATTTAAACCTCGCCCCCTATGGCAGAAATATTGAAGGCGCGGCGGCCGCCAGTCTTGCCTATTTTGGCAAACCCGCCAAAGCGCTCACCCTGCCAGAAAGCCTAACTCTGGCGGTGATTCCACAGCAGCCTAATCAGCGTTTGGGTAGCGGCGCATCACTCACCGAGGCTCGCCAGCGATTGTGGCAACGCTGGCAAAAACGCTACACCGTCAGCCCAGAGCAAATCCGCCTGATGACCCTGCCGCTGCCGGTAAAGCGCTTGGAGCAACTACCATTCCGTGCACCGCATTGGGTGGAACAAAGGCTAGCCGACTCGCCAGAGCAAAGCACGCTAAACACCACGCTCGATCTGCAATTGCAAACCCTGCTAGAAAAACAAATCCGCCAATATCTGGCCCAAAGCAGCACGCGCGGCATTGTGAACGCCAGCGCGATGCTGGTCGATACGAGGGATCAATCGGTACGCGCCTTGGTCGGCTCGGCGGATTATTTCAACGCTAGCATCGCCGGGCAGGTGAATGGCACCGAGGCCAAACGCTCACCGGGCTCCACTTTAAAACCGTTTATTTACGCGCTGGGGCTAGATCAGGGCGTGATACACCCGCATAGTATTTTGCGCGACACACCCAGCGCCTTTGGCCCCTATCAGCCGGAAAACTTCGACGGGCGCTTTGTCGGCCCCTTAAGCGCCACCGAAGCGCTGATCAAAAGCCGCAATATCCCCGCCGTATGGCTGGCCAGCCAGCTTAAAAACCCCGGCTTCTACGATTTTTTGCAGCTGGCAGGCATTAGTAAACTGAAATCAGAAAATCACTACGGGCTGGCGCTGGTGCTGGGCGGCGGTGAAGTCAGCATGGTCGAGCTGGCCGGGCTTTACACCATGCTACTGAATGAGGGCCGCTTAAAGCCGCTGCGCTACTTAAAAGAAAACCCCAAGCCACGCGGAGAAGTCTTGCTTAGCCCGGAAGCCAGCTGGCTGGCGCTGGATATGCTGAGTAAAAATCCGCGGCCTGTTGGCGGCAGCAATGCCTGGCCAGTGGCGTTTAAAACCGGCACCTCATGGGGCTTTCGCGATGCCTGGACAGCAGGCGTGGTTGGCCCCTATGTGCTGGTAGTCTGGCTGGGCAATTTTGACGGGCAAGGTAATCCGGCGCTGATCGGGCTGGAAGCCGCTGCCCCGCTGTTCTTTCGCATCAGCGATGCGCTGGCCTTAGCAAAACCCGCCGATAAACCACTCCCCCGCAACCCGCCTATGGGCCTGAAACGCATCAATATCTGCACCGCCAGCGGCGATTTACCCAATGCTTATTGCCCGCAGCAAAGCAGCACATGGTTTATCCCCGGCAAATCGCCTATACGCGTTAGCACCTTGCATCAGCCAGTTCACATCGATATCCGCAGCGGCCTCGCCGTCTGCCCGCCTTACGATCCTGCCCATACAAAAACAGAAGTGTTTGAATTCCGGAGCAGCGATATGGCAAGGCTATTTAAAGAAGCAGGCGTTCCGCGCCGCAAACCTCCGCATATCGATTGCAGCGGCATGGCCAGCCTTGGCGAAGCACCCAAAATTAGCTCACCGCTGGCAGGCCTAAGCTACACCCTGCGCCTATCCAAACCCGACGAAACCATCCCCCTACAAGCCGCCGCCAGTAGCGAGCAGCTCTATTGGTTTGATAATCAGATTTATCTGGGCAGCGCAAAATCCAGCGGCCTAGCATGGCGGCCACAAGCGGGTGGCTGGCATCAGCTTAGCGTGGTTGACGATCAGGGTAGGAGCGATAGCAGGCAGGTAAGAGTGGAGTTGTTGCCTTAATCAGAACTCATCACGCTCGGCTGCCATAAGGCTACTTTCCATTTATGCCAATCAGTTTCGTTAAGCCTAATTATTTATATTTGTCAGCAAATCCAGAAACAAATGCAAAATAAACTTACGATTAACCATTTTTTAAATTACCATCTTTGCTATTAAAATAATAACAAGATAAATAAAAGTGCCATCATCCCCATCTAGCTTTGAACATACCGCAGATAACCTCGCCGCTATTATCAAGTAGCTAAGCGAACTAAAAGCCAGTAAAGCATTTTTAAAAATACTCCCTAAAAATGCCAATGATAAAAACCAAATCTACTGGGCAAGCAGTTTTAGTTCGCTCTACAACAATTTTGGCCTTACCTTAGCGGAACGCGGGTCAAGTACCAGTCTTACAAAAAGCAGTTCCAAGCCAGGAATGAATATTCCTGAAGCGGTGTTTAATGACTTTTCGTGGGTCAAAAGCGATGGGAGTTTAATTAAAGCTAAAAATGTTAAAGCCATTATTTATCCCCAATACCCTGAAGCCCGCCTATCCGGCTTTCAAACAATAGAAAATACAATCCCACAGTCCTTATCTATTGCTTATACGAAAGAAAACCCTAATAAGAAACGCCTATTAGTTCTTGGCTGCCTGCCCGGTGGAGCCTGTGTAGCACTGATTTTTATTGATTTATCAGTAACACTCATCGAAGAAGTTGTTGCATTACCAGGACTAGATGGGTCCAAAGTTTGCAAACTGCTACAGCTTAATTTTGACTGTAGCGCCAGCTTATTTCAGCAACTGAGCAAAATTGTATCCCGTCCCATGAAAGGCTGCCGCTTGGACGCCTTCGGACAAACACTTCCGTTTACTGGCACCCAAGTTTGTGGCTATACGCTCGAACATGCACTGGATATCGCGCCTAATTCGGATAAGGATGGTGATCTTTATGGTATTGAGCTAAAAACGCACACCAAGGTTAAAGTCACCCTCTTTACTCCAGAACCCGATTTCGGACTCTATGCTGAAAGTTTTAATGACTTTATGCTGCAATATGGTAATGACAAAGGCACTTCTGGTGAATATCGACTTACAGGCTTACACCGAGCAAATGAGCGATGCAACAGCTCTGGCTTGACACTAAAAGTGCGTGAGTACCGGATAGCAAAAAAGGATGGTTCTGATACATCAAAACCAGACTGGGTGCGTGATGCAAAGGGGGATAAACAGTCTTTTGCCTACAACCCAGCAACATCACTCACCTCTAAAATGGATGCCGTTGAAGTCGTGCTCATCGATGACAAGGGTTTTATTGCTGCAGGCTGGAGCTTAGAGCGCTTAATGAATAACTGGGGTGTTAAACACAATGAAGTGGTCTATCTCTCGGCAAAAAAAATAGACAACCCCAATCCAGATGAAGCCAGAGCAGGATTTGCCTATCAAGTAAGCTTTGCTCCAGTTGTGCTCTGGTGTCGTGAAACTTCTGCAGAGCATTTACTGCAAGCAATCGACAGTGGCGTTATATTTCTAGACCCTGCTCCTAAATATGTTCCGTCGGATCCATCAAAAAACAAACGTCGAGCCCAGTGGAGAGTGAACGACATTACTAAAGCCATTTACACTTTATATAAGCATGTCGAGACACGAGATCTCTCAACAACTTAAATACTGCATGCTGCTTGAAGGGCTGACAGCATGCAGAGCAATGATCATTAGGGCGTCAGAACAAACTGATCCACACTGGGCAGGTTTTCATCCACTACCCCATCAATATTTAGCCTGAGTTGCTCATGCTTAGCGGCAATTGCTGCAATAATCCGCGGCTTCATCAGCTGAGCCACGGCAGCGAATACCGGCACCACTACCGAGTTACCAAACTGTTTATAGGCTTGAGTGTCAGAGACAGGAATTTGAAAGTCATCGCCACTAGGACTGTCATACCCCATTAATCGAGCACACTCTCGAGGCGTCAAGCGACGCGGCCGATATTTCACATTAAGTGGATCGTGAAAGTCTTTGCGAATATCAAAACCTCGATCAATTAGAATTTCCGAACCGTCTTTGTAATAACGGGCAGAAAGTGTCCGCGTGACATCTTGCTCCCCCACTAAGCCGTAGCCAAAACCATTGCCCTTTGCTTTATGCTTAATTGAATAATTAAACAAATACTCCCAAAGCTTCTCGGTCAGGATATATTTGCTATCCACCTTGGCTTCCAGAATATCCCCCAATACAAGTTTCTTTTTTGGAAAATATTTGCGAATGTCACGCAAGGTGAAATCAGCATGACTATTCAAATCCTTACGAAAACCAACCAGTGCAATCCTTTCTCGGTGCTGAGGGACAAAGTGCTGGCCATCAATTACTTTAGGGTCTGATGCCCCATCGTATTCAGCATCAGCCACCCAATAACCCAACTCATCCAGTGCTTCCATAATGACTTTAAACGTCTTGCCTTTATCATGACTTTTTAGATTTTTGACATTTTCTAGCAAGAAAGCCACAGGCCGTTTAACTTCTAAAATTTTAGCCACATCAAAGAATAAAGTGCCTTGCGTTTTGCACTCAAAACCATGGGCTCGACCAAGAGAATTCTTTTTAGAAACGCCTGCTATCGAAAATGGTTGGCATGGAAAACCAGCTAGCAATACATCATGATCTGGAACCATCCGATTAATATTTTGAATCACTTCATCATCAGTGGCGTCCGCTTTATCACTCAGCGTGATTCTACGAATATCATCGTTAAAACGATGAATTGGATCTGCATAGTGATTCGCTTTATATGTTTTAACAGAATACTCATTCCATTCACTGGTCAATACGCAGCGCCCACCAGCCTCTTCAAAACCACGGCGAATGCCGCCGATCCCAGCAAATAAATCAATAAAATCAAAATCAGCTCGTTGATAATGCGCTGGACGCTTAGGCAACAATGCCTGTAAAGCTTCATATTCATGATGAATTAATCGCGGTACAGCCTTACCATTCATCCAGCGATTGATCGTTTCACGACAACGGTCGTTGCCCGGTGCAATTTGGTTAAGATAGCTAGCAATGTATTTTTGGTCGTATATTTCCAAGACTGCCTTCAGCAAGGCAAGGTCTTCTTGTTGCGTTTTCATTTCAATTCCAACTGGGTCAAACGTGTGACAAAATATCACTCAAATGTCCCTTTGTCATGTAAATTTGATATTTTGATTTTGTTTATACATAATCATTAAAAACAGATTACAAGTGATGGTGTGAACATGACAATGGTGAAAAAAAGAGGAGGGTCACGGCTCGGGGCTGGAAGGAAACCATTGAGTACAAGCCCATTGACGGCGGTTGTCTCAGTACGAGTTACACCCGAAGAGGCGATGCATTTTAAGAAACTAGGTGGTTCGGCATGGCTTAGGGAAAAATTAAAGGATTGCAAAGAAGAATAAATCATTACAACAATTTTTATCCCCATGTATGAAGCAGCCCCTTTTATCCAAATCTGTAACTGATAACAAAATGGTGACAACATGAGTAACGTAACAAAATGGCCCTATGAAGAAACCCATCTTGGATTTGAAATAGAAATTGATGCAAATGCAGATAAATACCGAGGCGGTTTCGCATGGTCGATAAGCAAAGATGAGGGCGAGTTTGATTGTGGCTTGGCTAACAGTGTTCAAGACGCATTAGACGAAGCTCGCAAGGCCATCGCTGTTTTAAAAAAATAGATTCGTAATCCTCACGAAAAGTCTTCCTCGCTTTCAACTCCCCACGGTTACTTTTGAGGCCTACTGAATTATTGAATTCGACAATTAATATGCTCCAATAATTGTAGAGGTGGCGTTGTTACCTTTGGCATGCAAAAAAGCACAGATTTATACCCGTGCTTTGCCTAAAAACACCATTCATTCCCCAACTTGCACCGCATCATCTTTCAGCCAATAACCACTAGCCAGAAGCTGCTCGCGCACTTGAGATCTGGCACGGTGCAAGCGGCTTTTGACTGCTTCTAGGCTCAGGCCTAGCTCAGCAGCTACTTCCGGCGCGGTCAGCTCGTGTACATCACGCAGCAGTAAAACCTCGCGATAAATTGGCGTGAGCTGCTGCAATGCTCGGGTTAAATCCATCCTAAGGTCGGTGGGAACGGGCGGTGAATGAGGCATGTCATATGGGGCTAGCTCGTCCAGCGATTCGGCGGATCTTTGACGGCGAAACAAGCGATAGCACTCGCGCTCAACGATGCGAAACAACCAGCTCGCAAACGTAGCCACGGTGCGCAGCGCACCGATCTGGCGATAAAGCTGCCAAAGCGCAATCTGCACCGCATCTTCAACGTCCTCGGTGCTTGAGCAGGTGCGACGGGCAAACCGCTTTAAGTCGGGCTGGCAGGCGGTAAGCAAATCAGCAATCGCTTTCGAGTCGCCCATACGGGCGGCTTCAATCAATTGTGCTTTGGCATGAATCATCTTTATTTTTCCAAGTAGCGGCGGCCAACGAGGGCGCAGGCAGGGCAAAATCCCACAAAGGCGGTGAATACCATCGTGGCGGCTGTTGCCCCTGCGATCCAGCTGACAATACCGACAGTCAGCCCGGCCCAAACAGCCCAGACGATTCCTAAGCCAACGGCAACACGAAGGACTCGTTCCCACAGCGGAAGATTACGTTTGATGAAGAACATGGTGAATTCCTAGTTTGAAATGGATGACCTCTACTAGAGTCGGCAAAATTCAAAAAGGATTCAGCGTTAATTAAAAAAATTGCGGGGCCGAGCGATTTCTATTCGGCACTGCATTAGATATCAGGCAAATAAACGACAGCTCAAGTGAGCAAGCTTGTCCCCCAAATGTAATCCTCAATCGCTACGGTTAAACACCTCGCTCGCTTACAATAAACCTTGCTTGTACTTATTGCCTCCAGTAATCTCGATAAAAGACGAAGTTTTCTGCCAAAGCAGCTACATAAGAGAATATTGAATGAGTGATTCTATCCAGCAAGGAAATACCTTAGCGGCAAGGCCCTTAAATAGGCAGGACTGTAAAACGCTAGGTCTAGCATCACTAGGTGGCGCATTAGAGTTTTACGATTTTATTATTTTTGTCTTTTTCACCGTTGTTTTAAGCAAGCTCTTTTTCCCACCTGATATGCCCGATGCACTGAGGCAAGTCCAGACCTTTAGTATTTTTGCCGCAGGCTATTTAGCGCGCCCATTGGGTGGGATTGCAATGGCGCACTTTGGTGATTTGCTGGGCCGAAAAAAGATGTTCACCCTCAGTATCCTGATGATGGCCTTGCCTACACTGATGATAGGCTTACTTCCCACCTATCAACAAATTGGTGTCTTGGCACCACTGTGCTTACTTGCTCTGCGCATTTTGCAAGGTGCCGCCATTGGTGGTGAAGTGCCCGGAGCGTGGGTGTTTGTTGCCGAACATGCACCTGAGCGCCACACAGGGTTGGCTTGCAGCTTAATTACCTCGGGCCTCACCTTAGGAATTTTATTAGGTGCCTTGATCGCCATGGCGATGAATAGCCTGTTTAGCCCTGCCGAGTTAGAAGCATGGGCTTGGCGTGTGCCCTTCTTAATTGGCGGTGTATTTGGCCTAGTGGCAATGTATTTACGCAAATGGCTGCATGAAACGCCGGTATTTCTGGAGCTGCAAGCTAAAAAAAATCTAGCAACCGAGCTGCCACTAAAACAAGTGCTGCGCGATCATCGCCTCGGCATTGCTGTTTCTATGCTGGCTACCTTTTTACTTGCTGTGGCCATTGTGGTCGCTATTTTGATGACTCCGGCTTATTTGCAAAAGCAATTTGGGGTATTGCCTGTTGACGCCCTAAGGGCCAATTGCTACGCCATTGTGGCGCTGAGTTTGGGCTGTGTGGTGGCGGGATGGGCATCAGACAAACTAGGCAGTGGCCTGACGGTTCTGATCGGCAGCATTTTGCTAGGCAGCAGCAGCTACGCGTTTTATCACACCATGAGCCATGACACTAGCCAGCTGGCCCTGCTCTACCCGCTGATGGGATTTACCGTGGGGATTGTTGGCGCAGTGCCACTCTTAATGATCAAGGCCTTCCCCGCAGCGATCCGCTTTAGTGGCTTGTCTTTCTCTTACAATGTGGCCTACGCCTTTGCGGGTGGCCTGACGCCAGTTATTTTATCCTTCTGGATAAAATACGATGTGCTAGCGCCCAGCTATTATCTTTTACTGCTCAGTGTGATTGGGGCGGGATTGGGCGGCTACTTAGTCATGAATCAAGGCCAGCAACTTAAACACAGTATTCGATAAAGAAAGCCGTCTCTTGGCCAGCAAGGGACGGCTTTTTTGCGACGTGAGTTTCAATGTTAAAGCACAACTACTAAATCTTCGCCTGCAAGCCCAACCTCATCCACAGCTCGGCCACGCCGCTAGGTACGGGCTCGCTGAAGTAAAAGCCTTGCATGCGTTGCACGCCTAGGCCTTGCAGAAAGCGGGCGGTTTCTAGGTTTTCTACGCCTTCTACAATAACCTCTAAGCCCAGCCCTAGGCCCAGTTGCACGATGGCTTGCATGATGCGACGGCCGTCTTCGGTGTGCAGGCGCAGGGCGAAGGAGACGTCTATTTTTAAAATTTGCGCGGGCATTTCATGCAGCTGGGAGAGCGATGAATAGCCGGTGCCAAAATCGTCGATGGCGATTTCAAAACCAGAAGCGTTGAGCTGGCGTAAATGCCGCAGCTGGCGCGAGTAATCGGTAAGGGCTACCGATTCGGTAATTTCTAGCACCACATCTTCTGCCCGCAGGCGGTGTTGCATCAGCTTTTCATTGAGCTGAGTCACAAACTGCGGCTGAAACAGCTGGCTGCGCGAGATATTAATCATCAGCTTTTGCTTTAAGCCTGCATCACGCCATTCGCGTAATTTAATAAAGCTTTGCTGAATCACCAGCTCAGATAATTCTTGAATCAGGCCGACTTTCTCGGCCATGGGGATAAATAATTCAGGGCTAATCCAGCCGCTTTGCTCATCTTGCCAACGCGCCAAGGCTTCAATCATCATCACTTCGCCGGTTCTGGCGTCCACAATCGGCTGATAAAACACTTGTAAGCGATTATTACGAATAGCCGTTGAAAGGCGAGATTGAATAGCCACATGTTCGCGGCCTAGTGCCTTTAAATGCACGATATCGCTGTAAAAACAGACATTATTTCGGCCAGTATGCTTGGCGTGATACATGGTGTGATCCGCTGCGGAAAGTAGCTCCTCACCTGATTCTGCATTATCTGGAAATACGGCAAAGCCTAAGGAGATCGTCGGCTGGGTTTCCATGCCATCAATGGTTACCCCTTGCCTTGCGGCATTCTTTAAGCGGTCCGCCAGCTCCCGCATCACGCCCAAATCTATGAGATCAGGCATTAGGATCACAAATTCATCTCCGCCCCAGCGCGCTAAAACGTCGTTTTCGCTTAAGACGCTGGCCAGTTGCTGCGCGACGTTAACCAGTAATTCATCACCAATCTGATGACCAAAGGCATCGTTAATTTGCTTGAAGTGATCTAAATCGATAAAGCCTAGCGCCACCTTGGTGTTTTCAAGCCGGGCTCTATCAATAGCGCTGTGAATCTCGCTATCCAACATCAAGCGATTGGGGAGTTTTGTCAGCGAGTCGTAAAGGGCTAATTGGGTAATATGCTGTTCATTTAAATGGGTGATGGTGACATCGCGCAGCACACCGCGAATAGCGGACAGCTGGCCGTCAGGGGAGCGATGGGCAATCAGCCGCGCTTCGACCCACATTGAATCGCCATGAGCTTGAATCAGCCTAAACCGCTGAGTAACAGGCTCTGTGGTTTTGAGGATTTTTGCTAAGGCCTGCACCATTCCCAAGCCATCGCTGGGATGCACCCAAGCAAATAGAGGCTGGCCCAAATCTCTTGCCATTTCACGCAGATCAAGGCCACGTAGTTTTGCCCAAGCAGGCGTGGTGCGTACCAGCTCACCCGTGGGGGCTAAATCGATCACAGCTTCTTCGAGTAGATTCAGCGTATCGAGCATGGTCTTACGTTGTGCGTCTTCTAGCATCAGCGCGGTGACATCATGCACCAAGGCAACTGCATGGTTTTGCCCATTTGGCGCTTGCACGGGTTGCAAACGAGTCAGCAAGTACACGGGCCCATTAATCGTTTGCACGGTGCAATTAAATTGGGCGCTTTCCTTATTTTGCAAAATACGCGGCAAGTAATGCACCATCTCAGAGGCCAGCTCGTAAGGCAATACGCTGATAATTGCCTTACCCTGTAGCTGCTCTGCCGAAGGTAAATCGGGGTGGCCAGACCACACGCTGACAATCACTCCCTGCTGATTGCACTCAAACACCATATCTTGCAACACGCCGACTAGGGCGCGTAAACGCTGCTGATTACACATCAGCTCTTGCTCTACCCTCTGCTTAACTAGGGCTTGTGCCACATGATTGCTCAGCATGGCTAAGAGCCGTAATTCGCTACGGCTACGCTGAATTTCTGCATCATTTAAGAAACACAGAAAGCCAAATGGCTCGCCTTTTTCTAAAAGGGGAATACACAAAAGCTGACGCACACCAATTTGTGCCATCAGCATTTGTTCAGCAAGTGGTAATTCTAGAAGGGATTTACTCAACACCATGCCTACAGCCAAGGTGTCAGCCAACAATGGGTAGCTGGCGTAATCGAGTGAGCGGCAAGGGTCAGGCGTAAAATCTGCCAAACGAGTATCAGGATCTCGCCAAGCAGAAACTAAATGGGCCGCTTGTTTATCAACCGTATTTAAATACAGGCAGGCTGCGCCACTTTTGGAGGCCTCAGCCAAAATCTGCAAGGCATCCACCATGCCTTCTTTGTCAGAATCCAGCAAAGCGGCAACCATGCTGTCAAAAGCTTCAAAGTAAGTTTGCAACAGCCCAAGTTCGCTCCGAAGTTCGAAATCAGGATCAGATAATACATTGCGCTGCACGGCAAACCTCTTTGGGGGCAGTCCCCCGAATGAAGCACTCGGGGGCATACTGAAGCTGAGTATTCTCGGCGGGAGTACCCCGCCATTATTGACAAGCGGCGGGTTTCACCCGCCCTACAAAGGCTCACGGTCGGGGGAGCATTGCTCCCCCTGCTACCTTACTCCGCCTCAGCCTTTTCAGCTTTTGGCGCAGGCCCTTCGATCACTTCTACATAGCCGCATTCTTTCTGCGGGCAAACCTTTTCAGTGCCACGACGCTTGGTGATTTTAATCGTCATCACCGGCCATTTACACTGCGGGCAAGCCTCAGCAATCGGTGGATTCCAAGTCGCGTATTTGCAATCTGGGTAGGTATTGCACGAGTAAAAGAGCTTGCCGTAGCGGCTCTTTCTTTCGATCAAACTACCTTTTTTGCATTCTGGGCACTCAACACCGGTATCGCGTGGTTTTTCGAGCGGCTCGATATGCTTACACTTTGGATAGGCCGAACAGCCAATAAACTTACCGTAACGCCCTACCTTGATATGCAATGCCGATTCACATTTCGGGCAGGTGCGATCCGGCACGACTTCTGGCTCGGTCGGTGCAGTATCGGCGTCATCACCCAAATTGCGGGTGTAATCGCATTCTGGATAGGTGGTGCAGCCAATAAAACGACCACGCTTACCTAAACGTATCGCCAGTTTTGCCACGCCACATTTTGGACAGTCTTCGTCCATTTCTTCTTGGGTGACTTCTTTACGCGATAAACCGGCTTTTTCTTCACATTGCTTATGAAAACCTTTCCAGAAATCCGCCAGTACCGGAATCCAATCGCGCTTACCGGTGGAAATCTCATCCAGCTTGTCTTCTAGCTTGGCGGTAAAGTTGTAATCCACATACTGAGTAAAATGCTCAGTCAGGAATTTATTCACCACTTCGCCGGTGTCAGTCGGGGTAAAACGCTTTTTATCGAGGATCACATACTCGCGATCTTTCAGCGTTTTAATCGTCGACGCGTAAGTAGACGGACGACCAATCCCAAATTCTTCCAGCGATTTAACCAAAGACGCCTCAGTAAAGCGCGGTGGCGGCTGGGTAAAGTGTTGCTCGCCAGACAGTTTGTCGACAGGCAAGGCGTCGCCAACATTCAATACTGGCAAGCGTGCTTCGTCGTCTTCGCTATCTTCTTCATCGGTATCTTCTTGGTAAACGGCAATAAAGCCAGGGAATACCAAGGTTTGACCAGTCGCGCGGAAAATCGCATCTGCGCCAACAGCAATATCAACAGCCACGGTATCAAACTTAGCCGCAGCGATTTGGCTGGCGAGGGTACGCTTCCAAATCATTTGATACAGCTTAAATTGATCGGCCGTAAGGTAAGCTTTTACCTCATCTGGCGAGCGATAAATCGAAGTTGGGCGTATCGCTTCGTGCGCTTCTTGAGCATTTTTGGCTTTATTTTTGAAAACTACCGGCGAATTCGGCAGGTATTCTTTCTCAAACTTTTCACCAATATACGCACGGATTTCATCCAGCGCGTCGTTAGCCAAGGCCACCGAGTCAGTACGCATATAGGTAATCAAACCAACGGTTTCGCCGCCGATACTCATCCCTTCATACAACTGCTGAGCCGTGCGCATGGCACGATCCGTGGTCATGCCTAGCTTACGAACCGCTTCTTGTTGCAAGGTAGAAGTAGTAAAAGGCGCAGCGGCACTGCGTGATTTCTTTTTCTTTTCGACCGCTTTAATTTCAGCGGTCTGGCCGCTCAGCGCTTTGAGAATATTCTCTTGCGTGCCGGTATCAGGAATATCAAATTGCTCGAGCTTCTTGCCCTGCCACTGCGTAAGCTTTGCACCAAACTTGCTACGGCCTTGATGCGTATCGAGGTGTACCGACCAATATTCTTGCGATGTAAACGCACGAATCTCGATTTCACGCTCGCAAATCAAGCGTAGCGCTGGGCTTTGTACGCGGCCAGCCGATAGGCCGGAGCGCACTTTACGCCAAAGCAGCGGGGATAAATTAAAGCCAACTAAGTAATCCAGCGCACTACGTGCTTGCTGGGCATTCACCAAGTCGTTATCAATATCACGCGGATTGGCCACGGCATTGAGCACGGCCGTTTCGGTAATTTCATGGAAAACCACGCGCTTAAAAGTGCGACTTGCAGTCAGCAGCTTTTTAGCACGTAAGATTTCCATGATGTGCCAAGAAATCGCTTCACCTTCGCGATCCGGATCGGTTGCCAGAAAGATATTGGTGGACTCTTTCACGGCAGCGACCAGCGCATCGACGTGTTTTTTATTCCGCTCGATCACTTGGTACTTCATTTTGAAGTCATTCTCGGTATCAACCGAGCCGTCCTTTCTAACCAAACCACGGACGTGACCATAGGAAGCAAGGATCTGGAAATCCTTACCAAGATATTTAAGTAGCGTTTTCGCCTTAGACGGCGATTCGACAATCAATAGATTTGCGGGCATGGGTCCCCGGCAGGTGTATATATAAATTTAAAGGACTGACCTAGTCGCGGGCGGGGTAATTTTTCATAGCGATAAACCCTTAATAAACAAGAGAATAGCGCACAAAAAACAAATCACAGCCCAAGCTAAAAGCAGCGCATCTCACAACATTTTGCATCACCATCCAAAGCAATTAGTTCTATGGATAGTGCAGGAAATCGGGTGGAGCAAGCGAGCATCCAAAAAGGGTCTCGGCAAATACTTACGCCCTACTCAAGCAATCCGTTGATAGCGACTACCGGGCAGGGCGACAATGCAACCTTCAAGCTCCAAGGTCAACAGCATCGCGGATAGCCTGTCTGTCGTCAAGCCGCTGCGCTGTGACAATGTCTCAATATCCACAGGATCGAAGCCCATATTTTGTAAAAAAGGACTGCTTTTTGATGCACGTTGCTTGCTTGGTACTTGCACCGAAGTGGCCCAAGCTAGCTCGGATAAAACATCTTCAGCTGACTCGACTAACTTTGCGCCCTGCTTAATCAGCTGATGGCAGCCCCGAGCAAGCGGTGAATGAATCGACCCGGGGATCGCCAACACCTCTCTACCTATATCTGCGGCCTGTTTCGCCGTTATCAAGGAGCCACTCCCAACAGTGGCCTCCACTACCAAGCATCCCAGCCCCAAAGCGGCGATCATTCGGTTGCGTCTTGGAAAATGATCGGCCTTGGGCGGGCTCCCTAAAGCCAACTCAGAAATAATTGTTCCTTGGGCTGCGACACGATGGGCTAATTCTCGATTACTGGCGGGATAAATGCGATCTAAACCCGTGCCCACCACCGCAATCGTCGAGGCATTGCCCGCTAAGCCGCCACGATGAGCGGCGGCATCAATGCCTGCCGCCAAGCCACTTACGATAGTGAGGCCCGCTTCGCTAAAACATTGGGCAAATTGTTCAGCATTATCTAAGCCCATAGGGCTGGCACTGCGACTACCCACAATGGCGAGAGCCGGTGAGGCCAATAAATCTAAACGCCCCTTTACATACAGCAGCGTTGGCGCATCGGGTAAATCTAATAAGCGAATGGGGTAGTTTGCATCGCCAAGGCATAGCAGCGTATTGCCTTCTTCTTGCTGCCAAGCCAAGGTTTGCTGAATGATCGTTTCGATGTCGCTAGGGTTGGCCTCCAACCAAGCGCGTAATACGGTAGGAGTCAGGATTTCGGCTAGCTCAGCCGATGAGGCATCAAACACTGCTTCGGGCGTTCCAAAGCGGGTCAAGAGCGCAATTTGCTTTCTTGCCCCAACTTTAGTCACGGTGGTGAAGCGCAGCCAAAGCCGCACTTCATCCTCGCTCATCAAGGCGTTTTCACCTCGTCCCCCACGTTCACCGCTCGAGTACTATCGAGCACTAAGCCATAAGCAAACGCAGGAAAAACACGGTAAATAAATAAATTACCGTTTCTTTCTACCGGCGTGTAGCGATCAGGCTCGCTGCTGCTTTCTTTACGAATCAAGCGCCCAGCTTTGTAATTAAAAAACACGCTACCCACATCGATACCATGCTCCGAGCCACGATTAATCACCACCGTTGTTAATGGCCCCGCTTCTGCTACTCCACCGTAAGACGTCACAACCCGACCACTCACAGGCTTTTCAGGTACATGCGGCACATAATTCACAAAAGGCGCTTCATTGGCACGAATCAGTCGGCTGCCAACCAGAATTTCTTCTTTGGAAGAGGTCAGGCGTAAAGTGGCGACATCACCCGTGACTTCTAATCGAGCATCGCCCAAATATTCAACCTGATGACCAATCACCCGTTTGCGCTCAGGGTCATCTGGGTCGATCAAGTCTTTACCATCACGGAAAACTTGCCAGTTGTCCCCTACATCACCTGTTACACCAACCGCATACACCTTGTCGCCACTGGCAAAAATCACACGTTCATCTGGACCAGCGGCAATACGCGGCGCCGCCGCAAAAGTTTCGTTATCAATCACCAAGGGCTTATTCAGGAACGGTGAAATCGCCGACATGGGGATGCTTGGCGTAGCGCCATCAGCTAAAGAAGTCGAACGAATACGTGGTGACATCTTGCCGGAAGCCGATGCAGAAGATGATGATTTTTCGTTCTTAAGCAAGCGCAGCCGCGGCACGCCGCTACTGTTATCTAATAAGACTACGTCCCCCGGATAAATCCAGTGCGGGTTTTTAATCTCCGTTTTATTCAACTGCCAAATCTCTGGCCAGCGCCATGGTTGCTTCAGAAAATGACCTGAAATTCCCCAAAGCGTATCGCCTTTTACCACCACATAACGATCAGGCGCGTTATCCTGCAAAGCAAGACTATCTGCAAATGCAGTGCCAGATAAAAGTACACCTGCCCAAAGTAGCGATATAATTGTTTTTCGCATGATGGCGATTTCACTCCACCGAATAAGATGCTAGCAAGTGCTTACATCCCTTTTTCGGAACATGTTTATTTTAACGTAAGCCCATTTTACAGCTTCAAGCAGATAAATTGCTCGAAGCAATCAACGCTCTTACTTACACAGACTACTATGGCCATTCTAAATATTCTGCATTACCCCGATGACAAGCTTTACACCATTGCAAAGCCAGTTACGGTATTTGATGATCGCTTACAACAGTTTGTCCGCGACATGGGTGAAACCATGTACGCCGCTCCTGGGATTGGCTTAGCGGCAACGCAAGTCAATGTTCACCAGCGTGTTGTGGTTATTGATATCTCTGAAGAGAAAAATAGCCTAATGGCACTGATTAATCCTGAAATCATTATGATGGACGGAAAAACCATGTGGGAAGAAGGCTGCCTTTCTGTGCCTGGTATCTACGAAGAAGTAGAACGTGCCGAGCGAGTAACAGTTCGAGCCTTTGACGCAACCGGCCAAGTCTTTGAATTAGCCGCTGAAGGCTTATTGGCTATTTGCATCCAGCATGAATTAGATCATCTCGATGGTAAAGTATTTGTAGAAAAGCTTTCTAAATTAAAGCAAAACCGCATTCTACAAAAACTAAAAAAGAATCAACGTAAAACCATGTAATTCACCTTTGGCCTCTCGAAAAATGAAAATTATCTTTGCCGGTACGCCGGATTTTGCTGCTTGTGCGCTGCAAGCGCTGATCGATGCGGGGCATGAAATTGCTTTGGTTCTCACCCAACCCGATCGCCCTGCTGGCCGAGGCATGAAGCTAAACGCATCTGCCGTGAAAATTTTGGCAGAAAAACATGGCATTAGTGTATATCAGCCAGAAAAGCTTAGAACAGCAGAGCAGCAAGCTCCGCTTGCCGCCATCGATGCAGACGTAATGATTGTTGCGGCTTACGGCCTGATTTTGCCGCAAGTTGTGCTTGATTTACCTAAGCTTGGTTGTCTGAATATTCACGGCTCGCTCTTGCCACGCTGGCGCGGCGCGGCTCCGATTCATCGGGCGATTTTGGCTGGTGACACCGCAACCGGCATCACCATTATGCAAATGGATGCAGGGCTGGATACGGGTGACATGCTGTCCATCCACCCTATGCCGATTGAGGCAAGGGATACGACCGCCAGCCTGCACGATAAGCTGGCAGCAGAAGGAGCCAGCGCCATTGTTGCCGCCTTGGTGGATTTGCCTAAGCTTCAGCAAACACGCCAAGTACAGCCAGAGCTTGGCGTCACGTATGCAGATAAGCTACGCCGAGAAGAATCGCAAATTGATTGGCAAAAATCAGCTATCGAGCTCGATCAAATGATTCGTGCTTTCAACCCATTCCCCTCAGCCCAAACGCTATTAAACGGGCAGGCGCTAAAAATTTGGCAAGCCAGCCCTAGCGAAGAAAATGGCCCTGCGGGGACGGTACTTGCCGCAGATAAGGATGGTTTGTTAGTTGCTTGTGGCAGCGGCTCCTTGCGAATTACTGAGCTGCAAAAAGCAGGTAGCAAGCGAGTGGCGATTGCTGCGTTCTTAGCAGGAAATGAGCTTGAGCTTGGGCTAAAGTTGGGTTAATCACCCATGGGTTTAATTACCACGGCATGAGAATTGAATTTTCTGAAAGCACAACGATCTGATCAGAATTAATCTGATTTTCGTAGGTACCCAATGAATAACTGGCTAAAAACAAGCATTCTGATGGCAGGGATCATCGCCCTCTTTGCCATGATAGGTGGCATGCTCGGCGGCATGAGCGGCATGCTGCTGGCGCTGCTTTTAGGCGGCGGAATGAATGTCTGGGCGTATTGGAATTCTGACAAAATGGTGTTGCGTATGTACAACGCTCATCAAGTTGACGCCCATAGCGCACCCGAGCTTTACGCCATGGTAGAAGAATTATCCAGAAATGCCGGCCTACCCATGCCCAAAGTGTATGTCATCGACGAAGACCAGCCCAACGCCTTTGCCACCGGCCGCAACCCAGAAAATGCAGCGGTCGCCGCCACCACCGGCATTATGCGCGTGCTTTCTTACCGCGAATTACGCGGCGTCATGGCGCACGAGCTGGCCCACGTTCAGCACCGTGACATTTTGCTTTCCACTATTTCGGCCACGATGGCCGGTGCGATTTCGGCGCTGGCTAACTTTGCAATGTTTTTTGGTGGTCGAGACGCAAATGGCCGCTCAATAAACCCCATTGTGAGCATCATGCTGGCTATTTTGGCCCCGATTGCCGCATCGCTCATTCAAATGGCGATTTCTCGTGCTCGGGAATTTGAAGCAGATGCAGGCGGAGCACGTATTTCTGGCGATCCACTCGCTCTAGCCGACGCCTTGGAAAAAATCGAAGCTTACGCTCGTGGCATCCCGATGCACGCTGCTGACGCCCATCCAGAAACAGCACAAATGATGATTATCAACCCGCTGATAGGCGGTGGATTATCCAATTTATTTCGTACTCACCCACAAACCACAGAGCGCGTGGCAAAACTACACGCCATTGCTCGTGGTCATTAAGAGACTATTTTGTTAGCTACCCAAAAATTTGCCAGCCGTGTTGTTGCCAGCGTACTCGCCGGTAAAAATCTAAACGAAGCCCTTAATCTAGTTTGGCGGGAAGACTCTAGCCTCTTGCCGCGCCAAAAAGGGGCGATTCAAGATGTCAGCTATGGCACTTTGCGCCAGCTGGGCTTAATCGAAAGCATCCTCAAGCAACTATTACAAAAGCCTTTGCACGAGCCAGAACTCAAAGCACTACTGCTAGTGGCAATCTATCAGTTGCAATTTAGCCGCTCAGCGCCACACGCCATTGTGGATCATGCCGTCACCGTAGCGATGCAAACGGGTGCTGGCCACGGCAAGGGCTTGGTCAACGGCGTACTGCGTAATTTTCTGCGCCAAAAAGACGATCTTTTCAAAATGGCGCAAAACAGCGAATACGGCCAATACTCGCACCCTGCTTGGTGGATTTCGGCCATGCGCAAAACCTACCCTAAGCAATGGCGCAATATCTTGCTGGCCAATAATCAGCATCCTCCGATGACGCTCAGGGTGAATCTGAATAAAACCACGGCCAATGACTATATTGCGCTGCTGGCTCTTGACGAAATCGTCGCTAGCTCTAGCGATGGCTTATCGATTCAGCTGCAAAACCCGATGGGTGTTGATCGTTTACCACACTTTTTTGATGGCTGGGTTTCAGTACAAGATTTGGGCGCGCAATATGCTGCCCGCTTATTAGATGTGCAAGATGGTCAGCGCGTACTCGATGCCTGTGCAGCGCCTGGCGGCAAAAGCGGCCATATATTAGAGCTTGCTAAAGTCGATTTAACCGCCGTTGATAACGATGGTCTCCGCCTCAAACGCGTGCAAGAAAATATCGACCGACTCAATCAAAACGCCACCTTACTGCAAGGTGATGCCAGCCAGCCAGCGGCATGGTGGGATGGGCAACAGTTTGATCGCATCTTGGCTGACGTGCCTTGCTCAGCTACCGGCGTGGTGCGCCGTCACCCCGATATTAAATGGCTACGCCGCTCGGACGACTTTACTGGCTTTGCGCGTCAACAAGCGCAAATGCTCGATGCACTCTGGCCCCTCGTAGCGCCAGGCGGTAAACTCCTGTACGCTACCTGCTCTGTTTTTGCGGCGGAAAATACCGAGGCAGCGAGCGCATTTGCAGCTCGTCATGCCAACGCAGAACGGCTACCTTTACCCGATTTTATTCCCGCAGATGGTCAACTTCTGCCGACACCGGAACATGATGGTTTTTTCTACGCCCTTTTTGCAAAATCGGCTTAATTGCCCTTTATTGCGATTTAAATCATGCTGAAATCCGGCATGCTAAATAGCCATGCGCAAAGCCAGCCTCGTCTTATTAAGCTGGCTTTGTTTTGCATGGCTTGGCTACTTTGCGCTGCCGTGTGGGGCGATGCGGGGGACATCAAAGCGCAAAAAGCCGAAGCAAGCTTTGGTGACAATCGCATCGAGATTGCTGCGCGCTTTGATGTAGTCCTTTCTAATGACTTGCAAGAAGCGCTTAAAAATGGGCTCTCCTTAACATTTGTGTACGAGTTTCAGCTGACTCGGCCACGGATTTACTCTTGGTATAAGCAGCTATCGGATGGCTTTGGCCCCAACTCGATGCTCAGCTATCAATTGTCTTATCACGCGCTGACTAGGCAATATCGATTACATATAGGTAGCTTTTATCGCAGCTTTCAAAGCATCAATGAAGCACTAGCTGCGCTGGGTATTGTGCGTAATTGGGGGGTACTCAATGACAGCAATATCGCTCGTGATCACAATAGTGATTTTGCGGGCAAAGTACGCCTAAAGCTTGATCGCTCACGCCTGCCTAAAACTTATCAACTAACGGCTTTTGGCCATGATGAATGGCAATTAGAATCGCCGTGGATCGATCTGGCCAAAGCAAAATCTGAAGACGCCAATGAGTAAGCCCAAGCTCTTACTCATCGCTTCATTGGGTGCCATTCTTATTTTTTTACTGGCCATGGCCAGTGGCAATACATCCGCTTTTGCTGAATATTACGGCTTACTGCTAATCCTTAATTCATTACTCCTTGCTGGCCTACTGTTTTTGGTGAGCTTTCGGCTGATTAAGTTAGTTAAGAAAGTGCGTGCCAAGGTGTTTGGCTCACGGCTGACACTGAGAATGGTACTGATGTTTGCCTTAGTTGCCGTTTTACCCGGCACGCTGGTTTACACCCTCTCGGTGCAGTTTTTAAATCGCAGTATTGAAAACTGGTTTGATGTTCGCGTCGATCACGCCTTAGATCGTGGTTTAAACCTCGGGCATAACGCCATTGATTATCAGCTGAATGATTTATCGCGAAAAGCCAGCGTGATTGCGCTCGATATTAGCGATGACACAAGCGCAGGCATGTTGCTCAGACTAAGCCGCTTGCGCGAGCAAACAGGCGTGCAAGAGCTGTCCTTATTTAGTGAAACTGGCCAAACTGTCGCCCATATTGGCGGTGAAAACGCGAGTCTTTTCCCTGTTCAGCCCGATCGCAGCCAATTACGCCAAGCACTGCAAAGCCCATTTAAAATTATCGAGCCGCTAAATGATCAGGGGCTCACCATGCGCGTACTAGTGGCGGTGCGTGCCAGCAATTTTGGGGATAAAACGCGTCTATTACAGCTGGTGCAACCCGTACCCAAACAGCTTGCTGCCGACGCCGAGCTAGTCGAAAAAGTACGTAGTGATTACAAGCAACTTTCGCAATCAAGGCGCGGGCTTAAGCTGATTTATAGCCTGACGCTCACCCTTGCACTGTTAATGGCGCTGCTGGCGGCTCTCGCCCTAGCGATTTACCTCTCCGATAAGCTTGCCGCCCCCCTCTCTGTGCTGGCAGAAGGCACGCGTGCTGTGGCAGCTGGCGACTACTCACAAATGCAGCCCGTGATTAGCCGCGACGAGCTGGGGATACTCACGCATTCGTTTAATCGTATGACTAGGCAGCTATCTGAAGCGCGCAGCACGCTAGAAATGCACCAAGCCGAGCAGGCCGCAGGACGAGCGCACCTAGGGGCCATTTTAGGCTCGCTGTCTGCGGGCGTTTTATCGTTTGATGACGCATGGCGGCTACGTTCATCCAACCAAAGTGCCCTGCGTATTTTAGGAATTGACCCGGAAAGACTCGGTGAAGAGCCGCTTTCTAACTGGTATTTATACTATCCAGCACTTACAGCATTTTGTACTCAGATCGCAGATAGATTACTATCTGAGCAAGACCATTGGCAGCATCAGTTAGAACTTGCTAATACTCAACGTGTTTTGCATGTTCGTGGCACACGTTTGCTTGATCAACAAGATGATACGCACACCGGCTTTGTGGTGGTGTTTGATGATGTGACTGATTTGCTTTCGGCGCAAAGGGATGCTGCGTGGGGTGAAGTGGCAAGGCGTTTAGCGCATGAAATTAAAAATCCGCTCACGCCGATTCAACTCGCTGCAGAGCGCATGGAGCATAAGCTGGCAGCTAAGCTAGACCCTGCCAGTGCAGAGTTGTTATCTAGAAATACCCAAACCATTGTGCGGCAAGTGGGCGCGCTTAAGGATATGGTAGATGCTTTTCGAGATTATGCGCGTCAACCTAGCGGTAAGAAAAAACCGCTGGATATACAGCTCTTACTCACTGAAATTTTAGTGCTATATGAAGCCTCACCCCTCATTTTAAATACGATGAGTAATGAGCCTTTAATCGTGCTTGGCGATGCCACCCAGCTACGTCAAGTGATTCATAACCTCTTGCAAAATGCTCAAGACGCCATTACAGGGCAAGAGAATTCCGAAAGTCCCAAGCGGATTTGCCTTAAGATGGAAAAAAATGAGCGCTACGCAAGCCTAACCGTTACAGATAGTGGCAGTGGATTTCCAAATGAACTCTTATCACGGGTTTTTGAGCCTTATGTCACAACCAAGATAAAGGGAACAGGCTTAGGTTTAGCCATCGTAAAAAAAATAATCGAAGAACATCAGGGCCGAATACAGGCCGGCAACAGGGATGAAGGTGGCGCTTGGGTAAGAATCGAGCTGCCCCTCGCGGAGGAAGCAATTGGCTAGTCAGGATATTTTGATCGTCGACGACGAAGTCGGCATTCGTGAATTATTGTCAGAAATTCTGCAAGATGAAGGCTATGGCATTGTGCTGGCCGAAAATGCAGAGGCTGCCCGTAAAATCAGAAATCAATCTCAGCCACGTTTGGTGCTGCTCGATATCTGGATGCCAGATACCGACGGAATTACGCTGCTTAAAGAATGGTCGCGCAATGGTCAGCTAACCATGCCTGTCGTGATGATGTCGGGCCACGCAACTATTGATACCGCAGTGGAAGCCACACGTATAGGCGCGCTTGATTTCCTCGAAAAACCAATCGGTTTGCAAAAACTATTGGCCACAGTAAAACGAGCGCTATCCCTACCCAGCGAAACAGCGACACGCACGCCCACCTTAGAGCGCTTAGGCTCTGGGCTGGCGATTCAAGAATTACAATCCACCTTAAGCCCCTTACGTGGCCGACCAGGCCCTGTTTTGTTGCTGGGCTTACCAGGTGTTGGCTTTGAGCAATGTGCCCGCTTCCTGAACCAAGGAAATGCGCCCTTTGTTTCACCGCCCTCCAACGAAGATTTAGCTCAAGCACCGCAAGAATTACTCAATAAAGCCACCGGTGGGATTTTATTCCTGCGTGATTTAGCTTGGTTAGATCGCCGTGCTCAGCTGGGCTTAAAGAGCATTCTGCCTAAGCTAGAAAAACAACGCGTGCGCCTAGTTTGCGCTTCAAGCAAGCCGTTGAGCGTCTTAGCTAGCCAGCTAGAGCCTGAGCTACTCAATTTTATTTCTCAGCTCAGCATTGCCATTCCTTCTTTGGCCGAGCATCGCGAAGATATCCCTGTATTGGCCGAAAAATTATTGGCCGATGCGATTAGCGTGCATAAATTAGGCCCGCGCTATTTCAGCCCCTTGGCCTTGCAGCTATTAGCCAGACAAGCATGGGCAGGTAATTTAGACGAATTAGCCAATGTGGTGAAAAGCGTTGCCATTACTAGCCGAGATGGTGAAATAGACAGCGCTCCCTTGGCTCGGTTGCTCTCGCAATTTGCGCCCAATGGCAGCCTAAGTACCGAAAGCCATAGCCAGCACGCCACAGGTCTGCCCAATATTGATCTGAGCCTGCCCTTACGTGAAGCACGCGATCAATTTGAAAAACTGTATATCGAGCGGCAGATCGATCTATCCAACGGCAATATGAGCCGTGTTGCAGAAAAGGTAGGTTTAGAGCGCACCCACCTTTACCGCAAGCTCAAACAACTCGGTATCGCCGTACCCAAAAAACAGCGAAGCACCGAGGAAGAGTAATGCAAGCTAGGCCTAACGCCCTCCCCTGTGATATAGACCGCATGATTGCGAGCGCAGATGAAATCCTCCAGTTGCAGCCCAATGAGGGGCTGCAACTGGCTAGGCATGCGCATACTCAAGCGCAAATAATCGGCTATCTTCATGGGGAAATTCAGGCGGGCCTGGCCCAAGGTAGGGCTCAGCTCCTCCTTGGGCAGCAAGCGGCGGCACTGCTTACCCTTCAGCAAGCTTTAGCCATGGCAGAGCCAAAATCCTTAGCCCATGTTAATTTGCTAGAGCAAATCGCTCGCTGCCACTTAGATCTTGGTGACACCCTGCAAGCAGCCCATATTTGGGAGCAATGCGCCCAAACCTCACTGGATAATGAGCATTTCATGCCCTTTATCCATGCGCAAATTGGTTTGGGGCAAGTGCATTTTGGTTTTGAGGAATATGAAGACGCGCTGAAATACCATTACCGAGCCTTTGACTATCTTTACACCAGCACCGATGCGGCACTTCGCTGCAGGGTGTATCTCAATATTGTGATGGATTTATATAGCTTAAGACGCTTTAACGATGCAGAAACCATGCTGCAAAGAGCTCGTGATTTATCACTAACGATGCGTAGCTTAGATAATGAAACTGAGGTCTATCGCATCACGGGCTTACTTTTTCTGGCTAAAAACAAGATCGAAGACGCCAGAATGCACTTTGCGACCGCATTAAAAATTTGTCTTTTACAAGAAAACCCTTGGCACCAAGCCATGAGCGCACTGGGCTTAGGGCTCTGCGATCTTGCCGATGAGAATTGGGATAAAGCACAGGCTCAATTAAATGAAGCCCATACCTTAGCAACACAATTACAAAATCCGCATTTGCTCTACAAAACCCATTACGCCCTATGCATAGCCAGTGAGGGTAAAAAAGAATACGCCGCAGCTAAAATCCACGAACTTGCTTATTCTCAGCAAAAAAAACACCTACAACGTCCATAGCAATCTGTACGAATAATCCCCACAAAAAACACAACTCCATCGGATTGAGCTTTGTGGCTATCCTGCATGCATACCCTAGTGGAAAATCATTGTGTCTAATATTTTAATCCTTGGCGCTGGCCGTGTTGGTGCGTCAGTTGCCGAGCAGCTTGTGCACGAGCGTTATAACGTCACCATTGTGGATGAAAATCCGGAATGCTTAAAACCATTGGCTGATCGACTAGACCTGCGCACCGTGGTCGGCCACGCAGCCAGCCCCGCCGTGCTGGCCGCCGCGGGTGCTGCAGATGCAGACCTCTTGCTCGCTGTTACCCCGCTGGATGAGCTTAATATGGTGGCGTGCAAAATCGCCCATAAAATGTTCAATATTCCCACGCGACTGGCACGTATTCGTGACCCTGATCTACTGGCTCATCCCGAGTTATTTAGCGAAGATAATTTTGCGATTGATCATGTCATCACTCCTGCGCAAATTGTCACCGATTATTTGACCAGCTTGGTTGAAAACCCCGAAGCCTTGCAGGTCTTGGACTTTGCCAACGGCAAGGCCCAACTGGTCGCTACACGCGTTGAAGCGGGCGCGCATATGGATGGGCAAGATTTAGCGACCCTAAATCGCCTTCTACCCAAGATTGATAGACGAGTGGTTTCGATTTACCGCCGAGGCCACCGTATCCATCCAGATGGCGACACTATTTTGCAAGTCGGAGACGAGGTGTTTTTCCTTGCCGCGACCGAGCACATTCGGGACGTGATCAAGGAAATGCGCGGGATAGAAAAACCCATCAAACGCATTACCCTATCTGGCGGTGGCAATGTCGGCTTTAGACTGGCGCAGGCTTTAGAAAATGACTATCAAGTCAAAATTATTGAAGCCAATCGTGAGCGTGCCAATTGGCTGGCCGAAGCACTGCCCAATACGCTGGTGCTTAGGGGCGACGCTACCGATGAAGCCTTGCTAGAGAGCGAGCAGATTGAGCGCTGTGATTTGTATTTTGCGCTAACCTCAGATGATGAAGACAACATCATGTCTAGCCTCTTAGCCAAGCAAATGGGCGCGCGTAAAACCATCGCCATTATCAATCGCTCACGCTATGTGGATTTGCTGCAAGGCGGCAAGATTGATGTCGCCATCTCGCCTGCGATTGCCACCATAGGATCATTGCTCGCTCATGTAAGGAGCGGTGATGTGGTGGCGGTGCATAGCTTACGTCGAGGCGCAGCTGAAGCGATGGAAATTATTGTGCACGGCACCTCAGCCACGTCCCGCGTGATTGGCAAAAAAATAGAAGAAATCAAACTCCCCTCTGGTGCGGATTTAGCCGCCATTGTGCGCGGTGAAAAAGTGCTGATTGCCCACGGAGACACCATTATCCAAGCCGAAGATCATGTGATCTTATTCGTCGATAACAAGGCCCATATTCGTGAAGTAGAAAAACTCTTTGCCGTTAAAATAGGTTTTTTCTAATGTCGCTCGCTCAACGTATTTTTCCCACCGTCAATATTCTGGCGCGTGTATCCGGCATGTTTTCGCTGTGGATCTTGTTGCCAATTGCGGTGGCATGGTTTGGTAATGATGATGGCCTAATACCCTTTATCACCTCGCTCACCTTCCTATTGCTTGGTAGTGTGCTATTGGCCATTCTGACCCACGGCCACAAACGTGAAATGAAAGCGCGGGACGGTTTTATTTTAGTGGTAGGGCTTTGGACTGTACTGCCCGCCGTTTCTGCCATGCCGCTGCTGCTATTTAATCCATCGCTCTCTTTTACCCACGCCTACTTTGAAACCATGTCGGCGCTCACCACCACAGGCGCGACGGTATTAACGGGGCTGGATAACCTCCCCCCTTCGATTAATTTATGGCGACATTTGCTTAACTGGCTGGGTGGGATGGGGATTATCGTGCTGGCCGTTGCCATCTTGCCCATGCTGGGCGTGGGCGGGCTACAGCTATTTAAAGCCGAAACCCCCGGCCCCATCAAAGACGCCAAGCTCACCCCTCGCATTAGGGAAACAGCACGTAATCTGTGGATGGTCTACGCAGGGCTCACACTGGCTTGCATTCTACTGCTTAAATTTGTAGGTGGCATGAGCTGGCTGGATGCGGTTTGCCATGCTTTTGCTGCGATGTGCCTGGGTGGGTTTTCTACGCATGATGCTAGCGTGGGGTATTTTAATTCGCCCATTATTGAGGCGATATTGATTGTCTTTATGCTGCTCGCCGCCACCAACTTTGCCACGCACTATGTAGCGCTGAGTGGCCGCAAACTATCTACCTATTTAAAAGACTCTGAGTTTAAAGCCATGATTTTGCTGATTCTGATCAGCACCGTTGGCTGTGCCGCCTATTTAGTTGGCCAAAATACCTATGGCGATTTCCTCACTTCACTTAGGCATGTCGCCTTTAATTTGGTATCGATTGCCACAGACTCAGGCTTTGCCAGCGTCGATTTTGGCGTATGGCCCATTTTTGTGCCGCTCTTGATGCTGTTTTTATCCTGCATCACCGCCTGCTCTGGCTCTACTGGCGGCGGGGTTAAAATGATCCGCACCCTCATTATGATGCGTGAATCAAGTCGGCAAATGTCGAGCTTGCTCCACCCCAATGCAGTGCATCCGCTACGCGTGAATGGCATGGCGATCCCCAATCAAATTATTTTTGCGGTGATGGGTTTTGTCTTTTTATATGCCATGAGTATTGTTGGGCTCACCTTTTTACTGCTGCTCACAGGGCTTGATTTTCTCTCCAGCTTTACCGCCATCATCGCCTGTATCAATAACGCCGGCCCCGGCCTTGGTGTGGTTGGCCCCGCATCCAATTACGGCGTACTCAGCGATATTCAAATCTGGATTTGTAATTTCGCCATGCTGCTTGGCCGCTTAGAAGTCTTTTCCCTGCTGATTTTGTTTACTCGTGTTTTTTGGAAATCTTAACGCGATAAAACCCAAATCTTGAACCACTTCGGCCCCAGAGAACACGGAGTTTCACGGAGAAAACCTGCGATTTAATGCACCCGTGCCCTCGCTCTGTGGTTCAAAATTTAGGGAGCTGCAAGCGGAGGTTTTATAGGGTGTGCAAGTCGCTTTTCTTGCGCACCATTTTCAGCCCATAACGGCCTTATCGTTGTGCCCCCTATCACTCATATGCAGACGTTGCACCAATTGTAGGGCGGGTGAAACCCGCGAGCGATGCTGGAAAATACACGGCTTGTACCCCATGAGCGCTAAGCAAAGTCTAGAAGACCTTTTTAGTACCTTCGGCACGTTGATTTTGGAGCGGTTGGCCACCGCGGGGGCCTTCCTTTCTTGAACGGCCAAGAAACGAAGCCAAGCCGCAACCTCAAAAACACGAAAGCCCCTACGCTGCGAACAATCGAGTCGGCGGCGGGCGGGATTGGCTCGCTGCCTCGCTCCCAAGCGATCCCCCGCCCCGCTTGTTCATCGCTCCGGCGGGTTTCAAGGGGACTTTAAAGCCCTATGCTATGTGCGTGGTTTCTATGTTTTTTCTCTGTTTACTAATGAAAAACATTTTGGTTAGCGCGTATGGGCGTGCCCCCCCTACCTACCTCCCAAAGGTAATACGTCAATACAAGCGCTTACCTGAAGCTGTTAAACTGCGCGTCCTGCCGCAGCACAGCGATCAATAGAGCCTTAAAATGGATGTCTTTATCACCGGTTTTTTACTATCTATTTCACTTTGCCTTGATCTGGGCATCGTGAACGTTGCGCTGATCGACACCAGCCTGAAGCACGGCCCGCGCCCTGCTCTGTGGATGGGCTTGGGATCTTGTTTTGGCGATATGGTATGGGCGATTGTTTCCCTCTTAGGTATGAGTATTTTGCTGCAGTTTACGGCAGTAAAATGGATTACTTGGCTAGGAGGCGGCTCGGTTTTACTCTACCTTGCTGTCAAAATGGCAAGGCAAGCTTGGCAAGATGCTAAGCAAATAGAAAGCAGCTCCGTGCCACATGCAGGTCGCCGAGGAATGTTTAGCAAAGGCATGATGCTAGCCATGGCCTCACCCTCATCGATTCTTTGGTTTGCCGCCGTGGGCGGTAGCCTGATCGCCCAAGCCACCGATGGCAGCCTGCTCTCTACCACGCGTTTTCTATGCGGTTTTTTTGCCGGTGGCATGGCGTGGACTTTGCTAATGGTTTACAGCGCCACCCACGGTGCCAAGCTATTCGGTCAGCGCTTTACCCAAGGCTGCCTGCTGCTATCGGCCCTACTTTATCTATGGTTTGCGGGTTTAGTCTTGGTGAATGGCTATCGAAATTTGCTTTAGCACACCGACCAAAGCCGTCCCTCGGCTGGTCAACCGCTTATACCGAACTCAGCCTTCTCTTTGTTGCAGCGCACACTTTTTTGAATAATAACTATTATTGTAATTTTTACGAATGAAATTGCATGTTATTTAATCAAAAACACAAAGCATTAAGTAATTTATTACGGATTTTTCCTAAATAAACCTTACTTGATGATGTGAAGGTGCCCCTGCCATGACACTGATCCGCCACGATTCACTGATCGTCCGCCTTAATTTAGTGCTGCTGGCGCTGCTGATTATTCTGTTTGGGGGCCTGTTCTGGGGCTTATCCAGCGGGCTAGAACAACGCCTTACGCATACGGCCAGAGCCAATCTGCATACCACTAACCAATCTATTGTTGATCTGTTAGCGGCATACCGCACCAATCTAGATCGGTCGGCTTCCAGCCTTAATGCTGTGTGGGCCAGCAATTTCAGTCCAGATTGGGCCTTAAATGAGGGCAAGCTGCTTAACGATGGCAAAGTCATACTCGATGGAAATGAACGGGCAGATCATTTCACCCAAATTACCGGCTCGGTGGCGACTATTTTTATTCGAGAAGGCCAGGATTTTCGCCGTCTGGCTACCTCGCTGACCAAGGCTGACGGCACGCGCTCAGTAGGCACCTTACTGGGAGATGCTCATCCTGCTCGACTTGGCTTACTGAGTGGCAAGCCCTATGTAGGCGTTGCCAATCTATTTGGCCGTGACTATATGACCGTTTATCGCCCCGTCAAAAACAAGCAGGGCGACATTGTTGGCAGCCTATTTATTGGCTTTGATTTCTCGCTGGGCATGGCCGATTTAAAAAAGAAAATTGCAGCTATCAAACTGGGGGAAAGTGGTTATTTGCTGATTATTGACGCGGGTAAAAACCTAGGCAAGGCACTGGTCCACCCCACCATGGCCAATAAAGACCTACTAAAAGACCCTGATGCCCAAGACTATATCAAGACCATGCTCAAACAGGGAGAGGGGCAAATGGTTTATAGCGACAAGGGGGAAGCTAGGGAGGCTACTTTTGCCAAGCTAACAGACCCCAACTGGCTGATTGTCAGCACGCAAAGCCAAAAAGAAGTCTTGGCCGATGCCAAATGGACACATGATTTAATCCTCATTGCCTGCATTGCCGGTGCATTATTGCTCTCTATATCGCTACATCTGGCCTTATCTCGCTGGTTAAAACAGCCGCTTTTAATCGCCATTCGCCATATCGAAAGGCTCGCCAATGGCGATTTTAGTGGCCATATTCCACACGCCCGCAACGATGAAATTGGCGATCTGCTCAATGCCTTTGAAAAGATGCAGGAGCAATTACTTAAGCTATTTGTGGATACAAAAGAAAGTGCCGATCATCTATTAAAGGGTGCAGAACAAATTAGCAGCAGCTCAGAGCAAGTTTCTGGCGGGGCAAAAGAACAGAGTGAGGCCGCAGCCAGCATGGCAGCAGCCGTACAAGAGCTAACGGTCAGCATTAATCTTGTTGCCAATAATGCACGCGACGCCCATCTCACCTCCACCGAATCGGGCCGTGTTTCTCATGAAGGCGGCGAAGTCATTCAGCAAACGGTGGCGGGTATTCAAGCCATTGCTTCCACGGTGCGTGTCGCCTCAAATAGCGTGGCCGAGCTGAATGAATACGCCAAGCAAATTGCCGGCATTGCTAATGTCATCAAGGAAATCGCCGACCAAACTAATTTATTGGCGCTCAATGCGGCCATTGAAGCGGCTCGAGCAGGCGATACAGGCCGAGGCTTTGCCGTAGTGGCCGATGAAGTACGCAAATTGGCTGAGCGCACCACCGCCAGTACCTTTGAAATTGGCATGATGATAGAAAAAATTCAAACCGGCACCAGCAACGCCGTCCAAAATATGAGCCAAGGCGTGATTGAAGTAGAAAAAGGCATGGTATTGGCAAATCAGGCAGGGGATGCCATCAAGAAAATCCGCGAAGGATCGGTGAAAGTCATTAATGTGGTGATGGAAATCAGCCAAGCACTCAAAACGCAGACCAGTATGGCCAATAGCGTGGCAGGTAATGTGGATCGCATCGCACAAATGAGCGTAGAAAACAGCCGCGCCGTTGAAGAATCGGCCCATACAGCGCATTCATTAAGAGATCTCGCCAGCCGTATGGATTTGGCAGTGGCGCATTTTAAATTAAGTTAATTGATAGCCAGCTAAAAACCCAAGTCTGAAGCCACGAAAGCGTTGGTTGGGTTAGCTGGTTTATTCGCCTGTTTTGGGCGGATAAATCAGCGTAACCCAACATTTTTCTCACTTGTGCATGTTGGGTTACGCTGATTATCACCGCTAAAAACTGCGATGATAAGCAGCTAACCCAAGCTACAAGTACATACCTGCAGCGACTCATACAGCAAGCAATTAAAACGCTGGAACCACCGCGCCTGCGTATTTGCCTTCGATAAAGGTTTTAACCTGCTGGCTGGTTAATGCTGCTGCTAGTTTTTTAATCGCGGCGCTGTCTTTATTATCTGGGCGGGCCACTAGGTAATTCACATAAGGTGAGCTGCGATCTTCCAAGGCTAATGAATCTTTAACTGGATTAAGCTTGGCTTCCAATGCGTAATTGGTATTGATCAGCGCTAAATCAACTTGATCCAATACGCGTGCCAGCATTGCGGCATCTAGCTCTTTAAACTTCAATTGCTTTGGATTTTCGCTGATGTCTTTAGGTGTAGACAAAGCATTTGTCGGGTCTTTCAGTTTTAATAAACCTGCTTTTTGCAGCAGTAATAAAGCACGGCCACTATTGCTGCCTTCATTAGGAATAGCAACGGTTGCGCCGTTTGGTAAATCTTTTAATGATTTATATTTGCGCGAATAAGCGCCAAATGGCTCTACGTGCACACCCGCCACAATCACCAAATGCGTGCCCTTACCTTTATTAAAGTTATCTAAATAAGGCTTGGTCTGAAAGTAATTGGCATCAATATTTTTTTGATCGACTTGCAAATTAGGCTGCACATAATCAGTAAATACTTTGATTTGTAAATCAACGCCTTCTTTGGCTAATTGAGGTTTTATTAATTCTAAAATTTCTGCATGAGGTACAGCCGTTGCAGCGACGGTAAGTTTTTCTGCAGCTTGTGCAAAACCAGTTGCCAATAAAGCCGCCAAAGCGCTAAGAACCAGAGTTTTTTTCATTTTAATTCCTTAGATAGAGTGTGGGGCTAAAGCTGAATGTCTTGATCTGTCTGAAGTCTAACAAGCATTATTCACACAAAGAAGAACTATTAAATAACTTATATATAACAAAATGAGCTATTAGTACTTTTTAACTCCAATCAAATCAAAAATACCTAACGGCATGTCTACCTGCCAGGACGCCATGCAAGGGTAATGTTGGCAACATGGCAAGGGCATGAAGGCGAGTACAATTGCAGCACTGAACGTATTTAATATAAGCCAACATGCCCCTTCACTACCTTCGCACCCTTGCCGCGCCAGAGCGCACCGATCGCAATAATTTGCACCTTGGGATTACCCTCTGCTTTGTAGCGGGTGCCACCAATGCAGGGGGCTTTTTGGCGGTTGGCCAGTACACATCGCATATGACGGGGATTTTATCGGGGCTGGCCGATAATTGGGTGCTGGGTAACACCACTCTGATTATTTCTGCGCTAGCCAGTTTGCTGATGTTTATGGCGGGGGCCATCACCTCTACCCTGCTGATAAACTGGGCGCGCCGCCGTGGCAGCCGCAGCTTATATGCCGAGCCATTAATGCTGGAAGCCTTGCTCTTGCTTTGTTTTGGCTTGCTGGGCGGGCAGCTTGATTCCCACTCCCCTGGCCTCGTCTCGCTGACCATGCTGCTGCTGTGTTTTATTATGGGCTTGCAAAACGCCATCATTACCAAGATTTCTAAAGCCGTTATTCGCACCACTCACCTGACAGGCTTAATCACCGATATCAGTATCGAGCTTGGGCGCTTGTTTTACTGGAATCGTAATCCAAGCACGCCTGAGCATATCAAGGTGCTGTGCGATCGCAACCATTTAAAAGTGCAAGCCAGCTTAGTGATCGCGTTTTTTTGTGGCGCTGTACTGGGAGCTTATGGCTTTAGCTATCTTGGCTTTAGCTCAACTATTTTTCTGGCGCTGATCTTAGCGATTCTTTCTATTGGGCCGCTGATCGAAGCGTTTTAAGTCAGCCTATGCTGCCTGCCCCAGAATCGCCCTCGACATTTGTGCCCCCGATAAGCAGCCCACCATTTTGCCATCTTGCGCCAAAATTAGCTCGCACCCTGTCTGGGCATAGACTGCAAAAGCCTCTCGTAGGCGGATATCTGCGTCTACCACGGTGGGCTTAGCGCGCAATAAGGCCAAAGGCTCTGCTGCATGCCAGTATTGCACCGAAGATTGAGCATGAGCGCCAGAGGCCATTAGCTCTAAGCTAGAAAAATGCCCCGGGCGCATCAGGCTGGCGGCAGACAGCACATTCAGCGGATTACTATGCCGCACAAACTGGCGAACATAATCATCCGCCGGCTTAAACATAATCTCTTGCGGCGTGCCATTTTGCACAATCTGCCCATCGCGCAAAATGGCAATCTGCGAGCCCAGCTTTAAAGCTTCGTCCATATCATGGCTGACAAAAACAATGGTTTTACGCAGCGTTTTTTGCAGGCTGAGCAATTCATCTTGCAGCTGATTACGAATCAGCGGGTCGAGCGCCGAAAAGGGCTCGTCCATCAGTAAAATATCGCTATCTACCACCAAGGCCCGCGCCAATCCTACCCGCTGCTGCATGCCGCCAGACAGCTCGGCAGGCAGGGCATAACGCCTGCGCCCAAGGCCTACCTGCTCTAGCACCGCATCCACACGACGTTTGCTCTCTTTGGCACTCAGTTGCAAAGCATGCAGGCCAAAGGCGACATTTTCTTCAACATTAAGCCAAGGCATCAGCGCGAAGTTTTGAAACACCATGGCAATGCCACGGGTACGCACCGCTTGCAGCTGCTTGGCCGAGCAATGGGTCATATCGATTTCAGCTCCGGCGCAGCGCACCGTAAGCTGGCCACGGCTGATTGGATTTAAACCATTGATCGCCCTGAGCAAGCTGGATTTTCCCGAGCCAGACAAGCCCATCAGCACGCACATTTCGCCCTCTTCTACCCGCAGGCACACATCGCGCACTGCGACTAACTGGCCGGTACGATCAAAAATATCATCGCGAGATAGCGATTGATCAATCAGCGGGAAAGCGCTTTCAGGCTGCTGGCCGAATACTTCATCCACATGGTCAAAACAAATGGCGCTCATCGTTTCTCTCTTGATAAAGAATTGGACTGACACAGGCGATCGAGCATGATCGCCAATAGAACGATCGCTAAACCCGCCTCAAAACCCAGTGCCATATCAGCGGTATTTAAGGCACGAACAATAGGCTGGCCTAATCCTTCTGCCCCCACCAAGGCCGCAATCACCACCATAGAGAGCGATAACATAATGCACTGCGTTAAACCGGCAGCAATGCTGGGCATGGCAGCGGGCAATTCCACCCGCCAGAGTCTAGCTAAAGGCGAATATCCAAAGGCCTTAGCCGCTTCTATAAGTGGAGGGGGAATATCACGCAGGCCCAGATAAGTCAGCCGCACAGGGGCAGGCAGGGCAAAAATAATGGTAGAGACCATCGCTGGCACAATGCCTAGGCCAAACAACATTAAGGTGGGGATGAGATACACAAAGGTAGGGATGGTCTGCATCAAATCCAGCAGAGGGTGCAGTACCCGATAAACCCAAGGCCGGTGCGCCGCCGCGATGCCTAAGGGCACGCCAATAAACATACAGATTGCAGAAGCAAGAGCGACTTGCACCAGCGTTTGCAAAGTGGCCTCACGATAAGCCAGATTGTCGATCAAAATCAGTGCGAATGCGGAAAACAGCGTTAATCCCCAACTTCGTCGCACGCGATAAATCAAAAATGTGGCAATAAACAGCAGCAAGAGCGGTGGGCAATCAACTAGAACGCGGGTCATGGCCTGCACCGCACTTTCCAAACCCTCACTAAAAAAGGCTACACCACCTGCGGCAGGCTCGGTCAAACGGGCCACGCCGACCGCCACCCACTGCCCTATAGGCAATTTATCCACGATGCACTCCCAAGCCATCATCTGCAAAAGGGCTGCTGGGCCCTAACTTTTGCCCAGCAGCTGCGGTGGATTGCCCGCTTAAACACGCCATCATCCTAGCGAGCATCCGACACCACGGCAGATTGATTCAACCAAGCTTTTAATACCGGCACCGCAGGCTGGCCGTTAAAACTATTTACCCCGCTTAACCAAGGCGTCCAGATGGCTGTGTTTTGGCCCAGCCATTGGCGAGCTGCTACTTTAGCCTCCTGCTTCTGATCCAGAATCTGCCCCATCAGCTTGTTTTCAACCTCAGTGCTAAAGACAAGATTTTTCAACAAACGGCCTACATTAGGGCATTGCTTTGCATAAGCAGATCGGGTTGTGGTGTGCACGGTCGCGCCGCCCAGATTAGGCCCGAAATATGCATCGCCGCCTTCCAGATAGCGCAGCTTTAAATTGCGGTTCATCGGGTGCGGCTCCCAGCCCAAAAACACCACCCATTGCTGCTTCAGAACGGCGCGTTTGACCTGGGTAAGCATGCCCGCTTCGCTGGATTCCACTAATTTGAAATCCTGCAAACCAAAGGCTTTATCTTTAATCATGCTGCTGATCAGGCGATTGCCATCGTTGCCCGCTTCAATGCCATAAATGCGTTTAGCAAAGCGACCAGAAAACTGGGCGATATCACTAAAACGACGCACCCCAGCCTGATATACATATTCAGGCACAGCCAGTGTGTATTTAGCGCCAGTTAGATTAGTACGAACCACTTCTACACTGCCGTTTTTCAGATAGGGATCGATATCGTTTTTCATTGTGGGCATCCAATTGCCCAGAAAAACGTCGATATCTTGAGTCTGCATCGCATGAAAGGTAACCGGCACCGAAAGCATTTTAATTTCGGGCTGATAGCCCAGCGCAGCAAGCATCTCGCTAGTAAGCGCGGTGGTCGCCGTCACATCCGTCCAGCCCACATCAGAAAAACGCACGGTTTTACAAGCAGCTGGCTCAGCGGCATAGCTTGCAACGCTGGCCAATAAGAGAGTCGATAAAAGTAAGCGCGGCATAATCATAATTGGCGCAACTTTGCCATGATAAAACGGCATAGCTTTTGCAAAACCGGCCTTAGTTCAGGCGCAGCACCCGCCGAACTGGCGCTAAAGCGCGAAGCCAGCATAAACCGCAGCGGTGCAGCTTGGGGAACGTCTTCACGACGCGTATTGACCATAGAACCATAGAGCAGACTCATCGCACTCATCCTTCCTGAAGGAAAATGTATGTATGAATGCTAAAGGTCTGCTTGTAAAAAAACGGTAAATAAACGGAGTAGAGGTATAAAGACGCTATAAAAACGGCAGAATACCTAAAGGCGTTTCATCCGATTTACCAAGACTCTTCGCGCGGTGCGCGAATAGATAGCCATAGCAGTAGCGCAATCGCGCCATAGGGCCATAGATCACTAATGACTGCAGATAGGCCATTAAAGTGCAGTAGATGCCCGTAATGCCAGCGGAACAGCGGCAAGGTGGCCGATAGCTGCGGGGTAAGCGGCCAAAACCAGCCAATCACCAAGGTAGCGGTCAGCGCCAGCGCGCCAACAAAAGCCCTAAGCCGCCGATTTAATCGCCACAGCAGCACTAAAGCCAGCGTGCCCAGCAGACCACCCACCACGATATTGATGTTAATCCAAGCAAAAAACTGAGCGGGCTTTAGCAATAGCCCGGCAAAACCTAGCTTAAGCAGCAGCGCTGTAAGCAAGGTAAACCGAATCGCCTTAGGGCTTTGCCAAGTATGGCGCACCAAGACCGATACAAACAAAGCCACACCCAAAAAGTGCAGCATCATGCCTCCGCCTTCGAGCAGCCTTAAAAACAACTTGGCATTTTGCATTGGAGATTCAAAAGGCTGAGGCAGACCTGGTGATTCAACCACCACCCCCAAAAAGGGCTGGGATGGATCTAGCTGAGTAATAAACCACAATACCAACCAAGTTGTGCCCCACTCCACTGCGGGGCCGGGGGCAAGCCAAGCATGGCGGGCGACCAACCAACGGTTTTTCCAGTAACGATTTCCTAGAATCAGCGCCAATAGCATGCCAAGAAATGCGCCAAAACTATTGCTTAAAATATCTAGATTAGAGGCCACACGGCCAGGCAGAAATTGCTGAATAAACTCGACGGTTGATGACAAAGCCAAGCCAGACAATGCGGCTAAAAAGCTGCCATAACGAAGGGAGCGAAAAGAAATGGCGAGGCTAGCCCCCAGAGGCAAATAGGCCAGCACATTGATGGTGTTATCAAAAAAGGTGAAGTAGTAAGGCAGAGGATAGGCATAAAACGCCCAAATCGGTTCCCCCGTAAAACGCCAGCCACTAAAGGGATAGAGGCTGACCACCAGAATCACCAATGCCGAGCAGAAGGCAATATAACGAGGCACTCTGGTTGGCGTAATTCGCCTAGCGAGATAGCTGATGTTGAGGGAATGTCTCATTCAAGGTAAGGGAGAGCCGCATATGCAGCCCTCCTTGATTCCCCTTATTTAGAGGTTTTAACTTGAGTCCACAAACGGCTTAAATCACGACGTTGCTTGGCGTCAAGCGGTTTAAGTTGCTGTAGTTTTTTTAATGCGGCTTCATCTGGGAATACCGCAGTATTCTTTTTCATTTCAGCATTCACAAAAGGCGCAGCTGCGCTATTTGGATTGCCCGTACCCACCATATTGGTCAGCTCGCTCGAGTTTTTGCCTTCTAGCATAAAGTTAACAAACTTATGGGCCAGATCTGGGCGAGGTGCAGATTTGAGCACCATCATATTATCCACAGATAAGGTATTCCCTTCTTTTTGCAAACCGTAGCTCACGGTAAAGGCTCGCTTGGCTGTTTTGGCATCCGTTGCAGCTTGGAACATATCGCTGGAATAACCATGGGCCACCCAAATATTACCCAGCGTTAATTCCTTGATATAGCTTTGTGAATTAAACGCAGCCCAAAATGGCTTGGCTTTAATAATAGTGGCTTGCGCTTTTTTCCATTCTTCTGGCTTAGTGGAGTTTGGAGAAAAACCGTTATACATCAAGGACGCCGCAAATAATTCATTGGCATCATCTAGTACCGTCACCTTGCCTTTAATTTTAGCCAATACCGCCGGATCAAAAATCACAGACCATGAATTTGGCTCGATACCCAGTTCTTTTAACTTGGTTTGATTAAAGCCCAGCAAGGTAGTGGTAAATGAATAAGGCAGAGAGAATTGATTACCCGTATCAAACTGACTATTTAAAAATGTTGGGTTAACATTTTTGATATTAGGAAGCTTAGATTTATCCAGCGGCTGCACCATGCCCTGCTTAATCAAAGGCGGCATCGCAAAACCTGTAGGAACGACCACGTCGTAACCTTTAGCACCGGCGCTCAGCTTAGCCAGCATTTCTTCCATTGCACCGTAATAATCTTGCACCACACGGCATTTACATTCTGCCTGGAAGCGTTTAACCGTTTCTGGCGCAATATAATTGTTCCAGTTGTAAACGTGGAGCACTTCTTCGGCCTGTGCCATATTGGCAGCCAGTAAAAGCGTGAATAATAATTTCTTCATGTCTCAAACACTCCAAAGCAGTTGAATAAAAAGACCCGCTGATTATGCCTTATTTTGCGCTAGCTACTTCAATGCCTAAGCGCCAATGTTGCTGATTTGCCATAGGCATAGAAAACCAGAACATCTGCACATTAAAAATGTGCACTGAAATAGTGAAGGCAGGCAATGCCATACCCGCCCCACTCAAATACAAATTACTTAGCCCTTAAAGCACCAGGTGCTAATTTCCCAGCAATTAAAATTAAAGCCAGAGTGAGTAGCATCAATAAAGTGGAAATCGCATTCACTTCAGGTGTAACGGCAATTCTAATCATCGAATAGATTTGCAGGGGCAAGGTAGAAGCGCCTGCGCCTGCCGTAAAGAAGGTAATCACAAAATCATCGATCGATAAAGTGAACGCCATCAAAGCACCGGCAATAATCCCCGGCATAATTAAAGGCATGGTAATTAAGCGAAATGCCTGTAATGGCGTTGCGCCCAAATCCCGCGCAGCCTCTACCAAGGCCTCATCCATACCCTGTAAACGAGAACGCACCACAATCGCCACAAAGCCAATGCAAAAAGCAATATGCGCCAGTGCCACTGAAACCAAACCCAGCGTCATATTGAGCATTACAAAAAACATTAACAGCGATACGCCCATTAAGATTTCAGGAACAGCTATCGGCGTCAGCACCAGTACCGGCAATAAGCGTAATTTGTATTTATACATTGCCATCCCTGCCAGCGTGCCAAAGATGGTGGAGAAAAAACTAGTGATTACGGCAATAAGTAATGAATTGCGGGCAGCCACCAGCATTTGCTCATCATTAAATAAAATCTGATACCACTTAAATGTAAACCCAACCCATTCCGCATTTAAGCGTGAATCATTAAATGAATACACCACCACAATCACAAGTGGTAAATACAAAAAGCCGTAAGTTAATAAGGCCACAGCCCACAGCCATTTACTTTGCTTAGTCATGTTGTTTTTTCCTTCCACGACTAATCAAGGTCGCAAATACCGCCAGCAGTAGCACACCGCCGGTGAGCATAATCGACAGGGTAGAGCCAAATGGCCAATCACGGCTATCTAAGAACTGCTGTTTAATTAAATTACCCACCATAATGCCGTCGGTGCCGCCTACCAAATCAGGTACGGCAAACATCCCTAAGGCCGGAATAAACACCAGCGCCGCACCAGCCCAAACGCCGGGCAAAGAGAGCGGCCAAGTGATGCGCCAGAAACGCTGCCAAGCCGATGCGCCCAAATCTTGCGCAGCATCTAATAGCGCCATATCGTGCTTTTCTAAATTGGCATAGAGCGGCAAGACCATAAATGGTAAATGCACATAAACCAGCACCACAATCACCGCAAAATGGGTAAATAGAAACTGCTGCGGGCCAATACCAAACCACGCTAAAAAGCTATTTACCGTCATGGCAAAATAGCCCTGCGGCCCCAGAATAATCATCCACGCATAAACGCGGATTAAGAAATTACTCCAGAATGGCAAAATCACTAGTAATACTAATAAATCACGGTATTTCTTTGGGCTACGCGCAATAAGCCATGCGAGGGGATAGGCCAAAATAATACAAAACAGCGTAGTTAAACCTGCATACCAAAACGACTTCATAAATAATTCAACATAAACCCCGTCTTCAAAAAAACGACTGAAGTTTTCTAGCGTTAGAAAATCACGCCAGTTTTGTGAATTAATTAAAACCTCACGCACGCCGGTATCTGGATTGATATCCACCAGCGGCATCAGCCCACCGTATTCACCCGGAAAACGAAACGCTGAGAAAATCATAATCAGCGTAGGCACGGCAAAAAAGATCAGCAGATACAGTAGTGGCGGGCCTGAAATCAACCACTTCGCCAAACTAGGCGATTTTACTTTGGACATCTCGCCCCCCTAAGACAGCAAAAAGTGGCCAGCGTCATAACGCCATGCCAGCTCTACTGCATCATTGTCATCAAAGAATTTGGCGCGACCCGCTGCGGAATTAGGCAACATGGCTTCAACTAACACGCCATTATCTAATTTCACGATATAAATGGTGACGTCGCCAAGGTAGAGGCAGTTTTCAACCGTACCTTTAAAGTGCACTTCATCCGTGTCATTGTTTTCTAAGCTAGCCGCCAGTTTGATCTTCTCTGGACGTAAGCTTAGCGTGCCTTTCTGGCCAACCGTCGCGCCCGCAACCGGCAGGGTTTCGGCAATACCGACACCGGCGATTTCAAGCTGCATACGATCCTTTGAAATCGACTTAATCGTGGCATCAAGCAAATTACACTGGCCAATAAAATCGGCGACGAAGCGGCTTTTTGGGTAGCTGTAGATGGTTTCTGGCGCGTCTAGCTGCTCAACTTGGCCCTTATTCATCACCGCAATACGGTGTGATAAGGCCAAGGCTTCACCCTGATCGTGCGTGACATACACAAAGGTCACGCCCACTTCTTTTTGCAGGGTGATCAGCTCCATCTGCATCTGCTCGCGCAATTTGGCATCGAGCGCCGATAAAGGCTCATCCAGCAGCAAGAGGCGCGGGCGATTCACCAAAGATCGGGCAATGGCCACGCGCTGACGCTGACCACCGGATAATTCATGCGGAAAACGATGGGCGAATTCTTGCAAGCGCACGTCTTCTAGGATTTCAGCCACACGGAGTTTAATTTCAGCAGCAGACGCTTTAGCCATTTTCAAAGGAAAGGCAATATTGTCGGCCACGTTCATATGCGGAAACAGCGCATAATTTTGAAATACAGTATGCACTGGGCGCTTTTCTGGCGGCACAAGTGACATATCTTGCCCATCGAGCAAAATAGCGCCGGAATCGGGTTGTTCAAACCCTGCCAGCATCCGCAATAAAGTGGTTTTGCCGCAACCCGAAGGGCCAAGCAAAGTAAAGAATTCACCGGCTTCCACCGACAAGCTCACATGATTAACGGCAGTGAAATCGCCGAAAGTTTTTACGACGTCACGGATCTCCAGCAGGGCCATAGTCTTCTCACAAAAAAACGGTCGCTATTTTAACAAAAACTTAGCTAAGGGGGCGTTTTTCTACGCTGGAGGTCAGTCTCAGATTAGAAAGCAAAGAGGTATTAATAAGGATTAATAAGCGGATATTGTCTAAACCAGTTCAAAAACAAAGCGCCAAGCGCTGTGCCTCTAGGGATTTAGATGTCTACATTGCTAATAAGCATAGGTCTCAGCGGCACAAAAACAGAAGGTTTCACCACAATCTAGGCTCATATACCCTAATAGCCCCTATCAAACTTTTATCTCTTAAGCACTAACAGCATGAGGCTTTATCCCAACCTTGCAGTGCAACAATTACCAAAAAAACTCAGACGTAAATACCAATAGAGTATTTTATTTGCCAATTATCATTATAAATAATGGCCCTAGCGCTTCATATTTAGCTTGAATATGCAGATATGCCCGCTGCTTTACCGACCCTAAGCACGAAATAATCCACATAAATGCATGCCAAACATCGATCCCCTCCTCTCATTCTGCTATAAATCACTTACAATCTTCACAGATTCATGTTTGAAACAAGCTGTCTTTTTTACTTACAGTTTTATCTGCTGGCACAAGCAAATGATGGCAAGCATTTACCTCAAACAACCCCATTACATGAAGCTGATCATAGACAAACGAAGCATACGGCCCTAAACACTTAGCACGATAAGAATACACAATTGGAAACACGACTTCCCGTTTCAGCTTTACAAGCTGATTTATTTATTTGCGAGCTCGATCGCCCTTGGCTGGACACGCCTTTTCTGATTGAAGGCTTTCTACTAGAAACGGCTGAACAACTTGCTACGCTTAAAGAATACTGCCAGTTTGTGACAGTGGATATTGAACGCTCAAATGGTGGCATAGCCCGCTGGGGTTTTCTAAGTGAGTATAAA
>JAPLQI010000067.1 GCA_026399755.1 Pseudomonadota bacterium
ACTCCTTACTAATGCAAGCACTTGTTTCGCTTCCGAATCAAGCACTCACACTCATCGACTGTATTTTTTTAAAGATCATTCGCTACTGCTAGAACACCGTGTTGCTGTGTGTGCTGCAGCGAGAGGCCGAAATATACGGGCTGGGGCTGTATCGGTCAACCCCTATGTAGCAATAAAGTGCATAAAACAAGGTAAGCGGTTGATTTTAAAACAATCTGATTAGCGAGCACTTTTGATAACAGCTATTTAGCTAGTTATACGCAAATGCAAAATCGTGCAGAACAAAGCAAACAAGCCGCTTTTTAAGCGGCTTGTTTCAATTTTCAGTCTTTTATTCGTCTGAACCAGTAGGTTTGCGGCGCATGCCGCCTGAGATCATGATGTATTCAAACAAACGACACTCTAAGCCACCGTTATATAAAGGTGTGCGCTTCGAGGCCTTAAGACCCATATGCTTGGTGATGTCCATATCGGCAGTCAGGAAATAAGCTCTCCAGCCTGAAAAGCGCTTTTTCAAGGCATCGCCCCACTGCGGATAAAGCGCAGCCAGTTTTTCTTTTTCATCCAAACGTACGCCATAAGGTGGATTAGATATCCACACGCCTGGCATATCAAACGGCGGCTTAGCATCCATCGCATTCAATTGTTTTAAATGGATGGTGTCGTCAAAGCGGGCGTAATCCAAATTGGCTTGCGCATGAGCGATCGCTGCCGTTGATACATCGCTACCATAGATAGGAAAGATTTCTTTGGTTTCAGCCGCTTTTGCCGCAGCAACTTGCTCTTGCCACATGTCTTCGCTATGCAAACGCATTTTTTGGAATGCAAATTCACGACGCGCACCCGGTGCAATTTTGCGGGCAATCATGGCGGCTTCAATTAAGAAGGTCGCCGAGCCACACATTGGATCGTATAGCGCTTCGGCAGGAGTCCAGCCGATCAAGGCCAAAATACCGGCAGCAAGATTTTCGCGCATCGGTGCTTCGCCGGTTTCAATACGATAGCCACGCTTAAACAGCGCGTCACCTGATGTATCTAAATAAAGAGTGGCATTGCGATCGGTCAGATAAAGCTGGATACGCATATCTGGCTCAGCGGTATCTACGCTTGGACGCTTGCCGCCTTTCAAACGGAAACGATCACAGATACCGTCTTTAATCCGCAGTGCCACAAATTCTGGGCTGCGAATCTGCGGCACACGATAGGCTGTAACACCTACCTTGATGGTGCAATCCACAGAAAACATTTCGGCCCAATCTAAATCACGCGCCATGGCGTAAAGATCATCTTCTGTTTTCCAGCTTTTTTCTGCCACGCGCCAAAGAATACGGCTGGCAATACGGGACTGCAAATTGGCTTCGTACATCAAAACCCAAGAGCCAGCAAAACCCACGCCACCATCTGTGGCTTTGATCTGATCAGCGCCAAGTGCTTCTAATTCAGCAACGAGTGGACCTTCTAGGCCTCGTGGGCAGGGGGCGAAAAAATGGAATACTTGTTTCATACGATCAGCTCTTGTTGTGCAGTTTCAACCCGGCGACGAGTTTGAAGAATAAGTGGCGCCCAAGTGTCCCCTGGGCGCTTTTTACGTGTGGTCAGCGTCAAATCAGATGGCGCATAAACATTAGTGTTATGAGTCAGTGGCGTAGTAATTAAATACTGCGCCTGCGTGGCTTTCAGGAATGCGCCAACGCGATCAATATTAAAGATATCTAAGTGGGCAAACGGCTCGTCAATAAACACAAAGCCCGATGGATTGGCATCATCCATCATCAAACCAATCAGCAGAATCAAGGACTTCATCACCTGCTGGCCGCCCGACGCTTCACCGTCGTTCATGCCCATCATGCCCTTCTGGTCAAAATTGAAACGCGCTGCCAAGCCCGCTTGCGCCAGTACGGCATCGTCATTATCCAGATGCGGCATTTCCGCTTCTACATCAATCCCTGCCAGCTCACCCAAGCGAGCAATATTTCGGCAGTAAGCACGTACCGTAGCACGCAGCTTATTAATATAGGCGGCACGCGCTTCATGCGTCAGATCCCCAGTACGTTGTACTTCTTTGTAATGGACTTCGGCATCGTTTTGCACATTGTCATAATCTTTTTGCAGCTTTTCGCGGCGGGCCAGAATCGTTTCATCCGTTTCCCACTGGCCATTAGCCAGCTGCTGACGTTGGCGCTCTAGCAAATGCTGCACTTCACGCACGCTGCCAAATTGCTCACGCACGGCATTTAATGCAGATACATCGCTTAAATGATCTTGCAAACTCGTTTTTAGCTCGCGCAGCTGACGTAATTGCTTATGGATTTCCAACTGCTGACGCTGTGCTTGATCTTGCTGATAATTAACTTGCCCAGCCAAACGCTCGCGCTGATCTTTGCTGCGCTCAAAACCCACACGCAACTCTTCACGCGCATCCCGCGCAGCTTCCCAAGCGGCCTGTGCTGCAGCCAGCTCGGCTCCCAGGTTTTGTACCGACGCTTGCTCACCAGGGAAACGTGCGGCTGCTGCGGCAAATTCTTCCTGACGCGCGGCCAGTTGCACCACCGCCTGCATGCCCATCAATTGCTCGGTATGGGCGCTGATATCGCGGCTTAAATCTACATCACGCGCTTCTGCATCTAAGATTTGATGATTTAATACTTTTAAACGGCTCAGCGCATCGCCTAAGCGTGATTGCCTTGCGGCCTCACCAAAAGCAAAATCACTCGGGCGCACGCTAATATCGCGGCCACCACGTCGCTCTTTGTGATAACCCTCTTTGGTGATCCAGTCGCCATCCACCTTGCCACCCGCTTCAACGGTAACAACACGCTGAGTGCGGTTAAGCAATTGCACCACCCAGCTTGGCGCATCGCCATTGAAGTCGACCACTTCCAGCACCGAGCCTTTATTGGCACGCGGCACAGGCTCGCTATCAGGCACAATAAAGTGGCGATAGCGTAAGCGCTGGGCAATTTCCCATGCGCGGTTTCTATCACCGGCACGCTTGAGCAATACAATATGGCGATAAGGAGCCAGCAAGGCTTCCACCGCCTGCTGCCAGCTTGCATCGGTGACTTCAACGATTTCAGTTAGCACTTGATGCGGAATCGCCGCCTCATCCAATGCTGAACGCATATTCCGAGTAAAATCTGGCGACGGCGCTCTACCCGCTTGCAGGGTATTTTGCATATCGGCCAACTGCTGGCGCTCTTCTTTGGCGGTACGCAGCCACTGTCTTAAGCTAGCAAGCTGTTCTTTTAAAGCCAGTAATCGGTCATTAATGCTGACTGCATCACGACCATGTTCTGACTCAGCCAGCTCACGCAAACGAGTTTCTTCTTTCAGCAGTTTTTCTGTATCACGGGCCGCATCACGCACCTGCTGAAACAGAGCAAAGTGATTATCGTAAGCCTGCTTGGCTTCACGCTCGCCTACCAAAGCGGCTTCGCGGCGCTGATCGAATTCTGAATACGCCAGATTTAACTCATCCAACTCTTGCTTCTTAGCCCGCAGATTAGTGCGCGCAAGGCGGAACTGCTGCAATCCCGCCAGCAAGCCATCCCACTGCTCTAAATATTTAAGCCCTGGCACAACATCTTTTTCTAGGCGAACCACATCGCGTTGCAATGCTTGCCATTCCAAAAAGCTATTGGAGCGCAGCTTCATCCGCTCCACATCCAGCCCAATCTGGGCCATCTGTTGCTCGACTTTACCCAGCTCGCCTTCGGTTTCTTTTAGGCGAAGCTTGGCTTCCTGATAGTTGTCTAGCACCTGCTTATCGCCAAACACTTGGAAAACCAAATCAAGCAAAGCCTTGGGGCTGTACTCACACAGCTTGTCGGTGTCGCCCTGCTCTAGCGCCAATACTTCGGCAATCGCCGCAGTCAGGCCCGCCGATTCAAGACGGCGCTTGTATTCATTCACCCCTAGCCATTGCAGGCCGCTTTCGGTTTCTGGCGTAAGCTCAACCACACCTTCGGCGATAGCGTAATGACGCACCCAATCACCACCCTGCTTTTTCACACGACAAAACAGCGTGACTTCAGGGCTGGTAATAGGAAAAAACAAATAGGGAAATAAGCCACCTTCGCCACGACGTGGATTGGAAACCACACCACGTAGCCAGGCAAAGTTTTCTTTATTATTGCGAACATAGCGCTTGTAATCACGGCGACCCGAGCAGCGTAAAGCCAGCAAGGTACGCAGCGCGTCCAGCATCGTCGTTTTGCCTGAGCCATTTGGCCCGACAATGGTCACAATCTGAGCATCCAGCGGCACACGAATCGCGCGCCAGAAATCCCAATGGACCATTTCGATTTCACGAATCTGAAACATTAATCTTCAACCTATGTCTCGATAAAACTGCATCACAGCTTATCTACTTACTGACTATTTTGACGCAACCCAAAAGCTGCTCTGAAGGAGCCAGCTGGCTCAACAGCACTCGTCATCATCTAGGCGGCCGCAAACGAATTGGACGCCAGAGCCCCGAATAAACCCTAAGATTTCACTAATCTGCACATCAATCTTCAATCGGTGATTCAACAGCGACCACATCAATCTTCAACAAATCAGCCAAAGCACCATTAATAATCCGCGGAGCTAAGCGTGCGTAATCAATCATCAGATCAAGCAGCGGCCCTTCAAAGACCATTTTATTGCGGCGATTAATAAAACCGAGCTTGGCCAGCTGGCTTAAATTCATAGAAAAACGCGCCTTACCGCCAAGCTTTTTACCAAAATCAGCGTAAATCGCTTCTTCTGGAATACCCGGAGCCACCTCATCACCAAACTCAATGGGTGACGCTTCGCCAAACATATCGTCAGGGTCAGATGCCGAAAGGGCAATCTGGCGCTGGCGTTTTGGCAAGATAATCAAGGCCCAAACCACAATCAGCAAGGCAATCGCGTCCCTTGGCATGCCCATATTATTGGACAGCCAGTTTTCGCCCTCACCGAACACCCAGTCTTCCATCTCGGTAGCCAGGCCAACGGCGATATATTCTGCGTAAGGATTTTCTAAGAGGCGCAGGCCACAACCGGCCAGCCGGTGATCCAGCGATTCACGGAACGCTTCATCAATCAAAGCGCGCCGTGCTAAAGGATCTTTGCGCGGTAAAAAACGATGCGCC
>JAPLQI010000066.1 GCA_026399755.1 Pseudomonadota bacterium
AATAGGATTTAAAAATGAATAAATTTTTGCTTGCTACCTTGTTTGCGTTGACCAGCTTGGTGTCTCATGCGGATTTGCTAGATACGATTAAAGCCCGTGGGTCTTTGATTGCTGGGGTGCGTGCTGATATTCCACCTTTTGGGCAAAGAAATAAAAACCAAACGGTATCTGGTTACGATGTTGATTTTGCTGGCGCAATGGCTAAGAAGTTGGGTGTAAAACTAGTCGTGCAGGATTTGGATCCGAATGAGCGCATTGCTGCAGTTAAATCGGGCAAGATTGATATCTTGGTTGCTACTTTTACAAAAACGGCTGAGCGTGAACGCGAAGTAAGCTGTAGCAATGGATATTTTGTTGCTGCGCAGAAAGTATTGTCAAAGAAAGGCAAGTTTCCTTCGCCAGAGTCTTTGGCTAAAGCCAATATTGGCGTGGCACGCGGCACAACAGGCTCAGATTTGGTGCGTAAGCAATATCCTAAGGCGACAGTGATTGCCTTTGATGATATCCCTGAAGCGGTCCGCTTTTTAGAGGAGGGGAAAATTGATGCCGTGGTGGATGATGAGCCTTCTTTAGCCCGTTCATTAAGCAAAATGTCTAATAAAGCTCAGTTTGAATTATCGAGTTACGCAAATGCGACCGAAATTTATGCCATTGCGGCTAAGTTGGGTGAAAAGCGTTTGATGAGTCTGATTAATGAAACACTGATTGAAATGGAAAATAGCGGTGAGGCTGAGCGTATTTTTAATCAATGGTTTGGGCCGCAAACAGCAACGCCATTCCCACGCACTTTTAAAATTCGTGGTTAATTTAACAACACAAGGTGTGATTTAGTAAGGTTTTATTTGTCATATAAGTGTTGTTTTATTGTAACAAATTCCAGTCAAAAGTAAGTGAAACTGCTTATTGTCTAGTTTTAATAAAACAGACACATCTAGGTGGGTTGCACAGTTGGCGATTGCCGCAGTATGACGGTCGTGGCAAAAGGGCTTTAAGATTAGCGATCTCTAATCTGATCTGACAATGATGTCGCATTTCTTGCCCGGAGCTTGTATGCAACGATTATTTTTGGCTGGTTTACTTAGCATTTTCAGCATGCTCGCGCATGCTGATCTGCTAGATACAATTAAGGCGCGTGGCACTTTGATTGCTGGCGTGTCTGCAGATGTTCCGCCGTTCGGGCAAAGAAACAAAAATCACACGGTTTCAGGCTATGACGTTGATTTTGCTGCAGCTATCGCCAAGAAGCTGGGCGTTAAATTGCTGGTGCAAGATGTAGACCCTGCAGAGCGAATTCCTAGCGTAAAGGCGGGTAAGGTTGATGTGATTGTGGCGGCATTTACGAAAACACCCGAGCGCGAGCGCGAAGTGGCGTGCAGTATCGGTTATTTTGTAGCCTCGCAAAAAGCCTTAAGCAAAAAGGGCAAGTATCCTGCTTCGGAATCACTGGCTAAGGCACGGATCGCGGTATCTAAGGGCACGACAGGCGAAGATCTGTCTAGAAAGCTCTACCCAAAGGCAAGCATTGTGGCCTTTGATGATGTATCCAATGCCGTAAAGTCTTTAGAGCAGGGTGTTGTTGATGTGGTGATGGATGACGAACCAACGTTGGCTGGTGCTTTAAACTCTATGGGCACTAAATCGCACTATGAGTTGTCGAGTTTTTCTAATGCCACAGAGATTCTTTCAGTTGCTGTGAAACTGAATGAAAAACGCCTGCTTAATCTAGTCAATGAAACCTTGCTAGAAACCGAAAAAAGCGGCGAGGCTGAGTTGATTTTTAATCGTTGGTTTGGCCCACAAACTAATACACCTTTCCTACGGACATTCCGTATCCAAGGTTAAACTTTAGTGCGCGTGGGCAGCTCTGCCCACGCATCTTATGCACAGATTATTTGCAATCCCCTGTGCGCCTTGCATTGCCCTTAAGCAGCATCGTTTTGCCTTCCGCTTGAATTTTGTGCTCATATTGATAGCTATCTCTTGCCGAGCTAAATTGAATCACACTATGCATGGTTGATGCCTGTGGTTTGTAGCATTGCATATCCATCGTGACGGTATTGCCGCTGTTGCTGATTTTGGGGGCATCGCAGTTCTGTTGTGCTTTTTGTCCCATATGCTGCCATTTACCTAGTTGCTCTTTGGATAAACAGGTAGACATAATCATCGTTCCTGCTTTTGTATCAAAACGCATATTAGGCTGCTGCATTTGTTTGAGCATATCTGGCTTCATTTTGTTCATCATTGCCTTTTGCTCGGGCGGCATTGCACTGATGATTTCCCATTGGCCTAACTGTGGCATGAGTTCGGCGGCTGCACTGATCGAGCTTAGTAAGGCCAAGGCATAGAAGGCGCGCATAAGGATGCTCCTCATAGAGATTCATCGTTATAGACTGGCAAAAGTAGCGCTTCTGTAAATAGTGTTGATGAGGGATTAAGCAAAAATAAGTAGCGATGATGGAAGCTAGAAAAATCTTAATCAATTAGGCAAAGAAGAGGATAGGGGAGGATCGTAGGAGGGCATTTGTGGTGGAGTACAAAACAAAAAGCCCAATCCGAAGACTGGGCTAAATGCTTAAATACTTGGTGGGTCGTGCGGGATTCGAACCTGCGACAAATGGATTAAAAGTCCACTGCTCTACCAACTGAGCTAACGACCCGCTCTAAAGAGATGCGGATTATAGCGGATATATTGAGATAGTCAAATCTTTTTATATTTTTTTTCATCCGCCTACTGATTCTGGCTCAGCCAGTGGGCTGATGCACGGGAAAAGGAGGACGAAGCAAGTGCCATTATTTGGCTTACTTAATACGTCTATCGTGCCGCCAAATTGTTTATTGATAATGTTGAAAACAATATTAAGACCTAGCCCTGTGCCACCTTGGCCTCGGCGTGTTGTGAAAAATGGATCGAATATTTTGCCAAGATGATCTTCTGATATCCCTTTGCCATTATCCTTAAACAGCATGCGAACCGATGGGCCAATTTGCTCGGCTAAAATCTCGATCTGCCCTTTGTCTCCTGCAATAAATGCATGAGCTAAGGCATTCATTGTGAGGTTGGTTAATACCTGAGCCATCGCGCCTGGGTAGCCTTCTAGCACAATGTCATTGTGACAAATAACCGTGACCTGAGTGCCACTTTGCTTGAGTGCGGGGTGTAGGCTGGAAGTGATTTCGTCGATATATTCTTTTAATTGATATTTGCGGCGCTGCTCGCTGGTCTGGTCAACGGCAACTTGCTTAAAGCTTTGTATCAGCGTGGCTGCTCTTTCGGCATTACTCATAATCAGCTGAGAGGCTTGTTGTGCGGTTTCCATATATTGGATGACTTCTGATTTACGAATTGCGCCATTACTGATGGATTTGTGTAAAAGGTGGGTCGCGTCATTGAGGACCGATGCGCTGGTTAGCACAATGCCAACAGGGGTATTAATTTCATGTGCTACGCCAGCCACTAAGCCGCCTAAGCTGGCCATTTTTTCTGATTGCAAAAGGGAGACTTGTGCCGCTTGCAAATCAGTAAACGCCTGTTGTGTGGCTTCTTCTGCTTGACGACGACGAGCCATAATCCGTTTGAGTTTGCGCTGGGTCTGATTGAAGCCTTGAACCACTTCACCAAATTCACTGCGTTGGGTTTCTACTAGCTCTTCAACCTCATCGCCATCGTGCCGTGATAGAGCAAACAAGGCATCGCGCAATTGGGCTAGAGGAATAAAGACCATTCGTAAACTAATCGTAAGTGCGAATAGTAGAATAAGGTCGATGACTAGAATCTCCAGCACTCTGCGCCGGATATTTTCACGCAGGGCAGTGTCGATATGCTCTCTTGTGAAATAGACGGTTACCTTTCCGATTAAATTGCTTGCCGTTGCTTGGGGCTTGTCCACATCTTGGTAAATAGGCCGAGAAAGGTAAGGGCCTTTGGCGGACCATTGCTTGAGCAGCTTGTTGTTCTCATCTCTGCTGGCTTGTACAAATTGTTGGCCATCAAGATCAATGACTAGGATGGCGAGCACTTCTTTCGGAAGCATTTCAGCAGCCAAAATTCTTTGCGCAGAGGCGGGGCTTAGATCCCAAAGAGAACGAGGTAAGCTAATGGCTAGTCGGCTGATTGTTTCTTGCTGAAGTTGCTCAAAACGTTGTTCTAGCTCGCGGGAAAGTAGGGCCTGCGCATAAATTCCAAATGCAGCAAGAATCGATGTTGTTATAACGATAAATAAAACAATGAGTCGAATACGAATCGAATGCATGTAAGTTATTTTCCAACGCAATAAGATCATCGAATTTATCGGTCGATAGGTATCTTAAGACCATCTACTACGCGGGTTGCGCCGAGCAATGGTAAATAGCGACCTCTATGAGCTCAAGCTACGCTGTTTAGTGGCGAAGGTGGCCGTTATAAGGGGATCAGAAGGTGTAAGCGGTGCTGTCAAGAATAATGGCGTGAGTATAGTTCAACAAGCAGAGCTCTTCTTTGTGTTGGATTGATGCGCGAGTTGCTATTAATTTTTTTTGGGGAGGGGAAAGGGGAAGGGGCTGTAAACACCGTAAAGGGGACGGGTTTAGGGTGGGTTTTTATGCTTCAGTTCTAGTTTGGCAGACAACAAAAAGCCCAGTCTAGTTGGCTGGGCTAAGTCTTTGATTTTTGTGGTGGGCTGTGACAGATTCGAACTGTCGACCTACGGATTAAGAGTCCGCTGCTCTACCAGCTGAGCTAACAGCCCTAAATCTTTGCATCTGATTGTGTGAGTGGTGGGTCGTGCGGGATTCGAACCTGCGACAAATGGATTAAAAGTCCACTGCTCTACCAACTGAGCTAACGACCCGCTCGCACTTCAGAGAGGACGCATTGTAATATATTGAGATTTTGTGTCAACCCTTGGACCATATAAATTAGTATAAAACGTGCGCATTAATTGCTTACTCACTGATTTATATAATTTTATTTTTTAAAAAAAATGGTCGGGAGGTTGATTTTATAAAGTCAGCAATGAGAAAAATCGTGAATTTATGCCGTGGCCTTAATGCAGCAGGGCAATGGAAACACGGTAAACTTAAGTTTTCTTGAATTGGACAATCGTCATGCGCTTGCTGCATACCATGCTCCGTGTGGGCAATTTGGAACTATCTATTAAGTTTTATACCGAAGTACTAGGGATGCGTTTATTGCGCAGCAAAGATTTCCCTGAGGGGCGTTTTACTTTAGCGTTTTTAGGCTATGAAGATGAAGCCAGCGGTACGGTGCTGGAGCTCACTCATAATTGGGATACAGCACAATACGATCTGGGTAATGCTTACGGGCATATTGCGATTGAAATCGACGATATTTTTGCCTGTTGTAATGATGTACGCCAAAAAGGCGGTAAGGTGGTTCGCGAGCCGGGTCCAATGAAGCATGGCAGTACGATTATTGCTTTTGTGGAAGATCCGGATGGTTACAAAATCGAATTTATCCAAAAGTCATGATGAAAAAAAACTTACTTCTTGCTTTAAGTCTGTTGCCTAGCTTTGCACTGGCGGCAGATTTTGATGGTGCTAGCTTAAGCTTGCTTTGGGCGCTACCTTTTGTGGGCATTTTGCTCTCGATTGCGCTGTTTCCGCTGTTTGCACCGCATTTTTGGCACAGCAATTTTGGCAAGATCACTGCATTTTGGGTGGCATGTCTTTTATTGCCGTTTACCATGGTGTTTGGCTTGCCCACATCGCTGGGCGTGATCGCACATGCGATGATTGCTGAATATATTCCCTTTATCTTGATTTTGTTTGCCCTCTACACCATTTCGGGCGGAATTTTGGTGTGGGGAAACTTGCATGGCTCTCCCAAACTCAATACTGCTCTTTTGGCTTTAGGCACGGTATTGGCATCAATTATGGGAACGACTGGCGCGGCAATGCTCTTGATTCGTCCGCTGATTAAAGCCAATGACAACCGTAAACATAATGTGCACGTGGTGGTGTTCTTTATTTTCTTGGTGGCAAATATTGGTGGCGGTTTAACCCCTTTGGGTGATCCTCCCTTGTTTCTTGGCTTTTTAAAGGGGGTAGATTTTTTCTGGACCTTCAGCCATATGCTGCCTTTAGTGGCTTTTGCTGCTGCTGTACTACTTACCGTTTTTTATTTTATTGATAGTTATTACTTCAAAAAAGAAGGTGTGCTAGAGGTTGATAAAACTAAAGACAAGCCGATTAAGATTCATGGAAAATTCAATTTTTTCTTGATTGCAGCGGTCGTGGCTGCTGTGGTGATGTCGGGAGTATGGAAGCCTGGTATTAGTTGGAATATTGCAGGCACAGATTTGGCTATTCAGGATTTAATGCGTGATTTAATTTTGCTGGCTTTAGCACTGCTTTCTTTAAAGTTTACTCCTAAGCCCGTTCGGGCCGGTAATGACTTTAACTGGGGCCCTATTCTAGAAGTAGCTAAATTATTTGCGGGTATTTTTATTGTAATGGCACCGGCGATTGCAATTTTGCGGGCGGGCGAGGCAGGGCATTTAGCGCCTCTGGTCAACACAGTCAGCAATGCCAGCGGTGGGCCAATTGATTATATGTATTTCTGGATGACGGGTTTGCTATCGGCATTCTTAGATAATGCGCCGACTTATCTAGTGTTCTTTAATCTGGCTCATGGCGATGCGGTGCAAATGATGGGCCCTATGGCTTCTACTTTGCTGGCTATTTCGGCAGGCTCAGTATTTATGGGCGCATTAAGTTATATCGGTAATGCGCCTAACTTTATGGTGAAGGCGGTTGCCGAAGATCGTGGTATTAAAATGCCAAGCTTCTTTGGGTATATGGCTTGGTCTTGCGCGATTCTTTTACCGCTATTTGTAGTAATGACTTTAATTTTCTTTAGTCACTCTTTTTAAGTGATTGGGTTTTGAAACGTTAAAAGGGCGCTTGTTAAGCAAGCGCCCTTTTTTTATTGACGTATTTCTACTCTGATTGGGGATGGTCTCGGTATTGAGTTGTGGTAATGCAGTCGCTGACGTGTTTTTTATAAAAATTGGGCTTATTGCAAGATTATGTTTAGAAGCTGCCGTATTATTTGTCATATAAAGTAAGCAATTTATGGGTTATAAGTTAGCGTTGTGTTGTTTCTTCGCTCTTATGCCTTTCACTGTTTGTTGTTTGAGCGTTGTTTTTTAGAAAAACATAAAGCATTGACCTTAGTCAGAAGTCTGAAGTTAAGCGCTGTGTATAGTTGTTTGTGAGGAAGCAAGGCAGACCACCCGCAGCAGTAAGTGGGCAAGATGCCTAATTAAGCAATATTAGTGAGTTGCTTTGAACAGGGAACGATAAGTCGAGACTAAGGTCAGACACTTACGTTAAATGTTTAGATGTTTAAGTGACTGATAATAAATAGATTTCCCGATCAGCAAACCTAAATGAGGTGTTACGTGACTCAACAGCTATCTCTTGCACAAATCGATAAAATGCACGCTTACTGGCGTGCGGCTAACTACCTTTCTGTTGGCCAAATTTATTTGTTAGATAACCCGCTTCTTACCGAACAACTGAAGTTTGCTCACATCAAGCCTCGTTTGTTGGGCCACTGGGGCACGACGCCCGGTCTGAATTTTATTTATGTTCACGCTAATCGCATTATTAAACAACGCAAAAGCCCAATGATTTATATCACTGGTCCTGGCCACGGTGGCCCGGGTTTAGTGGCAAATACTTATCTGGAAGGCAGCTACGAAGAGTTTTATCCACATATCGACCGCACTACCGCCGGTATGCAACGACTGTTTAAGCAATTCTCCTTCCCACGCGGTATTCCTTCGCACGTAGCACCGGAAACTCCGGGCTCGATGCACGAAGGCGGCGAGTTGGGTTATTCGCTTTCACACGCTTTTGGTGCTGCATTTGATAATCCAACTCAAACGGTGATTGCCGTTGTGGGTGATGGCGAAGCTGAAACAGGCCCGCTGGCGGCATCTTGGCACTCCAATAAATACCTGCACCCAGTGAACGATGGTTTTGTACTGCCGATCTTGCATTTGAATGGCTACAAGATTGCTAATCCAACCCTGCTGTCCCGTATTAGCCACGAAGAAATTACCAAGCTATTTGAAGGCTACGGTTACAAGCCGCACTTTGTTGAGCTGAAGACCGAAACATTCAATGAAAAGAATGAATCGTTTACCGAGATCCACCAAAAAATGGCTGCGACCATGGATCTGTGTATGGCCGAGCTGGATGCGATTCGTGCTAAAGCACAAGCTGAAATGGATGCTGGTCAGCCTATCGTTCGCCCACGCTACCCAATGATTGTGATGCGTACGCCTAAAGGCTGGACTGGCCCGAAAGAAATTAAGGGTAAGAAAGTTGAAGATTACTGGCGCAGCCATCAAGTGCCGTTCTCTGATATCGATGAAGAAAACGTTCACAACTTAGAAAACTGGATGAAGAGCTATCGTCCAGAAGAGTTATTCAATACTGATGGCTCTTTCAAGGCAGAGCTGGCTGAATTAGCACCAGAAGGCGCATTGCGCATGGGTTCTAACCCAGTGGTGCATGGTCAAGAGTCTAAAGATCTGCGCATGCCAGATTTCCGCAAATATGCGGTTACGTTTGACAAGCCAGGTACTGTAAACGCCGAAGCAACTCGCGTCATGGGTAAATTCCTGCGCGATGTGATGGATGAAAACGAAGAGCAAAAGAATTTCCGCATCTTTGGGCCAGACGAAACTGCATCTAACCGTTGGAACGATGTGTTCGATGTATCGGGCAAAACTTGGTTTGCTGATTACCTTGAAGCCGATAAAAACAACGATTACCTAGCGCAAGATGGCCGCGTAATGGAAATCTTGTCTGAGCATACTTGCCAAGGTTGGTTAGAAGCGTACAACTTGACCGGTCGTCATGGCTTCTTCAGCTGCTACGAAGCGTTTATCCATGTGATTGATTCGATGTTTAATCAGCACGCAAAATGGCTGAAAACAACACGCACCATCAACTGGCGCAAACCGTTGCCATCGCTGAACTACCTGCTGACATCGCATGTATGGCGTCAGGATCACAACGGTTTTAGTCATCAAGATCCAGGTTTCCTTGATCATGTGATCAACAAGCGCGCCGAAGTGATCCGCGTTTACCTGCCAGCAGATGCCAACACCCTGCTCAGCGTAACCGATCACGTATTACGCAGCCGTCACTATGTAAACGTCGTGGTAGCAGGTAAACAGCCAGCTCTGCAATACCTGACCATGGATCAAGCCATTACCCATTGCACTAAGGGTCTGGGGATTTGGGACTGGGCGTCTAATGATCAAGGCGGCGAGCCAGATGTAGTCATGGCTTGCGCGGGTGAAGTACCGACCATGGAAGCACTGGCTGCAACTGATTTGCTGCGCCAACACTTCCCTGATCTGAAAATCCGCTTTGTAAACGTCTGCGATTTGATGACCTTGCAGCCAGAAGAAGAGCACTCACACGGCTTAACAGATCGTGAGTTTGATTCGCTGTTTACTACCGATAAGCCAGTGATGTTTGCCTTCCACGGCTACCCATGGCTGATTCACCGCCTGACTTACCGTCGCAATGGTCATAGCAATATCCATGCGCGTGGTTATATCGAAGAAGGCTCGACCTCTACACCGTTTGATATGGTGGTAGTGAACAAGCTGGATCGCTACAACTTAGCCATCGACGTGATCGACCGTGTGCCAGCACTGCAAAAAATCGGTGCTCATGTTCGTCAAAAACTGTCGGATAAATTGGTAGAACACGGCCAATACATCGCAGAACACGGCGACGATATGCCAGAAGTTAAAAACTGGAAGTGGCCTTATTAATTAGCGCTGTTTAGCTGATTAAAACCCACAAAAACCGCTTTCCTGATGGGGGAGCGGTTTTTTTATGGGTGCGATCTTTTGTAGGGCGGGTGAAACCCGCGAGCCATGTCGAATAAATACGCGGGTGCACCTCATAAGAGCTAATCAAATTGAGAAGGATCTTTTTAGTGCCTTCGGCACGTTGATTTTGGAGCGGTAGCCACCGCGGGGGCCTTCCTTTCTTGAACGGCCAAGAAACGAAGCCAAAGAAGGCCGCCCCGACCAGCACGAAAGCCCCTCACTGCGGATAATCGGCTCGGCGAAAAAGGCTGCTCGCTCGCTGCCTCGCTACCCCTTTTCCGAAATCCCGAGCCGCTTATTCCTCGTTTCGGCGTGCTTCAAGGGGGGATTTAAGCCCTATATTTAGATCGTGGATCCTTACGTTCCTTGTTGTTTGCTAATGCAAAGTCAAATTACTTAACGCACAAGGAGGGGCATCTGTTTTACGAGCCACAATTTCTACCCGCGTTTTTTCATGTGCACATGCAACAAAGTCATCTTACTGCCTTACAATGAGGGGTAAACAAGGGAGAAGGCTGTGAGCGATTTTGAGCGTTTATCTGATCTGGTAGCTTTGGCTCGACGGGTGGCGGCTGAAGAAATTATGCCGCGCTTTCAGCAGGTGGCGTCCGCACGTAAACACGATGGCAGCTTGTTTACTGAGGCGGATATGGCATCGCAAGCGGCTTTGCAGCGTGAGCTCCCAAAAATTGTAAATTGCCCAGTGCTGGGCGAAGAAATGAGTGTGGCCGAGCAAAAAGCGCTATGGGCAGATCATCAAGATGGCTTGTGGATTGTCGATCCAATTGATGGCACAACCAATTTTGTACACGGCTTGCCGCATTTTTCGGTGTCGATTGCCTTATTTCGCCAAGGGCGGCCTGTGTTGGGCGTGGTGTATGTACCCGCCTTGGACGAATGCTTTTCGGCTGCCGCAGGCTACGGCGCATGGATGAATGGGCGCCCTTTACCTCTGCGGCAGGAAGTGCCCAAATCTTTATGTGAAGCCGTAGCGGCAGTGGAGCCTAAGTATTTAGGCGGTATGGCTCTTCGACCATAGACTGGTGCTGGCTGGCGGCAGGGCGTACAGATTTAATGTTGCATGGCTCGCAAAAATTATGGGATTACGCTGCAGGCGTGCTGATTCTATTGGAATCTGGCGGGCAAATTGCCAGCATTCATCATGATAATTACTGGCAGGATAATATTTGGCAAAGATCGGTGGTGGCCGCGCGTTGCCCATCTTTATTTAAACCTTGGTTGGAATGGGTTAAAAATAATCGTTAAAACATGCTGCTCAATAGCTTTTGCTGCATAACTAATATTGTTGTGACTATAGCTTGGTGCTGAGCATGTGAATGCGCAACATTCTTTATGGGATTGTTTGTCCTCGTTTCACTCAGTGCCAAGCTACATCTATTCAAATTTAGTCGTATCCGACAGCACAATAGTCAAATGGCCACGTTGATTTATAAAAAAATCAATAGCTTAGTCGGTTATTAAAGGATATTTCAAGCGCAATCGCCAAGGAATCCAGTCAATTAGCGAGATGAATAAGTATTTTACATTGTGTTGCAAATGGCATATTTGTGCTTCAATGCGTTCGATTCAATTTTTGACGGTGTTGTACTAAAATAAAAATATGATCGTTATCATTGTTGTCTTCAGATCGCTTTGATTAAATTTAAAGGGCCACTATGGATAACTCATTGATTTTATTGTAATGGCCATTGTGTATAAAATAATTAATCAGAGCCCATTAAAGCTAATTGGGGAGGCGTAATACTTTATGCTCACCCAAAAATCACTGGAAAATGCAGATGCAGTGTCGGGCAATACTTATGCACGTTTTACAATTCATGCCGTTTGTTTCTTTGTGGAGAAGAGCAAATGCTCATGCTCTCTAGGCATTTACCAAGTACCAGAACTTTACAATGCTATCTTGCCGTTGCACAGGAGCTCAATTTTAGAAGTGCTGCAGAGCTACTGAATATGTCTCAGCCGCCCTTATCTCGCCAAATCCAAGGGCTGGAAGATTTATTAAGGGTGCAACTTATCCAGCGGGACACTCGTCAGGTAAGTTTAACTCCAGCTGGTGAGCAGTTCAAAAGAGAGGCGCACACATTTTTATTGGCGCTTGATCTTGCTGTTCAGGGGATGAAGGTCAATTTTCAGGATGAATCTGAAGGCCCTGACATTGTGCGTATGGGCTTAACCAGTGTTATTAATTATTCTTTGATCCCCAATCTGAATATGCTGATCAGCAGTCCAGACTTTGTAAGGAGTCGCTTGGAGCGTGCCTATTCTAAGTATTTGGTAGAGCGTGTTCGTCGGGGAGAGTTAGATATTGCTATTGTTGGCGATATTATCGCCCCGGCCGATGACCTGAGTGTTGAGTTAGTGGGGTGCGATCTAACCATCGTTGCGCTTCCTGCTAACCATCCAGCCGCAGAAAAACAGGTGCTAGAACTCAGCGACCTAGGCGATATGCCTCTGTTTTGGTTTTCACGCACGGATAACCCTGCTTTTTATGATAAATGTGAGCGCGTATTTAAAAGTTATCATTATTCGGCTCCTCGACGACTCCAAGCCAAAGATTTTGCTGTGTTATTGGCTGCTATCGCCGCTGGTGAAGGAATAACCCTCTGCTCGGCGTCTATGCAAGCCACTTCTCATGTTGGTGTCGTCTATCGTGCACTTTCCGCTAAACTTGCTCGCCAGCTGGCTATAGATTTGCACATTGTTTCGCGCACACAGGAAACGCGGCATCAGGTCTTGGATAAAATACAAACCATTCGCTCTGTGCTGAGCAGCAGCTAGTTTATAGCGCAGGCTAGCCTGCGCTTATTCTTACTGCTATTACTGAAAGATAGCCCTTGGAAAAAATGATGGTGCTAACTTTCAGTTTTTTCGGCTCAAGCATTAATTCCTTTCATTCCTTCGCTACTATAACGGGAGCCACGTACTTGAGAAGCAGGCATTGCATGGTCCAGCTTCTTCAAATCTTCTGTAGTTAATGTTAAGGCAAGTGCTCCTAAATTTTCTTGTAGATAAGTTGAGCGGCGCGTGCCAGGGATCGGGACGATATGGGGGCCCTGAGCAAGCAGCCAAGCCAGTGCAACTTGGCTGGGGGCTACGGAATAATTTGTTGCAACTGCAAGTACCGTTTCTAGTAAAACAAGGTTATGGTTTAAATTTGTTTGTTCAAACCTTGGGTTGTTGCATCTAAAGTCTCCAGCGGCAAAGCTATCTGTGTTGCGTATACGGCCACTTAAAAAACCGCGCCCCAGTGGTGAGTAGGCGACAAAGCCGATGCCGAGTTCTTGAGTTAGAGGCAAAATGTCTTGTTCAACCTCTCTGCTCCACAGGGAGTATTCGCTTTGTAATACAGATACAGGATGCACTTGGTGAGCTCGTCGCAGAGTTTTAGCTGAGACCTCACACAAACCAATATGCTCAATTTTGCCTTCTTTAACTAAATCGGCAAGGCATCCCATGCTCTCATCTATGTCGATAGATGTGTCAAGCCGATGGATATAATAAACGTCGATACGATCAACGCCCAGACGCTTTAAAGAAGCTTCGCAGCAACGGCGAATATATTCTGGCCTGTTATTGATACGCCGAGCTGATGATGTATCGGCAGGCCATTCAATACCGCATTTCGTTGCGATTTTGAGCTGCCCTGTCTTGTAAATATCTTGGCGTGAGCGAAGCAAATCACCGATCAGCAACTCATTATGCCCTTGGCCATAAATATCAGCTGTATCAATGAAAGTGACTCCACGATCAAGAACCTCATTGAGTAGTTTTTTCGAGTCCAGATCATTTGATGGGCCATAAAACTCGCTCATTCCCATTGCGCCGTAGCCTAAGCTTGATACGATTAAGCCCTCACTCAGTGTACGTTCTGGCAAGATTTTCCGGCTGGTTTGTTTGTTGCTTGTTGCTAATGTCATAAATAGTCTCTTTTTCTGTGGATGCGTCAAAAAATGAGCGAAGCGGATTCTGTCTTTAAATTAATGTTTGCTGCTGGTTTTCATCCCATTTAGAAGCGATGACTTGGTCTGCATTATTTGCAAGACCACCATACTGCTGTCCGTGGTCTTGCAAATTTGCTTTCGTATTCTGCTTCCTAACTTTTTTTGGAATGAATAGAGGCAATCGCAGTTCGATAGGCGGTGAGTCCATTCATCGTTGCTGGCAGTCCCGCGTAAATAGCCATTTGGATGACGATTTCCAGTAATTCCTCTTGGCTAACCCCAACATTGAGTGCTCCACGCATATGGAAGGCCAGTTGTTCTGGTGCATTACCCATCGCTGTAAGAGCCGCAACAGTCAGCATTTCTCGGGTTTTAAGATCCAAGCCTGGCCGGCCCAGTACATCGGCAAAGGCATAATCGGTAACCAGACGAGCTAAGCCAGGGTCAAGTTCTGATAGTTTATCGCTGACACGAGAGGCTGTATTGGGCTCCAAAGCATCCATCAGGCGCCGCCCCAAGAGGGTCTTTTCACTCATAATGACTGGTGAGTTCATGCCGATACGCTCGTTACAGCTGGCTGAGTAATCAGTAAAGGCCGGCCTAGATTGGCCACTACGAGGATGGATACTGCACCACCCAAGCCTGCTACCATCATTACGGCAGAAAATCCGCTATAGCTAAGCACCCAAGCACCCAACATTGCGCCGACACCGATAGCCGCATTGAAGATCGCCACATAGACAGCTGATGCAGGCATCGCAGCACTACCCGCTGTACGTAGAATCCATGTTTGAAACCCGACAAAGGTCACTGAGATGGCAGCTCCCCATATTATGAGCATCGCTGTTATTCCTGTTGTGCCAAGTGCAGCACCCCAATAGCCCAAAGCAATAAGAGCAAAGCTGAGTAACATTAGCGCCAGTACTAGAAACGGCTTCAGATACCGGTCAATAAAGACCCCCGTTAAGATATTAGCCAGCAGTCCCGCAGCGCCAAAGCCAAACAATAAAGCAATCACAAGCGCTGATTGGATGCCTGGCATTTCGCGTAAAAAGGGCTCGATGAAAGTAAAAGCTGCAAAGTGCCCGGTTACCGCAAAAGCTGTGGCGATATAAATGCCCCATAAGTCCGCTCTACGCAGTACGGCGAAGAGAGCCGCCGCTGCTCCTTTACTACCATCATGCTGGATGCGAGGCAGCACCGGCACCATCAGCAACGCGCTGATTAGGCTTAAAGCACCTATGGCAGAGAAAGCCATGCGCCAGCTGCTTTCTTGGCCGATAAGGGTGGATAGTGGAACGCCAAATACACTGGCGGCCGAGACCCCGCCAAAGACGATAGAGGTTGCCAGCCCAGCGTGGCGTGCCGGAGCAATTTGTGCTGCTGAAGCCGCAATGACAGCCCAAAATATACCGTGGGCGATTGCACCAAAGGCACGAGCGGCTAACAGCAGCTCAAAACTACTAGATAACATCGAGGCTATATTTGATAAACCAAGGCATAACATCAGCCCGATCAAGAGTTGCTTACGTGGTAATTGACCTAACATAAAGGCAGAGAGCAGGGCGCTAATGGCTCCAATCCAAGCGTAGAGAGTAACCGTTAAGCCAATGCTCGCTTCACTACGCCCAAGATCATGTGCAATGGCAGATAACAAACCAATAGGTGCTAACTCGGTAGTGACAATTGTAAAAGCACCAATGCCCAGTAGGATAATGGCCAGCCAAGTTCGCCAGCTTGGCAGCTCTGGCGTTTGATTTGAGTGTGATAGATTCTTTTTCATATGGATCTCGGGGGGAGGATAAAAATAAGCGTAATTAAGTAGCTAAGTGGCTCCAGCCACGTGCAGCCGCTAGTGCTGTTAGTTCACTTGAGCCCCCAATGGCGACTGCTACACCTACTGCTTCTAGCATTGCTACATCGGAAATATCATCTCCGTAGGCATAGCAGTTTTCTGCAAGGGCTCTATGTTTGTAGAGAAAAGACTTGAGGGCATCTGCTTTCCCTTTTCCTATGGTTTGAGGATGACCGATGCTCCCTGTTAACCGGCCTTGCTGATCTACTAATAATTGAGTGCAAAGGCAATGTTTAACGTTTAACTGATCAGCCAGTGGTTGCAATAAAGGAAGCATTGAGCCAGAAACCAATACGGGTACTACACCCGCAGCTTGGTGAGCCTTTAGTTGTTCCACTACAGTATTGATATAGGGAGGCTGCTGCTTATTAAAACGCTGCTCAAACCAATTCAGTCCTGCCTCTTGTAAGTCCTGCAGCAAAGCGTTTTTGAAAAAACTGTAATACAAATGGTTTAATTGCTCACGGGATTGGCCATTGGAACGTGCACAGCTAAAGGAATAATCGAAGTGCTCTTTCAGGCTAGGCATGCCTTGTCTCTCGCTCCAAAAAGAGAAAAAGTCGAACATGCTTTTAATCGAGATGAGTGTTTCATCAACATCAAAAAAAGCGTACTGGGTGGCAGACTTTAGTGCCGAGCTCACAGGGCCTCCTCATAGACAAGTCGCCGACTTTTTTCACGAAACTCCGGAGCCGACCCAAGCACGCCTGCGTCGCCCCAGCGCGAGGGCTGTACTTCACTTATAAAAACTGAAATCTTATCGAGTGGTGCGGCTGTGGTTTCATGGACAATGCGAGTAATTCCTTCGATCAGGGCACGAGCCTGCTCATCGTCCTTTATTGGCCAAGTTGTAATTTGAATAACGGGCATGGAAATCTCCTAAATGTTTACTGCAAAGGGCCTCCCCTCTGTAGTGATTGGTTTACTTGATGAGTTGCTTTGCAATGGTATAAATCCAAATATGCTTGCTTTGAAAATATTTTATTTCCGAAGCATAAATATGCTGAGCCAAGCGGCTAACCAGATTGATTTAAGTGTGGGTCAGTAGTGAGGAAAAACTTGGTGACTGAAGTTTTAATTGCGCATGTATATCGCCACCTAAGCCATACCAGCCTATGGCTCCGCCATAACTCATTGAAGAACTCATATAAAGAACGACAATATTAATAATGCGGTTTGAGTTTTCCAGTGTCGGATCTGGAAACGGGTTAGGTAGCCGTGCCCAGTAACTTGCATTTCCATGCTTATCAGTCACAAATATGTTGGGGACGCCCAAGGGGCCAGGGCGAGTTGGACTGATTGCATCTAGATCGTGCTCACGCAGGCTCATCACGGTATACACACTGTCAGGAACAAGATGCTTACAATCGAGCTCAAACAAGGCAGATCGGCCATCTTCTGCCACTTGGATATGCAATGTTCCACTTGCTTTAAGCCACTGTCCTAATGTGATTGGGGGGAGGTTTCTCCGTCCGTGTTCTTCTAGAAAATCAGGGACAGGGGCCTTATGCAGTGGAAAACTAGGCCGCTGTTCGTCTAGAGCCTGAGGCCGCTGTTCTGGGGAAAATAACATCCGATAATTATTAACTGGTAGTGGTAGCGGTAACGTGTAGAGCTCAAGATTAGCCATCTCAGCCGGATGGTCTAGATCAATCCAGTGCAATATATCGTGCACCCCAAGCTCGCCAAAGGCCGGAGCCTTCGTGTCAGCGGAAACAATCGCAGCAGCCCACGGCAAAGCCCCTCCTTCTTGTGGGATTCGCCCAATCACAATAAAATTTCCATCTTTATTCATAATCTCGCTGGGCGGATATAATGGCCCTTGAGTTGTGACACTTAATTCAAAAATGGTGCTCATTGCGTGCTCACCAACTCTCTTTTAGGCTTATTATTTATGTGAGCAGATGGTGTGAGTGCGGATTTTTGTAGTAATGCCAGCATGGAAATTGTTATTTCATGAGCAAGCTCAGCTTCTTTTTCTGCAATATTGCTTGCTGGATAGACAGTAAATGCCACTTCTGCAGTAGCACACACGATGTTATTTTGTATAGCGGACATGGCTACTTTATAGCGAGCTCGCCGCTCATTACTATCCGACTCTAAAATACGGTAGTTCACATTTGCAGGCAGCGGAAATAAGAAGCCTTGAAATGCCGTATTCATTTCGTTAATAACGAAATATGTTTTTCCATTGTTAAATGGAAAAAAAGCTTCGGTCACGACTAGGAATGACTGTCGAAAAGCTTCCACTAATATCATGCCTTGCACATGCTGGCCGCTTTGATGATCTCCCATGAGTTCGCAACGCTCATCGATATTTAGAGACATTTGAAATTCGTTATCACCAAGGCGTCGTGGCACCCCTAGGAGAGTATTGAAAGGTAATTTTTTATGACTCATGTCGCTAGGTGCACGATCTAATACTCGGCGCAAATCTGTCGTTTCTAAAAAGGGTATAACTTCGAAACTATTTTCATATTTACGCAGAATGCAATGAATCTCATCCTCTTGCACCCCTTGACCTAAAATCAAGACTGCATTGTTGTTCATTAAGCCAACAGGTAAATTTGTTAATGATTTTAATTGATTTAAAGTTAGTACATCTTTTCCTTCGGCAAATTCATTAAATTTGTCACCGACAACAAAATAGCATTTCTTTTCCAAAGTAGCCCCTGCGCTTAATGATTAATACACAAATAATTATTTTATGAATATATATTTTTTGTTAAATATAATTTATTAAAATATAGAACTTTTATAGGTGTAACTTTGGTCGCGATAAAGAGCCGGTCGCGACTAAAGTCGTTATTTATTCAATTTGGTATACTTCTAATTCTGTGAAATATATATGGGAAAGGTAGTAAGAAATTATAGATCAAGCAGCTAACAAGCTAGCTCGTATATAGATACGGGTGAATAATCCATCAGTACCTCCTGTGATGTATTGATCTCCTGCTTGTTGCACAATGTTGCGATAGCGATCACTTTCAAAAACAGCTCGATAGTCATTTAGTTCCCCTGAAAATCCAGAAATAAACATCACGCCTGGTTGGCCGCTAATAAGAGAGTGATAAGCGAGGAAAACTTCAACTGGGGCACTTTCTTGCACTACTTGGAAAATTGTTTCAGTACGCCATTTACGATAGGCTTGTGTTTTTGTTGGAGGTACTTCTACATGGCGAAGCTGCACAAAGTCAGTATCAGGAAGTGCATGTATGCAAGGTTTTGGAGCTTCGACGTAAGTAATTAGCTCACGTTTTACATCACCAACCATATGAATAGAAAAACGTTGCAAGTCCGCGTTTAACTCTTCTGTTCTTGTTGCAAAATCTGCTATCCCATCGTATGAGCGAAGTTGAAGTAGTTCTTGTTCTTCGAGATCAAATAGATACCGAGTACGAGCATCATCACTAAGGCTAGATGCAATTAATCGGCTAGCTTGCGATACGAGTGGAAAGCGAGAGATAAGAATAAGTTCAGCTGCCATCTTTATAACCTTTAATGTATGTGATGATATTTTTTGTGTTGTCGCATGAGAAATGTAAGCTTAAAGAAGAAATCTACTTTATTGAACTACTTTAAATGCAATACCTTTTAGGTATCGACTTGTCGGTAATTGAGGGCCTTGTAAGTAACCTGTACTAGGCAAAGTGGGTCTTCGTACTTGTTATAAGTTGATGCGGAAAAATTGCCGGAAAGAGCCTGTTGCTGAGGGAGAATGGCAGAAGGCCGTGATTAAGTCGTGCGTGTAGGATTGCAGAGTATTTGAGAAAAAGCAGCTGATTAAATATATCTATCTGCATCTAAAAGACTGTTGCAATAGCTAGGTTGTGAAAAAAAATATTAGCTCTAAAAATAAAGCTGAGTTCTATTACGGCCTAATTGTTCAGTTGCCATTAAAAACGGGCAGCTAATGAGCCGTTGCATTTTTAGGCATTAATAACTCAGCCCTTCAAAGTCTGAGTTTTTTTTGATTTCTCTCAAACTAAACACTAAATTCGGTTGCTTACGGAGTTATTCTTAATCAAAGCTAAAATAGCGTTGATTTTTCTTTAAGTAATGGCGGAAATGATGATTTTTCTCATTGCAAAATAAGAGAACCTTCGGTTTTTATAAGGAGTCGAGTGGTTTTCTTACATGTAATGTATTGCTAAACATTCGTTTGCTTTTAAACGCACTAAACATAAGTGAAACACCTTATTTCTTCAAATATTGCCAAGCCTATATTGCAGGCTGAGTGAAAACCCGTAAAAAACAAGCCGCAGCGCACGCTAAATAAAGCGGTATGTGAAATTTCAGGAGACGAAGATGTTAGAAGTTGGACGCAGCCTAATAGGTATCGCTGTTCTATTATTGATTGCTTTTGCGCTTTCAATGAACAGAAAAGCAATTAAACCCCGCATTATTATTGCCGCATTACTCACGCAGATTTCAATTGGCGCAATTGTGCTATTTATCCCGCTTGGTAAAGATATTTTACTGAATGTGGCTAATGCCGTGAATCATGTGCTGGATTATGGTAATCATGGGATCTCATTTTTATTCGGCGGCTTAGTCGATAAAAAAATGTTTGAAGTCTTTGGCAACGGCGGATTTGTGTTTGCATTCCGTGTGTTACCGATGATTATTTTTATGACTTCATTTATTTCAGTGCTTTATTACCTTGGTGTAATGCGCTGGATTGTTACTATTCTAGGCACTATCTTCCAAAAGCTATTGGGCGTGAGCAAGCTGGAGTCTTTTTCAGCAGTAACGACCATTTTCTTGGGGCAAAGCGAAATGCCTGCGGTGGTTAAGCCGTTTATGAAAACCATGAGCGGCCCTGAGCTGTTTGCGGTGATGTCTAGCGGTATGGCGGCGATTGCAGGCTCGGTATTGGCGGGTTATGCAGGCCTTGGCGTGCGTATGGAATACCTGATTGCTGCTTCATTTATGGCGATTCCAGGTGGTTTGTTATTTGCCAAAATCATTTGCCCAAGCACCGAAGAGAGCACAGTAGAAATTAAAGACCTGACTTTTGATGACGAGCGCCCTGCAAATCTGATCGAAGCGGGTGCCGCAGGTGCATCGGTGGGTCTGAAGATTGCACTGAATGTAGGCGCGATGTTGCTGGCGTTTATTGGCTTGATTGCGTTGGTCAATGGCATGGTGGCGGGTATATCAGGCTTGTTTGGCCATCCTGAATACAATCTGGAATTGATTCTGGGTTACGTGTTCTCACCATTGGCTTACTTAATTGGTGTGCCTTGGGAACATGCGGCTCTGGCGGGTAACTTCCTCGGCCAAAAAATGATCTTGAACGAGTTTGTGGCCTTTGTTGGTTTGGCTCCTTACCTTAAAGACGCGGCATCGGTAACGGCTGCTGGCTTGCAAGTATTGGATGCTAAAACACTGGCGATTCTGTCTTTTGCTTTGTGTGGCTTTGCCAACTTCTCGTCGATTGCTATTTTGGCCGGTGGTTTTGGCTCGGTAGCGCCAGAGCGCCGTTCCGAAGTAAGTCGTTATGGCATGCGCGTGGTGGCTGCTGCAACGCTGTCTAATTTGATGAGCGCAACCATTGCTGGTTTGTTTATTAGCATGGCTTAAGTTTTAAAGCAGGCTCTGTTGATTTATTCCCTTGTGAAATACAAGTCAACAGAGCCTAGTGGGTAGCTTGGGTTAGCTTGTTTGTTGGCCGTATTTGCCAATAAACAAGCGTAACCCAACATGCTCAGATCAAGATCAAGCTTCATCTTTGAGGCGAACCGCTCAAATAATTGTTAAAGGAAAAATCATGACTACTCAAAATCAACTCTGTGCCGCAGCCCTGCGTGGTTTGCACTTAATGGATTTAACCGCGCTGAACGATTCTGACACCGTGGCTTCAATTGAAGCTTTGGCCGCATCGGCAAAAACCCCAGTAGGTAATCCTGCAGCGCTTTGTGTTTATGCGCAATTTGTACCCACTGCAAAAGCAGCTTTGGCAGCTCACGGCTTAAATATTCCGGTTGCTACCGTAACCAACTTTCCTAAGGGCGAGCCAACACCGGCTGAAGCGGCTGCTGAAACAGCCGCCGCTATTGCCAATGGCGCAGATGAAGTGGATGTTGTTTTCCCATGGCGCGCGCTGATGGCAGGCGATGAGCAAGTTGGCTTTGATGTGGTAGCGCAAAGCCGCACTGCGGTTGGCGACAAAATTCTGAAAGTGATTATCGAAAGCGGCGAGCTAAAAACAGCTGCGCTGATTCGTAAAGCCAGCGAAATTTCAATTGCTGCAGGCGCGCATTTTATTAAGACCTCTACCGGTAAAGTGCCGGTTAATGCGACTCAAGAAGCCGCTGAAATCATGATTCAAGCGATTAAAGACAGCGGCAAAGCGGTTGGCTTTAAGGCTGCAGGCGGCGTGCGTACTGCGCAAGATGCGCTGGAATATCTGGCCATTGCTGATCGCATCATGGGCCCAGATTGGGCTCAGGCGGCCACTTTCCGCTTTGGCGCATCCAGCCTGATGGGCAGCTTGCTGACCACCTTGGGCCACGATGCAGGCGCAACGGCTAAATCGGCGTATTGATTATGTGGTTTAAGTTTTTGTAGGGCGGGTGAAACCCACCGATTTTGTAGCATTTCATACCAAGATCTGGCGGGTTTCAACCGCCCTACGATGATTCAATACTTGTGATGGCATGTGATTTGTTTCAAAGAGGTTTATATGTTTCTGCCCCAAGAAATTATCCGTAAAAAACGCAATGGCGATGTTTTAAGTGGTGATGAGATTCGTTTTTTTGTGTCCGGCATTAGCGATCAGAGTATTTCTGAAGGGCAGATCGCAGCCTTGGCGATGGCCGTTTACTTTAAAGGCATGGAGCTGGATGAGCGTGTGGCGCTGACTTTGGCCATGCGTGATTCTGGGCAGGTTTTAGATTGGCGAAGCTTAGATTTACCTGGCCCAGTGTTGGATAAACATTCAACCGGCGGCGTGGGTGATCTGGTTTCCTTGTTGCTTGGGCCAATGATTGCGGCTTGTGGTGGCTTTGTACCGATGATCTCTGGCCGTGGCTTGGGCCACACCGGTGGTACTTTAGATAAGTTTGATGCTATTCCCGGCTACAACACCGAGCCAAGCACCGAGCTATTTCGCAAAACCGTACGTGAAGTGGGCGTGGCCATTATCGGCCAGACCGGTGATTTAGCCCCTGCGGATAAACGCCTCTATGCGATTCGCGATGTAACGGCCACGGTGGAATCGGTGGCCATGATTACCGGCTCGATTTTGTCGAAAAAATTATCGGCAGGGCTGGATGCGCTGGTGATGGATGTCAAAGTAGGTAGTGGCGCATTTATGCCTAATCTGGCCGCATCGCGTGAGTTGGCAACCAGTATTGTCGAAGTCGGTAATGGCGCAGGCCTACCCACTGCCGCGCTGCTCACCGATATGAACGAGCCTCTGGCCCCATGTGCGGGCAATGCCATCGAAGTGCGTTGCGCGCTGGATTACTTAAGCGGCAAACATCGCCCAACGCGCTTGCATCAGGTAACCATGGCGCTGTGCAGCGAAATGCTGGTGCTGGGTAAATTGGCGGCCAATGTGGCCGAGGCAGAAAGCAAGCTTATGGCGGCCCTTAATAGCGGCCGTGCAGCGGAAATATTTGGCCGTATGATCGCCAGCCTTGGCGGGCCTACTGATTTTATTGAAAAGCCAGAGCAATATCTGCCACAGGCCGCGCTACAAATTGCGGTGCCAGCGGCGCAAAATGGTTTTATTGTGGCTATAGATACCCGTGCGCTAGGCATGGCCGTAGTCAGCCTAGGTGGTGGCCGCCGTAAGCCGGGTGATGCACTCGATTACGCGGTAGGTATTACCCAAATTGCTGGCCTAGGCCAAGAAGTAAGGGCAGGCGAGCCATTGGCGATTGTGCATGCACAAAACGCACAGGCGGCAGAGCTGGCGGTGCAAGAAATACAGGCTGCGTTTACATACGGCTTAGTTGCCGTGGCTAGCAATCCAATTATTTATTAATAGTATTATTTTGGCGGGTAAACACCCGCCCTAAGGAGTCACCCATGCGTGCCATCTTCCTGATTATGGATTCACTCGGTGTAGGCGCTGCACCCGATGCAGATAAGTTTGGTGATGTAGGCTCCAACACCCTCGGCCATATTGCTGAGCGCTGTTTTAATGGTGAGGCCGATATTGATCGCAGTGGCCCGTTGAAAATTCCTCATCTTGAAGAGTTGGGAATGGGGCTGGCTTGTGGCTTAGCCAGCGGCAAAGTACCCGCTGGTTTATCCGCTACGATCAAGCCGACTGCCGCTTATGGCGCAGCTTTTGAGATTTCTTCTGGTAAAGACACGCCATCTGGTCACTGGGAATTAGCCGGTGTGCCGGTGTTGTTTGACTGGGGCTATTTCACAAAAAAAACCGATACCTTCCCGCCAGAATTACTGGAAACCTTGGTAAAACGTGCAGGCCTGCCCGGTTATTTGGGCAATTGCCACGCTTCTGGCACCGATATCATTGCCAAGCTGGGTGATGAGCACCGCGCTACCGGCAAGCCCATCTTTTATACCTCGGCCGATTCGGTATTCCAGATTGCGGCGCATGAAGGAAGCTTTGGCTTGGAAAAGCTGTACGAGCTGTGCCAAATCGCTCACGAAGAAATGTTGCAATACAATATTTGCCGCGTGATTGCTCGACCATTTGATGGCGAAACACCAGCCACTTACGCCCGCACCGGCAATCGCCATGATTACGCCGTTGCACCGCCAGCTAAAACAGTCTTGGAAAAGCTGACTGATGCAGGTGGCACGGTGGTTTCTATCGGCAAAATCGCTGATATTTACGCGCATTGCGGCATTACTAAGGGTATTAAAGCCAGCGGCTTAACTGCGCTGTGGGATGCCACGCTAAAAGCAACAGAAGAAGCACCTGACAACAGCATTGTGATGACCAATTTTGTTGATTTCGACGAGAAATTTGGCCACCGCCGCGATGTAGCGGGCTACGCCCGTGGCTTGGAATTATTCGATAAGCGCCTGCCAGAAATGCTGGCCCTGCTTAAAGATGACGACATTCTGATTATCTCGGCCGATCACGGCTGCGATCCAACTTGGCCGGGCACCGAGCACACTCGTGAGCATGTGCCGGTGTTGGTCTACGGCAAGTGCGTTCCGGCTGGCAGCCTTGGTATTCGCGAATCTTTCGCTGACGTGGGTCAGAGCTTGGCTAACTGGTTCAATCTTTCTTCTTTCCCCGTTGGGAAAGCCTTTTTAGAGTGATTTTCCATAAGAAACAATATGTTTTTCTTTGTTTCTTATGGGGTTGGTTTTCCCCGCAAGCGGGGTTGAAATGCTTTGGAGATGATGATGACTCGTGAAGAACTCGATGCAAAAGAATTACTCGATCAAGCCCGTATTGCCCGTACTTCGGCCTATGCGCCGTATTCGCGCTTTTTAGTTGGTGCTGCGCTCATTACTAAAGACGGCCGCGTGTTTCACGGCTGCAATGTAGAAAACGCTTCTTATGGCCTGTGCAATTGCGCAGAGCGCACGGTGCTGTTTAGCGCCGTTGCTAATGGCTATAAGCCGGGTGATTTTTCTGCCATTGCTGTCGTGGGTGATACCCCCGGCCCGATCGCACCTTGCGGTGCTTGCCGTCAGGTGATGATAGAAATCGGTACACCTGCGCTGCCGGTGATTTTGGGCAATATGAAAGACGATATGGAAATCACCACCGCAGGCGATCTGCTGCCGGGTGCTTTCTACCTCGACCCAAAAGATACACCCGCGCTTTAAATATCCAATCGGATGCAAAATCGTAGGATGGGTGCAACCCGCCAAGTTTTGTGGTGAAACAGCGGCGGGTTTCACCCGCCCTACGATTAGAGCTTAAATTTAAACTCAAACTACAAAACGTGGAATTTCTGAGAAGACGAGGTGATACGAGGAAATGATTGGTTTTCTCCGTGGCCCTCCGTGTTCTCCGTGGTTCAAGGTTTGGGTTCGTTTTTTTTCAAATTGAAGGACTCTCATGTCTAAATCTGAAGTTTTCCATTTAGGTCTCGCTAAAAGCGATTTAGCCGGTGCCACTCTTGCGATTGTGCCGGGTGACCCTGCTCGTGTTCAGCGTATTGCTGAAAAAATGGGCAATGCCAAGTTGCTGGCCAGCCATCGTGAATTTACAACGTACCTTGCTGAACTTGATGGCAAGCCGATTGTGATTTGCTCTACCGGTATTGGCGGTCCTTCTACTTCGATTGCGGTAGAAGAGCTTGCTCAGCTGGGGATCAACACCTTCTTGCGCGTGGGTACAACCGGTGCGATTCAATCGCATATCAATGTGGGTGATGTGCTGGTCACTACCGGTTCTGTTCGTTTGGATGGCGCAAGTTTGCACTTTGCACCGATGAGCTTCCCCGCTGTAGCAGATTTTGACTGCACTACTGCGCTGGTTAACGCGGCTAAAAAAGCCGGTAAACCACTGCATATCGGTGTAACCGCTTCATCAGACACCTTCTACCCAGGCCAAGAGCGTTACGATACTTGCAGCGGTCGTGTCCTGAGCAGCTTGCAAGGTTCGATGAAAGAATGGCAGGCGATGGGCGTGATGAACTACGAAATGGAATCCGCAACTCTGCTGACCATGTGCGCGACTCAAGGCTGGCGTGCAGGTATGGTGGCTGGTGTGATCGTAAACCGCACCCAGCAAGAAATCCCAGATGCTGAAGCCATGAAGCTGGCTGAGCATACTGCGGTAGATATCGTGATTGAAGCTGCGCGTAATCTGATTTAATTGTTGTCGATCGCGCTCTGTAACCCGCGATTAATGCATAAAAAAACGGCCATCATTGATGGCCGTTTTTTTTAAGCACTCAAAAACAGTGCATAAGCGGGGTTATCGCTTTCATCCCAGTGCATATAGCCCAGTTTTTTCAGGAAGGCGTCGAAGGCGTCGTCGTCTTGTGGCGGCACTTGGATACCAACCAAAATGCGGCCGTAATCTGCACCGTGGTTGCGGTAATGGAAGAGGCTGATATTCCACTCGCCACTCATGCCATTCAAGAAGTTCAGCAGGGCGCCGGGGCGTTCTGGAAATTCAAAGCGCATCAGCCGCTCGTTTTGCACATTGGGCGCTTTGCCGCCCACTAAATGGCGGATATGCAGCTTGGCTAGCTCGTTATCCGTGAGATCGACTGCGGCGATTTTTGCGGTAGCTAGCTCACCAATCAGTTCAATCACTTCACTGCGATCGTTAATAGATAGGCCAACAAACACGTGCGCTTCGGTGCTGCTGGAATAGCGGTAGTTAAATTCGGTGATATTGCGCGCACCAATCAGCTGACAGAAAGTGCGGAAAGAGCCCGGCTGCTCAGGAATCGTCACGGCCACAATCGCTTCGCGCTGCTCGCCCATTTCGGCTTGCTCGGCGATATAGCGCAGGCGGTCAAAATTCATATTTGCGCCAGATGCTACGGCGATCAGCGTGGCGTCTTGTTTGCCTTCACGTTTGGCCCAAGCTTTAAGGCCAGCAATGGCTAGCGCACCGGCAGGCTCTAGAATCGAGCGATTGTCTTCGAATACATCTTTAATCGCCGCGCACATGGCATCGGTATCGACCAGAATCACATCGTCGACAAATTGGCGACACAGTCGGAAAGTCTCTTCCCCAACTTGCTTCACTGCTACGCCATCGGCAAAGATGCCAACTTGCGGCAGGGTAATGCGCTCGCCTAGTTTCAGGCTTAAATACATGGCGTTGGCGTCAGTGGGCTCTACGCCAATGATTTTAATTTCTGGGCGCAGGCGTTTGATATAGGCCGCCATCCCCGCCAATAAGCCACCACCGCCAACGGGAACAAAAATCGCGTCTATATGATCGGGGTATTGGCGCAAAATCTCCATCGCAACCGTGCCTTGGCCAGCAATCACATCAGGATCATCAAAAGGGTGAATCAGCGTAGCGCCGGTTTGCTCGGATAAATTAAGCGCGTGCTGATAGCAATCGGAGTAAGAATCACCAATGAGCACCGCCTCTGCTCCACGGCGAGTAACGGCGTCTACCTTGATGCGGGGAGCGGTGGTTGGCATCACAATAGTGGCGCGGCATTTTAAGTATTGTGCCGCCATTGCCACGCCTTGCGCATGGTTGCCCGCAGAGGCCGCAACCACGCCGCGCTCTAGTTCGGCGTGCGTTAGCTTCACCATCTTGTTATACGCGCCGCGAATTTTAAACGAGAACACGGGCTGCATATCTTCGCGCTTAAACAGCACTTTATTGCCAATGCGGCGCGATAGATTAGGGGCAAATTCGAGAGGTGATTCAATAGCCACATCGTAGACACGGGCTTTGATAATACTTTCCAGATAATCTTTCGACATAGCTTTAGACGGGTTGGTGAGAGGGAATGGATGATTCTACCGTTGAAAGTGTGGGCTTGGGGCTTTGCAAAAGCAGGCAGTAGCAAATCGGAGCGATTTATTTTGCTGAAGGGGGATTAGCTCAGTTAGCTTGTGCCTGCAATGGTAGGCTGGGCTAGCAGGCTTATCTCTCATCCGCTTAGGCTAAGATCATGAGTTTTATTTTTTGTAGGGCGGGTGCAACCCGCGAGCAGTGCAAAGAAATACGCGGGTTGCACCCGCCCTACGATGATTCAATGCTTGTTATTGTGCTGCAGTATCTAGCTAAGCTGCACCCGCTATAAGCGGTTCATTCCACCCCACGTAGCGTTTGAATTTCTTTATTCATCATTAGATTTTCAAAAGCGATGCTGACATTTCGGCAGAATAATTCGATCAGTTCTTTATCTGGATTCGATAGAGCCACAGGGCCGTCGATAATCAGCAAATTAACTGGCCCGCGTTCGGTATGAAAAAAGCCGACAAAATGATCGGGAGCGTAGACGCTGTGGCTTTCCTGCATTGCTTGTTTGATTGAGGCATCAAATTGGGAGAGCTGGGCGACTTCTAGCTTTTTGCCACAAAGCGCCTGATAGCCACCAGTGGCATACATAACTTGAACACCGCCATCTTGTGATAGGGCTGCCATTCCGCCTTGCACAATGACATATAAAGCTTCTTGCTCAAAAAACAGTAGCGATTGCAATTGCTCTAGCACGCCTTGAGCAAATTGCTGAATAGATTGTTGTTTAAAAATACTGGCCGAGGCTTCAATGACTTTAATTAAACCACGGCGATTAGCCGCTAGCATTTGGCGCTGATGCTCGATCTGCATAATGTCTTTATACGAGCGCAAAGTGCCCAAGATTGCGGTGTAAAGTTTATCGCGGGTCAGCTCGGTTTTGGCTTTGTAATCATTAATATCGTAGCTTTCAATGACCCGCCGCTCTGGGGCAACGCCGGGCTGGCCTGTGCGTAAAATAATGCGGATCTGGTGATTGCCTAGGGTTTCGCGGATGGCATGAGCCACTTGCAGGCCGGAGTCTTCTTGCTCCATCACGACATCAAGTAATACTAAGGCGATATCGTGGCGGGTACTGAGCAAGGCCAAGCTTTCTGCGCCAGAGTAACAAGAGAGTATTTCTAAACGCTTACCTAAGAATTCGATATTAGCGAGTGCTAGCCGTGTGACATGATGAATATCAGGCTCATCATCGACCACCAAAATGGTCCAGCACTCTGGTCTATGATCGTGGGCAGCGGCATCATCAATACTATCTTCATCTAGCCAATCATCATCTACGCTATTGCTCATATTTCTCTCTGCGTAAGGCTCATATATTGCTAGTGTAGAACTTATCGACTTGATTTGTATGCATGTGCGCACATTTTTACATATTAATTGCGAGTTCTTGCTGGGGGATAATTAGGCAAGAAACATTGAAATATCTGTCTATCAGTCTTTAAATTTAGCGCCTGTGCCGCCATCTGCCCTTTATAATATTGTTAAGGATTGATCATGAGCCATATGACTCCGCAAGAAATCGTTCACGAGCTAGATAAGCATATTGTTGGCCAAGCTGCAGCCAAGAAATCGGTAGCGATTGCGCTGCGTAATCGTTGGCGCAGGCAGCAGGTGGCAGAACCGCTGCGTAGCGAAATTACCCCAAAAAATATCCTGATGATAGGGCCTACTGGCGTGGGTAAGACTGAAATTGCCCGTCGCCTTGCCAAATTATCTGACGCGCCCTTTATTAAAGTAGAGGCGACCAAATTCACTGAAGTGGGCTATGTCGGTAAAGATGTAGACAGCATTATTCGCGATTTAGTTGAGGTTGCCGTCAAGCAAGTGCGTGATAAAGCCATTAGCCGCAATCGTGCCCGTGCAACTGACGCCGCTGAAGAGCGTGTATTGGATGTGCTCTTGCCACCGGGTGGCAATGATGAATCAGATACACGCCAAAAATTCCGCAAAATGCTGCGTGAAGGCAAATTTGATGATAAAGAAATAGAAATCGAAGTGGCAGCGAGCGTGCCAACGATGGAAGTGATGAGCCCGCCGGGGATGGAAGACTTCTCTAGCCAGATCCAGCAAATGTTTAAAGGCGCGTTCTCAGATAAAAAGAAAGCGCAAAAGCTGAAAGTGGCCGAGGCGATGAAGCTGCTGACCGAGGAAGAAGCGGGCAAGCTAGTCAATGAAGAAGACGCTAAAACCGAAGCACTGCAAGCGGTTGAGCAAAACGGCATTGTGTTTATTGATGAGATTGATAAAGTCACCAGCCGTGCCGAGGCAGGCAGTGGCGAAGTCAGCCGCCAAGGGGTGCAACGTGATTTGCTACCGCTGGTAGAGGGCACAACGGTTACGACTAAATATGGCATGGTGAAAACCGACCATATTCTGTTTATTGCCAGCGGCGCCTTCCACTTAGCCAAGCCTTCAGATTTAATTCCTGAACTGCAAGGACGTTTTCCGATACGGGTAGAGCTCAATTCGCTGACTGTGGGCGATTTTGCCAGCATTCTGACCGGTACCGATGCCTGCCTTGTAAAGCAGTATCAAGCCTTGCTAGGTACTGAAGGCGTGGAGCTGGATTTCACCGATGCCGGTGTAAAGCGTATGGCCGAGATTGCTTGGCAGGTGAATGAGAGCACCGAGAATATCGGTGCGCGTCGTTTATACACCGTGATGGAGCGCTTGCTAGAGGAGATTTCCTTTGATGCAAAAAGCGGCAAGATTGTGGTGGATGCAGAATTTGTGAGTAGCAAATTAGGTGGCATTGCGGCAGATGAAGATTTGGCGCGCTATGTGTTGTAAGCCGTGAATACGCGCTGGCTATTTTGGCGGCGCTGATCATGCTGATCATATTAAGGCGAAAAAGCAGAAGCTTTTTCGCCTTAATTTTTGCCCTAAAGTATGCAAAAGGAATTGCTTTGGGGGGACGAAGACCGTTCTTCAGCTTACAGCTTGCCGTGCAAATATTTATATGGAATATGTTGTGCCATGAACTAAGCTGATGTTCAACTTTCTTGATAACTCTCTGTTTCTTTAAAACATATTCAAACTTGTCGCACTGATGACACATTAGATGTGATCTTTTTGCGGCAAATCAATGCGTGCTTCGGGTCTTTACACACAGGCAGCTAATGTGTATGTGGCTTGATTCTACGCCTATTATTTTCTTCCTTATTTTACTTGCTAAATGGCATTAGGCTTGACTCTTAGCCTTGTTTCCTTGCTATTTATAAGCCCATATTTTGCAATTTGAGTCGCCTTAATTCGTCTTTAATTTGCATCTTACCCACAAAGTTATCCACAGCGGCTTTTACGGGTATAGGAATGAATTGGGATTAGCATAAAGACGCTCTATTAGGGATATCCCCGCTTTGTATCTGTAGGCTACTTGCCTCTATTATCTTTGATGCAACGGCGCGGTATGCGTCTATCTGCATAGGTATTTTATTTCCTAAGGTTTGTTAACTAAAGCAGAAGTCTTGCTATTTGTTTGTCATTAAATTGAAAAATAAAACGATTGTTTCATACGCGCAAAGCACTATTTATTATTTTTATTAAATTGCTCCGTACATCCTCCCTTGCAAGCCCCATTGAAATAAGGATTGGCCTGATGCTTAAATTATTTAAACCTACTCTTTTAGCTGCACTTGTTAGCTTGTCGTTTACTGCGGGCGCTGCAGAAATGAAATCAGTCGCTGTCACGGCGATTGTTGATCACCCTGCGTTGGATGCTGCACGCAAAGGCGTAGAAGATGAATTGAAAGCGGCTGGCTTTGAGCCGGGAAAGCAAATTAAATATCAATTCCAAAGTGCTCAAGGCAATACCGCAACGGCTGCACAAATTGCGCGTAAGTTTGTAGGCGATCAGCCCGATGTGATCGTGGCGATTGCTACACCAAGTGCTCAAGCTGTGGTGGCTGCAACGCGCACGATTCCGGTGGTGTTTACGGCAGTAACCGATCCGGTGGCGGCTAAATTGGTTAAAAGCTGGAAGACGGGTAACGATAATGTAACCGGCGTATCCGATATGCTGCAATTATCCCCACAGATCGATTTAATTCTCAAAGTAAAACCCACAGCCAAGCGTATCGGCATGGTGTATAGCCCAGGTGAAGTGAATTCGACTATCGTGGCCAAAGAATTGAAAGCTGAATTGGCAAAACGCGGCATGACGCTGGTAGAAGCGCCAGCAGCGCGCACTGTGGATATCTCGACTGCGGCTAAAAGCTTAGTGGGCAAGGTGGATGCGATTTACACCAATACCGACAATAACGTGGTGTCTAGCTATGAATCTTTAGTGGGCGTGGCACAGCAAGCGCAGATTCCTTTGATCTCGGGCGATGCCAGCTTGGTTAAACGCGGTGCGATTGCGGCAATGGGCATGAGCTATTACGACTTAGGCCGCCAAACCGGCAAAATGGTCGTGCGTATTCTGAAAGGCGAAAAAGCCGGAGATATCGCACCTGAAGTGGGCGCTAAGCAAGAGCTGATGGTGAATGCCGGTGCCGCCAAGAAGCAAGGCGTAACGCTGTCTGCTGCACTGCTAAAAGAAGCTAAAGAAGTAGTGAAGTAAGCTCTTTTGTATTAATCAAAAAAAGGTCTGTAGACACAGAGAACCCAGAGGACACGGAGCACACAGAGAAGTACAAAGCTAGACCTTGTTTTCCTCTGTGATCTCTGTGTTCTCATGTAGCTCTGTGTCTACAGACCTTTTGTAATGTTGTTCACCCTTGGAATACTTATGACTCCCATTGCCTTAATGGGCGCATTGGAAATTGGTTTGATCTTTGCGCTGGTGGCGCTTGGGGTGCTGATTTCTTTTCGCCTGCTGAATTTCCCCGATTTAACTGCCGATGGCAGCTTCCCCTTGGGTGGCGCGGTGGCGGCCACTTTAATTGCGGGTGGTCATGATCCTTGGTTTGCCTGTGCAATGGCGGTGCTAGCTGGGGCGGCTTCGGGTTGGCTGACGGCGTGGCTGAATGTGCGGCTGAATATCTTGCAATTGCTTGCCAGCATCTTGGTGATGATTGGCCTTTATTCGATTAATTTACGCATTATGGGCGCGCCTAATCTACCGTTGATTGGCGCTCCAACGGTGTTTTCGCCTTTT
>JAPLQI010000090.1 GCA_026399755.1 Pseudomonadota bacterium
AAAGGAATAAAACGTCAAGCACAGCCCTCTATTGCGTTAAAAAGAACCGCAATAAAAAGATAATGTTGAAAAATAGACGGGTTGCTGTGCCAGATCACCTTAGCAAAGAAATTTGCAGATGATAGATAAAAACAAGTAATTGCTTGAATTGAATAAAAATGGTTGTTTTTATATCTTAATAGGGAGTGATAATTTATTTTATTGCTAATAAATCATCCTGACGATGCCTCTTGTTCTATAAGCCCTGTGCAAATGGATTGCTTGAGAGTGGTGCTCGATTTTTGAATTTATAGGGTGGGGGAACCCGCGAGCAATGCGGAATAAACTCGCGGTTTTTACCCGCCCTAAGATATCTGTAATGAGTTAAATTATTGTCTTGCAGCGATTATTGAATATTGTATTTTTGCTGAGTAGCGCCTCTATCCTAGCAACTCATGGTTAATACATTGTTGGTTTTGTATCAACTGTGCAAGTCGTTGCGCACCGCCTCTCTGCGGCCCGACTTTGTCCTTGTACACCCTTATAAACGCCGACTTCGCCAATCAATGCATGGTTTGCTCTGTTTATGTAAGTAATCAACAGGTCAAACCATAAAACATCCTGTTTTTTCTTTTTTAAACTTTAATTAAAAATTACAAAATTCATTGTTTTAAATTGTAAATATAGAAAGTAATGGTCTAGCATTAAAAGGATAAGCCGAGTGCAAGCAATAGTACTTGGGATCGCTAGGCCGTGAGGAGACATGCTTGAGTGCGGGTATGAAAACAAACTGCGCTTAAATCTAAATCTGCCTCAGCTTCTCAGATCGCTAGCGCAGATAAGAGCGGCTTGTCTTTCTTCCATTGAAGGGAAAGATTTATGAGCGATGGGCCGACGTTTTTACCCGCAGAGCTTAGGGCAAGCTGGTCAATGAAGCTTTCCATCGCTACGGTGGTGGTGCTGTGTATGTTAGCGGTGGCCATAGCGGTGATCGGCATAGGCTGGAGCGGCGCGCGGGCAACGCTGCTGGACACGGCATCTAGAACAGCAAGAGATGCGGGCCAGCTGATTACTGAAAAATCACGGCGTATGTTAGAGCCCGCTCAGGCAACGCTGCGCATGTTGGTCGATGATCCTATCGCCAACGCCTCCACGCTAGAAGAGCGTGTGCATCGGCTGACTACCTTGGCCGAAGTGCTGAGCACGAATGTGTTATTTTCTTCCGTTTATGTGGGCTATAGCGATGGCTCTTTTATGCTGGTGCGCCCCTTAGATCGCGCGGATATCCGTACTAAATTTAAGGCACCGCCTATGGCTAATTTTTTGCTGCAGTCAGTGCAGGTTTTGCCTGACTGGCAGTTAAAAAGTGAGTACCTATTTTTTGACGCGAGTTATGACTTATTAGAGCGCAGAAGCGTGCCGGAATATCGCTATGATCCCCGTACTCGGCCTTGGTATCAGGCCTCTGGCCGCACCTCGGCTTCGGTGCTATCTGAGCCGTATATTTTCTTTGCTAGCCAGCAAATTGGCGTCACGCTAAGCCAAAGCAGCCAAAATGGTAAAGCTATTTTTGGCATTGATATGGTGTTAGATGATCTGGCGAGTAGCCTTGAAGACCTCAAAATATCACCCAATACCCAGTTGGCTCTTGTGAATGGGCAGGGGCGAGTATTGGCTTATCCGGATATGAAAAAAGTGCTGACTAAAGGCGCTGACAAGGTTGAATTTAGTAGTGTGGATGGCTTGGGGGTTGCCAGCCTCAGCCGCTTAAGTGTATTGGCTCCTGAGAAGGGCAAGGTGGCCACTTATGAAGTCAATGGCGAAGAGTGGCTGGGGGTGGTTTTGCCTTTTGATGTGTGGCAGTCAGAAGGAATGCGCTTACTGGTGGCCCTGCCTAGCAATGATCTCTTGGGCGAGCTACGCGGCAAATTATTTCATCTGATTGTAGCGGTGGTGTTGTTGTCTTTATTGCTGATGCCCTTGGGCTGGCTGGCAGGGGCAAAAATCGGCAAGAGCATGGATCAGCTTACATTACAGGCGCAGCGTATGCGCTGTTTTGATTTCAGCCTCAATCAGCGTAAGCACACCATGGTGCAAGAGGTGAATGACTTATCCAGCGTGCTCAGTGATATGAGCCAAACCATCCAGACTTTTTTGCAGATTAGTCAGGATATGGCCACCGAGCCTAAGGTGGAGCACATGCTGGACAATGTGCTAAAGCAGCTGCTCATGGCCACGCGTTGCGAGGCTGGAGTGGTGTATTTACTGAACCACAGCAGCGCTAAAATGGAGCGCGCCGTGGCTGTGGGCCCCTTGTTTGGCCATACAGAGGCGGGCTTTGTACATATTGATCGGCAGCAGAGCTCGCCGGTGATTCATAAAGTGGCGAGCGGCCTGATCGAGATGCAGATTGAGCTACGTGGCCGCAGCGGGCAGCCAGAAGGGATGCTTATCTTGCAGTATCAGGATGATGTTAGGCATGCTGACCCAGCTTTTATGGAGTTTGTGCATAAGCTGTCTGGCATGCTGGCCGTATCCATTGAAACGCGTCAGCTGATTGAAGCGCAAAAAAAACTACTGGATGCCGTGATCCGCTTGATGGCCGATGCGATTGATGCCAAAAGCCCCTATACCGGTGGCCACTGCGAGCGGGTGCCGGAGCTAGCTGGCATGCTGGTCGATCAAATGGGCCAAGAAGAGAGCGGGCCTTATGCCAGCTTTAATATGAACGAAGATCAGCGCTATGAATTTCACCTAGGCGCTTGGCTACATGATTGCGGCAAGGTAATTAGCCCTGAACACATCATCGATAAAGCCACCAAGCTTGAAACTATTTACAACCGTATCCATGAAGTGCGGATGCGTTTTGAGGTGATGTGGCGCGATTTAGAGCTGGATCACTGGCGGGCGGTGGCGTTTGGCGGTGAGGAAACCGCCTTACTGGTTGAGCTTAAATTGCGTCAAGCCGCCTTACAAGACGATTTTTCATTTGTGGCCCGCTGTAATGTAGGCGGCGAATTTATGGCCGATGCAGATATCCTTAGGCTGCAACAAATAAGCAAGAAAACATGGTTGCGATATTTTGATAAGCAACTGGGCCTCTCTGCTGACGAGAATCGCAGGCTGGGTAATTATGTTGCCGAAAGATTGCCCATTGCCGAGCAACTGCTCGCAGATCGTAGCGACCATATCGTGGCTTGGGGCGAGCGTAAGCCTGCAGTAGAAAAGGGCGACCCAAATAATTTGCATGGCTTTGATATGGAGTTGCCCAAGCATGCGCAAAATATGGGCGAGGTTTACAACTTGTCTATTCGGCGCGGCACGCTAACTGAAGAAGACCGCTTTAAAATTAACGACCATATTGTGCAAACACTGATCATGTTACGTGGCCTGCCTTGGCCTGCTCAGCTAGCCAGAGTGCCGGAAATCGCCGCCACCCACCATGAAAAACTAGATGGCAAGGGCTATCCACGTCGACTATCGGCCGATCAGCTCAGCACTGCGGACAGGGTGATGGCGCTGGCCGATGTGTTTGAAGCGCTCACCGCCACCGATCGCCCTTATAAAGCCCCGAAAACACTCACCGAATCACTCAAAATTATGGCTTTTATGGCCAAAGATCAGCATATCGACACCGAGCTATTTCTTTATTTCTTACGCAGCAAACTGTGGCTAGCCTTCGCCGAGAAATTTATGTGTAAAGATCAAATAGATGAAGTTGATGTGGCAGCGATCGAGAAATTACTCGCTATAAAGGAAGAGCCGATCAATACCCTAAGCTTAGCTAAAAAATCGGCAGGGATGAATACTTGAATGATGCGAGGTCTGCTTATGCCTATTTACCGCTTATATCTTGCGTTGGCCTTGCTGTCTGCATGGCCAGCGCTAGCGCTGGAATTGCCCAGTGGCAAGGTGATTCTGACCATTAGCGGCAAAGTGGCCGAGAAAAATGTGGCTGATACCGCCGTATTTGATCTGGCCATGTTAGAAAAGCTACCGCAGCAAAGTTTTAGTACTAAAACGCCTTGGGAAACCCTGCCTATCAAATTTACCGGCCCCTACTTACGTGATGTGCTGGCCGCTGCTAAGGCCAAAGGCAGCGTGATGAAGGCGGTGACACTGAATGATTACAAAACCGTTATTCCCTTTGATGATGTGCATAAATTTAATATGATTTTGGCGCACAAAATGAATGGCCTAGCCATCCCTGTTCGCACCAAAGGGCCCTTATTTATTGTCTACCCTTACGACAGTAAGCCAGAGCTACAAACTAAGCCCTATTACGATCGATCTGCATGGCAGGTTAAAAGTTTGGCTATCGAGTAGCTGTCGTTTTATAGAAGGACATACTTCATATTCACTTTCCAATATTTCGTTATTCTCGCTCAACGTTATAATTTGGCCTCACACCACAAACATCAAATGATCGTAGGGCGGGTGAGACCCGCAGTTTTCCTCGTTTATAGGGTGTGCAAGTCGTTTTTCTAGCGCACCGCTCTTCGGCTCGTCGCTGTGCACCTTCTGAAACAGTGGCATCGAGCTTTCAAGAGAGGGTTGGGGGTCTAGTAATGTTAGAATTAGCCCTTTCCCCGCCGGACCTCCCCATGCCTTTTTCCCAATTTGCCGCCAAGCTTGCCGAGCGCCAGCAAGCGGGCTTGCTGCGTAGCCGTCGTCAGATCGATAGCCCGCAAGGTGCGCATATTCAGCTTGGTGGGCGATCGCTGATTAATTTTTGTAGCAACGATTATCTGGGGCTGGCGAATCACCCGCAGCTAGTGCAAGCGGCGCAGCAAGGCGCGGCAGATTGGGGCGTGGGTAGCGGCGCGGCGCATTTGCTGGCTGGGCATTTTGGCCCACACCAAGCGCTGGAAGACAGGCTGGCTGAGTTTGTCGGCATGCCTGCCGCGCTGGGTTTTTCGACGGGTTATATGGCCAATTTGGCGGTGATTACCGCACTGATGGGGCGCGGCGATGCGGTGTTTGCCGATAAGCTTAATCATGCCTCTTTGAATGACGCCGTTGCTTTATCTCGGGCCGATTTTAAGCGCTATCCGCATCAGGATATGGCGGCGTTGGAGCGCTTGCTAGCGGCCAGTACCGCGCCACGTAAGCTGATTGTGGCCGACGCTGTATTTAGCATGGATGGTGATATTGCACCGGTGGCGGCGCTCTTGGCCCTCGCCGAGCAATACGATGCCTGGCTATTTTTGGACGATGCACATGGCTTTGGTGTATTGGGGGAAGGGCGAGGCACGCTGGCAGAGTTTGGTTTAGCCTCAAAGCGCATTATTTATATGGCCACCTTAGGCAAGGCCGCTGGCGTATCGGGGGCCTTTGTCGCTGGCGAGCAAGTCTTATGCGATTGGCTGCTCAACACCGCACACAGCTATGTATACACCACCGCCATGCCGCCACTTTTATCCTGCGCCATGCAGGCCAGCCTTGATTTAATTGAGGCCGAACCTTGGAGGCGGCAGCGTTTGGCCGAGCATATCGCGGCGCTTAGAGCGGGTTTAAAAGATAGTTGTGACTTGCTCGATTCCAATACGGCGATTCAACTGGTCTTGCTGCCGGATAATGACGCCACTATTCGCATCGCCAAAGCGCTATTTGAGCGTGGCATCTGGGTAGGCGCAATTCGTCCACCTACCGTGCCCACTCCACGTTTACGTATTACTTTATCGGCAGCGCATTCCGATGACGATATCGCTGCTTTGATTCGTGAATTAAAAGCGTTGCTGTAGGGCGGGTGAAATCTCATAAGCGCTAAGCAATTTGTTAAGTAGCAAACAAAGAAAAAAGAGCATGACTAGGCTCTCGATACGGGGCTTATATCCCCCTTGAAACACGCCGAAGCGAGGAACAAACGGGGCGGGGTTTCGCTTGGGAAGGAGGATCCAGCCAATCCCGCCTGCCGCCGACTCGATTGTCCGCAGCGCAGGGGCCTTCGTGCTTTGAGTTTGTGGCTTGGCTTCGTTTCTTGGCGAAGCAAGAAAGGAAGGCCCCGCGGTGGCTACCGCTCCAAAATCAATGTGCCGAAGGCACTAAAAAGGTCTTTTTGTATTGTGGTTAGCGCATATGGTTTTACTGGCACTACGAAGCATAAAGCCGTATTTAATTTTTAAGTATTTGGAAAATTGTTGTTTTTATGAAGGGTTCTAGTAAGTATGACTAGCAATTTTTTACATATTGAATCAATAGGCCGTGGGCCGGATGTGGTGCTGCTGCACGGCTGGGCGATGAATAGCACGGTTTGGCGCGGCGTGGCCGACGCTCTGAGCGATGATTTTTGCCTGCATCTGGTGGATTTGCCCGGCCACGGCAAAAGCACGAGTAGCCAGCCTTTATCGCTAGAGCAGATGGTGCACGCGCTGGATGCGGCTTTTTTCAGGCCGGTGCAAGTAGTGGGCTGGTCTTTGGGAGGCGCGGTAGCTAGCCGCTGGGCCTTATTACAGGAGGAGAAAATCCGCTCGCTCACCCTTGTGTCATCCACGCCGTGCTTTATGCAAAGGGAAGATTGGCAGCCTGCCATGGCCCCAGCCACCATGAGCCAGTTTGCCGCTAGCCTAGCTGCAGATTGGCAAGGCACGCTCAAGCGTTTTATCAGCCTGCAAGTACAAGGCGGTGCAGAGGCACGGGCCTTGGCTAAAACGTTAAGTCAGGAATTATTTCTACACGGCGAGCCTAGCTTAGCCGCCTTGCAAGAAGGCTTGGCGATTTTGCGCGATACCGATTTACGTGAGCAAATAAACCAGCTGACCTGCCCCGTATTACTACAATTTGGCAACCGCGATACGCTTACCCCGCTGGGCGCAGGAGAGTGGCTGGCAGAGGCTTTGCCACACGCCGAGCTGATTATTCACAGCGGCGCAGCCCATGTGCCATTTGCCTCGCATTTGGATGATTTTATCGAGGCTCAGCGCCGATTTTTACTGGCTGGGATGTAATAAATAAGCAGTGGTTTAAGCGATATATTGCTAAATCAGGTCAACCTCATCTGGCTGACTATTTGCGGAATCTGCCCGTGGGCGACGTTTGGAACACTTATGCTAATAGCCAATAATCTAGCGCCAGCCCGATAAAAATCACCGCGCCAATTCGGTTGTTACTCAAAAAAGCCTTAAAGCAATCTGCTGGCTCACGGGCCATGATCTTGCCGTATTGTTGTGCAATTAGGCCGCTAGCAATGAGCAGAGAGATAAAGTAAATCAAGCCTCGTTGGCTCTCTACCCCTAGCCACACCATGAGGGCAATAAAGCCTGTGAAGCAGAGCATGATGGCTATCACGTCGAAACGACCAAAGGTGATGGCCGAGGTTTTTATGCCGATTTTTAAATCGTCAGGCCGATCGACCATCGCGTATTCGGTATCGTAAGCGATGGTCCATAAAATATTAGCGAGAAGTAAGACCCAAGCAAAAGAGGGCACGCTACCGGTTTGGGCAGCAAAGGCCATGGGGATGCCAAAGCCAAAGGCGATACCTAAATAGGCTTGTGGCAGGGCTAGAAAACGTTTGGTGAGCGGGTAAGATCCAGCCAGAAATACGGCAGGTATAGAGAGTAATAGCGTCAGCCGATTTAAAGGCAGCACCAGCAAAAACGCAGTAAGTGCTAAGGCCGCCGCCAGTAATAGCGCTTCCTTGGGCTTGATTTCCCCTGATACTAAAGGCCGAGCATGGGTGCGTTCGACATGGCCATCAAAATCACGGTCGCAATAATCGTTGATGACGCAGCCAGCGGCGCGCATTAAAAAGGTGCCTAAGCAAAAAATCAGCAGCAATAGGGGGTCGGGGCGGCCATTGCTGGCAAACCATAGCCCCCATAGCGTAGGCCAGAGTAGTAATAATGTGCCGATGGGTTTGTCGATGCGCATCAGGCGGGCGAAAGCGGGAAGACGGGATAGCATAGGATGAGTCAGCTTCAAAAAATATGCGCTTACTGTGCTGCTGGAAAGCGCTGGCGTCAAGGTTTATAGGCTGTCAGCGAGGTGAAAGTGATTGCTTTAGCAGTGCAGGTAAAAATACTTCAGTGACCAGTAGCTTATCGTGGCCTGCATAAAATATTGAGCGCCTTGCCCAAAGCCTTTGGGGTAATGATCCAACGGCTGCCTGTGCTTTTTGCCAGAGTGGGTGGCGTGGATCTATGCAGCACCAGCTGAGGTCAGAGCGGCGGATGGTGGGGTCAGCGAATAGCAAGGCACCTAGCGGGCGGCTGCCACTGCGGCCAAATAAATGGAAGCCTTTATGTAAGGCGGCAGGTGTGGTGATGCTATGTGCGTAAACTAGCGGTGTGGTGTTACTTTGTAAGACGACTTCGCGGCAAGCCATGTTTTGCCTGCTGGCTACTGGAGCTAAGCAGCTTATTTCATCCCAATGTGCTTGCTGCCAACCTTGAAAAACAATGTGCACCGAGATATTAGGGAAATGCGCCATGAGCATGGCGGTCAGTGAGCCACGTTCGGTTAGCCAAGGTTGCATAGGTCGGGGAGCAAGGCAAAGGGGAGTACGCCAGTATTGCGGCAAAGACATAAAATGAGCCATGGGGAGCAGAGGCTAGATTATAAGCAGTGTCAGCTTGCTTGTGTGTAGGTACATTGTCAGTTTGATGTGATTCGTAACAAGGAGTATTAGTGCTTTGCTGCTAAGCTGGGAAGATGAATAACGTGAAGCTTCTTAGTATAAGTCTTTTGGTAAGCTTGCCGGTGGCGGCTGCGCAGGAGATGACGCTGCGTATCGGGGTGAATCAGCAGTCCTCCCCTCCCTATATTATGGGCGATAGTTTGCAATTACAGTCCTTGCCAGGGATTGCAATTGAGCAAGTATATGCGGCGGCAACACACTGTAGTGTTTTACCCAAGATAGAACGCTATCCTCCTTTGCGATTATTAAATTCTTTAAAAAGTAATCTGATTCAAGGCGTTTTAATGCTCTCCTATACAGAGGAGCGTGCGGCCTTTGCTGTTTATCCTATGCGTGATGAATTGCCCGATCATAGCCAACGTTTAACGACTCTGAGCTATGCTTTTTTTGTAAATCAAGCATCAAAGCTGGTTTGGGATGGCAAGGGATTAACGGGCCTACAGGGCAAAGTGGGGGTAAATACGGGCTGGTCGGTTATTAAAGATCTGGATAGACTTAATATTCCCTATGAAGAGGCGCCTGGCGTTGAAAATAACTTTGCCAAATTAAATGTGGGGCGTATTGATGCTTATGCAACGCAAAAAAGTGTGGGCGAGGCATTTCTAGAACAAAGAAAAAACTTAAAAATGCGCGCTTTAGAGCCTGAAATTGTTAAAAAAGATTATTTTTTGATTTTTAATAAATCTTTTTATGCGGAGCATCCCAAGCTGGCAATGTGTATGTGGAAAAACATTGCGGACGAGCGCAATCGGTTTTTAAAGAAACGCCTACCCATTTATTTGCATGAGAAATAATCAATGATTATTGCCCCAATGAATCAAACCTTATTTTCCCAATTCTGGCCGATTTTCTCAGAAATTATTCAAGCCGAAGAAACCTATGCTTTTGATCCCAATTTAAATGAGTCACAGGCGTTTGAGCTGTGGTGCACACTGCCTATCGAAACCTATGCGCTAGTAGAAGATAGTGTTGTGCTTGGCTCTTATTACATTAAAGCCAATGCCAGTGGGCCGGGCGCACATGTGTGCAACTGCGGCTATATGGTGGCAAGCGCCGCCAGAGGTAAAGGCGTGGCCAAAGCCCTGTGTCAGCATTCAAAACAGCGGGCCTTAGCCTTAAATTTTAAAGCCATGCAATTTAATGCCGTGGTTTCAAGTAATACCGTGGCGGTGGCCCTGTGGCAAAAGCTAGGTTTTGAAGTGGTGGGTAGGGTGCCCAAAGCTTATCGGCATAAGCAGTTGGGCTTTGTGGATACCTTGGTGATGTATCAGTGGCTTGAGGTGTGATCAGAGTAAGCCTTACATCAAGCGTGATTGCTTTTATCGTTTCTTTTTAAACTAACCTTAAAACAACTCCCTTCGGCAGCAGATGCTTGATATTCAACGTTTCCGCCATGATGCTCGGCAATCCGCTTGACCAGCGCTAGCCCTAAGCCATGGCCGCCTTTACCCTCGGGCGTGCCGGGAGGACGGTAAAAAGGCTCGAATAAATGCGCTTGCGCAGCGGCGGCAATGCCTTCCCCCTGATCGCAAACACAGAACTGCACCCAATCGGCTTCAATCTCAATACGGATGCTGAATGGTGCAGCGCCATAGCGACTGGCATTTTCTAACAGGTTGCGGATTAAGCGCTTTAAGAGCCGTGGGTCGGCTTCGATCTCGGTATGAGGCCCTACTACGTTGGCCTGGTAGGGGGCGGCTTCAATCTGGCACAGTTCAAGTAAATCAAGGCGCTGGGTTTGCAGGCTTTCTGGCCTTGCATCAAGGCGGCTCATCAGCAGAATTTCTTCGACCAGCTCATTTAGCTCGCTGATATTTTGGCTCAGCTCTTTCTGTAAATGAGCAGGAGCGTGATCGCCCAGCAAAGTGGCGGCCATTTGTAAGCGGGTTAGCGGTGAGCGTAATTCGTGAGAAGCGTGAGCAAGCAGGTTTTTATGCGCGTTCAGCAGCTCGGCAATTTGCTCGGCGGCGCGGTTAAAGTGAATCGATAGACGTGATACTTCATCTTTGCCGTGCACAGGCAATCTCACCGAAAAATCCCCTTCACCCAAGGCATCTAGCTGGTTGGCGAGTGCTTCTAAGCGGCGACTGAGCTTACGTGCCAATGGAATCGCTGCAATGGCAATCGCGATTGCCAGCATGGCAAAGCCAGCGATTAATCTAGGGCTTTTTTCACGATGCGGTGGGCGACCGACCAGAATCAGGCGCTGGTCGGGCAGGCGTAATTGGAAAATGCGTGGTTTACCCTGCCTTAATTCTAAAGGCTCACCCACGCTGGCGATTATTTTTCCGTTCGCTGCGTAGAGGCTAATAGGAATATCGAATTCTTGAGTGAGCTGAGTAAAAGCAGCAGCTTGCTCAGCAATCGGGCGTTCAGTAGGGGGGAGCGCCGCAGCCAGCAGGCTGGCCGAGCCATGAATTAATCGCCTTGGTGGCGGATCGTCATGCCATTGATAAAGCAGCCCCGCAAGAAGCGCAAATAAAACGAGGCTACCGACAACGGTAAAATAGATCTGCCAGTAAAGCTTATGCCGCACGGTGAGTCCTTTGGCGCTAAATAAACATTTAAGACGGGTAGAGCCACAATTCTATCAACTTAAGGGCAATCTGTAGCTTGGCTTAGTCACTTTATCGTGTGGTGCCACTTTTTTCATTTAAACACAGGCTTAGGCTGGTTTTTGTAGGCAGCTATGCCCGTCATCTATAGGGATGGGAAGTGAAGATGCGCCCAAGCTTTGATACAGGACGAGCAGCGTTTGAAGGCCACACACACATAAAATACTTTCAATTTAGTAACGTATTTGTCAGTTTTTATTGGTGATTCTTTCAATGTTTTGCGCTTAAAAAAATGAAATATTTAAAAGTACAGTCAGCAAGCCGCCCATCATTAATCTGTTGGAACATGGCTTAAACATTACTAACCTCCAGAGAACTTATTTTACCCACTTGGCTACTTACGCTTACTTACGCCAAGTAATTTTTTGGAGAGTCAATGATGAGAGCTTCAGCAGCATTATCGATTATGGCCGCAGCGGTGTTAAGTGCATGTGGTGGCGGTGGAGGGGATTTTAGTGCGGACACAACAACGACAAGCACAAGTGTGCCGCTTCGTATGCAAAGCGGCGGTGGTGCATGTGGTAATGGTTGTGGTGGTAATGCAGGAGGAGGAAGTGCGGCGGGTGGTGTGGGTGGTGGTGGTGGCTTGTCGATGATGCGTAATGTAACGGTAAGTATTACTGGGGTTGATGGCAAGGTGTTAGCCAGTGCTGATCTCACTTCTGGCTTGGTTTCTGTTTTCCCAGGCACCCAAACGGGGCCGTTTATTGCAATCTTTACCCCTAAAGCCAATGGCGAATATTTTGATGAAGCCCGCCGTGAATGGGTGTCTTTAGGCAGCAGCACATTGCGTGTTTTATTGCCTAAATTAGAAAATAATTTTAGCGCGAACGCCTTTACCGAAGCCGCTTATCAATACGCCATTAAAAAGGCCGGTAGCGAAGCCGCTTTAACCGCCGCCAGCATGCAAGAAGCCAATGATTACATCAAAACTGAATTCAATACCAAGCTAGCAGAACGCAATAAAATGACGGATATCACGCTATTGCCTACCTTTATTGATGATACCAAAGGCTTGGCAACTCTCACGACAAGTTCTTCTGGGCGTTATGGTGCCTTGCTTTCTGGTTTGGCTTTTGCGGCTCAAGCGTTTAACAATAAATTAAATAACCCAGCGCTGGCTTTTATGAAGCAGTTGGTTGAAGACATTAAAGATAATAATAAAATTGACGTTTCGGTCAAACCTAGCGATTTAGCCTACGGTGCAGATTTGACTGAGCGCCTCGATGCCAGCACAAATCAAGCGACTACCACTTGGGGCGTTGCTGAGTTGCAAACTGAAGTGCTCAGCGAAGTGACGCCTACAACCGCAGCGATCATGGCCGCAGATGGCAATGCCTTTATGCTGAGCTTTTTGGCCGATAGCAATTTATTTGGCAATGGTAGCTCGGGGCAGGGAGCAAGTATTCCTAAGAGCAGCTCTTCGGCTGGGGCGGGTGCTGCGGGCGTGAGCCGTGTTGCCGCTGGCGCAAAAGGTTTGTCAATCGCAGGCACTTTTGCCTGCAATGACGGTGGATCTCGCACGGTAACGGTGGTGGATGCCAATCAAAGTGGCTCGCTCGATCAAACGGGGGACATGGAAAAAACGGTATATACCGCTTGTAAAGTAGGAACAGAAACGGTAACGGGTTCTGAAGAGATGGGCGCACTTAGTAGTGTGACTTATAGCGGTGTATATAAACTAGCTGGCACGCTTTATTCTAAAAAAGATAGAACAACGGTTAATAGCAATAATTCAAGCAGCATTTACCGAGAAGACATCACGGATGAAACAACGGCGCAGGTTAATGCTAATAGCATTCAAGGCCTGAAAGGAAAAGTCACTGTAAATAGTTTCTTTAATCAAATTAAAAATACTGCTGGTGTGGTAACAAATCAAGATGAAACGCTAAGCAGCCCAGGGGCGAGTGTAACCTTTGATTTTGCACGGCAAGCCGATGGCTCATACCAAGGCACGACCACACAAGCTTGGGGTAAATTTAGTAGCTTAAGCGAAACGTGGGATAAGCGAGATGTTACCGCGACAGGCAATAGATCTTCTGTCAGCTTGGTAGGAAATAGCAGTTGGGATATGTTTTGGAGTGGCTGGAAGAATACGGTTCGCAATTCAAAAATCAGCAATTATCTCTTTAAACAAACCACTTTTGGCGTAAGCATTAGCAATAAATTTGATTCTGTGGTTGAAGATGAAACTCTCAGCTTTGATAGTAATTTTAATCAACTCACTGGGATCACCAAGTTTAGCGCACCAAGGGTGGATGTGGTTGTGATTGCCCCTAGCCCTATTGGCAATGTCACCACTAATCAATTGGTATTTAATTACAAACAAGATAGAAACTGGCAAAAAGATGTGAATGAAACCACTAGCTATACCGCAGACAGCGTGCGGGTCGTTAATCTGCTGGGTACTGCCTCTATTTCCAGCGTTAAGTCAACGCAGATCATTGGCTTAGGCACCGCTAATCTAGGCAAAAATAGCTTCTCATTAGCAGGCCTATTAACCACCAATAAAGGCTATACCTTTAATATTGACAGCATGGTTCCCGACACCAAATTTACTTGGACCGCCGCAGATAAAATTTACCCTGTATCGGGTGATTTACGTGCGAAGGGCGCTAAAAATAGCAGCTTAGTGATTAGGGCGAAGGGGGGGAATAATATGGATGTTATTTACACCACCAGCACAGGGCAAACAGGCACGATTGCTAGCCGTTGGAAATAATACTGTTAATTTTTGAGTGAAGGGGCCGCCAAGCAATATGTTTGGCGGCCTTATTACTTAAAAGGGTAAGGCCTATCTATTAATGCACCGCCTGCAACATCTGCTCAACGACCTTTTTAGCGTCGCCAAACACCATCATGGTTCTGTCCATATAGAACAGATCATTATCTAGCCCAGCGTAGCCTGCGTTCATCGAGCGTTTAACCACCATCACCGTTTTGGCTTTATAGGCTTCTAAAATCGGCATGCCGTAAATTGGGCTGGCTGGATCGTTTTTGGCGGCAGGGTTAACCACATCATTTGCGCCAATAATCAGTACCACATCGGCGGTGGAAAACTCGCTGTTGATTTCCTCCATTTCCACCACTTTGTCGTAGGGCACTTCGGCTTCGGCCAGCAGCACATTCATATGCCCCGGCATACGGCCCGCCACGGGGTGAATGGCGTAGCGAACGTCCACGCCACGTGCGGTCAGTAAATCACTCAGCTCTTGCAGAGCATGCTGGGCACGGGAAACGGCCAAGCCATAGCCGGGTACGATGATGACTTTTTCTGCGTTTTCCATCAGGAAAGCGGCATCATCTGCGCTGCCAGTACGATAGTTTTTTTGCGCTGAGCCAGCTGGCCCGCTCACTACCGCCGCCGCACCAAAACCACCTAAGAGCACCGAGATAATCGAGCGATTCATGGCTTTACACATGATGTAGGACAAAATCGCCCCCGATGCGCCAACGCAAGCCCCGGCAATAATCAGTACCGGATTATTCAGCGTAAAACCAATCCCCGCCGCCGCCCAGCCTGAATAGGAATTGAGCATCGACACCACTACCGGCATATCTGCGCCACCAATGGGAATAATCAGTAGTACGCCCAGTGCAAGTGCAATGCCAACCATCATTAGGAAGGCGGATTGGCTATCCGCCACCACATACATTGCACCAAAGCCCAGCATGGCTAGGGCGAGCACCAGATTTAAACCGTGCTGGCCTTTAAAGTTAATTGCCCTTGCGCCAAATTTGCCCGATAACTTGCCGTAGGCAATCACCGAGGCGCTAAAGGTGATGGCACCAATAAATGCGCCAATAAAGAGTTCGATTTTTTGAATGCTACTGTGGCTGACGCCTAGATGAAAAATAGCGGCAATCGCAATCAGCACCGCAGATAGGCCAACCAAGGAGTGCATGGCTGCAACCAGCTCTGGCATGGCGGTCATGGCAACAGTGCGCGCTTTGTAAGCACCGACCACGGCACCGGCCGACATGGCGGCTAAAATCAGCCAAATCACCGGCTTATCGGCCACAAAAAATGAGGTGACGATGGCAATGGCCATGCCGAGCATGCCGAATAAATTACCGCGCCTTGCCGATAAGGGGGAAGACAGGCCTTTGAGCGACAAAATAAACAGCACGGCGGAAACTAAATAAAGGATGGCGGTGAAGTTTTGCATTATTTGGCCTTCCTTTTAAACATCGCCAACATGCGCTGCGTGACTAAAAAGCCGCCAAAGATATTAATGCTGGCCAGAAAAATAGCTGCTGCACCCAATACACTGGTCACGCTGATGCTCTGCGCATTGATATCCACCACTTGCAGCATGGCACCGACGACGATAATGCCGCTAATCGCGTTAGTTACGGCCATTAACGGGGTATGTAAGGCAGGGGTCACATTCCAAACAACGTGGTAGCCCACAAAAATAGCCAGAATAAAAATAGTCAGGCTGCCAATAAAAGGATCAGCCGCCAGCGCGTGGCTGCTGACGTCTGCAACGGCAGAGGCTGCTAAAGAATCGATAGACATTGCTTACTCCTTGTTGGGCGAGTGAAACCCGCCGCTAGGGTTTACATCAGGCAGCTTGAGCCTGAGTCACGTTGTGTGTGGCCGCAGGCGCTTTGCCAAATAGGGGCTGGCCCTGATGGCTAATCAGCGTGGCTTTGATGATTTCATCCTCCATATGCGGTGCATAAGCGCCCTCTGCGTCTTGCAAAAGGCTGAGGAAAGTCAGCATATTGCGGGCATACAGTGCAGACGCATCCGCCGCCAGCAAGCTAGCCAGATTGCCGTGGCCCACAATAATCACGCCGTTTTCGCTATGCACCACCTCGCCACTCTTGGATAAGGGGCAGTTGCCGCCACTATCCACAGCCAGATCGATAATCACCGAGCCTGCTTTCATGCCATGCACGGTATTTGCGGGGATCAATACCGGCGCGGCTTTACCTGGGATTTGCGCGGTGCTGATAATGATGTCGGCCAGACGGGCTTGGCTGTCGATTAGGGCGCTTTGGCGCAGCTTGTAATCTTCCGACATTTCACGGGCATAACCACCAGCGGTTTCTGCGGCGGCTTTTTCCGCATCGTTTAGCGGCACTTCAATAAACTTGCCGCCCAAGGATTCAACCTGCTCACGGGTGGCTGGGCGCACATCAAAGACTTCCACAATCGCACCAAGGCGTTTGGCCGTGGCAATCGCTTGTAAGCCAGCTACACCCGCACCCAAAATCAATACGCGTGCTGGTTTCACCGTGCCAGCAGCAGTCATCAGCATGGGCATAAAGCGTGGATAGTATTGTGTGGCCAGTAGCACCGCTCTATAGCCCGCAATATTGGCTTGGGAAGATAAAACATCCATGGACTGGGCGCGGGTAATACGCGGCACTAGCTCCAAGGCGTAGGCACTGATGTTTTTGCTGCTGAGCACGTCTAAATGAGCGTAGCGATGAATATCAAATAGGGCGACGATGGCGGCATGATCAGGAAGTTGCGCGAGTTCATGTGCTTCTGGCGCACGAACTTTAAGAATAAGTTGGGCACCTTGGTAAAGTGCCTCGGGGTGCAGTGCGATTTCTGCGCCGGCCTCGGTATAGGCGGCATCACTAATGGCGGCGTGTAGGCCCGCCTTACTTTCTACTCTGACGGTATGTCCAGCTTTAATCAGTTTTTTTATTGTTTCCGGCGTAGCAGCTACCCGGAATTCACCGGGCTGCACTTCGGCGGGAATGGCAATCAGCATGTCTGTGTCCTCGTAGTTTGAAGGGTCAAGGGGGCAATGCAGAACAATGGGCGCTAATATCAGTTTGATTCTTGGTCTAGGTTAAAAAAACATCAGTTTGATCTTATCGCAGTGCAACATAAATTAAGTGAATGCCGTGCTCAATTGTTTTAAAGGTGTTGTATTTGCTATGAATCAATATTCATTTTTATACTTTTATTCCTAGGGTTTTTACTTATATTTTGTTTTATTATGCCCATTTTTTGTATTCGTAAGGCTTGATTAAGTTGCTGATTTAAAACGAATGTATTAAATAAATATCTGATACTTATATGATTTTGATGATGTTTTTTTAATGGATTCAAATTTCTTAAGGGAAGTGTTGTTTTTTTGATGTGAAGTGAGCCCTTAGCCTATGCATGGTGTTTTTGCTTGTAATAAAAATGCTATTGATAATCATTATCGTTTATAGGAGAATCAACTCAACCACTTTCTCAGAAGGCAATGTGATGAACGCATATTTAGTTGGCGCAGATGTACTGGGCAATATTCCTGACCTTTTATCGAGCTATGGCATCAAGGTGCATAAGCATGTGTCAGGTCGCAATGCCGCGCATCAGCGTAAGCCAGCCAGCTTAAAAGGTGCAGATCTCTTGATCTTGTTTACCGATTTTCTAAGCCACAATGTGATGCGCGCCTATCGCGATCTGGCCCATGAAGAAAATGTGCGTTTTGTAGCTTGCCGTCGTTCAGTCTGTGCCCTAAGTCAATCACTGGATAAAATAGAGTGCACGAAGCTGTGCGATGCCTGCCCGAATCGGAAGACACACTGATTGATGTGTGTGGCGGCTAAGGAAGTGCGGGCCTAGTTATTAGTTATTTTGAGTACTGCAAGCCACCGCTCGTCATTGAAATGGCGTGTAAGTGAATTAACTTACATTGCTGTGCGGCGTGAATAATAATGGTGTGCGAAATTGCCAAGCTTCGTGTAATGTTGTGCTCTTGCTTATCCATGGTTTATCCCTATGAGTGCCACAGATTTGCTCGCCACCTTCGCCGCTGCTTTCTCACAAAATCAGCGACTTATCTCTTTGCGGCTTGGTGATGGTGCAGCTTGGGGAGAGCAGCTTTTACCTCAGCGCGTAAGCGGTAGTGAGGGGATCAACCAAGCGTATCGCTACCAGATCGATTGCTTGTCGCCCGATGCAGCCTTAGAGCTTAAATCCTTGCTGGGCCTGCCGATTGTGCTATCGATTGCCGATGCGGGCGGGGCAGAA
>JAPLQI010000043.1 GCA_026399755.1 Pseudomonadota bacterium
CTAAAACTGGCACTGAATGAGCTATGCAAAGCAGTGATTTACTTCGACCCTCATGCAAAAAAAGATCGCCCCAAACACCCTAAGCCGCATGATTTTACAGCCTATAAATCAGGGGTTTGAGCTTAAGATGATAGGATTGGGGTTGAGGGGAGAGGGATTGAAGGGGCTTTGAAAAGGCAATTAATCTGCGAAATATTAGGCTGATTAATATATACCTCATGCAGATTCACCCTAAGGCAAAAGCTAAGTGATTAGGATTGAGGTAAAACCCGCGAGTAATGCTGAATAAATACGTGAATTTCACCCTAACTACGATATTTATAATGAGGCTGAACAAGTAGCATAATCAAGCCTAACTCTTCAACAATTCAATCCATATTTAAATCCAACAAACAACTGATTACACGAGCAAAAAATGATTTTCAGACTTGCCACACTAGCCGATATCCCCGCTCTATCCAAAATACGCCTCGCCGTGAAAGAAAACACACTTTCTGACCCCACGCTAATCAGCAGCGCGATGTATGAGCAGTATTTACTGCATGAGGGTAAGGGATGGCTTTGCGAAATAGAGGGGAAAACGACTGGCTTTGTCATTGCTGCCTATCCAGATCATTCAATCTGGGCACTATTTGTGCTACCTGAATACGAGGGAAGAGGAATTGGAAAGCAGCTATTAAATCTAGCAATAGATCATTTATTTACCATGGGTGCTACAGAAATTAAATTAAGCACTACGCCTCATACCCGAGCAGATCGTTTTTATGCACAGCAGGGCTGGCAACGAGGCATTGAAAATAAAGAGGTCGCGTATTTATTAAAGCGATCAATATAAATACGTCTAAAGAAGTGGTGCAAGGCATTTATGCTTTTTTACGCAGATTGCCTTGTGCTTTTTTACGAGCAATCGCATTCATTCTACATTCCCTTTGCGAATCAGCTCGCTCACGTTTGTTCGCGCGTGGCTCTTTATATCTAACACCAAGCATGGACAAACACATCGCGCACCCCAGCAAAAAAATTAAAATACTAAATAACAGCAGCCCAATACTTTTAATGGCATGCAACCACCACGGATGCTGATCAAAACGTGTAAACACCACCGATGGATTAAATGATTGATACGCAACGCTCAACGTATCGCCAACAGAATATGCGGCCCATTGTTCCTGTTGCTCAGACAATGTATCAGTACGACTGGACTGATACTCTCCGCTATAGGCTTGATGCGCTACAAAATAACGGTAGTTAACTTGAGCATGAAATAATGTTTTGCTCTTATGCTTGGATGAAACAAAGTCAATTTTTTCAATAACCGCCGTTGTCTGCGGCCAATACTGGCTTTGATAAGCCTGCCACTGAGAGTAGCCATAAATAAATGAAAAATAAATAGCAAAGCCCCCTACTACAAAAGTAGCAATTGAGACCATAGAAACATAAAGACCCAACACGCCTTGTCTATTATTCTTCATAAGGTATCAGCGTAAAAATCATTAATTAGCATAAATTAAAACACCACATTACTCTAAAAACAAATTGACATTAAGGCTGGACAGATCGAGTCGATTTATACCGATTAAATAGAATTTTCCAACCTTTAATTGCCCCATAAATACCCATAAAAAGAATTCCACCGCCCATCAAGAGAATACCAAAAATCATGCCCACAAACGAGCCAGAAAAGCCCTGAATAATTGCCATGGGAATTTCCATAGGCAGCCAAAAAGGAGGCCAATCACTCACTATTAGCATATAAGCACAACCTAGCCACAGCAAAGAACTAAGTACAAACATGATTAAGCCAGAAAAAGGAAAGTCCAACACCGAATCAGGAATGGAATACTTCACGAAAAATCCTTAAATTTGCAATAAAAACATTAACAATCACCCTTCTCCTCTAAAAAAACAAACGAAAGAAGAATATGCCTTTTGTAATTCTAGTGAAATCCACGTTTTATTTAGATATATTACCTTATTACGAGTAAGTACCACCTATAGGCAAAAGCATCTACGCCCTATGCCTCCGTGATTCAAGATTTGGGTTTTAGTGTATCTCAGCAATTAAATTGTTAAAATTGGCATACCTCTTCAATCACCCCAAACAAAGCCTCCATGCCCACCCTCTACCTCATCCACGGCTATGACGCCGCGCCTTCAAACCACTGGTTTCCTTGGCTGTAAGATCAACTCGCAAAGCTTGGCGTGGCTTGCCATATTCTGGCGCTGCCCAACTCCAGCCAACCAAACTTAAACGCTTGGCTGGATAAAATTGAGCAAAGCGTGGCGGTGCATGATGAGGATGTTTATTTTGTGGGGCATAGCTTGGGCTGCATTACGGTGCTGCGCCATTTGGAGCAGATCAATCAAGCCATAGGCGGCGTGGTATTGGTGGCGGGATTTGCCGAGGATGTGCCGCTGTTGCCGCAGCTGGATGAGTTTACAGCGCTGCCATTAAATACCGCACATCTGCGCCAGCGCATTAAGCAGCGCTGCGTGATTGCTGCGGATAACGATGCCACTATCCCTTTTGCCATGACTGAATCGCTTAGCCAGCAGTTGGATGCGCGGTTTTTAATCGTAAAAAATGGCGGGCATTTCTTGCTGGGCGAGGGCTTTGATACCTTGCCGGTAGTGCTGGAAGAATTACGTTGGATGTTTCAAGCCAATGGGCTTAAGAGCCTAGGCCTGCCAATTCAAGGTTACAAATAGTCAGCAATCACACGCTTACCCCACACATCCGTAAGACTTTTAAATGATATTACCTCGACCCATCGCAAAAATAGTCGTCCAGCAATATAAAGCCCCCTTTACTCCAAACTAAGCCTTTTCGGACTGAATTTTTTGCGCCTTAAGCCGGATAAAAACCGCAGTTGCTTCCCTATTTTATATAAGTGAAGCAGTAATCAGGCCCTGAACAAATACCTCTACACCTCCATTTTATTTTTGCGCTTAGCCATCATGGCTTGCTACTACGGCCTCTTGCCAAGGTATTAACTGCAAGCTAAACCGCCGCTTATCTTGCTTCAAACATCCCCCCCCCCCAAAAAAGCTACCTCCTCCTTACCTCATACCCCCCAGCTCAAGAACAAGACTTATTTTTTTCACATTTATCCAATGCGCATCGTCTTCTTACTAAATCCTGTCTCAAGTCTTATTTCATAAAAATTAAATCGACAGGAAATCACCAACTCACGTAAAGAGACGCAATATGGGGAAAAAACTGAGCAATCAGCAGCAACGCTGGGGCAATGCTTCAGAGCAAGAGCTGCTTATAGCCCTTGCCAAGCACAATGAAGGTGCATTTGAAGAGTTTATTGCTCGCTATCGCAGCTATCTGCAACATCTGTGCAATCGTTTTTGCTCAGGCAATAGCGAAAATAGCAAAGATTTATACAGCCTTGTCATTCTCCATATCTATACAGAATCTCCATTCAAATTATCGCAAATTCGCCACCTAGGGGGCTGGCTGCGTCAGCTTACCAAAAGTAAGTTCATTGACCAGCAGCGCTGGCTTAATGCAGAAAACCTTCGGCTTCAGCTACACCATAAAGAAACCGACCATCAACAAAACAGGCCCGTTTCACCTGAAAATGAGGCCCTCAGTGAAGAGTTGCTCAAACAAATACAAGAGGTATTTCAGGCTTTACCTGCAAATTTACATGAAGTTGCCTATTACCGTTTTGTTGAAGAAATGCCTTTCAAAGAAATAGCCCAGCTATTAAAAATCAGTGACGCACTGGCACGCAAACGTGCGCAGCTAGCCCGTGACCTACTGAAACCCGCTCTTTGGACTTACGTGAATATTGCGATTCAGGGTGATCATATAAATAACACTGAAAAACCTGCCACCGAACAATATGAGTACGAGACATACACAGCCACATTTTTTGATCCACTTGCATAAATGGGTGCTACGCGCAATTCCGGCTCAATCATTATTTAATACCTTTAAAATTATACTGATAATACTTCCTAATAAAGAGGAGTAATAATGCTTGAATTACGGATTAATTATGCAGCCTTGAGCGAAGCTCTAATTGAGCTTAAACATTTAAAAGAAAAAGGGTGGACTTTATATTTCAGTGCTGATGGACTAGAGATAATTGCCCGTAAACGTTTTTTATTTTTCGACCAGCCATAAATAGGAATTTTGGAATCCACGCCATGTATTTTACTTACACCACACAATGCCTTCCTCTCACAAAAAACAAAAAACGTATTTATTATAAAAATGCGATGTAATATATCTAGATGTAGTCAAAAAAAAACATTCACAAAACCAAAGCCAGCAACGTCTTATTAACAAGGGAACAATATATAAATATGAACACAATAAAAACAACAAAATTCGATAATTTCCTCACTGGGTTCAAATTGGTTTTCATATCTAAGAGTATTCATTCAGACAAAAGAGTAGAAGAATTTGCAGAAGAAATAAGCAACAACGCCATGACATTTGGCAATGAATTTGCAAACAAGCTACACGAAACACATACAAATATTATATGCACTCCTGCTGGCAATCACATTGTCTTAAGCATACAGGAAACGAAACACAGAAAGTCAGCATACATAAGCGTAAATAAAGCAAACACCTATTCATCAGACAATAGAGGCTATTCAGGCACTTTTTCCACAAATCTACTAATAAGAACACATAATAATCTACCTATATATCAATTTATTCCTGCAATAAGCTGGACATGCAATGAATGCGCAATAAAGAGGAGACTGCGAGTAGTGAATACATCCCCCATACCTAAAGAAGGCCAGAATATGGAAATACCATTGGATAACTACTAGCGGCCACTTAAATCAATAATAAATCATAAAAATTTTCATCTCACATTTTTAATACCAAGGAGAAACACAGAAACAGACACATCCTATTTATTAATCAATTGTACTTTTCCAAACCCCTGAAGGACATACAATGACTGCCTATACTCTTTCGTTTCAGAACAACTCCAGTAACGCCGCCACCGCTTGCGTTTACACCACAGCGCCTGATATTGGCGTACCTAATGTAATGTCCCTGGCATGGCTGACTAAGCCATCCCACCCAACGACCCGATTAAATTTTGATTGGAATATTGATTACAGCCTTGTTTGGTCAGAAAACGGGGATCTTAAACCAGGTGCCACTTTCGAAGCATCCCAAACATGGGCGGTTGATCCGCACGGGGAAAATGCCGTATTACTGACTTATGACGAACACGGCTATACCTTTACCAATAAATCAAGCGCAGCTCCGGCCGGCTCACTTATCGTTAAACAAAGCTCGAGCGTGCCATTACGCAAAGCATCGGTTGGGGTAGGTATCTCTGGCCAGCCTGCTTTGGCTGTAGAGGCACAACCCAATATCCATCTCGTATTTACACCTCATCCTACGTACTGGATCACCTTTGGCAGCTATGAAGTAGGTGAAGTGCTGGATCTGGAAGAAATTTCTGATTCATTTGAAATTGATTATCCAGCCAATGTTTATTCAGCTGTAGTTACTCTGGATATTAACAACCAATGGAGCGTGGATTACAAATAATCCGCGCAATAAATAATTTTTAATTATTTATTGCGCCAGGTGATAAAAGTCCGGTGACATTTGTTGCCGGACTACCAGCACCACTACCAAAGAACATTGGCATTTTAAAATTATTATTAAAAAAGGATTTAATCATGGCTAGCCAAAAAAAATTATTAATCACCTGCAAAAAAAACCCATCACTTGCCGATGAAACAGCGATGGAAATTAATAATGATCCAAACTTTGCAAAAAAAATGGCAAAAGCCATTAATGAAAATACAAGCCTAAAACTCAGAGCAGAATATAGGGATGACAACAACAAATTACTGGTACTTTCATCAGCATTAAACTCAGAACCAAGATTAGTTACTACCTCACAGGAAAGCCATGGGGAAACCGAAGCAGTTAATTCTGGAGGAACAGATTTCGTGATTCAGATCGTGGGCAGTGTTATTTCAACCCTAATTTCTGCAGCGATTCTGTATGCATTCAATCAATGGGCCACAAATCAACAACAAGCTCAGCAAGCCGTCGTTGAGGAAAACGATATTGAAATGCCGCTGAGAGGCAATCAACGCTAACTTATTGATGTTCCATATAAAAATATATTAAAAATAAACCGCCTCGGCTATTCACATGGCTCAGGCGGTTTATTTATTACAGGATTACAGAAAGATGCTGGCCGTTTTTTTGCACTCCTTTTTGTGATCCGGCTGCATCGTTGTTTTTTTAATGAAACATAATCCCTGGCGCAGTTTGCTCCGGGGCACCTGTGGTTTAAGATCTTTACTGCGTAAAATCTGAAATTAAACAGACAGGATTGCCCACCATGCCCACCCTCTACCTCATCCACGGCTTTGACGCCGCGCCTTCAAACCACTGGTTTCCTTGGCTGCAAGATCAACTCGCAACGCTTGGCGTGGATTGCCATATCCTGGCGCTGCCCAACTCCAGCCAACCAAACTTAAACGCTTGGCTGGCTAAAATTGAGCAAAGCGTGGCGGTGCATGATGAGGATGTTTATTTTGTGGGGCATAGCTTGGGCTGCATTACGGTGCTGCGCCATTTGGAGCAGATCAATCAAGCCATTGGCGGTGTGGTATTGGTGGCGGGATTTGCCGAGGATGTGCCGCTGTTGCCCCAGCTGGATGAGTTTACAGCGCTGCCATTAAATACCGCACATCTGCGCCAGCGCATTAAGCAGCGCTGCGTGATTGCGGCGGATAACGATGCCACTATTCCTTTTTTCCTGACTGAATCGCTTAGCCAGCAATTGGATGCGCAGTTTTTAATCGTAAAAAATGGCGGGCATTTTTTGCTGGGCGAGGGCTTTGATACCCTGCCGGTAGTGCTAGAAGAGTTACGCCGGATGTTTGAGCGGGCCAACGCTGAAATATCCGGCAAGCCCTCATCTGTTAACCCACATTAATTGGTGCTCACATTATTTAAATGCACGATGGCTGGCCTCTCCATTACGCCGAATGTTTCTCGAACGAGCCGAAACACTCGCCTCAAGCCCCAACTCTATCAACTTAAGCATCTGTAACGTAGGAGTGGCTTTAGCCGCGAATGTCTTTGTACGCAGCGCTTTCGCGGCTAAAGCCACTCCTAGGAAAACGCCACATTTTCCAGCCTTGCTGAGTTGACAGTATTACTTCAACCCCGTTTAAGGCAACTTCACCCGCATCAGTTTACTTTTACTCTTTTTAGATTGAGTCGCCGGATTGCTGGCCTCACTAAACAAGAATGAATAATCACTCGCCAAGGTTTGCTTTTGCCCTGCTACCGTCGCCCCTGTATGGCAGCTCAGACAGTTAATATCCTGATGGTAGGTTTCCAATACCGTATTCGCCACGGGCTGCTGGGCGACGGGGGGCTGGGCATTGCCATCGGGCAACGGTGAAGTCGCACCGGGGTAGATAGGGGTATTGCTATTGGGCCACAGCACATTCACCAGCTGGTAATTCAGAAATACCGAACTAGGATTAGCCGCTTTAATCGTGGCCCAGGTATTGGTATTCAGGGCGGCGATATTATTGGCGGTGGTATTGCTGATCGGCGTAGTACGCACTACTTGCACCGGCGCATCATAAGGATCTGTACCCACCACCGGCATTTTATTTTGCACACATTTGTAGTAATCCGTCGCCGGATTACAGTTTAGGTTGAAATAGGTATACCAAGGTAAGGGCGGCGCGCTTAGCTCATTTTTGCTGGGCGCATTATAAACATGCTCAAAGGTGCTCCACATAAACTGCTGAGCATTGGGTGTTTTGCGAATAATATGCAAAGCCACTAAGCCCACAGTCACCTGCTTGGGCGTGGTACTGCCGCCGCCTGTAATCGGGTAACTCACCCATGCCTTGGATGTTTTAAACATCGGCCATAGCGTGGGGTCATCCAGCTCTATCCATGCCGCCTTGATTTCAATTGCGCCCACCGTGCCATAAGTGGAAAACGTTGCAGAGCCATCGGGCAGATTCAGCCCCTGTGTGGTGGCAAACGCGGGCTGCTTGTTGGCGATATACAGCTGATTCTGATTGATATAGTTGTACTCATCCTGATTAAGCCGCTTTTCAAACAGGGTGACGTAATTATTCATTTTGGGCTGAGCCGTCAGCCACGCACCATTGGTACCCGCCTCGGCAATGTCTTTTAAAGGCGGCACAGGGGCGTCGGCAAATTTAGACGTCTGATACAAGCCCTTCACCCCCTGCGTCGAAGTGGCTTTAAGAGTTTTACTCTTCATAAAAGCGCGCATCGCCAGCGGTATATCCTGCTTGTTCGCCCATGGCAAAGGGGGGGCACCATTGGGGCGAAACACCTCGGATGATTCTTTGTAACTTTCCCAGACCACAGGACTAGTCGTGCCTGCAACTCCAAAAGCGGAAGCAGGCACGCCAGTATTTGGCTGCCCCGGTAAATTGGGGTCTGCCGCCCAATTAAGCGTTATAAATTGTTGCCATGCCAGATTATTGAAAGCGTTTTGATTGGTGCCGAGTGAATCGCAAGGGATAATCGGCTGCAAAACCGGCACGCCAGCCCACGATGGGCAAGCGGCCTGAGCCGAGCTGCAAGCTAACAAAACTCCCACTCCAACGCCGGTATAAGCGGACACCCGCCAACGATTCAATAAGCGCATGGCAAACCCCTTTAATAAAAAATGATCAGGCCGGAATAATATTCAGCAGCGCCGACATAGGTGCTTGCACCGGATCACCATAATTGGTCAACGTTAAGCCGCGTAAACCCAGCTCAGCATTTGCGCCCACACTGACTTGTAAATTTAAGGAGGCGCATTGGGATGGATAAGAATTACCCGGCACGGCGTAATTCACGTTGTCGTTAAAGTTACTCACCACTACGGTAATATCCGGCCCAAAATCCACCGCGGGCAACTGCCCCTGTGGCCCCAGCTGCGCCGTGGTGCAGGTCAGCACCATAGAAATATTGCTTTGCCCAAGCCTTGCAATCGGTGCAATCAGGGTGGAATTGCTCGCCAGTGAAATCGGCGTATTCATTGGATTGCTGACTTGGGTATTAAAGTAAGCATTCCAAATGGCCGAGTGAAACAGCTGTAAAGGCTGGGCATAATCTGGCGGCACGGGGGTCGCTGGCGGTGTTACACCTGCGGGTGGGGGTAAAACGCAAGCTTCATTGGCAGGCGCAGCCGAAACCTGTATCGGGCGCGCCCACAGGCCAACCGACATTTGCTGGGTAAGCTGGCCGCCCCACTGAATGGGTTCCCCCGCTGCATCGCTGATATCGCCTATCGTAAATGACACGCCCGCTGCCACCCAAGATTGCGGCAACTGAAACACCGCATGCAGCACAAAATTGCCGCCGTTTTGTGGCGACGCGCTCGTTGCGCCAAACAACATACCGGTGACCGGATCGGTTAATTCTGCCGAGCCGCGCACAATCTGCCAGCAATCCTGAGCCGAAGCACCTGCTGGCAGTTTTGGATCTGCAGGCAAGGTAAAGCCACTTAAATCCGGCACTTGGATATACAAGCCGGTTGGGTTTGCTAATGCGGCCTTGCAGGGAAAGCCGGTTAACTGCCCACCAATTGCCTGATTCACCGATTGCCCGATATGCGGATCGCTATTGCGATAGGCCTGCCCGTATTGCGCGCAGCAAATCAGCGTTTGCGGCACGCTATTGCCGCAATTACGCTGAATGGTGGCGCCGCCTGCCAAGGCCATTTCTGTTTGCAGGGTATTTGGCGTGCTGGTCAGGTGCATTGCACCGCCATAATTACTGCTGCCCCCACGCACGGCAACGGGGCCACTATTCCATTTGTTCAGCGGGTTATACGCTGGGCGGCCTGTTGAAGGATCTGTCACCACGGCTTTTGTGACCGGATCAAGCAAATACAAATCACCAACCGGCACGACCACCTGAGCTAAGGCTGGCGCGCCAAAACTAAGGGTGGATGAATACACATCGGCCACTTTTTGCGGATCGATCATCCATAGCGTGTTCCAGTATTCTGGGTTTTCGCAGGTCATATCAATGCGGGTGATTTTATCGCTCTGCGGATCGCGCACTACGCTCCATTCGCAATACTCATCCTGCCAGCCACGCGGGCCATAAGGGCCGTACATATGCAGATCGCTATTCCAAGTAGCCTGCGGGCAAAGCTGGGTGGGGATATTTTGGAAAGCAGGGATAGGCACTTCGGTGCTGCCATATTGGTCAGCAATCGCAAATAGCTGCTTAGACGAATAGTTATAAGGATTTGCAGGGTAAGCACCCTTGCCCAGATATTGGCTGAGGCGGTTTGGAAAAGCCGTCCAATGAATTAAAGCCGCCGTTGCGGCACTGGGAATGGTGGTGAAATTAGTATCGAAATAAGACGTTTGATTGCTGGCATACAGCAAGTTCCACGGGTCGCCCATAATGGCTTGCGCGGTAAAACCACTGATATTGGTATTCCATTGCAGGCAAGTAGCATCGTTTTGTGCTGAATCGACGGGGAAATCATTAATAAATGCGGGCGTATTAAAAACCACTTTCTGATAAGAATCGCATTGCGGTGCGCTGCCATACCAAGGCTGGCCGGAGAAAAACGCGGCGTCTCCTGGGCTAAAGCTGTGGCCATTGGTCAGCACCATATTCTGACGGCAATAAAAAAAGAAGCTGATTTCAGCATTTTGCGCAGCATAAACCTGAGCGGCCTCCACGCTACCGCAGGCTTTGGTCCCTATCCAATTAGCCCAGTTGGCTTCTTGGTATTGAGCGACATTATTCGTTTTAATCCAGGTGTTTTGCATCATTTGCTCCAATTAAACAGGGCATACAAGGAATGCCACCCCTCTAAAAATGGAATAAAGGGGGGCGTGGTGGTGCAAGCACCGGAACCAATACCAACAAAAATCGCGAATAGCCCATCAAGAGCGCATGGCTGGATATGATGGCAAAGGGGCTCGCTAAATAAGTGGAATCAATATAGTTTGAGCACCTCAAGCCGCAATGGAATATTTAATTATAAGACAGCCTAAAAAAATATATACGTAAGTATATTGACAAGTAAAGCAAGAATAACAATGAGATAAAAAATCCATCTTACAAAAAAATGGCCCAAAAAAAATCCGCCAGAGCGATGCACGGCGGATTTTTTTTGAGCAAAAAATGAGATATTAAATATTGGCAGCCCTATAGATGGTGAGCAGATCATCGACGTTTAACGAGGCCCCACCGACCAATCCACCATCAATATCGGGCATAGCAAAAAGTGATGCGGCGTTGTCGGCTTTTACGCTGCCGCCGTACAAAATAGTCACCGACTCGGCCCATGTGGGTGAAAACGTCGCTAATTGATGGCGTAAAAATGCATGCACGTCTTGCGCCATTTCTGGTGTGGCGGCAAGGCCTGTGCCAATGGCCCAGACCGGCTCGTAAGCAAGTACAAACATGGCGTTTTTTTCCATAAGCGGCAAAATAGCGTTCAGTTGCTCAGCCAATACCGCCTCTGTTTGGCCGGATTCTCTATCGCTCATCAGCTCACCCACGCAAACAATCGGGATCACGCCAGCGGCAATACACATGGCAGCTTTCACTGCGACGGTTTGATTGCATTCGCGGTGGCGATCTCGGCGCTCGGAATGGCCAACAATGGCGTAGCGGCAGCCTAGCTCGGCCAGCATATCGGCCGACCATTCGCCCGTGCGTGCGCCGTGGGTGACGTCGGCGACATCTTGCGCACCATAGTGCACTCTGGATCGGCTCTCTAGCTCCTTTGCACCCAAGTGCACAGATTCACCCGCTACTTCACCAGCACCATAATGCACGCCTGAGCGGCCGGCCAAGCGCCCTACTTCCCCCAGATAAGGCGCGGGAGGGCACACCACCAGCTCTACACTATCTATGACTGCAGCAGATAGGCGCGGTAGGCTTTCGCGGCACAAAGCCAAATTGCCAAACATTTTCCAATTGGCTACCACCATTTTGGCGCGCGGCGCGGCTAAATTAACTGGGCAGCTGATGGTTGCATCCGGGCTATCTATTGTTATTTGCATCACGGTGTCCTTTTATGAAACAAGCGCTGTATCTGCTGAACGCACGGCGGCTTTTGCCAGCCACTTCGCCAGTACTTCATCGGCATTAGCGGCCAGATGCAGCCTGAGCTTGGTTCTGCGCCACAAGATATCTTCAGCGCTTTTTGCCCATTCAAATTGCATTAAATACTGCACTTCAGCGGCATAGAGCTTTGGCAGGATTTCCTCGCCCAAATCGGCTACACGCTTTGCGTCTTTAAGCAGCACACGCGTTCTCGACCCATAGGTGCGGGCGTAGCGCTGCAATAAATCTTGCGGCATCCAAGCATAATCTTTTGCCAGCTTTTGCATAAATTGCTCGAAACTGCCGTACAGATCCCCACCCGGTAAAGGCTTGCTCGCGCTCCATGTTGCGTGATGATTACCCAAATGCGGCGCAAGTAAATCAACAGCTTGCTCGGCCAGCTTGCGGTAGGTGGTGATTTTCCCGCCAAACACTGACAATAAGCCTTCACTGGCATCAAACTCCAGTGAGTAATCACGGGTCACACTCGCGGCATTGCCAGAAGCATCGTCCAGCAGCGGGCGAACGCCTGAAAATGTTGCCACCACATCGCTTGGGCTGATCTGCTGCTCAAAGTAGCGATTACTCATCTGGCAGAGATAAGCAATTTCGTCTTTATCGATAGTTACTCTGGCCGGATCGGCGTTGTATTCCACATCGGTGGTGCCAATCAAGGTGAAATCATTTTCATAGGGAATCGCGAAAATAATGCGCTTATCCGGGTTTTGGAAAATATAGGCATCAGGGTGATCAAACAGCTTTTTCACCACAATATGGCTGCCTTTTACCAAGCGCAGCGCATGGGCGGATTTTTGCCCAACCACATTTTTAAGTACCGACTCGACCCAAGCACCCGCCGCATTCACCACCGTGCGTGCTTTTACTTGCTGCACACCGTTTACGCCTTGCAAAGTGCAATGCCAAATACCTTTTTCACGCTTAGCCGCAACACAAGCCGTTTGGGTATGCACCACCGCACCGTGCTCCTCCGCGTCCATTGCATTCAGTACCACTAAACGAGCGTCTTGCACCCAGCCATCCGAATAGGCAAAGCCATGGCTATAGCCTGCTTTGAGTGGTTTTCCTGATGCATGTTGATCAAAGCGGACCGTTTCTGTACCGCGCAAGACTTTGCGGCTAGCCAAATGGTCATAAAGAAACAAACCGGTACGGATCAGCCATTTTGGGCGGCCAGTGGGATCATGCGGCATCACAAAACGTAGCGGCCAGATAATATGAGGGGCTAAATCCAGCAGCACTTCACGCTCTTGCAAAGCTTTGCGAACCAAGCCAAATTCGTAATATTCCAGATAGCGCAAGCCGCCGTGAATGAGTTTGGAGCTGGCCGATGAGGTGTGCTGCGCCAAATCATCTTTTTCACACAGGCAAACAGAAAGACCACGGCCAGCCGCGTCACGCGCGATCCCGACCCCGTTGATTCCACCGCCGACTACCAGTACATCGTAAATTTTCTCTTCCACGCTTTTCTGCCCCATATTCGATGCAATAATTCGTTATTGATTGTATTTGTACACAAACAAATACAAAACAACAAAATACTAACATTATATTTTCGAATATGTTTGCTATGGAAAACCCCTATACGATTTTTTGTATCTTGTAAGCTTCCCCCATCGCGTAGTCCACAATGGCTTGCTAAACTCTATACAACTCTTTTCCGCCAACGAGACCCCGCATGATTTTGAATCTACGCCAGCAGGAACTTTTAAAATGGGTGCAAAGAGAGGCTTATGTCAGCGTAGATAAGCTGGCCGAGCACTTTGATGTTACCCAGCAAACGATTCGCCGCGATATTCATCAACTGGTTGAAAACAAGTTGGTGCAAAAGCTGCATGGTGGGGTAAGCACTTTATCCAGCGTAGAAAACGTGGCCTATGCCGCAAGGCAAGTGTTGCTGATCGAAGAAAAACAAAGAATTGCCGAGTTAGTAGCCGCGCATATTCCTAATAACGCATCTTTATTTATTAATTTGGGCACCACCACAGAAGAAGTCGCCAAGGCCCTGCGCCACCACCACGGCCTGCATGTAATTACCAACAATCTGAATGTGGCCGCGATGATGTGCACCTATCACGATTGCGAAGTGATTATTGCGGGCGGCATGGTGCGTGGGCGCGACCGAGGCATTACGGGCGAGGCCACCATCGACTTTATTAATCAATTTAAAGTGGATTACGGCATCATCGGTATTTCCAGCATCGAAACCGACGGCACCTTGCGTGATTTTGATTTTAGAGAAGTACGCACCGCTGAAGCGATCATCAAACAATCACGGCACGTATTTTTAGTCGCCGACCACTCCAAATTCGGCCGCCCCGCCCTCGCCCGCCAAGGGCATTTATCGCAAATCACCGCGCTATTTACTGATCAGCCGGTAGATGCTGCGATGGAAGCGGTCATCAAAGAATCAAAAACCCAACTCTATATTGCAGAAACGCCTCAATAAGGGATTGATGCTGGGATGGAGCCCCATGTGTGCTAAGCAAAGTCAAAAAGATCTTTTTATGCCTTCGGCACGTTGATTTAGGTGCGGGCGTCCCGCCGGACCTTCCTTTCTTGTGTGGCCAAGAAACGAAGCCAAAGAAGACCACCCCACGAAACACGAAGGCCCCTGCGCTGCGGACAATCGAGTCGGCGGCGGGCGGGATTGGCTCGCTGCCTCGCTCCCTGGCCGAAACCCCGCCCCGCTTGTTCCTCACTCCGGCGTGTTTCAAGGGGAGATTTAAGCCCCGTGCTGAGAACGTAGCCATCCTCTTTTTTCTTTGTTTGCTACTAATGAACCCGCACTACACGATATGGCATGATTTCAACAAGCTACCTATATACGCGAAAAAACCACCCACCCAGAGACTAGGGCTACCCCCTCAACAATCCCCAACTGGCCTCCCCACTGAAACAAGAATTTTTGATTTCCAACGCCCCTCATGCAGAGAAAAACACACCTTTCAATCAAAAACGATAAACCGCCCGTACAAAAAAACAGAAAATTCTCCTTGAATTGAACTGTTTTTTTCTTATTTCGCATAAAAATGTAATAAATCTAAAGAAACATTTACCCCGCTGCACACCGCGTAAAACCTCATTATTTCGCTTTTGTAGTCGATTTTTTTCGATTACAAGTTGCGGTATCCCCTGATATAAATCAAGCATGCAACGATTAAAATCAGAAACGATCAGAAACGAACATTACAGCAAAACAAGCTTTTCCTGATCTCAATGGCTTGCCCTAGGCGTGCCATGAAGCCGACAATTCATAACTAAAAACACACGTTTAATAACACATCGCTTGCCGCCTAACGCAAAGGGGATAGAAGTGGAAAACAAATACATATTGGCGCTTGACCAAGGCACAACCAGCTCACGCGCAATTTTGTTTAATCAGGCAGGCGACATCATTTCGATGGCGCAAAAAGAATTCAAGCAGATTTATCCTCAGCCGGGCTGGGTAGAGCACGACGCACTAGAAATCTGGGTTGGGCAATCCACCGTGGCGCACGAGGCCATTACCCGCGCCAATATTGATAGCACTCAAATCGCCGGCATCGGTATCACCAATCAGCGCGAAACCACCGTGGTGTGGAATCGTGAAACCGGCCTGCCGGTATATAACGCCATCGTTTGGCAAGACCGCCGCACCGCGCATTATTGCGATGAAATCAAAGCTCAAGGCCTTGAAGCATCAATCCGCAGCAAGACTGGCCTGCCTGTTGATGCGTATTTTTCTGGCAGCAAAATCAAGTGGATTTTGGATAATGTAGAAGGCGCACGCGAGTTGGCTAATGCAGGCAAGCTGGCGTTTGGCACGATAGATAGCTGGCTGATCTGGAACTACACCCACGGCGAAGTGCATGTAACCGACGTATCGAATGCATCCCGCACCATGCTGTTTAATATTCAAACACTGACTTGGGATAAAGACCTGCTGGAGCTGATGGATATTCCTGCCAGCATCCTGCCGGAAGTACGCTCATCTAGCGAAATCTACGGCTACACCCATGAATCGATGCTGGGTAGCCGTGTGCCTTTATCCGGTATTGCAGGCGATCAGCAAGCTGCGCTGTTTGGCCAACAATGTACTCGCCCCGGCATGGTGAAGAATACCTACGGCACGGGCTGCTTTATGATGATGAATACCGGCGTTACGCCGATCATCTCTAAAAACAATCTACTGACTACCATTGCTTGGCAAATTGGCGACCGTGTTGAATACGCGCTGGAAGGCAGTATTTTTATCGGCGGCGCGGTGGTGCAATGGCTGCGTGATGGCCTAGGCATGATCAGCAAGTCTTCCGAAGTCAATGAATTAGCAGGCCAAGTAAAAGACAGCGATGGCGTGTATTTGGTGCCCGCCTTTGCTGGCCTTGGCGCACCACACTGGAATCAAGACGCACGCGGCTCGCTATTTGGCGCAACGCTGGGCACAAAATCGGCGCATATCGCCCGTGCCGCACTCGATAGCATTGCTTACCAAACTGCCGATGTATTAAAGGCGATGGAAGCCGATGCAGGCATCAGTATCCCTGAGCTGCGTGTGGATGGCGGCGCAAGCGTCAACCCACTACTGATGCAATTTCAGGCCGACATTCTAGGCACCGATGTGATCCGCCCAAAAATCACCGAAACCACCGCCCTAGGCGCAGCTTATTTAGCCGGCCTTGCCGTGGGTTACTGGAAGAGCATCGAAGACGTGCAAAGCCAATGGCAATTAGACACACGCTTTAGCAGCCAAATGAGTGCAGAAACCTCAGGCAAGCTACTGAAAGGCTGGCACCGTGCGGTAGAAGCCACCAAAACTTGGGCCAATCACGAAGCGGGTTGATGCGAAGCCATGCTGCAGGGCGGGTGAAACCCGCGTATTTTTCAGTATCGCTCGCGGGTTTCACCCGCCCTACTGCACGCACTCATAGAGAAAACTGTCATCCACGAATACTTTCATCGGGAATCCAGCTAAGCAGCTGGATTCCCGCCAAAGCCACGCGGGAATGACGATATTCCTAAGCAAAATATAGAAAAAACGCTAACAACAATCTCACCCCGAGAGCTGCTGCGCACTCTTTACTGGATAAAAAATGACTCCATTATTTGCAGAGTTTATTGGCACCGCCTTAATGGTCCTTTTAGGTAATGGCGTCGTCGCCAATGTATTACTGAATAAAACCAAGGGCCAAAATAGCGGCCTGATTGTGATTGCTTTTGGCTGGGCCATGGCCGTGTTTGTGGGTGTCTTTAGCGTGGCCGCGATTAGTGGCGCTCACCTCAACCCAGCGGTAACCATTGCTTTGGCTGTGGCGGGTAAATTTGCTTGGAGCGATTTGGCTGGCTACATCGTGGCGCAAATGCTGGGCGGTATGGCGGGCGCTTTTGTGATGTGGCTGATTTATCACAAGCACTTTGAAAGCACCGAATGTGGAGACACCAAGCTGGCGGTATTTTGCACCGGCCCGGCGATTCGCCATGTAGCAGGTAATTTGGTTTCAGAAATCGTCGCTACCTTTGTTTTAGTATTTGCGATTCTAAGCATGGTTTCTCCCAAGATGTCGCTGGGTGCCATTGACGCCCTGCCGGTAGCGCTTTTGGTACTGGGGATTGGTGTTTCTTTGGGCGGCACAACAGGCTACGCCATGAACCCTGCCCGCGATTTAGGCCCACGCCTGATGCACGCCATTTTGCCGATTTCTGGCAAACGCAATAGCGACTGGGGCTATGCCTGGATCCCTGTTGTGGGCTCTGTTGTAGGCGCAGCACTGGCAGCACTCGCACACGGCATTAATTAATGAGCGCCAGCCAATACGGCTGGCGTGTTTCTCTTGATCAAACATCTTCTTTACGGTGTTTTCATATAAAGATTTCCGATGCTTAAATATCTACAACCGGCCGCCCATATCACACGTATGGACGAACAAAAAATTGACAGCAGCTATAAGCGGCTTCGCTGGCAAATTTTCCTAGGGATTTTCCTTGGCTATGCGGGCTATTATTTAGTTCGTAAAAATTTCTCACTCGCCATGCCCTATTTAGTGGAGCAAGGCTTCTCACGCGGCGATTTGGGTATTGCCATGTCGGGCGTGGCCATTGCCTACGGGATATCCAAATTTTTAATGGGCGCGGTTTCTGATCGCTCTAATCCACGGGTATTTTTAAGCCTTGGACTGCTCCTATCAGCGGCTATTTTCCTGTTTATGGGTTTTGTGCCTTGGGCCACATCCAGCGTGACCATTATGTTTGTACTGCTGTTTTTAAACGGCTGGGTACAGGGTATGGGCTGGCCACCATGCGGTCGCACCATGGTGCACTGGTGGAGCCAGAAAGAACGCGGTTCGGTGGTGTCCGTATGGAATTGCGCGCATAACGTCGGCGGCGGCATGATAGGCCCGCTGTTTATTTTAGGCATGGGCTGGTTTAACGATTGGCGCTCGGCATTCTATGTGCCTGCTGCGGCCGCCATTGCCATTGCGGTACTGGTCTTTGTGGTCATGCGTGACACCCCTCAATCTTGCGGTCTGCCGCCGGTTGAAGAATATAAAAACGATTACCCAAAAGATTACAACGCAGCGCATGAAGTGGAATTAAGCGCCACAGAAATCTTTAAAAAATACATCCTGCCTAATAAGCTGCTCTGGTGCATTGCCTTTGCCAATGTGTTTGTTTATTTGTTGCGCTATGGCGTGCTGGATTGGGCACCGACTTACTTAAAAGAAGTTAAACATTTCAACGTCGATAAGTCGTCATGGGCTTACTTCCTGTTTGAATGGGCAGGTATTCCAGGCACCCTGCTTTGCGGTTGGATGTCGGATAAAGTATTTAAAGGTAATCGCGGCGCAACAGGTTTGTTCTTTATGGGCTTAGTGACCATTGCCACCGTGGTTTATTGGCTAAACCCAGCAGGTAATCCAACCGTGGATATGCTAGCGCTGATTGCCATTGGCTTCTTTATTTACGGCCCAGTGATGTTGATTGGTTTACATGCCTTGGAGCTGGCTCCGAAAAAGGCAGCAGGTACAGCAGCAGGCTTTACCGGACTATTTGGCTACCTTGGCGGCTCGGTTGCGGCCAGTGCCGTGGTGGGCTATACCGTGGATCATTTTGGCTGGGATGGTGGCTTTATGCTGCTGATCGGCTCATGCGTCGCCGCCATGATTTTATTAGCGCTGACTATGTTTCATGACACACCCGCAAATAAAACCAAGCGTGACGAACAAATGCTTACACCCACGCTGGTAAAAGCAAGCAGTTAAATCGTTTTTTTACACCATGCCGCTCAAAGTTTTGAGCGGCATTTTTATTTAAAAATACATTAATTAAACCGCACTCTTATACCCCCCATCACCCCAATCCTATCCACTTAAGCGCAATGTTAGTCCTAGGGCGGGTGAAACCCGCGAGCAATACCGATCAGAATGCCGCCCAACAATGATTAAATGCTGGTCATTGTGCGGCTACTCGCATCATGACGGCGGGCTATGTAGATAGAATTTCCCCCTCCCTATGACACAGACACAGACAAACCCAAACCTAAAGCAAGAGACTCCCAAAGCACATTCGCTGCAGATAAAATAGAATTAAATAGGTAAGCAATCGCCAGTCAGATATTGCTATGAGCTAGATCACAGCATAAAAATAAAAACCATCGAAAACAGACAATACTCACTGTTGTTATTTTGTCCACCATAGTGCCAAGCTCACTTTACCCCTCATTTAAAACGCACAAAACCCACCACAAATGCTTACATTCAATTAGAATATGGTGGCTTATCACCCTACACTACTCGATCAAATTAGTAAGAAATAGAATCAATACATTAAATCAATTACATGCACTTAATTAGCCAATACTTATATTTAAATTAATGACTCAAATTGAAAAACAATAATTAAACATAATATATACTTTGTTTAATTCAGCAAACAAACAAAGGCTATACACCCATGAAGTTTTATATTTCTATTGTTTTAAGTACTCTTATTATTGCTACCCCTGCACAAGCAGTGAGCGTTAAAATATTTACTGATAAAGACGCATGGGCAAAAGCACTTAAAAGCACAATCACAAGCGAAGATTTTGCAGATGGCTCTTTTATAAAAGGCCTCTCTATCAAAGCAAACTCTACAGATCCTAAAGATTTATCCCATGTCTACTCAATATCTGGCGGAAAAATGCTAGATCGAGTCACCGCAAAACACAGCACCACGATTGATTACAGCTCCAAGCTACTGGGATTTGGCGGCAATTTCGACCTATCCCTGAATGAGCCAGGTATGGGCATCAAGCTCGTATTAAGCGGCGACACTTTCAGTAATTTTTTAGTCCCCACAGAAATCAGCAAATACGCAACGGGTGGGTTTTTTGGCTTGGTCTCTGACACGGCATTCTCATCACTCAAATTAATGGCAGGCACGCAAGGCACTGCTTTAGTGAACGGGGAACAATACAGTCTAGATAATTTAACCCTTGCCACCGCTACAGCCCCTGTTCCAGAGCCTGAAACCTATGCATTAATGGGCATGGGCCTGATTGGATTACTGGCTGCTCGCCGTCGTAAAGTGCAATAAACAAGATCAAATCATCAAAAGGCCGAGCATCCATCATGCTCGGCCTTTTTTCTTCGCCTTAAATACAGTTAGCCATCCTTTATTTGCAAGAACTGCCACTGATCGCCCATCCCTCTGCGGTCTACAATCTAGCCATTAGATCGTTTCCCCGCACACAGGATGACTATGAATCACGCTTACCTTTCACACCTTAATGCCACCCTAGAACAAATCCACAGCGATGGTTTTTCCAAGCCAGAACGAGTGATCGCCAGCAAGCAGCGCGCGGATATCACCCTGCAAAGCGGCCAAGAAGTGCTGAATTTTTGCGCGAATAATTATCTAGGCTTGGCGGACGATGCTCGCCTAATTGCAGCCGCCAAACAAGGCATGGACGATTACGGCTATGGCTGCGCATCGGTGCGCTTTATTTGCGGCACTCAGCAGGTGCATAAAGATTTAGAACAGGCGATTTCTGGCTTTCTGAAGACTGACGATACTATTTTGTACTCTAGCTGCTTTGACGCCAATGGCGGTGTGTTTGAAACGCTGCTTGGCGAAGAAGACGCGGTAATTTCTGACGAGCTGAATCACGCTTCGATTATCGATGGTGTGCGCCTGTGTAAAGCAAAACGCTTTCGCTATAAAAATAACGATATGCAAGACCTTGAAGCGCAACTCATTGCCGCCGATGCTGCAGGCGCGCGCTTTAAGCTGGTAGTCACCGATGGCGTGTTCTCTATGGATGGCATTATCGCCAACCTGAAAGAGCTGTGCGATGTGGCCGAGCGCTATAACGCCATTGTGATGGTGGATGATTCGCACGCTGTGGGCTTTATCGGCGAAAACGGCGCGGGTACACCTGAATTATGCGGAGTGCAAGACCGCATCGACCTTTACACCGGTACCTTGGGCAAAGCCTTGGGCGGCGCATCGGGTGGTTATGTTTCCGGCCGCAAGCCGATGATAGATCTGCTGCGCCAACGCTCACGCCCATATTTGTTCTCCAACACCCTCGCCCCCGCCATTGCCGCTGCCAGCTTAAAAGTATTAGAGATCTTAGCAAGCGCTGAGGGCAAAGCACTGCGCAGTAACCTAAAACGCAACGCCGAATACTTCCGTAGTGCCATGTCTGAGGCAGGCTTTACGCTAGTGCCGGGCGAGCATCCTATTGTTCCTGTGATGCTGGGCGATGCACGCCTTGCTGGCGAAGTATCCGCAGCGCTGCTTAAAGAAGGCGTGTACGTGGTTGGATTTTCCTTTCCTGTAGTACCCAAAGGCAAAGCCCGCATCCGCACGCAAATGTCGGCAGGCCACAGCTTAGAGCAAATCCAAAAAACAGTAGATGCCTTTATCAAAGTAGGCCGTGAATTGAAAGTGATTGCTTGAAAATAAAAATTAAAAGTTCTGCAGGCACAGAGCTAATAAGAATACAGAGCACATAGAAAAATCCTTAGTTTGGCTGGTATGTGGCATTCGTAGGGCGGGTGAAACCCGCGTATTTATTGAGCATGGCTCGCGGGTTTCACCCGCCCTACGTACTTGAACGATATGGCATATGCCTTTCCTCCTTTCTCTGCTTTTAATCTCTGTGTTCTATGTATCTACAGACCTTAGGGTTTACGCGTTAAATAATTAAACAATGGAAATACCAGATGAAAGCCTTATCAAAATTGATCGCAGCCCCTGGCCTGACGATGAATCAAGTCGAAAAGCCTGCCATCGGCCATAACGACCTGCTGATTAAAATTAAAAAAACCGCCATCTGTGGCACCGATATTCATATCTGGAAATGGGATGACTGGGCGCAAAAAACCATCCCTGTGCCCATGCATGTTGGCCATGAATATGTAGGCACCGTGGTAGAAATTGGCTCTGAAGTACAAGGCTTTAAAATTGGCGATCGCGTATCCGGCGAAGGCCATATCACCTGCGGCCATTGCCGTAACTGCCGCGCAGGCCGCCGCCATCTTTGCCGCAATACCGTGGGCGTAGGCGTGAATCGCCCCGGTGCTTTTGCTGAATACTTGGTACTACCTGCCTTTAATGCCTTCCCTATTCCTGACGATATTTCTGACGATTTAGCCGCCATTTTCGACCCCTTCGGCAATGCGGTGCATACCGCACTGTCATTCAATATGGTTGGCGAAGACGTGTTAATTACTGGCGCAGGCCCGATCGGCATTATGGCGGTGGCAATTGCCAAACACGTAGGCGCACGCCATGTGGTGATCACCGACGTGAACGAATACCGCCTCGATCTGGCCCGCAAAATGGGCGCAACTCGCGCAGTCAATGTCTTGAATGAAGATTTAAAAGACGTGATGGCGGATCTAAAAATGACCGAAGGCTTTGACGTAGGTCTGGAAATGTCCGGCAACCCGCAGGCTTTTCGCACCATGCTAGAAACCATGCAGCACGGCGGCAAAGTCGCGCTACTGGGTATTCCACCAGCAGACACCGCCATCGACTGGAATCAGGTGATTTTTAAAGGACTGGAAATCAAAGGTATTTACGGCCGCGAAATGTTCGAGACCTGGTACAAAATGGTCGCCCTCATCCAATCCGGCCTCGATATCACCCCGATCATCACCCACCACTTCCATGTGGATGAATTTGAGCAAGGCTTTGAGGCCATGTTGTCGGGGCAAAGTGGGAAGGTTATTTTGAGCTGGGAATAGGCCATAAAAAACCCACGACGTAGATCGTGGGTTTTTTTACGCTTGATGACACTCGCCTCACTGAATTACGCCAAAACAGCCGGCAATTGCCCCGTCAAAGCCTGTTTCTCTTTTGTCGCCGTTCCCAATAATGCAAAGCCAAGCAACTGACCTTGAGCATCGACAAAGCGGGCGTCGATGCCGCCCTCAATGGCCGATACCTGCCATTGCCCTTGCGCGCCGATGGCAGGTGGGGCTACGACGGTTGGGCAGGCGGGGGTTTTAACCATCACGGGCATGGCGGGGTATTTAACTGGAGTGGGCGTTCCGGCAAGAGTTGCTGCCAGTGCGCGGGCGCAGTGCATGATCGGCATCACGAAAGGTAAATTCAAGCCCATGACTTCGGCGCAATCGCCCAGTGCGTAGATATGCGGCTGTGAGGTTTGCAGGGTTTGATCGACCACGATGCCGCGATTCACTTTTATGCCCGCACTTGTCGCTAAATGAGTGCGTGGCCGCAAGCCGACAGCAGAGATCAGCATGCCCACTTCGATAATCGATCCATCGTTTAAGCCCAATAAATAACGGCCTTCCATATGGTCATAATTTTTTGCCGAGAATCCAAAATGAAACTCTACGCCAGCGGTGGTCAGCTGCTCGGCTAAATAGCGGCCAGCGGCTTCGGGTAATAAGCGGGATAATGGCCAGCCTGCCGGGTCTAATACAATCGGCTTAATGCCAAGCGCCAATAAATCATTGGCAAATTCGCAGCCAATTAAACCCGCGCCTAGAATACCCACCGTTTTTAATTCAGGCAGTTTTTCGGCAAATTCTGTGTAATCTTGCAGATTATTAACAGAAAGCACATCGTCCCCTGCATTGCCACCCAGAGGTAAATAAATTTGATCTGCGCCTAGCGCCAGAATTAAATCCCGATAAACCAGCGCGTGCCCATCAATCAATAAAACCTGTTTATTTACAGTATCAATCCCCACTACTTCAGTAAATGGCAAAATGGCTGCGCTTAACTCTTCTGCCATTTTGCTGGCGGATTTGATAATTAAAGAAGCTGGCGTTTTTTTGCCCGCTAAAGCATTAGACAACATGGGCTTAGAATAAAAATCAGCAGCATCTTCAGCGATAATCGTTAAAGGCGTGGTTTGATCTAACTTTCGGAATTCTCGTGCTAAGTTATAGGCGGCAAGGCCTGAACCAATAATGATAATAGGATGACTCATTGTCGTTTCCTGTGTGATGCACTTGTAGATCAAAAAAACCAACGCCTTAAGCAGGGCATCTATTGATGCCCTGCCTCTAAAATCGCTTAATGCACCGGCTCATCTAGCAATATCTGTACGGATGGCAAATGGGTATTCAATACTGCCTGCCGCACCGCTTCTACCGCCGCGGCGCGCGGAAAATTGCGCCTCCAAGCTAAAATCACTCTTCGACTAGGGATAGGCTCTTTAAAGGGGCGAATGGTTAATAAGGCATCATCGGCCGCACTGACTGAAGACGCAGGCAAGACTGTCACGCCAATTCCCCCTGCCACCATGTGCCGAATCGTGGTGAGCGAGCTGCCCTGTAAGGTGCGCTGCAAACTTCCCACGGGCAGGCTTTCACGATTCAAATCTGGGCAGGCTTGTAAGACATGATCTCTAAAGCAATTACCTGAAGAGAGCAGTAAAACATTTTCATCTGCCAAAACAGATGAATCGATTTCCGTTTCGTTTTCCCAAGGATGGCCCTTAGGCGTGGCCACCACAAAGGGCTCGTCGTAAACGGCTTGCGTGGCAAGGCCAGCTTCAAAAAACGGCTCAGCCACAATCGCCACATCGATTTCGCCCTGCTTAAGCATCTCCACCAAACGCGCGGTGTAGTTTTCTTCTAACAAAATCTGCATTTGCGGCGCAGCGATGCGGAGTTGCGGGATTAAATGCGGCAATAAATACGGGCTGATGGTGTAGATAATGCCGAGGCGCAGCGCACCCGCCAGCGGATCTTTGCCCTGCTCAGCCAGCTGCTTAATTAACTGCACTTCTTCTAATACCCGCTGCGCCTGCTCGACCACACGCCCGCCAATTGGTGTCAGCGTGACATCACTGGCGGAGCGCTCAAACAGGGCTACGCCCAGCTCTTCTTCTAATTTTTTAACCGCCACCGAAAGCGTAGGCTGCGAAACAAAGCAGCTGGCTGCAGCGCGGCCAAAATGGCGCTCACGGGCTACGGCGACGATATATCTGAGTTCAGTGAGTGTCATGCTTTGGCCTGCCAAAAACGAATACCCCAAGTCCCTGCAATCAAGCCGCTAAAACCCAATAGCGCCAATACGGGTAAGGACATGCCAAATAGACTCCAATCGATCACACCGCACTCGCCATGGCCTGTCAGCACACCTTTGAAAACCTGCAGCCACGGCTGCGTTTCCATTAGGTAATTCAGCCCCGGCCCGCAGGAAGGTAATTGGCTAGGATCAATAAAATACTGAATCGCCACATGTCTTGCAGCAACGCCCGCCCCAGCCAAGCCCACAATGGTGAGAACAATGGGCCAGAAACGGCTTGCTTTAGGCAGGGGAATCGCAGCGGAGCATAAAGACAACAAACCAAAGGTAATAAAAGCCACGCGCTGGAAAATACACAGCGGGCATGGGCTTAAAAATTGAGTTCTTTCTAGGTAAATTGCAAAAGCAATCGTACTTGCACAAAAGAGAGATAGGGCCAAATGGCCCAAACGCCAACGCAACATACACACTCCGACAGCCAGTCAATAGATACAGACTATTCTATCAGCCAACTCGATCAAGAGGGAGTTGATGACAAGGCAAGCATTGCCTAGATCGCTCTGTGCTGACTGCAATATTGTGATTTCTTACGATTATTTAGCAGAAATTGCGCAGCAAAAGCCATTCTTGGTACACGGAGGCGAGAGAGAACACTCAGGGTATCTTTTGTAGGGCGGGTGAAACCCGCGTATTTTTCCGCATCGCTCGCGGATTTCACCCGCCCTACGATGATTTAATGTTGCACATGTGAGATATATATTCTCCAGCTCATCAATCTGGATTTTGATCTCCACTATCAATTGATAAAAAGTCCCGCAGCTCCTGTTCTTTTTCCATCGCATCGCGGTAGCCCAGCTCGATGAGCTTGCGTGAATAGCCACTACAAAATAATAAGTAACTAGCGATCACCGAGCCTTGATGTCGGAAAGCGCCCATCCCGCCAAGTAAAAAGCGCATTCCCACTGGAAACTCAAATTTAAAAGCAATGGCCAGACGCTCTAATGGCTGAGAAGGCGAAATCGCTAATACTTTAATGGGCCGCAAGCCCAAGGGAAGCTGGCTCAACAATTCTGCGGGCATTGAGGCCAGCGTGTGATTAATACGTGTCAATCTTTCTAAATCTGTATCTAAGCTATCCAAAAAAATACTATTCATTAAGTGCCCCATGACTTGCGCCAACGTAGGATAGCGAGTGTGTTTTTCTCGGGCCGAAAGATCCGCCACCTGCGGCGCAACCCCAATCACTAAAATACGCTCAGCGCCTAAATGAATAGCGGGGCTAATTGGCGCAATTTGCCGCACCGTGCCATCACCAAAAAATTCTCGATGCAATCGCACTGCAGGAAATAATAGCGGAATCGCCGCAGAGGCCATCAGATGATCCACACTAATGCTGGCCTTCACCCCCACTCTGGAGGCGCGATGCCATGCCTCTAAATCTGCAGCGCCTTGAAAAAACGATACCGATTGCCCCGAGGTATAGCCCGAAGCCGAGATTGATAAAGCCCTTAAAGCCCCCGCTTCTATGCTCTGCTGAATACCTGAAAAATCTACTCTATCGACCAGCAGATCACGCAGCGGCGCATTATTTAAAAAAGCCCGTGGATTATATTTACCTAAGCCACCCAAAAATAAAGACAGCAACCAATGCCCCGCCGTGGCCAATAATTGCCCGAGCGAAGCGTGATAAATCATTTCGGGGCTTAATCCCTGCCAGAGCCTTGCCAATTCAAATACCGAGCGGCGAAAACGCGCAGCTCCTGCAGCAAGCGCAACCGCATTAATGCCACCAGCTGAAGTGCCGCAAATAATAGGAAATGGGTTGGCTGCGCCCTTGGGCAATAATTTAGCAATTGCCAGCAAAACGCCCACTTGATAGGCCGCCCTCGCACCGCCACCAGACAAAATCAAGGCGGTGTTACTTAGATGAGTCTGCATCCGTTTGACCGACATCACTCGCCCCTTTATATCAATGGCATATACGTGCCATGCGCAAGACATTTTTATAAGTATTCTCTTACGCTAGCCCCCCACCCCTGTTGCCGCAAGGCGCATTAAATGCACAAGCAACAAAAGTAAGCATTAAAGGGAAATTTGTTACAAAACTGCCAATTATTAAGAAAAGACGAAATAGCAATTAGTCTTCTTACGCGCTTTTCGGTATAATGCCGTTTTGGCGACTAAGGATTCTGCACCATGCGCGTGATTCAGAAGGCCCTCACCTTTGACGATGTACTTCTCGTCCCGGCCCACTCAAATATCCTCCCACGTGATGTCGATTTATCGACGCAATTCACTCGCAATATTCGCCTGAATCTTCCGCTGGTTTCTGCAGCGATGGATACAGTGACCGAGGCCCGCCTCGCCATTGCTCTTGCCCAAGAAGGCGGCATGGGGATTATTCATAAGAATATGACCCCTGTTATGCAAGCGAAAGAAGTATCCAAAGTTAAACGCTACGAATCAGGCATTGTAAAGGATCCGATTACAGTATCCCCAGACATGCTCGTTCGCGACGTTCACGAACTCACCCGTCAGCATAAAATCTCCGGCTTGCCTGTGATCGATAAATCCGGCCAATTGGTCGGCATCGTCACCAACCGCGATTTGCGTTTTGAAACGCGTCTTGACGAGGCAGTCAGCAGCATCATGACGCCTAAAGAGCGTTTAATTACGGTCAACGAAGGCGATTCAATTGAAACCGCCCGCGTGCTGATGCACGAGCACCGCCTTGAGCGCGTGTTAGTGATCGACGAAAACTTCAAGCTCAAAGGCTTGATTACCGTTAAAGATTTGATCAAGACGTCCGAGCACCCATTCGCAGCTAAAGACGATCAAGGTCGTTTACGTTGCGGCGCTGCAGTTGGCGTTGGCGCTGGCACCGAAGAGCGCGTAAAGCTGCTTTCCGAGGCAGGCGTGGATGTCATCGTGGTGGATACTGCCCACGGCCACAGCCAAGGCGTGATCGATCGCGTACGCTGGGTTAAGCAAAACTTCCCACACATTCAAGTGATTGGCGGCAACATCGCCACCGCTGCAGCCGCTTTAGCCTTGGCTGAAGCCGGTGCCGATGCGGTTAAAGTAGGGATAGGCCCAGGCTCAATCTGCACCACACGTATCGTGGCAGGCGTAGGCGTTCCGCAAATTACTGCGGTGGCCAATGTGGCTGAAGCGTTGGCTGGTACAGGCATTCCTTTGATTGCTGACGGCGGTATTCGCTACTCTGGCGATATCTCTAAAGCCATCGCAGCGGGCGCAAGCTCGGTGATGTTGGGCGGTTTATTTGGCGGCACAGACGAAGCGCCGGGTGAAGTTGAGCTATACCAAGGCCGCACTTACAAGAGCTACCGTGGTATGGGCTCTTTAGGCGCAATGGCCGGTAGCAATGGCTCGTCTGATCGCTACTTCCAAGACAATGTAAACAACGCCGACAAGCTGGTTCCAGAAGGCATTGAAGGCCGCGTTGCTTACAAAGGCCCAATTACCGCCATCATCCATCAATTGATGGGTGGCTTGCGTTCTTCTATGGGTTATTTGGGCTGCAAAAACATCACAGAAATCCACGAAAAAGCCGAATTTGTGCAAATCACCGCCGCCGGCATTCGTGAATCGCACGTGCATGATGTGCAAATCACCAAAGAAGCACCGAATTACCATACCGATTAATCATCGATTACTCGCTATGCAAAAAGACCGGGATTTATTCCGGTCTTTTTTTATTTAAACGCCCAAAGCCACTTGCCCTACTTCACATCAAGGCGAAATAGTCAGCACCACGTAATCCTCATAATTACCCACATCCACCTGCTGCAAAGGGGGAATCACGCCACAAAAATAGATGGGCATCACGATACCAGCCGAAACTGAAGCACTTAAAGCATCCTTGCCCGTACCCAGCTCAGGCGCTTTGCATGTTGATTTATAAAGGTGATAACGAAGCTGGCTACTGCCACCACTTATATTGCGCATTTTTCTTTCATTAATGGTGCCCGAAACCTGGCTAGGGCCAAACGAGATCGTCAGCTTGGCAGCTTGTGTGCAGCTGGCTGTAATGAGCTCTTGCCTAATTGTTTCGGTCCCTAAGCTTGGAGCGTATTGCCCAAAAGCCACTTCTTGTACCGACCCAAAGGAGCACATCCCCGCCAAGGAATACGCGGGTAGTAAAACACCCACAATACCGATGATTTTTTTAACTAACACTCGCTACTCCCTGCCACAGATTAAATCACCCAGATCCAGCACTTCACCCGCAGCATCAGGCACTTCAATCCACGCCGTGCAAGGCAAACCCTTGTTTTGTATTTCAAATGCGTATTTGCCCGGCACGATGTCTTCCTGATAGATTTTCCCATTGATATCGGTCATGACAAGCAACTCGCCATCGACCTGCTTTAAGCGCATCGGCGTATTGATATAGGGCTGCTGCTGGGCATCCAGAATACGCGCTTCAAAAGCACGGATTTTCTTGGCCGCAAAAGCTACTCGCCGCCCCATGTTTTGCCCTGGCATCACATCAAGACGCAGCTGTGGCAAGGAGTATTCAATAGGAATATCATCCTGCACCAAGGCAATTTGCTGTTGCCCATAATTACTTAATTCTGGCACCCACAAATAGCCGTCTTCATCGGTATGGCCAATCAACTGGCTATTTTGCGTAACGCCCACCCCAGACAAGCCTTCACTTTGTACCAAAGCAAAGCTTTGGTTAATGGGCCGACTTGCGCCCCACAAGCCATCCACATAAGCCACAGCGCCTTCGGCAGCCACTCTGTAACTACTACGGCCATCGTATTGCCTTGCGCTTGCGGTGAGTTGAGATTGCGCAAATCGCCCTTGCACATAAGCATCCTGCGATGTTCCTACCCGATCATGCTCTGTATTAAAACGATAGGACCACCCCTCGCCTGCTGGGGTATTTTTGGCGTAATAGGCATTAATTCTTTGCTGATTCAATTCATCACGCTGCATACCCATGCCTGCCGATTGATTGCCATCGAATAGCCAAGTTAAATTAACAAAGCCCTGCGTGCCATTGTTCCGAAGTGAAAGCGATGCAGACACCGAGAAGTTCCGAGCCGGGCTTGCAGAAAAACTCAGCCTTAAAGCATTTGCTGTTTCTGCCGTTCCTCCTGTTTGGCGCATTAAATCTATGCCCCAGTTACCCAGATTTTCACTCCCAAAACCAAAGCCCACGCTGCCATTCCATGCAGATACAGGCAAATCAAACATTGCGGGCAAGTAATGAGTACTTTGCTGCTGCAACATAGCGCGCACATTAAAAGCCTGCTCTTCATAGCGATAGTTAAACAAGCTAGCCTGCCCCTGATCTTCGCCATTTTTGGCCCAAGACGCCGCAGCTCCCAGCACGCCGTAATCGCCCAAGCGGATATTTGCCAAAGCGCCTGCGCTTTGATGCCCCGAAGTGCGCTCTGCACGTAAACCCACGGTCAGATAATCATTTACCCCATAGCGGTGCAAGCCCGTAAAAGCCATTCCCTGATATTGATCAAAACCGTCTTTTCGCTCCACGCCCGCATTGTAATTAAACTCGTGCAAGCCGGATTTCAGCAGGGAGTCATCAAAATAATAGGGCAAGTTATAAACCTGACGATTGCCATACTGATCTCTCACCACCACCGATATATCTTGAAAACCAGAGAAATAGCTCAAGTCTTGAAACTGATACATCCCCGGCTGAAGATCAACATTTTTGACAATCACGCCATTGATGTAAATTTCTGCCTTAGATGGGCTGGTGATCGGCGCGCCGCCATTTAAGCCCGGCTTTGTTTCAAAATAAGGCTGCATCGAAAACACACGGCTTACGCCTATCCCCGCCATCGATACACCGCGCCCCAAAGCCCCTGCTGTGGATGAAATATCCCCTAGCGTGATGCGCATCATTTGATCGGGGCTATCGTAGCTCAGCGTACTATCCAGCCGCAGCCAGCCTTGGTCTTGGCTTTGATAATCATGGCGGCTACGTAGATTCCAGCCCTGTGTGGCCATATTTAATGTAGGCGCAAAGCCAATCACCGCTTGCCCGCTTACATCCCTACCTGCCGACACTGCATAGTTTAAATAAGCCGATGTGCCGCCCTGCCAAGGCTGAATATGATTTTGCTGGGAGAAACTCGATGTCTGTAGTGGTAATAAAGTAGGATCAGCCTGAAGATTGGCTTGCAACAAATCCAAATTAAGCTCGGCCTTTACGCCGGTGATTTGATCCAGCCGCACAAAACGGCGCCCAGCAAACAACTGGCTACTGCCCTTTACCTCACTCAAGCCCATGCCTTTTAAAGCATCCGCATCCAGCCAATAAATATCGGCATCCATCCGAGCTTCAAGATCCCCTTTCGCCATGCCATTTAGCATGATATTAAGGATCAGCGGCTCGGCAGCAGCACTTGCAAAGCGGCTGCTACATAAAAGCACAAGCCATAAGGCGATCTTACGTGCCATCACTTACAGGCCGTTGCAGCAATATCTAAAGGCACACTCAGGGTATGGAGATCAAAAGACACATCAATTTGATGATGGCCTGGCGAGCAATGCGCAAGTGGGAAGTGGTAATCGCGCTCTGTCCCCGCCAATAAATACCATGCGCTAAATTCTTGCTGATCCAGTTTTAGCGTTTCACTTTTTAACGAAGACAATCTTAAAGTAGCATTGCCGGTGTTTTTTAGCCTAAAGCTGAATTCACCTTTTTTAAGCTGCGTATTGTCCATGGCCGCAGCCAAGCTTAAAGAGGCTGGCTGAACAAAAATCGGCACACCAAAACTCAACACCATCGATAACTGAGAGCTACCCACCTCGCTTTTAAGCGGTGGCTGCTCATTCACATACAGACGATAAGCCAGCTCATTGGCGGCTCTTGGCACCCGCAAACCGATACGCACTACGCGCTGGCTATGCGGCGCGATTTCCGCCTGCTTTGGGAAAAACAGCAGATCGCTGGTGTCGCTATACAGATCTTCGCCAGCGGCATCTTGCGCCCAGCGCTTAGCGTCGAGCGCCACACGCAAAGGGGTGTCTCCCACATTAGCAATCGTAATTGAAGAGGTTTTATCTTTAGCGGCAAAATCAAGGCGCACTGGCGACACAGAAAACTGCGCGGCAAAAGCACCGGCGCAAAACAAGCTGATCCATCCAGCCAATAAGCGAATCAAGACCTTTTGCATAACAGGCTCTTTGAAGTAATTGAAGTCAGGTTAGATCACGCCACCCACCTGCCCCGAATAGGGCTAGGCCAAGCTTGACGCAAGAATAGAAAGACACGGCCCGATAACCTTGCTGCTTTTGCAACAAAAAGGCACACATCTTTAGGGAAGCTCTGATTAAATCATCACACCAAAATGTTTTATCTGGACCCAGTGCAAATGTAGGATTCCTAGCTAAACCGAAAGAAACCGGGATGGCGAAATCGAAGATTGCAGGGTTCCCCTAGGGAGGCCACACCTTAATCATCACACCACATGCTTTTTTTTGAAACCCAGCGTGCACACTGGATTTTTGTCTAAGCAGGTGCAATGAAACGGAGTACCTCTTTAGCAGATTGCTTAAGGAGCGACAGTCAATACAACGGTATCGGCGTAATCACCTGCTTTAGCATTTTGATATGCATCGCCTGCTACGGTGGCCGTTAGTATGACTTTATTTTCTTTTAAACCGCCCTCGCCCACACCTTCTGTTTTATCTGCTTTCAGATTGTATTCAATTAAATCACTGGCATCGCCGCTGGCAAGTTTAATATTCTTTTTACCTTCTGCACCATTCAAGCCATCATTCATCGCCACGGTGTAGCTGGTACCCTTAGAACACCAGAAACTAATATCAGCTGTTATTTGTTTATCCGCCACAATACCGGGGGTCATATCAGGAATTGTCATAGTGACATCAGACGGACTTACAAAAGTGCAAACGGGCAATACCTTTCCTAATATATGGACATTTACATTAGCAGCAATGGCAGGAAAAGTAGCCGAGGCAAATAAAGTAGCCAAAATAATTTTTTTCATTGAATCCCTCTTTTATTTAATAAAGCGAATTAAAAATAACGAGGGCAATTCTACAAGAAATTTCCTACAGCAATAAGCTAAATACTTTACAAAAAAAGGGTGATCTATATCATTAAAATGATTATTAAGGGGTACTTTTACATTGCATTAGAATTAACTTATATAGCGATAAAAAATTATCAGTATAAAAATAAATTACGGATTTATCTTTAAAACAACTAAATCAGAATAATTCCCGACTTTAATTGCAAGGTAATCTGTACCGCGCACACTAGCACTTAGTTTCAGTGGAATAAGTACAGCCTCCCCCGACCCCACACCACCACTCAGGCTACTTTGCAAGAAATAGGGCAGATAATCTCCACCCTTAGCATTAGCCATCTTTCTAGAGCGGCCCTGCCCTTGATTAAAGTAGAGGCCATTATCAAGCTCCACCTTATAGCGTGTGCCTTTAGAGCAGGAAAAACTCACCTCGCCTACCACGTTGCGATCTCCCTGCCCTGGCGTTAACCCACCAAAATCAAGCACCACATCATTCGGCCTTGCAAAGACACAGGTCCCCACCACTTCAGCACTCACACGCTGAGACTCTGCAAATGCTGAAAAAGAAAACAATACCAAGAACAAACAAGATGAAAATTGAAACATACGACTCATCATTTAAAACTCCATCACAATGCGCTCCACAGCCGATGCACCGCTATTCTCTATACGCTTAAATAAGCGCACAAAGTTTAAAGGCCGTGAGCAGATTGAAGTAGCTGCGCTTAGCGCAGATACTTTGTTAGAAATTGCGCAACTGGGAAGCACCCTCGCTTGCACTTTTACATTAATCGCCCATGCTGATTGGGTAAATATGCAGCATAATACGCAGCCAAAAATGAATCGCATCATATTCTCAATAAAAACCACGTCGCAAGGTAATTAGTCTAAGAAAATGCTGATTCAATTGTCATCCACGAATGTTTTTATCGGGAATCCAGCTCAAATACTGGATTCCCGGCTACACAGGAACAACGAAACTAAATAGATCAGCATTTCCCCAATAAGTAGACAAGCTATTTATTTAGACCGCTTCAATTACTGAAAACAAAAATCAACATCAGGCACTTTGCCAGAAATCAAATCGGCAATCGCCAATGCCGAACCACAGCACTCAGTCCAGCCTAAAGTGCCATGCCCTGTGTTGAGCCATAGGCTTGGATAGCGGGTACGGCCAATATAAGGCAGATTACCTGGCGTTGCTGGGCGTAATCCAGTCCAGAACTCAGCCGCCGCATAATCGCCTCCGTTGGGGAAAATATCCCTTACACGATCAATAATCGCCTTACAACGCACAGCGTTTAAATCCAGATTATAGCCATCAAATTCTGCGGTCCCTGCCACGCGCAAATGGTCACCCAACCTAGAAAAAACCAGTTTATGCCCATCATCGGTCAAGCTTACCGTCGGTGCGCAATGCTCTGCGCGCACAGGAATGGTGGCGGAATAACCTTTGGCGGGGTAAATATCTAAGTTAATCCCTAGTGGGCGCAAATGCAGCGGGCTATAGCTGCCTAAGCTCACCACAAAAGCATCTGCACTAAGCGACTCAGCGCCTTGGTCCCCCAGCACTCGCACTGCCTCCACATCCCCACCGGCACAATCAAAGCCGGCAATTTCGCAATCGTAGCGAAACTTCACCCCTGCCTGCTCGCACAAGAGGGCTAATTCATTGGTAAACAAGCGTGCGTCCCCGGATTCATCACTAGGCGTATAGGTGCCGCCCACGATAGGACGCATCGAATCGCGCAGTGCGGGCTCAATCAATAAACACTCTGCTGTCGATTTAACCTGCCTATCCAAGCCCAACTCACCCATGAGCTTAGCCGCAGGGATGGCTGATTCAAACTCGGCTTGCTCGGTGTAGTAATGCAAAATCCCTTCAGTGCGCTGATGATATTCAATACCGGTGGCCGCCCGTAAAGATTGCAAAGTATCTCGGCTATACAAACCTAAACGCACTAAGTTTTGCAGGTTGTAGCGCGCCTTTTCCCGCGTGCACTGTTGTAAAAAGCGCAAACCCCAGCGCCATTGATTCCAATCGAGTTTAAAGCGAAATAGCAGCGGCGCGTCTTCCTCACCCAGCCATTGCAAAGCCTTCCAAGGTGCTTTGGGGTTGGCCCACGGCTCGGCATGGCAAACCGATATTTGCCCGCCATTGGCATAGCTAGTTTCCCTTGCGGCCTCGGGAGCACGCTCAATCACCGTTACCTCATGGCCTGCTTGGCTTAAAAACCAAGCTGAAGTAATCCCTATCACGCCCGCCCCTAGCACAATCACTTTCATATTTTTCCCTTATGAATCAATTCCAAGTTCGAGCCACTTTCAAGCAAAATCTAAACACACCCAATACCGTGCATCCATAAAACAATACGAATATGGAACAAGCTAACGATTAAGAATATTCAATACACGCAATCAACAAGGCTGGCAAAGCACTACATTAAATAAAAGTGTGAATCACGCAGAGGCTTTAAGTTTGGGATTGCTACAAGATACAAATGAATTATTTCTTACAAGATTATTCCATATAGCGATTCATAATACGTGATTAAGAATCATGAAATGATGATACGTTTTACTAGAAAGGCGCTACTTGATCTAAACTAACATCTGAAACTCTCCACTTACAAAAAGCCAAGCCCCGCCACGCTATGAATCTGTCGCTTCGTACTGCTATTATTTTTGCTACCCTTTTAGGCTTATTACTGCCTTCTGGCGTGAATGGCTATATCAGCCTGACTCGCCAGCTCGACAACGCCCAGCGCCAAATTAGCCTCGATCATCAGCGCATTGCAGATATTCTGGTTTTGGGCATGCAAGAGCCGCTGTGGAACCTCTCGCCTGATGCAGGCAAGCCTCTGCTTGATTCCGTGATTAGCGACGAGCGTATCGTGCGCATCACGGTCAACGACGCCACCCTTGGCCTCTTTATTGAAGCCAACAAACCCGAACGCCGCCGTGGCCGCCTGCACTCTCTCACCCGTGTGGTCAGCAAGCAAGGCAGCAATATCGGCACCATCACCATTGAATTAGACGATGGCGATGCCACCACGCGCATTCGCAGCGAGCAACGGCTTTATCTGGCTGCGGTGCTGCTGCAAATTGTGCTCAGCCTTGGCCTGATTTTATTACTGCTTGAATCACGGATTATCCGCCCGCTGGCCGAGCTATCAAGGCAAGCACTTAAACTGGCTCGCCGCGAGCTGGATGAAACCTTTATTTGGCGGCGCAATGACGAAATTGGCCAATTAGGCCAAAACCTAGAAACCACACGCGAATCACTCAACGATCTAATTTTGACGTTAGAGCAAAAAAATCTACAACTCGAAACCGACATCCTTGGCCGCAGGCAAATCGAGCTGGCGCTGCGTGCCAGCCAAGATCGCTACCGCAGGCTGGTTGAATCGACACATATTATTCCTTGGGATGCCAACCCAGACGAGTGGCGGCTCACCTATGTCGGCCCACAAGCCGAAGCCCTGCTCGGCTACCCCTTGGCGCAGTGGTATCAAGAAGGCTTTCTTTCCAGCTATCTGCATCCAGACGATAGACACCACGCTTATCGCCTATTTAGCGAAACCAGCAAGACGGGGATTTCTGAATTTGAATGCCGCTTCTTAAGCAGCTCAGGCGAGGAAAAATGGGTACTGCTCACTGCCTCTGCCCAGTGCGATGCCAATAACAAACGCTCCTTACAAGGCTTTATTATTGATATTAGCGAACGCAAACAAGCGGAGCTAGATATGGAGCGCTACCGCAATCACCTCGAAGAAGTCGTTGAAGCGCGCACCCGCGCGTTGGCCTCGGCCAATCACGAGCTAGAAGCGTTTTCCTACTCGGTATCACACGATCTGCGTATCCCACTACGCACCATCGAAGGCTTTAGCCAAGTACTACTGGAAGACTATATAGGCTCGCTGGATATCAATGCCCGCAACTATTTAGCACGCATCCGAAGTACCACTCACAATATGACCAGCTTGATCGATGATCTACTTAATCTATCCAAGCTCACACGTATTGAAGTGCGCTGCCAAACGATTGATCTCAGTGCCTTAAGCGCAGAAATTGTTGATGAATTCCGCAGCCTACAGCCACTACGACAAGTTGAAGTGGAGATTGCTGAAAACTTAAGCGCCAACGCCGATCCTAAACTGATGCTGATTGCCCTGAGACACTTGCTCGATAATGCATGGAAATTTACAGAGCAAACGGAGCACGCCAAAATCAGCATTGGCTCTAATGAAATCAACGGCCAAACTGTTTTTTACATTCAAGACAACGGTATTGGCTTTGATATGGCCCACGCCAATAAAATATTTTCGCCCTTCCAAAGGCTGCACTCACAAAGCGAACTCACCGGTAACGGCATCGGCTTAGCCATCGTTCAGCGTATCATTCATCGCCACGATGGGCGTATTTGGGCCAAATCACAGACCGATAGCCATACCGTCTTCTACTTTACGCTGCCCAACAAAACCCAGTCAGAATACCGTCTACCGCATTAATACCTGCGGCAAAATCCACAAAATAAGTAAATCCCTTTTCATTTACAGAACGATTGTTCTATAATCACTCATCTAATAAACAGCGCTCGGGACACACACATGGACGACAACAAGAGCAAGGCACTCGCCGCGGCACTCGCGCAAATCGAACGTCAGTTCGGCAAAGGCGCCATCATGAAAATGGGCGAGCACCAAATGCAAAATGATCTACAAGTGGTCTCCACTGGATCATTAGGCTTGGATCTTGGCCTTGGCGTGGGTGGCTTGCCTCGTGGCCGTGTAGTAGAAATCTTTGGGCCAGAAGCCTCCGGCAAAACCACTCTCTGCTTACACGTTGTTGCACAAGTACAAAAACTAGGTGGCGTGGCCGCTTATATCGACGCTGAAAACGCACTCGACCCTATCTACGCCAGCAAACTGGGCGTAAACGTATCTGAAATGCTGATCTCGCAGCCCGATACCGGCGAGCAAGGCCTAGAAATTGCCGATATGCTGGTTCGCTCGGGTGGCGTAGATATTATCGTGGTTGACTCGGTTGCCGCGCTTACGCCCAAAGCTGAAATCGAAGGCGAAATGGGCGACGTACACGTTGGCCTGCAAGCTCGCTTAATGAGCCAAGCCCTACGTAAGCTCACCGGCAATATCAAACGCACGAATACACTGGTGATCTTTATTAACCAGCTGCGGATGAAGATCGGCAATATGATGCCAGGCCAAAGCCCTGAAACCACCACCGGTGGTAATGCGCTGAAGTTCTACGCCTCTGTTCGCCTTGATATCCGCCGCATTGGCGCAGTTAAGAAAGGCGACGAGATTATTGGTAACCAAACCAAAGTCAAAATCGCCAAAAACAAAGTTGCACCGCCGTTCCGCATCGTCACCTTTGATATTCTTTACGGCGAAGGCATTAGCCATGAAGGCGAAATCATCGAATACGGCGTCACGCATAAAATCGTTGAAAAAGCCGGTGCATGGTATAGCTACAACGGCAATAAGATTGGCCAAGGTATGGAAAACTCCCGCCAATACCTGAAAGACAACCCTGAAATTGCCGAAGAAATCGAGAAAAAAATTCGTGCCAAACTGGGTGCAGGTGGCTTACTGCCCATAGACCCAGCTGCTTTGCTTGATGACAAAGAAGAAGCAGAAACGGAAGCAGAAGATAAGTAAGCAAGTTTGACTCAGCCCCTCCTTCACGGAGGGGCTAAGCATTGATACAGATACACCAATCGATGCAGTAACATTTACGAGTAATGAATGAGTTCCATCCTACGTAATAAAGCCCTGCAACACCTCGCCCGCCGAGATCATTCGCGCGGTGAGCTACGACTCAAACTCCTTCCTTTTTGCGACGACCCCAGCGAAGTAGATGCAGTACTCGATGATTTTATCGAGCGCGGCTGGCAATCGGATACCCGCTTTGCCGAACAATGGGTTTTCTACCGCTCCCAACGCTACGGCCCACAACGCTTACGTGCTGAATTACAGCAAAAAGGCGTATCCAGCGAGATTATTTCTGCAGTAATGGAAGAGCACGGCGACACCGAGCTAGAACAAGCACGCGCACTGTGGCGAAGGAAATTTGGCAGCCCCCCTCAAGACCCCAAAGAAAAAAACAAACAGCTACGCTACCTCATTAGCCGAGGATTTTCCGTGTCTGTGATTTACAAGGTAGTAGGTGGAGAGGATGAGGATTATTAATAATAGGGATTAGATAAAAGTGACAATATCAATGCAAGGAAGGCGCTGAAAGCACAAGCGCTGTACAACATGGCTATTTACCTTGCTGCATATTCTTGTACAGCACAGGCCATTGCCAGAGCAGCCAAACTCGCCACTGGCGCAAGCATTCACTAGGCGCACTATCGGGCCAGAGCAGTAGATTGATGCGTTGAGTATCAGCAAGAAGATGCAGGATAATCAGCCCGCCCAAAACTCGGCTTGAGGGCTGAAGGGTGGCGTCCAGCTCCTTGCCATCGGCAAAAGCAAGCCGAATCAATCCATCAGGCAGGGCCATCACGCTAGAGGGCATGAGAGGCCGGCGGTAAATACTGCGGTATAAAGAAAAGGCCACCACAAGCGTGATGGCCCAGAGCCAAGGCGAAAAAACACATGCGAGCGCCGCACAAGCATGGCTTAAATACAGCCATCGCCTCTCCCAACAAGAAGGGACAAGCACAAGCGGCGCGGGGCTCATTCGTTGACTTGAATACTGCCCGATACATTCACAGTTAAGCGACTTTCGCCTGATTCGATTGGGGCGTCAGCGGCATATTTTCCCATCTCTGGACTCGCACTTCTCATCATCATCACCGGCTGCGGACGATTGCCACCGGCGGTATTGACGTTCACATTGATCATCTTCCAGCTTTTGCCTGAAAAACCTTTCTGAATCAAGTTTGCGCGTTGCTTAAATGCTTGCAAACCTTCTTCAATCAACACCTCTTCAGCCTTGGCTTTTGCCGTATCAGAAACACCGTAGCTTACATTTGCAAGCTGCATCGGCAAGCCGCCGGACATAGGCTGCTGCAATTGTGCTAATAATTTGGAAAGAACAGCAAAATCACGCGAAGAGACGCGCAACTCACCACGGCTACGCCAGCCTTCTTGCTTATTAGTTTTGCCATAAAGAGGATAAGTTGCATAGCCCGTGCCGCCGCTTTGTACAGCAGACTGCTGCTTCACCAACTTGAGTGCATTGCCTAGTGTTTGATTGATTTTATCGCTGAGTCTTGCCGGATCTGTGTCGGTAAGCTCAACAAACAGCACTGCGCTGGCCAAATCATTCGCGACTTCACGCGTAGCGCTTGCGTCAATATTCACCACATTAAACATAGGGATATCACTCGCCGCCATAGTGGAAGTCATCGCGGTCACCATCACAGCAGAAAGAAAGTATTTCATCACAAGCCCTCATTGGCACTTACAAAAATAATAACGAGACAATACTTTAATTAAAATATGCATGAAAGGTATAAGTAACAAACCACATGCTCACTATTGTAGTCATCACACAGACTAAATATAGATGCTTGTTGCCGCTCATTCTCTTCGCTATCTAAGGAATGGGTTTACGTCGTCTATAAAAAGCGCACATGGAAAACGCAGAACGCTCTACGCCTCAAAATTTAGCTCTACATCACATTTACTAATCCACAAAAAAGTGGGAACCCTTACAAAAAAACGCACACCATTGTCATTTGTAAATAATTCTGCAAAACAAAAGGGCGATAATTCGCCCTTTTTTGCCATTCAATACGTTAAAGTACCTAATAAACCTAAGTTCAGATTAGTGGTAGCCGTGGTCAGTGGGGGTGTTGTGAATGTCTTCAGCAACCGCATCCATCACGCCCAGATGGATTTCAACATCAAACCATTCCCAGAATGTTTTGAGATTACGTTTCTCAGGCCAGTGTTGCTCTTCTGCCACCCAAGAAGATAACTCCATTTCAAACAATTTTTCAGCGATTTCATCAATGAAAGCAATACCATCTTCAGTTTCATTCGCTTCTGGTATCAAAATAGAGGTACAGTCACAACGTACTTCTTCCAAAGTAAGCTGGATGTCATTTCCTGGCAATGCATTAAGCCAATCGAGAAAAGGTTGCCTTGGCTTAATGATAGCAACCGAACGATCGACGATAAACATGTAGAACTCCTTGGTTTTAAAATATATCTGTTACCGCAGTGCGGCATTTAGGCGCAAGACTAGCACGACGAGTGCTACGCTGTATTTTCAACGGCAATTATTTGCCCACTTTTGATAAGCATCATGAATCCATCAACTGATACTCGCACTCGTAAGAAAGTAAGCTGGCGTGCAGCAATTGTAACTACACCCAGTGTAAAACCCGTCTATGGCGTTGCAGTAGAAGTGGCGGAGCACAGCTTAATTATACTCGCTGACAAGGAAGTAAAAGTAGGCACTCAATGCCATATCTACCTTGATATCCCTGGCGCACCCATCAATAAAAAAAATTACATTGACTTTACAGCTAGCGTTACCTGCACTACGCTCATCGGGCAGATCAGCATGTTTAGGCATATCGTCCAAGTGAAGGAAATAAACGCTATTCAGCGTGAAAACCTCTTGAAAGCGCTTAAATCCAGCTAGCCTCCACTCCCAGCCATCCACATACCAACACGCAATCAGGTAAACCTGCTTACTGCAGGTCTACCTTACAGCGTTTGCTTGCGCCCTTTTACTTTGGCTTTCGCTTGCTAAGGACGACGTCTACACCTGTAGGCGTCACGACCTTGACAACGGCAGCTGCTGGCCTAACTTTAGCTGCTCGAGGCTTTTTACCCGGCGCTACGGCAGCTCCTCCTTCCACTACAGGGGCAACTGGGGCTGGCCTTGGTTTTGCAGCCGTCCTTTTGACCACTGGCTTGGCCATAGCCGCTTGCGCTTGAGGCTTGCTACTTGGCGCGGCCACTTGCTTATCGGCTGCAAGTGGCTTTGCCACTCTCGGCCGAGTATTGGCCTTAGCGATGGGCTTTGCTGTGTCAGGCACTGTCGCCACCTTCGCGTTGGGCTTTGCAGCTGAGGTCTGCGGCTTTTTGGCAACCACAGCGCGTTTTCTAGCAACGACCGGTTTTTTAAGCTGAGCCACTACTGCCTCGACAAGTACATCTTCCACAACACGCGGCGATTTCGCTGGGCGTTTGTTCTGCCCACCTCGCGCAACGGGGCTACGTGGCGGTGCGTTGCGCCTACCACCAGCAACATCCGCCGCAGGCTTGTCGCCCCAAGTCGCTTTTTCTTCGACCAGCATAAAATCAATCTTGCTGGTTTCTAAAGAAACACGCGCAACTTTGATTTTTACACGTCCAGTAATGCGATAAACCTGCCCTGTACGCTCGCCTTTCAGCTCCTTACGCACTTCATCGAAGTGGAAGTAATCTGTGCCTAGCTCAGAAATATGCACCAAGCCTTCTACAAACACATTGTCGAGTAAGACAAAGATGCCAAAGCCAGTGACGGCAGAAATCACGCCTTCAAACTCTTCGCCAACCTTATCTTGCATGTAATAACACTTCAGCCAGTTTTGCACATCACGGCTGGCATCGTCCGCCCGGCGTTCAGTCATGGAGCACTGCGTCCCCAAGGCTTCCCATTTCATGGCTGGCATGTATTTTTTGCCCGCTAAAATCGCCTTAATCGCACGGTGTACCAGCAAATCAGGGTAGCGGCGAATCGGCGAGGTAAAGTGGGTATAGGCATCATATGACAAACCAAAATGCCCTTTATTATCAGGGCTATATACGGCTTGAGAGAGCGATCTAAGCAGCATAGTTTGCAGCAATGGCGCATCTTCGCGCAGCTTGATTTTTTCTAGCAGTACGGCGTAATCGCCTGCAGTTGGATCATCCTCACCATCCAGCGTCAAACCCACACTTTTTATATATGTGCGTAGGTTTTCTAGCTTCTCTGGTGTTGGGCCTTCATGCACGCGATAAACGCATTCATGCTCTTTTTTCAGCAAGATATCTGCCGCGCACACATTGGCGGCCAACATGCATTCTTCGATCAATTTATGCGCGTCGTTGCGGGCCACCGGCACGATTTCACGAATTTTGCCTTGATCGTCAAAACGCATTTCTGTTTCAACCGTTTCAAAATCAATCGCACCACGCAAGGCGCGGGCGGCCGAAAAGGCTTTGAATAGCGCGTAAAGCGTGTCGATCTGTGGCAATACATGCTGATATTGCTGAGCCATTTCGCCATCAGGATGCTGAACCATATCCCACACCTTGGTATAGGTCAGGCGTGCTTTGGAATGCATTACGGCGGGGTAAAAACGATATTTCTTAATCGCGCCCTTGGCCGAAATCTGCATATCACACACCATGCACAGCCGCTCTACGTCGGGCATTAAAGAACAAATGCCATTCGATAAAGCCTCGGGCAGCATCGGAATCACTCGGCGCGGGAAATACACCGAATTACCGCGCTCAATCGCGCCCACATCCAGCGCATCTCCTGGCAAGACATAGTGGCTGACATCGGCAATCGCTACGATTAAGCGCCAGCCCTTGCCTTTTTTCTCGGCATACACCGCATCATCGAAGTCTTTGGC
>JAPLQI010000065.1 GCA_026399755.1 Pseudomonadota bacterium
CCCTTGGTATTGGCAAGCTTCCCCTGTAAACCCTCGACCGAGCGCTGGGTTTTATGGATCGCAGAACCAAAGGTCGATGAGACAGCGCCGCCAATCACAATGCCGATGGCCAGATCTCTAGACATCACAGCCTCCTATAAAAAACAGCGGGCCTCAGCAGCCCGCTTCATCACGACTCAACCAATGCCCGATCTCGCTGACCGGCACACTGCGTACCGTCTCACGCGACCAGCCCAACTCACGCGTCAGCCGTCTAGCCAACGGCCACCACTCATGGCTCCCTATCATCGCTAAGTAAACGAAAATAAGCGTCCTGCAGCTTTTTGTAATCGCGCAAAGTCAGCTGCCGCAGATCATTGGGCGCACAATCACATAGCCGTGCAAACATCAGTTGTTCTCGCTCGGCATCGCTTTTGCCCAACACCTGCACATCGAGTTGATCACCCACCGTCGGCTCGCGTAGCTGCAGCTGATTCACCAGCACATCGTTTAATTTAATGGCGGTGCTTAACTTAATCATTTCTTGCATGAGGGTTTTCCTGATCGGCCCGCCGTGCGCGGGCCTCTGTGATTAAAGGCCGATTGCGGCGCGCTCTGCGGCCAGCTCATCATTGCCATTGATAATGCGGATTGCGTTCACTGGGTCAATTTCAAAGATCACCCGGTTATCCACTTCCAGCTTGTAATAGCTCAGGCTGGCGCTGTACTTAGTTTCGCTTTTGTCCCCCGGCTTCCAGCTACCGGAATCCACTTCGGTCAGCAGGCCTCGCCAGGTCACGATCACCGCAATCACCGCGCCTTTCTGATCCGTGAATGCCCCACGAAAATTGCCAGCAAACAAGGTGCTGTCGGCAATCCCGAAGAAAGCCAGCGCTTCCGGGCTAACCCCTGCCAGCGTAAAACCGCACTCCAGTTTTTCCAGCCCCATGGGCATGTCGACTTCGGCATCCATACCGCCGGCCCGATAGGCATCGGTTTTGCGCTTTAACTTGGGCAGCGTAATTTCCATCACTCTGGCGGCAAAGCCACGGCCATCGAGAAACATATTTAAATTAGTTAGAACTTGAGGAATCATCGTGTGCGCTCCTTAGCGGCCGAAGTCGAGGACTTCGGTGATCCATTGATTGGTCACTTCCACTTGGAAGACAGGGTTTTCAGCGGGCGGTACATCGGTAAAACGGATGGTCCAATAAATACGCCCCTGCTCGATTGCGCTGGCGGTGTTTTTATCCGGGTCCGGAAACACTTCAAAATTAATCACCGCCCCCAGCGCTTTAAGGTCGCGCATAAAAGCATCCAAACCGTCAGTCACATCTTTGACATAGGTTTTGGTAATCCCTCGATCCACCGCCCATTGGTGGCCTTTGAGAATCGCATCCATCACCATATCCACGGTGCGCACCCGGGTGACAAAGCTCCACTTTGGATCAGCCGACAAGGTACGGTTACCCCAGAGGCGAAAGCCGCCTTCGCGGATAATGGTGGTGATATGCGCTTCATTCAGCAGATTGGCTCGGCATGTGGCATCGCCATAGAGATATTCAATCGGGCGCTTGGTCCCCAGCACTTCGCTGAATTCGGTATTAGACGGGCTGGCCCAGAAACCGACACGGGCATCCTGACGGGCAAACAAACCCGCGGTGGCTGCCGATGCGGGTGCATCGGCTTCGGCGCTCAGTTTGCTATCCCAAACCCGTAAGCCCGGATCCACCACATAGGCACGCTTACTGCCCAGATTTTTAACAAACGCCAGCGCGGCTTCATCGTCGGTATTGGGGCCGTCAATGATGGCGATTGCCCGAAGCTTATCGGCCAGTGACACCATGGCAGAAGCCACTGCCGCACTGCTGCTGTGGCCCGGCGCAACAATCAGTCGCGGGGATTGATTGGTTTTAGATTTTGCATCCAGCAACGCCTGTAAACCGGTGCGCTTACCCTTGGCATCAACGCCACCAATGATGGCACTGGTCAGCTGTGCGGGCGTTTCAGCGGTTTGGCTGACGCCAACCGCTACCACTACGGCAGCAGCTTGGGCGTAGATTTCTTTGAGGCGCTTGGCCATCGCGCTCTCTTCGCCAAACTGCGCTACGCCTTCCCGTAAATTGGTAATCAAAATGGGGGTATCTGCCGCAGCCAAGCCCACACCCGGTGTAAATGTATCGACAATGCCAATAATCGATGAAGACGGCAGCGCAATCACACGCGGGCCTGTATCCACCAGCGTAACCGTCACGCCATGGAAAAAACTACCTTTTCCGGCCATAGGGCCTCCTGAAAATAGACGAAAAAAAACCGCCTGAGGGCGGATATGCTTTAAACCAATGATTTCTTACGCAGAAGCGGATTTAGCTGATTTCTACACCTTCCACACTTTTTTGAATGATGTCGATCGCCGCATCGGCAGCCAGCAGTACGGCATAGTGATCAAGCAATTTTTTAACTGTTTCCTTCCCTTTTAGCCGGGCATCACGAATGGCATACAGTGCCGCATCCCAAGCATCGGCCTTGAGGATAATACTTTCAGCCGCCGCCTGAGGGGTGATGCCGCAGGCATCGGCCCAGCTCTGTACGGTGGGCGGGACTTCGCCTTGAAAGGCAAGAACCGCAAACGCTTTTGCCTCACGAGCTGTGCTTTCATACTCCATTGCACGTAATGGATCGACCATAATAGAAAGACGTGCGGCATCCGCTGATTCATCAATTTGCTCGCATGCGGCCACAATAGCGGCATGTAAAGGGAGCTGATCAAACTCAAAACCAGCAAACTGTTGACCCGCAGAAATAATACTAAGGCTTGTTGTTTTCATAACGAATTCCCTTATAGCTTCTTAAGATTAGTCAGTACGTTCGAGAGGTTAACGGGCAAGGTCCCCGCAGCAACCCCAAAAATGTATTTCCCACCGAAATCATCAGGAAACACAGTGGTATCACACATAAGCGTAAATGCACCGACATAGGCAGATAACAGCGCGCCACCAAACGTGCTTGGCGCAATAATTGAGCTATTTCTAATTCGCACCGAAATGCCCAGATAGTTCCAGCCAGAAGCACGCACGAAACCCAGCAAGCCCGCGGCCACAGTTAAAGGCGGACTAAGTAGATTGGACTCAGGAAAAGACAGCTCTAAGGTGTCAAATGAAAGCATATTGATGCTCGTAACATAAAAGCCATACATCGATGACTCTGTCTCACCCCACTTAAAAAAACTGGTCGACAATTTACGACTAGCATCTTGACCTAAAATATATAAATCCCCGCCCAGCGTTACATTTTCACGCATCTCGTAATCCGAGAGCAGCCGCACCTCGCAACGGCCACATTTAGGCGTGCTATCAATGCACTTTCTGATACTGGAAAATGGCTCGGCACGGGTTCCTTTGCCCGCTTTATCATCACCAATAATTTGATCCACATACCAAATACGGCTTAATTCAGGGGTAGCGGCAATCGCCCTTGCCACTGCTTGATCAATTTCTGTTTTCTTGCCACTAAATGTAGCGGTTAACTTGTTTGCTGCAGAGACAAGGTCTGCAATTTGTGACTCTAAACTCATGATTGTTTTTCCTAAATGTTGGAGGGCAAAAGATATTTAAGTTGCCGATCGGTAATGACTTGTCGTTGCTGCAGAGTAATAAGCAAATCATCCCGATCAACACCACATAACGCCGCTGTGATGGCGGCAGTTGCATTGCTCGCAACCGCAATTAATAAGCCAAGATGATCAAGCTGATTTTGTTGATCTATTTCCGTAACCTTCTTAGTAAGATAAGTAAGCGTTCGGTCTATCTTGACTTGCTCTTGTTGCTGAGTGGCCAGTTGATCATCTCGTTCTACGCCCCGCAGCTGCTCGCTGATCTGCCCTGCCGCCAATGCCGCCAGCGGTCCGGCTAGGGTCAGATTCAAGCCTGCGCCGCTGGATTCCACGGTGACGCTGTTTGCGGGCAGGGCTTCTAAGAGCAGATCGTAAGCCAGCAACAGATCCACCCCCGCCGACTTGTACGCCAGCGGTGATTTGGGGTCTGACCAGACCGCGAGTAATACACCGCTGTCTAAATAAAAGCCCACTTCACGCACCCAAAACTCGGTTTTTCCATCGGCAATCGCGGTTAAGTGCAGATGATTAGTGCCTAGCTTTTCGCCGTCGCTGATGGCGTGGCGGGCTTTTTCGGTGCGTAGCTTGGTTTGGGTTTGCGCTGGGCTGTAGCCACTGTCGCCCAGTGCGATATGGGTGATTTTTCCTTGAAAACCATCCTGAGTTGCATTAAAAATCGCCGCCAAACCGGCTTCAGTAATAACTGGTTGTAAAAGTGCGGTCGTCATCGGGCCTCCATAGTGACGTGAAGTACCGCTCGGGCACGGCTGGCGCTGGCTAGGGCCAAGCCACTTTGCGTCGATAGCGTCATCGACACCGTCGCGGCGTGATGGCAAACCGCACGCAATTGCGCACCGGATGCCAGCGCCACAGGTTGCCTGAGCGTTTTGGGTTGTACGGCCAGCGCCGTCGCCGTACCACGGGCTACAGCGCGGATTTGATGGGCATTGGCCAGTAAAAATGGCGACTGATCAAAACGAGCGCCGACTTTAAAACGGTAATGGCTGCGCTCATTTTTAACCGCATCGACCATGCGTTTCAGTCGCTCGTAAAGCACTGGGGTCAGCAGTGCGCCGTCATGGCCATCGTGGTTTTCATTCACCCACGCCGTCAGGCCAAAGGTAAATGGCGCTGCGCCTGGCATGTCCTGCCATTCTTTAAATTCAACCGATACCCCCAGCGCCCCCAAGGCCCGGCGCACGGCTCCCGCTGTGCCTTTGTGTTTATGGATCTCAATTGAACGGCTAATGAGCGTGCGGCGCGGGCCTTCGGTAAGGGCTTCATCCCAGCCATCCACCGAACGCTCCCAAGCTAGCCAGGGAAGAAAGGGAACTGGGCAACGACGGGCATCAGCCAGCCAACTCAGTGAGGTCGGATTAACATCCGGCTCGCTGGCTTTGACCAGCGCACGCTCCAGCGGCGTGGCATTCGGTGGCAATAAGCTCATGCCGCCACCAAACTGATCGCATCGCATTGCGGAAAATGCCGCACATCGCAGCGGATATCCTCAGCCGGCTCAGTCAAAACCACCCGACTGACCCCAGCCACATGCAGCGCAGCAAAAATAGCCGAACGAGACAAAGTACGGCCCAGCTTGCGCGTACTGGCAAGTGTGCTATTCAGCCCCGCCCGCGCCTCTGCCATCACGGTTTGCAAATCCGGACCGTTTTCAATTTCAATCACGGCTTGCACTCGAAATCCCGTAGCTTGGCCTGCGCTGACCCGCGGCCGGTCGGTCAGTGGCCGCACATCATCGGCAGACAAAGCCACTTGTACGGCAGCCGCCAGCTCATCGCCATGGATACTCGAATCCATCGGCAGCACCGCAATCGACACATCGCCCGGCAAAGGGGCAATCAGGCCAGCAGCATCGCTACACACTAAAACCAGCGCCCCTGCTGGCAGCTGACTGCGTAGCGCATCACTGATCGGCACCGCTGCAAATGTCGGTGAATCCACCGAGGCATCCGTCACCCAAGCCGACGCGCTCAAACTATGAAATAAATAGGCCCCGCGTGAACCCGCCACCGATAAGCCTTCCAGCGCCATCTGGCAGCGATATCGCAGACGCTCATCTTCTTCATAAACCGCCTCAATAGGCGGCTCTGCATCTGGGTTAGCAGGCGTCATCAACAGCCGGCTAACGCCATAATCGGCGGCCTTATTATCCAAATCGCTGCCCCGCGCATAGGCCAGCATGGTGGACACGGCCGCATCATTCACCCAAGCCCGCAGCATCAGCTCCTGATAGGCCGATAACTCCAGCAGTTTTACTACTGGGTCGCTTTCCAGCACTGCACTCCAATCAGGGTAAATCGCCTTAAACTGTTCAAGCTTACGGGCGTAGATCACCTCAAAATCCAGCGTTTCCAGCAACTGTGGCGGCGGGAGTTGGCTTAAATCGATCATGCCGTCACCTCCAGCAGCATGCTGTCGCCCAGATAGATCCCTGAAACTTTCATATTCACCCTGCCATCGATCACAGAAATAATCGTGACCTTGCTGACTTTAATCCGCGGCTCCCAGCGCACCAGATTGCGGGCAATCTCCGCTTGCGCTGCAGCAATCCAGCCCGCATTCACCGGCAAATCCACCATGCGTGGTAAATGGCTGCCATATTCTGGCCGCTCCCGACGGCTACCCAAGGGGGTGGTCAAAATATCGGCAATGGATTGAGCCAGATGAGCGGAGCCAGTCATAGGCAGACCTGTAGTGCGATCCATGCCCATCATCGGATTAAGCCTCGCTAGCAGGCGGCAGAATCAAACGCTCAAAGTCCGGGCGCTGATCCAGATGAGCCATCAGCGCTTCATCATCGCTACTGATGGCACGATTGATCACCGCAAACGAGCGGCCATCATCAAGAATGATCATGCGGGATCGAAAAGCCTTATCCGTAAAAGAAACGGGCTGAATCGGTGTGTTATTGGGCTTAGCCATATTGGCCTCCTGCAGATGTAAAAACGCCCCGGAGCAATAAAGCGCCGGGGCGTAAGAAAAAACATACATAGTTGTTAGCTAGAGCTATTTGCATTTGAACCGTAAACTGCGGCATTAACTAGAAAATGTGCTCCGGATTCACCTCTATGGAACTTCAATTCAGCATCAACTCCACACATTCCGTTGCCAAACACATAGAGCTACTGAACAGTGAAATGCAAAAACACGATCTGATGATCGCCCAAAGAAGAAACAAGCTGCTCGGCGGACCAAGCCGTTTTGCAAAAGCACTGCTGTTCTTTAGCCCAGCAACCAGCTTTTTGGCGTTAATCTATTTTTCAATACTCAAGCTAAACGCTGAAAGCATCATCGCTTTTATCATTGTCAGCGTTATTTTTTATCTGCTTTGGCATCGTTACTCCAACTCATTCTTAAATCGCAGCCCTAAAGCAAGCCTTTTCATTTTTGACCAGTTTAGTAAAGCCTTACGAGCTGGGTATAAGCCACTTCTCTCCTCTATTCTGCGTACGAAACTAAAAGTAGCAGAAGGCTCATACCGCTTACTCATCGAAGATCAGCGATTCACGCTCATAAGCCATAAGGGAACCAGAGCACAGCTTGCTTGGAGCCAAATTGTCTACCTGAAAGAAACGCCTGACGCCTATAAAGTAGCTTGTGCCAAGTTACTTAAGAAAGGGCTGGCCTATCAAATACCAAAACATAGTGACATCATGGACGCCGAGCAATACAAAGAAGGCTTACAACTATTCCTGCATAAATGCCCAATAGCACCCGAGCAAAACCCAGCCAATTTGGCACTCTGAGTATCAAGCCGCCTCACTCGTCATCTGCCCATCTCCCTGCTCCCTGTGAGCGTGTTTCATCAGGCTAATATCTCCCGCGCTCACATCGCCTTTGGCTTCAATTGCACCACCAAAGCTGGCTTTCGCACCACCATTGGCTAAGTGATTAATAGCAGCGCCTACAGTCAGATTCTTAGTCACGATGACATCATCGGCATCAAGGGTAATGGTGGTGGCTTTAACCGTGACGCTTTCTGCAGCATTCACGGTCACGGTTTTACAACTATCAATCAGCGCTGCACCAGCAGTAAAGTCATACTCTATTTTGCAACCATCGGGCATCTGCCACGCCACCACATTGGCTCGCCCGTCATGGCCCAGCGCATCGGTGTAAAAACCCACCAGCACAAAACCATTGTCTGGCTCGCCGGACGGATTCAGCATTAATGCTTGCTCACCTACCGAAGGCAGGCGCCAGTGCCGTGCGGTTCCTGCGGCTAAACCTAGCCAAGGGACCCAACTTGATACCCAACCATCAGAGGCGATTCTCACTCTGGCCTTGCCCGCATCCACAGCAGACACCACACCGGGAATCAGCAAGCCAGACAACATGCGGTCTAATTCTGATAATTCGTAGCGCATCGTGCCTTAGCCTATAAATCTTCCGGTTTAAAATACGCATCTGCAGGGCCACTGCCTGTTGTGATGCCCAGCAGTAACTCGCCCAACTCAGGAATCGGCCACTCCTCCACGTCCCCCACATGCAGCTCGTGCTCAAAGGTCACGCACCAGACCAGATACCCTTCCAGCTCGCCTTTAAATCCATCAGGGGCAACGCTTTGAATCCGTGCCAAACCCACTGGCTGACCCCAGGTTTTAAAATGAATGGCGGCGGCCAGGCGGCAAACTAACTGCCGGATATGTAACTCGGCATCAGCACGGGTTGGATCCATCACCAGCCGCGCTTCAAAGCGGGCAATTAAAGACAGCTCGCCATTCCCTGGCTGCGTACCATCGCTAAATTCAGCCAGCTCGATCAGCAGTAAAGGTAAGCTGACCCGCCCTTCTAAATCGGGATAGGTCAGCACTTCCATCTTCGGAAAAACACCCTGTAGCTGCTGCTCGATGGCCTTGTGCAAATCAGCAATATCCATCAGCGCGCCCTCCCGGCCAGCTTATGCAGCTCATAATTTAATTCCTGCTGCATCAAGGTCTGCAGCCGGCCAGGTATCAAACCCGTGATTCTGGAAAAAGCTGTATTGGCCATCAGATCCACCTCTACCTTGGCCCGCTTGATCGGCAGGCGGGCTTTTGAGGTGCGCTGATAAAGCTTGCCGTTATAACGTGAGTTTTTAGAAGGCATAAACGCAGCTTCAAAATGCCATGACTTCACTCGATAGCCTCTGGCGGTTTTGATGGGTTTACCCAGCTCATCCGCATTCAGGGCCGAAATACCAAACCAGATTTTGACGGCTGGCCCGCCATCGCTGCCTTCTCGCCATTGTTTGTCGTAGATTCGGACGCGATGCACAATCATCTTGCGGCGGATACCGCCATCTTTCAGCTCACGCAGCAAATGCGTGCGCGTCCACAAGGCGGTTTTTCGGACCGCCCGTTTTGTCGCACGCTCCAGCGCATGAAGACTCAGCCCAGAGGCCAAGGCTTTGATCGATGCATCATCAAAGTCGATCTTGATATCAATCATAAATCCCCCTTAGCACCAGTACCGTCAGCCCACTGCCATCGGGCTCCAGATTCACGACGCTGTATTCCCCCTGACCAAACACACTGACACGGCTATTTTTAATCACGCCGCGGGCTCGCTCGTCTCGCACCACAAAATGCGGCTCACGCAAGCCGGTATTTAATTTGCCGATCATGGGCTGCAGCCAAGGTGCAGCAAACATGCCTTGTGCCGGCAGCCCGTCAATCAGCGCCTGATCTCCCAGCGAATCAAAAACAGCCGTATCCATTTCTGCAATCAGATCGCGAAACATGGCTTACACCTTGAGTTTGATCACCGCACCCGGCCGAGTGCAGAGATTGAGTGGATTAGATTGTGATTCCATATCAATGCCCCTGCCATGCTGCATGATTTCTTGCGAGGTGTAATACGGCAGGCCATTGGTATTCACGGTTTCGATATGATCAGCCGGCGCAAAGCTCGTCACAAATAGATCAGGCACGCCTTCCGGCACGGCATAGGCCTCATCATCACCAACAAAAGCAACACCACCCACTTTGCCGCGATAACGCTCAAAGATGCAGCCGCCAAATTCAATCACTTCCCGTGGCTCATTGCGTAATGCAGCGGCCAGCTCACTATTAAGATAAGTAGCTTCAAAGGAGTCATTGGAGAGCAAGGCTGACCAAAAATTCTTACCGCAAAATACCCGCACGCCAGAATGCGTGAGCGCGCCAAGCGCATCTTCAATGGCCTCATGAATCTGTAAGCATTTACTACGCAGATGGGTATCTGGCTTAGCCAGCTCCATCGCAATCTCGACCTGCTTGATCCCAAATTGTTGATATAAATTGAGCAGCGGTGTTTGGCCATCTGCATCCAGAATCACGCCCTTGATAGCACCGATGCGGTGGTACTCAATCGTGGCATCTAGCTGGCGGCGATGTTTTGCCAAGCGTTTAAAAACAAGAGTTTGAACGGACTCCATTTCGGTCTCACTGCCAAACGCGCGCAAGCCTTGCACTTCATCTGCGCGAATACTGGAGCGCTGTGGCAGGTGAATGGTATTAAATGGAATCATCTGACGCTTGGTTCCAGCAACCGCCTGCCCGGGTGCACCTCGCTCACCGGCTGACACCAGCGCCAGCGTATCGCCGTCTTTTTCAATCTGCACCGTGATGGTGGTGATGCCTTCTTCTTGAAACAGACCCAGCTTCCCGATGCGCCCGGGCACATGCGGCATGCTATTAATCGCCGCGGTCAGTGAGGACATAGAGAATGCGCCGTCGTTAAAAATATCGATGCTAGCCATATAGCGGCTTCCTTAAATGAAAAAACCCAGCAGCGCTGGGTTATGGGTAGAGGGGAAAGATCAGCCTTAGCGGACGATAATGTGCAGTTCAGCCAGTTGCGCCGTGACCAGCGCATCTAAGCCGGTCAATTCGGCCGCACTGACCTCGGCCAGCCGGGACGTAATCGTCACTTGCAAGGGCGCTTCGCGCTCTCCTGCTGGCGCATACAAGATGGCGGCGGCTTTAACCACCGTCTTACTGCCTTCAACCGGTGCGGCATAGGCCGAATAGAGCTGAGTTTTGTCATCAAAAGAGAGAATCTGCCCAGAAGGCAAAGCAGGCCCAGCGGCCAGTTGCGCCAGATCAGCGCTCAGCGTGCCCACGGTCGATAACAGATACTGACCAGCGCGGGCCTTTTGAGTAATGATATTCATGATAAACCTCGAATCGTGATGGGATTAGCCGCCGTAGTGCGGCGCTGTGCATAAATACTGTGGGCATTCGGGCCACTGTTGACCGGTTTAGCCGGCGTTTCATCGGGTGGCGTCGCATCCAGCTCCTCCCCCGCCGCCGTCACCAATTTGTTAAATAAGCGCTCCCGCGCCGCATCGATGCTGATCCCTGCAGCAATCAGACTGGCCGCCATTTCTGGCAGCTTGGCCGTCAGCGTCATATCGCGAATGGCGATCGCTTCATTCACGCTGTTCCGCACCGCCTGCTCGCTGGCCAGCGCCGAAACGGCCACCACCCGCATCACGGCGACACTGGGCAATTGAGCGCTATTACATAATTCAGCCGCCAGCGCAGCCATGGCCACGGTATCTACCGGTTGAATCACCGGCACGGGCTCAGGGGGTAAATCAGGCGGTACGATCTCTGCCGAATTCTTTAGCGCAGCCATCAATGCCGCAGGCGCATTACCGATCCGGCCTACCGCTGCGGTCATTGCCGCACTGGCCTGCATCTTAACGGTGGGTAAAATCTCATCGGCAAAGCCCAGCGCAAGCGCCTCCTGTGCGGTCAGCCATGTAGTTTCATCCATCATTTTGGACAACGTTTCTACATCGACGCCGCTGGCTTTTACGCGGTAACACGCAATCAGGCAATGCTTGGCTTTATCCATAAAGTCCGCCACATCACGCAAATCACCCGACTCCCCCACTGCCACCGTGGCTGGGTTATGAATCATCAGCATGGCGTTATCCGGCATCACCACTTTATGAGCGCCCATCGCAATCACACTGGCGATACTGGCGGCAAGGCCATCAATACGAGCTGTAACGCGTTCACCCATGCGGCACAACACGTTATTGATAGCGATTCCATCCCAGACATCGCCACCGATGCTGTTAATGGCCACCACCACCGGCCGCTTGCCATCATCCACCGCATTCAGGTCCCGAATAAAATCAGCGGCGCGAATCCCCCAGTCACCGATCTGATCGTATAAAAACACTTCGATCGGTGCATCGGGCTTGCCTTCCGCCGCATTGCGAATGCTGTACCAGCTGCTGCCGCTGCCATCACCCGCAGATGCGGCACTATTCATCAGCCGCGGATTGTTATTTTTCATCTTCATCGTTTTCCTTTAGAGATCCATCCGGCGCTTCAACAAGGCGGGCATCAGAATCAAAATGCAGATTCATCCGGTCTGCCCGGGCGTTGTCTTCTTCGATCTCACGATCGATCGTTTCAGGGTCTTCACCGCGTTTAAGAATGACGGCAGAGCGGCTGGTAAACCCAGCCCGCACCAACTTTTGATCGGCTTGCACGTCTTGTACCGGGTGCAAATACGGCCAGCCTTGCGGCGTCCAACGAGTGCGGCGATAAACGCGTGGATTATTGGCATAGCCCGGCAATACAATCGCCCCCGACAGCACTGCCAAATCCATCCAGGCCTTGCGAATAGGCCGACAAAGCTGGTGTACAAAAATACCGTGCTGCCGTTGCTCCACACTACGGCGAAATTCATTCAAAATAACGCGCATCACTCGGTCATTAATATTGCGCAAGTCGCCTGTAAGTAGCTCATAAGGTAATTTAGACCCAACGGCAATCGCAGCCAGTTGCTGGCGCATAAATTCGTCATAGTTATTACCAGCATCCGGCGGTTTAGAAAACGCCACCTCTTCACCCGGCTCCAACTCCTGCATCGTGCCGGGTTCTAAACCCACCATCGAAAAGCCCTGTGTTTCAGTGGTCTGCATCCCGGGGAACATTGCGCCTTCCGGACTGGGCTTGCTGATAAAACCAGCAAACAGATTGGCCACCTCTTGCCGGAACAACACCGCATCATCGAATTCATCCAGCGTTTTCATGCGCAGGAGAACGGGAGCCAGAAGAGGTACACCCCGCAGCTGCCCCGGTCGAGTAGGTTCGCAAATATGCAAAATCTGGCTGGCATCGATGCGGACTAGGTCGTTATAAGCGCACTGACCCCGCTCGCCTGGATGGTTGCGATACATCCAATAGGCAACGCGCTTGCCGGTTTGATTAAATTCAATCCCCTGCCGAATATTGTTGCCATTGGGCGCCTTGCCATTTTTGTCATGCGGGACAAACTCCGGCTCGAGGATTTGAATCTGCAACGGCACGGCCAAGTCTTCCTTTAAGCTACGCGGCCGCAGACGTATAAAGCACTCGCCGGACTCAAACATCGAACGAGCCGCCAGCAGCTGCTGACCATAAAAATCCAGCTGGCCGTCAGCATCCGACTCCTCGCACCAATCGCTCCATAAATCCTGTAATTCACGGCGAATATGCGGGTCTGAATGCATGGGCTTCGGCACAATGCCGGTGCCGATATGATTACTGCCCAGCTTATCCAGTGCCGTGGCGGCATAAGGATCATTACGAACCGCCGCCCTGCTGCGATTACGCAGCGTTTGTAAGCCTGCACTGCCGGTGCTGACCGGCCCGTTGCCGCCGGGTTGCCAGTTGGCCGCTCGGCGCCCTTGCCCTGCGCCGTCATAACTATTTTTTAAGCGCGCAGGCAGGATAAAACCTTTAGAAGCCAGTGCCGAATAAGCCATCAGATCCCCTTTCCGGCGTGAAACATCCGGTGCTGACGCGTTTTAGCATGGCCCGCTTGTACCGACAGATCACTGATCGCAAGATTTCTGGCCGCAATCAGCTCAGAAATATTGCGGTATTCAACTCGGCGGTCTGCGTACTGAATCACCCGCTCGCCTCGAGCGATGGCTTTATTGATTGCGTCCAGATCTTGCTGAGTAAATGCCATATTAACGTCGCTTCAAATAGCCAGAGCGCGCCACTCGGCGAGCTGCAATGGGAGGGTCAGAAACAAAAGACCCCGCAGTTGCGGGGTCTCGTCGGGGTGATGCGTGGGCTTGCGCCGGTTTGGGCTCATCAAATAAGCCGGTTTGCGCATAGCGCATCTTCAGCGCGTTCCAATCGGCCTGCTGAAAACGGTGCAAGCCCATGTAATGCGCCATCGCTAAGCTGTATACGGTTAAATCCAGTACCTCATTACGGTCTGATTTGGCCTTGGTCCAGTCGGTGATTTCACGGCCTTTAATAAAGCGCCGAATCTTGCGCTCTACCGTCAGCTGATCGTAGTACTCGCTGGGCAGATCTTTACTAAAGTGCTGAGCACCCGGCCCGTCGAGCAGCTTAAAGCGGTTATAAAGCCAGTCTTTAGCGGTATCGGTCCCGATCATCCACAGCTCACAGCCGCCTTTATCGGTAGTTCCGCGCCAAGTGACATCCACTTTACTGGCCCGCGCCGCCAGAATCGGCCGGCCCCGTTTACTCTCGCCCTTAATCGCCAGCACATGCCGATAACGGCGCAGCCGACAGAACTGATACACCTCCTGCGTGTGATGGCCACCGGTATCGATGGCCGTCGCAGAAATCCCCATGCCTTCATCCAGCATTTCCCATGAGCGCTCTTCGGCCGGATCACACATCATCACCCGATGATCGATGGTCCAGCTTTCCAGCCCTTCGCCCCAGCCTTTAATCAGCAGCTCCAAGCGGTTGGCCTGCACGTCCACGGAGGCCGTCAGAATCAACACACCCAGCGGAAGACTGCGTAAGGCATAGTCCTCGGCCCGCGCCATCAGCTCGCTGCCTCGGGTACGCTCTTGCGCGTTATCCCAGACCTTAGCCAGCCGTGTATTGTAAAAAACCTGCATTGGCTCTGGGTCTCCCCGCTGCAAGGCAATGGCGGCTTTTTCATATTGCTTGAGTAATGAGCCCCAAGACACCCAACCGAGCGGCATATTTAAAGCATTAATCTGGAAGGATTCGGTTTCCCCGTCCCCCACCGCACCGGCCCGCCACTCACCAGCGGGCAGCATTGCTGTTTTATGGTGTTCATCAATCAAACAACCGCTGGCAGTACATACATAGTGGGCCTCGCTGTGCTCGCTATTCCAGCGCAGCTGCTCAAACACCAGCGTCTGAAACTCGCCACAATGCGGGCAGCCTACAAAAAACCGCTGCTGCGTGCCTTCCAAATACAGATCATTAATTCGGCTAGAGCCTTCAAGCGTGGGCGAGCTGGAGTAATAAATTTTGGCGTTACGGCCAAAGGTACTGGTGCGCGCCTCGGCCAGATCAACTGGGTCGCCTTCTTCGTTAACATTGCGCTCCCAGCGATCAATCTCATCGCCGTATAAATATCGCGCACTGACTTCGGCCAGATTGGCCGCCGAGCCTGCGGTGGTAATCATCAAAGTGCCACCGGAAAATTCTTTGGTATCGATGGTATTGCGGCTGTCGCGGCTACGTGGGGAGGCGACTTTTTCGCGCAGCACGGGAATAGCATCGATGTTTTTACCAATGCGGCCAGACAAACGCTTTGCCAGGTTTAAGGACGGCTCCAGCGCCAGAATATTGCTGGGCGCCATATGGATTACTGCGCACATCCAGTTTAAAAACACCTGCGTCTTCAGCATCTGCGAAGCCCCCATCACCACCACTCGGCGGCAAGGATGCGTCGGAGATAACACCCGCATCACCTGCTGCGCATACGGCGTGCGACGGGTTAAATACTTGCCTGGCTCAGCGGCGCCCGAATCGGTGGGGATCCGCTGATACTGGTCGGCCCATTCATCAATCCATAAGGCCGGATCGGGCATCAGGCCAGCAGCAAAGCCCTCCAGATAAGTGGCAAATCCGTCTGCATACATCGTGGGGTCCTTAGTTCATGGCGCGATCCATATCGTCTTTGCCCAGTTTAGAAACGTCTTCCAGCGTTTTACGCAGGCGCTCAGTTAACAGCTGCTCCAGCGCCCACGGATCCGTGATCGCGGCCAGATCAGACGAAATTTGTTTGGGTACACCCAGCAAGGTATCGTGCAAAAGACGGCCATAGCGGTGGGCCGCATCGAGCACCGCCTGCCGGTCCACCGTCTGCGCGCAGACACGCTCGTATTCCACCTTGGCCAGTTTGGCCAGATAGCCTTCACGGCTGGTACGGGCTTCCTGAAAATCGGTAAACATCAGCTCGCCAGACACAGGCGCTACAGCAGCTTTAACCGGCAGCACCGGCCTGTCGGCGTGGACTTCGTCATACACATCGCGCTGAATCCGCGCCTGCTCATGCCGTTGCCGCACGCCCTCTTTTGCGGGGTCGATGGTTTTACCGATCAGCGCCAGGGTAGCGGCGCAATCCACTTTTTTACCATCGGGGGCAAGAACTAAACGGCCTGTTTTTAACAGTTTGGTCACATAGCTGGGCGACCAGCCTTGCGAATCCGCAAAGGCCTTCTTGCTCAGATATGGGTCCATGCTTTCACCGATTATTTTAGGGTTTCACTCGATTTCACCTGAGGTGAAATTTCACTAACTTCACCCGACAGCCACTAAAAAGAAGCTGCGAGTCCTAGGCCCCGTACTGCCTCGGAAAGTGCTAGGGTCCCCGGCAAAGAATGAAAGTCAAAATCCATCGGGCTGACGACCAGCACGAAAACGCATTCAAACTGAATGCGGCGGGCACAGGCAGCGCGCTCAGCAGGCTTGGCTGGTACTGTCGTTCCCGTGCGGCGGGAAGGCAGTAGTCACCGTTTCATTGCCCCACCGCAGTGGCATACCTTTTTCAAGTCGCTGAGTTGGAATGTGATCGCTTCGAATATCAACAAAACGCTTACTATTAATTAATCTCTCAAGCGCGCGGGAATTTTCCCGCGCCTCATCATCCAGATCAGGATGAGTATTTTTTTGATTCAGCATCTCAAACTCCTTTTAGTTCACGGTGTTTCAAACAAACCGCATCTGGATACTAGCATCACATCACCCTCACACAGCTGATCGGCATCACATACAACATGGCACGCAGATCATCAGCAATTGCTTGGGCTGTAATATTCAGATCATAAACACCCACTAAGCGGCGAACACAAGCCAGCATCCCCAGATACTCCTCACCATTTCGCTTAATCGCTACAGCCGAACCATCGCTGATAAACACCGCATACTGATCTGCCCCACGTCCAGTCCGCCGCATCGATCCCAATACTTGAGCGGCCTGCTCCATGCAATTGAATATCTCTATCGCCATACGCCACCCAAAAGAAAGCGCCCTGCTGATTTAATCAACAGGGCGCTTGAACACTACTAGACACGAGGAGGCTAAGTGACGCGTTAATCCGCCAGCCAGACAGAAAAGCAACGATGCCAATAGGCCTCTTGTGTGTCGCACTCGCCTCACACCCCTGCCTTTAACTTACACGGTAGCAGTCACCGCAACCACACACACAGGGCAGCAAACCAAGCGACTTGGGGAGTCGGAATAGGTGGCACAAGGGCCATGCTTGGCTTGCTGCTCTGTATATGCGGACAACAAAAAAGCCCCTGCTTTCGCAGAGGCTTTTAATCTTTCCATTTCTTCTAGGCGTCAGCAACTCTCGGAGGACCGAAAGTTACGCAGCTAAGAAGCCGGAGGCAGATTGTTGAGCGAAGCGTAACGCAAACTTTTCAACCCTGTCAACTTCTTCTTACCATCAACCCCCGAATATCTTTCAAGCAGCGTGCTTAAACATTTCAGCGCCTCTTGCATTGTGGCGCGATAAACCTCCTCTCGCACCGCAATAGCCGCCACTCTGCACGCCACCTGCCAACGCTGTTTATGCACGTAAAAGCTACGAATCAAATCAGAGAACTTACCCGGCAACACCGCAACCGCAGCTTCAACCAACATAATCGACTGCAACTCAGCATCTGGCATACCAATCTCTACGCCCCGAGGAGAATCCCCCCTGGACCACGCAACAGAATTACTCGATGCGCCGCCAGTTCTAACCCGATAATATTCCGCCCATTGTTCCAGACGTTGCACCAAAACCACATCAACTTCTAAAGCATCTAATACCAGCATTACAGCCTCCCATAATTCCCCAGGGAGCCACCTTCCGTCGTCACTATGTGCGCGGCTTTATTTGTGCTGCGATTATAAAACAAACAACATCGCTCGCCCTCAGCGCAACACAACAAAATCATTCCAAGCCAAGCTTTGCACCCAAGCCCATCTGCACACCCAAATTTCGTATACCAACCGGCACATCCATTCCCTTATTTCGCAAAGCCCCCACACGCATTTCAATCATGACTGCATTGTCAGCCTGCCGCACCTCGCTGGCCCACGATGTTGCACAACGGCCAATATTCATTTCTTTCAACAACGCAACTTGCTGAGCCGCCTCTTCCTTACTTAGCGTCATCTTCTTATGCTCTAGTGAGAACGCAGGATCAAACGAAGGGATTGGCACATCAGCATCAGCCAATGCGGCCTGCCACGCCTCCATCCAACGCCCAGCTAACACCCGATAACCAAACTCCACCAACTCCCGCCCTAACCTACGGGCAGCATGAAAATGCCGAGGAGATCGCCACGCCTCCGGCGCATGCCGTAAGCGCAGAACATATTGAGCTTGAGCATGCCAGAACGCTTGCTCTACAGACTCACCTGCATCCGCCCCCATACACGCAGCCTTAAACTGGTCACAAGATGGCGGGTACGCATAACTCGCCGCCAAACCACGAGTAATCGCCACACCATCCAAGCCGGCCAGCTCATCCGCCCATACCAACATAGCTTCAACCACCCCAGCATCTTCATCAAACTCATTCACAACACCACTTTGAAACTTTTCAACAAAACTACGCCCAAAACGCCCCCTCAGCCGTAAAAACACCCTCTCTACCCAAGCAATCGGCAATGGCTCAAACACAGCAGGCATCATTGCAACGTCCTCCCAAAAGAATCGCCCTCTTCAAAACCATCAGGGTCAATGCAACGCTCTTGACGAGCCCGCTCCTCTTGAGCCATACGAGCGGCCAACCCGCCGATTGCCCGATTAGCCGCCTTATAAGACTCCGCCCGAGCGCCTGCTCCTGCTTTTGCAGACCCGTATTTAGCAGCAGCCAGCGACGCACGCTGCTGTGTAATGATATTGACCAAATAACACGGCGAACTAGGCCGATTACCATCCTCCATAGAATCAATAGCCCATGCCAATGCAGCATCAAATTCCGCTTGAGATACCCGATCAGCACACCACTTTACATATTGAGTCTGCGCTTTTGGACTACTAGCCTGCACCGGATCAAACCCAGAACGCAGCACTTTCACCTTCCACTGCCACACCTCAACAGGCACCGCAGGTAATACAGATTGGGGGTTGTTTTTTGGCGGCGCTTCACTCTCACTTTTCCTTACCACTGAAGCTGAAACCCTAGATGAAGATGTTAAGGAAGGGGTTTCGGTGTTACCAGAGAAACCGGTACCGGATGTGTGCCCCAGTTCGGCAAAATCTCCCTGCCCCACCTCTTGCCCCACATCACCGGCAAACCCTTGCCCCGCTTGGGTTTGCTCCTGCCCCTGATAGCTCTGCCCTAGTTCGGTCGAAACCTGCCCCACCTCACGGGAGCGGAGTTCGGACTTTGTCGCCATTATCAAGAAAAAAATAAGCTGCTTCTGATTAGGGATTGAACGATATTCGATCAATCCCGCTTGAGCCAGCTCCTGCTCATAGCCTCGCACCTCCTTCTCGGAAGGCGTGCCACTATCACTCGCAGCACGGCCACGCTTAGGCTCAATAAACAATGCCTCGCGCAACGTCCAGCGGCTAATCATCGGCTTACGCCCCACCTCTCCCGTTGAATAATTCATGCGACCTCGCAGGAAAAAATACAGTGCTTTAGCGCCATAGCGCAAGCCATACAGCGCATCCATTTCTTGATCATCAATGGCAAAGCGACTCATTTCCACGCCCTTGCTTGCTGCGCCCGCTTCACCATCGCCCGCGCCATTAATGACGCTACAAGCGCATCACCAGCAGCCTTTGCGTCACTCTTGCAACGGAAACCGCTGGCGCTACTCAAGACATAACGCTTAGCAGCCCTACCGGATTCCAAAGAGTATGACCAACGCTCACCCCCCTTTATTGCATACGAGCTTGTAACAACCTGCATTGACCTCTCCTGCATATTTACGACACACATCAGCGGCCTCTTTCGCCGTACTCAGCGAAAACGCCAGCCAACCACTTTTTGGATGCCATGCCTGGTAATCAGGCACGCCATCCGAAAAGTGTTTGACGATCCGGCACCCGTCCGCACTTTCTGCGTAATACTCGGTTATCGGCCTAAAGCTTTGCGCCCCTTCCATCAGCGCTCCAGTGTTGCCAACAGCGCCCTGCACAAAGCGCGAGCCGCCTCTTTACGCTCACGCGGGCGGGTTTTCCTGATCCGATGAGCCTGAATTTTTAACGCCACCATTCTGAAATTCATTTCACCACCGCCGCCCTTACAGCCGCTCGAATCGTGTTTAATGCGGCAATCTCATCATCGATACAGCGCTCAATCGCGTCGGCCTCTACTGAATTGATTTGCAAATCCTCATACGCATCAGCCAACACACCGCTTGTCGCCGCCGACACGCCCATATAACGGCGCAACACCTGCCGTGCCATCTGCTCCGGCGTGCCAGGCACAAAGCCCTGCACCAACTGCTGAGCAGGCACCACCACATGCCCAGTTAAATCAGCGAGCGATTGCAAAAGCTGCGGCGTCTTGGTTTCTGCAAGCATGTGGAACAGCTGCAAAGCGGTGAATTGATAACGTGGCAAATTAGGATTGGCAGCGTTATGCATCATCGAAAGCGAGCGATCAAACGTCTCACTCGCGCGACGAATCCCAAAATGACTTGCCAGCGACTGCACCGCCAGCACTTGCGGGCGATAGTTCACGGCCAATAACTCGTAATCCATTTACATCTCCATGTAGATGCGGCCCAAGGCCAATAAAACGCCAAGTCACACGCGCCAAACTAGACACCGCCGGTCAATCTCTAGTTGCATATTGAAAATAACAACTAAGATCAGCGTCAGTAATGTGTAAAAAACCCGCTGGGGAGCGGGAAAACCGGTCTTTCTGGGGAGTCAGATCGGAGTGGAATAGGGGTAAGCCACATCAAGTGGTGGGTTTATCAGTACCGCGCAGGTAGGCCCAATCAACATCAGGGCGCAAATCCTCGCAGCGGATTTCACCACTGGTAAATTTTTCGACTTGGATGCAGCGATCAGCAGGCCACGGCCTACGGCCAGAAGCCCATTGGTTAACGGCACCAACGGTCAGATCCATAAAACCAGCCAATTGGCGGCGCAAACTCGGTTCGCTAAGAAGTTTTTCTTTCATGGGATGGATAATAGCAATGCTATTAATACAAAGCAATAGCAATGTCAGTTGTTTTCATGCAACCAGAGCAAGTAGCATTGCTATTATGGAAAAACCAGCACGAAGAACACTCTCTGACGAAGAGCTCGCAGCTGCAGCGCGGCTTAGCGACCTATACGAATCAGCAAAACATGCAAGCGGCCTATCGCAAATGGCCCTAGCACTGGCTTGTGGTTGGTCGTCACAAGGCACGGTGCATCAATACATCAAAGGGAAAATCCCTCTCAATGCCGATGCAATCAACCGATTTGCTGCCTTTTTCTCTGTAAAACCCGCCGAAATCTACCCCGAGCTAGCCGAAAAACTAGGCATGGAAACAAAGCCACACGCAGTCACAATAGAAAAAGGAATTAGCTATCCCTCAGAAATAGAAAAAATTCTGAACGCACTTGTACGCGCCCACGCATGCGGCGTAATCACTCCAGAGTTTGCTGACGCACAAGCAAGAATGTTTCAAGCACTGGCCAACATGGGAACTACCACTCAGCGCGGCCCACAGCTCGACGCAGATGGAAAAGTCATCATGGGCAATGAGCTCGGCGTAGAAGAAGCGATCTTCAGCCGTAACGAGCAGCCCCAAAAAAAGGTAGGATAAGCGGATTTTTACGCCCGTTTTGGGCGTTTACAATCCCTGCCATACGCTGAAAAATCAGCATCATGGATATCCCTTCAATCCGCCGGGCCAATTTAACCCTCCTTGCCCAGCCCTATGCCAGCCGCAACGCCTTCTGCGAAGCGGCACAACTACGCCCCGACCAACTTAACCACTTGCTTGCGGGCAGCAAAAACATTGGCAATCGGCTTGCTACCCGCATCGAAAACCAACTAAACCTGACAAGTGGTAGTTTGTCACATCCCACAAATGCCCAATTTGGGCAATCTTTATTGGATAATGACCCACGCCGAGAGCTGCTGCGTGCGCTATCCAGCGCCACGCTTACGCATGAGGATGCCTTGGCCCTGTTGCATATAGTGAAAATAATCAGTGATTCCCGCCTTACGTAGCAATAATTTTAGATTCCCCATTCGCCCTCTTCATACTTTTACCTGTCGCGTTTTTTTATCCCACATCCGCGACGAAAACAAAATCCCTCGCACTGTTTACACCTACGCTTTTCCTCGCGGCAGTCGTGGCATGGCCAATAACGTGATTTACTGGATGACCAATCTCTACTGCAATAACATCTCCTCCAGCGGCGCATGGTTTATTGAAGTCGAACAAAAGCACTTGCTTGCCATGTACCCAGATGACAATTGGCCAGAGAACGGCATGGTTTGCTTTTGCGCCGAACAAATTCCCAGTGACCATTGCTCTGCAGTCACGATGCAAGGCAGCCCAAGCCTTATGGCCAGCCTGAATCGATGGGACAAACTTGCCCCCACAATTGGTATTAATGAAATATTGGCTTTAAACCACCCTGTGCCTATCATGCGCATTGGCATAGATAAATACGCCGCCATCGATGGCAGTCAAATTTTAGGCGGCGAGCATTGGCAAATTAGCGATCTTTTGACGCTACAGAGCAGCCAAAACCACTTAGCCAGATTAGCAGGATGGATCAACGCCCGAGGCACACCCAAGCCAGGCACCCATGCCGCTGTAAAATACGCATGCAAACCGCTGATGAACCCATTAATGCATCCATTTATTGAGCTAGAAAGAATCCTACTCAAACTACTACCCAGCGCCGACGTAAGCGCCGTGATCGCTATTATCAAGGATCGCGTCACACTGGAGAAAACAAGATGGCACTCCGTCACGATGCTGACGCCCGCCTGATGGCGTCTGTTGACCCAAAAAGCATCATGCCATTTGGCATTACCGGCCAATACTGGGTCGTTGGCTGGCACGCTGCAAACAGCAGCAAAAACATCGGCGTGATTGTAGAAGCCACCGAGCCCAGCAACGATATTGACTGGGAAATACCCCCTCCTGCCGTGGCCGAGCACATTCAAGCCGAATGCACCCAACAGCTAGCGGAGCTAGAGCAAGCACTCAAGTCAGGAAAAATAAGCAGCCCCTACCCCGAAAGCTTGACGCTAAGAGGCCCAATCCCGTTCGGCAACTTTGGCAACATGGCCGAAGCAATTAGCGAGCTGTTTAGTGTTTTTGTAGACCCTATCCACACCGCAGCCCCCGCTATCTCGCCCATTTTGGCTGAAGTGGCTAATCGCCTTCACCGCAACATCACCCTACTCACCACTACCCACGCGTTTCAGCTAGCAAGAATCGACGGCTCAGGGCTAGTAGCCACACTACACAACCCGCTCCCTAGCAGCACACAGGCAATGATACTAGCGCTGGCGACGCATCAAAAACAAGGCGAAAGGATGTCTGCACTGATCACAGACAATGACGCGGAAAAACTGACTACCGAGCTAATGACACGATTAAAAGAATCTGGCATCAATCCTATTATCACCACCAGCGTAAATACGGCAGCGGGGCAGCTAATTTAGCGAACAAAAAAAGCCAGCTGATTTAGCTGGCTTTTTTTTGGCACTCCTTACTTAGTATTTGAAGCGGTGCGCATTTCCATTTGTCGCTCAAGCAACTCATCCACACTATCGTGACTAGCCTGCCACGGCCCATTAAGCACCAAGACCTCTGAGCAGGTAGATTGTAAATGGCCTCGCATATCACGCTGCAGAGCCTGCAATTTAACTTGCTCTTCCAAGATGGCAATTTGCTTCTCCCAAGCATCAATCTGCAAACCCCCATATTCAGAACGCAAGTGGGCAATCGGCAAAGTCACACAGACCTGCTTAGATAAGGGCGGAGCAAAATCAAAGACTGCACCAATGACAACATGAGGCACCGCGTTTAAGCACAAAGGGTAAACGGCAGCGTGAACCTGTGGGGGTATCGGAGGAAGAAGAGCAGCCATTCTAAGCAACTCAGGAAGGGGATTAAATACTCGCCCCATTTCTTCGGCAAAACGTTGCTTATCCATTTTTTACTTCTTTGCTGTGCGCCACCCTCAATATATACAACGCCCCAGCATGAGCGCTCACATACCTGTAGTGAATGACATAGGCAGCAGCCCCAAACGGTACGACCAAGCGATGCAAACCCACGACACTTTCGACCGGCTTCCCCATGTGGGGGTGATCGGCCAAACGACGAAACGCCTCTGCAAGCGTCTTACCTACTCGCCCCGCTGCTTGGGGATTTTTTGCCTTAACAAACTCACGAAGCCTAAGTAAATCCGCACCCGCGTTTTCTGTAACCATCACACGCGGCATTGCGGGGCCTCCTGTTCGCCATCCGTTCCCCAGCTATCCAGCCAAGCCGCAACCTCTTCACCGACCATATGCAAGCCGCTTGCCTCATACTGTTGCCACGAGGCAAGCGCTTCTTGTATTTCTTTTTGCTCTGCCTCGCACCGCTCTACATATTGAGTCAAAGCATCCCGCACAACAAACGCCAGCTTACGGTTCTGTTGTTCGGCGACGGCTTCCGCCCGAGCCCTTACGCTTGGTTCAATCCTCAGATTGATACTTGCAGCCCTATGCATAGCTCACCTCCTGTTTGCATGTATTGCAATGTACCACATCCAGCAACCTTAAAGACCTAGGAACTGCTATGTGGCACCACCCACAAGGCGTTCTTTACGCTACCCATCCACAAATACAACGCCTACCTAACGGTTCTCTTTTGTCTCTATATCAAGTAAATTTCTTAGCACTTACTCCAATCACACATAGAGCAGAAAATGAGCACCACACCCACTACGGTTATACAAAAATCACTTGATCATCTAAACACCAAAAAAGCCACAGAACACTTGCTTGGTATTTGCCACGGGCTAACGTCTGATCAACATCTGAATGATCAAGAAATCCATTTTCTTAGCACATGGATTAAACAAAATCCCGCAGCCTGCACTGCATGGCCAGGGACAACGATTGCACGCCGTGTGCATGAAATTTTAGCCGACGGCATTATCACGGAAGAAGAACGTGCGTCACTGCTCGTCACACTCACCCAGATCTGCAGCAGCGATTTTGAAAACACTGGCGATACACAGGCCACGCTCAATATTCCATTTGACGACGACCCGCATATTATTTTCCCCGAGCGGGCATTTTGCTTCACCGGCGTTTTTTACTTTGGCACACGGGCCAATTGCGAAAGAGCAACAGAAAAGCACCGCGCCATGACTAAAAGCAATGTCAGCCAAAGCATCGACTATCTTGTTATTGGTAGCCAGATCAATCCAGACTGGGCCCATACCAGCTTTGGCCGAAAAATAGAATCCGCCATCAGCTACATTGAAAAAGGCCACGGCATCGCGATTATCAGCGAGCAGCAATGGACCGAAGCACTTAGCCATCTCAATAAGTAGCCGAATAAGCCCCACCCAAACCGCCCTCGAGGCGGTTTTTTTACGTCCTCAAAATCTTCACTCCAAAAATTTCACAACAAAATAATAGCATTGCTATTTACTTAAAAGAGCATTGCTATTATATTGACGTCATCGCACCACAACACCCACAGAGAAACTAACGATGAAAGTTCTAAACGCCACCCTGACTTACGACCGCAACGGCATGCCGCTTGCGCAAATTGAGTCGGCGCTTGGCAACGGCATGGAGTGCAACGCCGCCGGTTTACGCGAGCTGGCCAATGCGATTAACGCCATCGCCACTCTCGCCGACGCCATGCCTCAGCCTAAGCAGCGCAAAGACACACTAAAAAACCACGCCGAGCTGGTTTGGCACCCATTCGCGTAAGCAACCCGATACACCCAAGGAAAAATCATGTTTATAGGCACACCCGAAACCAACACCCTTTCCCAAGCCGTTGTTCACGGCCTTGGCTGGCAAGGTATTCACTGCACAGATGCAAAGGGCAAACCAGCCCGCTTCGCCATCCTTGACGAGAGCGGCAACATTCTTGAAGAAGGCGCGGATCTAGCCCGCGAAGTGTGCGCCGTGGCGATTACGGCTTATCGGAATTTTCAAATAGGCAACGGGCATTTAAAGATCCACACCAGCCCAACCGGCATTCAAACCATCGAAGCAAACAACAGGCGCAAATCAGCATGAGGAAGTGGCGGATTCGGTACTTTTTGCCCAGCGAGCAGCCCAAGCACATGGCCACGCTATTTATTAACGCGGCCACGCCAGCCAAAGCATTAGAAGACGGCAACGAGGAATTGAAACGGCTCTATCAGCTCAACCCCGCCGCGCTGGCGGCAACGATAGAGCCGCAGAACTAAACCCCTGCGTACAACCCGTTGCCCACAGCGGCTTGTGCGAAGTGATTTAGAAGAAAACTAAACATTTTCTAAACATTTTCTAAACAAAATCTAAACACTTTTCAAAGCTTCTAAACACTTTCTAAACAGAATCTAAACAAATGGCCGACTTGCTTGAGGAATTAGCGAAAGGTAAACCACAGAGCAAAGCGGCCAGATTACGCGCAGCGCTGCCCGATATCGATGCGGCATTAGCCGATGGATATAGCCACAAAGAAATACTGGCCATCCTCAATCAAAGCGGCCTCGACCTCAGCTTTGAGGTTTACCAAACTACACTTTTCAGAATCAGGAAACCACAGAAAAAGGAAAAACCCCGTGACCCAGCGACACCAACCCCCGCCAAAGAAACACCGGCAGCAGCAACACCAGCAGCAACAAACCCCACAAATGGCAAAAAGTCATTTGTTTACGACAAAACACCACCAATCAACATTTGGGAATAAAGCAATGAATCAGATCTATCACTTTATTTTGCAGGGCAAAGGCGGCGTAGGCAAAACGCTAACATCCACATTCATCGCTCAATTTGAGCGAACAAAAACGGCCAATGTATTCTGCGCAGACACCGACCCGGTAAACGATTCATTCAGCCGCTATAAAGCGTTGAATGTGCAAAGCATTAATATATTGAATCAAAATAACGAAATAGACTCTCGAGCATTTGATTCATTATTTGAGCAGCTACTTGAACACGACGGCCCAGCCGTTATTGATAACGGCGCGTCAACGTTTATTCCCTTATCCGCCTATCTTGTTGATAACGGCATTATCGAAATGCTGCAGGAAGCAGGAAAGACAGTTTATATCCATACAATCTTGACTGGCGGTCAGGCAATGGATGACACCGTAAATGGATTCTTTTCAATAATTAAAAACCACAATGTAAATATTGTGGTTTGGCAAAATGAATTCTTTGGCGAAGTCATTAAAAACGGCAAGCGATTTACTGATTTAAAAATATACACAGACAATAAAGAGCGCATTCAAGGAATTATCACCATCCCGCAACGCAATGCAGCGACTTATGGTAAAGACCTTGAATTAATGACCAGCAATGCGCTGACATTCGATGAAGTAGCCATATCAGATCTATTCACCGCCATCCCGCGCAATCGCATCAAAACCATCCGCAACGATATCTTTCAGCAGCTAGAAGCCGCCGGCCTGTAACCCACACGGCCATGCACGCGCATGGCCACTCCCCGCATCGAGGACACCATGAATACAGAAAGCATCTTGACATCCTCCCCTACCTCTCGTTAGCGCTTCGCGCATAACTCGCCAGACAAGCTGGAAAGGAAGGGGATTCCTACTGCGGTGACTTAAAATCTAAACCACTCACTTCGGTAGGTTCTTGCTTCACCGCATAGCCTTACTGCGCTACGCTCCACAAACTAACAAGCGTTGTCCACGCTCTAAAACATTGATCGCGCCGACTAGATCGGCGTTATTTTCGTAGCCACATTCGACGCACTCGAACTTGGCTTGCGTCTTGCGATTATCGCCGGATATATGGCCACACGCCGGACACGTTCGGCTGGTGTTGTGCGGCGGAACCGCGATGAGATGTCCGCCTTTCCACCCCAGTTTGTAGTCCAGTTGGCGGCGAAATTCACCCCAACCCTGATCGAGAATGGCCCGATTCAGGCCGGACTTCTGCCGTACTTTCTTGCCGTGCGTTTCGGCGTTGCCCTTGCTGGACTTGGACATATTCCGTACCTGCAAATCTTCGATACATACAATCGCGTGGTTTTGGCTGATCGCTGTTGAAGCTTTGTGCAGATAGTCCTTGCGGGCATTGCCGATGTCGATGTGAACTTGGGTGACTTTGGCTTTCGCTTTTTTCCAATTGGCGCTGAACTTTACTTTCTTTGCCATGCGGCGCTGGTATTTAGCCAGTCGTTGCTGGTGTTTTTTGAAGCTGCTCAGCGGGTCGAGGTGGCTACCGTCGCTTAGCGTAACGAAACGGGCAATGCCCATATCCAAACCCACAATGCCGCCGGTTGGCTGAATCGCTTCCACTTCACGCCGTGTTTGAATCGACACAAACCACTTGCCACCGGACTGGCTGATCGTCACATTCCGTAGTTCGCCCAGCGCATCGCGGGAATGGCGATAACGCAACCAGCCCAGCTTAGGCAAGAAGATGCGGCCATTGGCCTGATCGAGTTTGATTTGCTTCGGGTCGGGGTAGCGGAAACTGTCGCCCATTCCTTTCTTCTTAAAACGTGGGAAATCCGCCCGTTTTTCGAAGAAGTTTTTGTAAGCCCGCTCCAAGTCCTTGAACGTTTGCTGTAACGGATGGACTGGTGAATCTTTGAGCCACGGCGTTTCTGATCCATTGCGCCAAGCTGTTAATTGCTTAGCCATTGCCACGTAGCCAATAAACTTGTTACCGGCTTCATGATTCTTTTGTTGGACATCCAGCGCCTTGTTATAAGCGAACCGACACGACCCAGCGAAGCGACGCATTTTTAGTGCTTGCTCACCATTGGGCTGTAGTTCGTATTTGAAGGCTTGAAGACGTTCCATAACAGCCACTATACTCTTGGTCTATGACAACCGACAACGACATTCGCCATGGTAGACACTGTGTTTTTATGATGCACGTTCATTTGGTCTTTGTGACCAAGTATCGACGTAATGTGTTCACCAAAGAAATACTAGACGACTTACGCCCCATCTTTACGGGTGTATGCACTGACTTTGAGGCTGAATTGGTAGAATTTGATGGGGAGGACGATCATGTCCACCTACTAGTGAACTATCCCCCTAAAGTGGCCGTTTCTAATTTGGTAAACAGCTTAAAAGGGGTTTCAAGCCGAATGATTCGCAAGAAAAACTATCCGAGTATTAAGCAAAAACTGTGGGGCGGGGCACTCTGGACGCCTAGCTATTTTGCGGGGAGTTGTGGTGGCGCGCCGATTGAGGTGATTCGGCAATACATAGAGCAACAACAAACCCCGCATTAAAGTCAAAACCGGACGGCTGCGCCGTCCGCGCTATCCTTCCCCAACCTAAAGGACGGGGTTTGCCGCGCACTGGATCAAATAAAAGCTACCCCGCCAGCGTTTCCCCGCGCTGCCACGCCCCAGTGCGGCGATTTACCCGAATATATCGCCGTACTCCACCCCGCGTAATCAGCAGCAAATCCATCCAAGTGTTTTTAGGGTCTGGCTGCAATCCCAAGCGGAATATTTGAATTTGTGAAAAGGTATCCGCCACCAGCTTACGCGCCTTAATACGAATATCAGCATCCAGACCCAGCACACCTTCGCGCAGGCCCGACCACTGGTCCGCCATTTCTGGCGATTGCACCTGCGATATCGCTACCAGCTCGCGCTCAGCAGCAACAGCTTCCGCCCTGTGGCTGTCCAGCACCGCTTCCAGCTCCCGTGCCTTACGCAAAAACGCCAGCGGCACTGCACCATCATCCGCAGCGAGCGCATCAGTTACCCGCTGCAGCTGCTGCTCAACTTCCACAATTTTTTGCCTAAGCCCACTCAAATTGGCCCGCACCCGCACATCTGCACCGACACCCGACAACAGATCCGCCAGATTAAACTGATCACCGCAGTAATCCAGCAGCGCCTTTTCTATCGCTGCAGTCGAAAGAGACCCACCCACCGGGCACTGATTCACAGAGCACTTATTAACACATAGCAAACGCCGCTCCTGGTACCGCTTGCCACATGCCCGCGCAAAACTAGAAATAGCACTTCCACAGTAGCCACAGGTAGCAATGCGCAACCCTGTAATAATTGATGGATTAGTACCTTTGCCTATACGCCGCCCGCGCTCTGAACGCAGCCGCTGCAATTCAGCAAATTCATCAGACGAAATGAGCGCAGGATAATACCCCTCCATCCTAAACGACTCACCACCGACTTCGATCGTATGCACACCCGCCAGCGCTTCAGACTTCACCATACGATTAACGAGCAGGGCGCTCGCTAACCCGCCTGTCAGCGACCAATTACGCTCTTGCAGCATCCGAGCAATTATCATACCGCCATACCCCGCACGGTATTGATCGAGTACGAAATGCACCATTTCAACCCGCTCAGGGATCAACTCCCAGCGATTATCAACATAGCACAGCCACACTGGATCTTTACCAGCACGAATCCGCCTCTTAGACTCACCAGACTGAAAGCGTAAGCACTGCTGCTTAATTGCCGCGACCACCCGCTTGCTTTTACTTTCTGACTCTTCATTAGCCCGAATCATTACCATTAGCGCATAAAGTAAATCCATCGGATTTTCGCGCAACGTCTCCTGGCTATACTCTCGGCCATCTGCGACCGTCACAACCCGCACACCGGCGCTAATGATGGATGCAAATTGCGCCTGAGCCTGAATCGCCTGCTCACGGCTCAGACGATCCAACTGCTCGACAATCAACACAGAGCCAGGTGCAATTAATCCGGCTTCAATCGCTCGTAAGAAAGCACCAAGCGCGCCCGTTTTAACGTGAGCCCCGTGAAAAGCGCTTAGCCCTTCATCGCGCAAACTCAGCGACTCATCAAGCGCCAGCCCGCGCTCAGCGGCCCACGCCGCAGCATAAGCTTTTTGACGTGCAGCAGATGTACCAGCAGCTTGTTTAGGGGAAGAAAAACGGAGGTAAGAATAGACTTTGACTGCCATAGCGGCTATGTTTTCGAGTTAGCGAGGCCGCATCATATCCCAAATACAGATTGCGTATCTTTTAGCACAGAGAGGAATATGTGCGCTCCTGCGCTGGCCACCCAGCCGCTACCTATCATATTCACTGGCGCACGAATAAATTTGATGATGTCGTGTATCACATCGCCCGATTCCACATGGCCACCGGGGGATGAGATCAGCACATTGATCGGCTTGGCCGATTCGGTCGCCAAAGCAATCAAGCGCCGTGCTGTATCTTTGGCCAGCACATCATTGATAGGGCCAATAATAAAAACAAAACGGGATTCAAACGATTTTTCTTCCAGAAAGGCATCTTGCGAGCCCCCTGCTACCGCCGCTTCTTCAGCCATCTTATGCCCCTAGGTGGTTAAACTTACAAACATCAACAGCGATCATAATGGAATTTAATGATATTTACTGTTCTATTCCAACCCTAACCTAACAATATATAAATCTTCGGCCTAACTTAATATACTTACAAAGCCTGCGGCAGGGCTAGCCAGCCAATAGATCGGCCTGTATTTGCTTCCATTTATCTTGCTATAAATCTATGATTAATTTAATCTCAGGCTGACTTTTTTTGACAGAATTTTTGTCCTTCCGCCTACCCGTTTTATCCTCTCTAAATTGACGAGTGATCAACATAAGCGCGGATTAAACTTTGAACTACCATGATAGGCTCAGAATTAAATGAGCATATAAAGGACGATTAAATTGAAAATAAAACACAGCGGCCCATCTGGTGCCTTTATCGGCGCATCTTGGCTTGCCCTTTTTATTGGAACACTGACTTATTCAATCGGCCTTTGGAATGCCACCATGGCGCTCAATGAAAAAGGCTATTACTTCACTTTGCTGCTATACGGTTTGTTTGCCGCTATTTCATTGCAAAAATCCGTGCGCGATCGATTAGAAGATATTCCTGTCACGGGGCTTTATTTTGGCCTTTGCTGGGTTTCAATTGGTGCGGCGCTCTTGCTGCTTGCGGCAGGCTTGTGGAATGCCACTTTAACATCCAGCGAAAAAGGCTTTTACGCCATGTCGTATTTGCTCAGCCTATTTGCCGCTGTTGCTGTACAAAAAAATGTACGTGACTTGGCCCTATTAAAACCTGAATTCACAGAGCCAGAGCAAAGCGATTTAAACGCTTTCAAATAAGTAGCGCGGCTTCATTGCGTACTTTGCTCCGCGATGAAGCCTACTAACCGCACTAGATGTCCACACTTGACCCTGAACAATACGCCAAGCGCTAGCAGGCCTATGCTGTCCTTACCTACGTAAGGATAAAAATAATGAGTTTTAAACCACTTCAGATTGCAGGGCGCAGCCTCTTACCTATCGTGCAAGGCGGCATGGGCGTGGGCATTTCAGCGCATAAACTCGCCGGAGCCGTTGCTAAAGAAAATGCCCTTGGCACTATTGCTAGTGTGGATTTACGCCAACACCATCCCGATTTACTCGCTGCGACGCATCGCTGCCTTGACGCAGATCTGATCGACAAAACCAATTTAACCGCCCTAGATAGGGAAATTCGCGCCGCTAAAGAGATTGCCAATGGCTGCGGCATGATTGCTGTCAATGTAATGAAAGCCGTGCGAGATCATGTCGCCTTGGTAAAGCAAGCTTGCGAAAGCGGCGCAGACGCCATCGTGATGGGTGCGGGCCTGCCGATTGATTTGCCTGAAATGACAAGCGAGCACCCCAAAGTAGCACTTATCCCGATTTTGTCTGATGCGCGTGGTGTAGCGATTATTTTAAAGAAATGGCTAAAAAAAGGCCGCCGTGCAGATGCCATTGTGATCGAGCATCCCGGCCATGCAGGTGGCCACTTGGGCGCGGCGCGCATCAGCGATATACACGATGCACGTTTCGATTTTGCTAAAGTACTCGCCGATTGCCACGCCCTATTTGCTGAACTGGGCTTAGGCCGTGACGCACCTAAGCTGATCGTCGCTGGCGGCATAGATAGCCATGAAAAAGTCAGTCGCTGGCTTAGCAACGGGGCCGATGCAGTGCAACTCGGCACTGCCTTTGCCGTCTGCGAAGAAGGCGATGCGCATATTAACTTCAAACAAACCTTAATCAACGCCAAAGCCAGCGATCTGGCCGAGTTTGTTAGCGTAGCCGGCCTACCCGCCCGCGCCGTTGCCACACCTTGGCTGAAGCAATACTTACGCCGCGAAAGTCATTTGCAAGCGCTCGCCAAGGCCGACCCACGCCGTTGCACCCAGCGCATGGATTGCCTAAGCCACTGCGGCCTGAGGGATGGTTTAAGCAAAGTTGGCCAATTTTGCATCGATCTCAAATTGGCCTCCGCCATGCACGGCGAAGTCGATAAAGGCTTGTTTTTCAGAGGTAATGGCTCTCTCCCATTTGGCGACGCCATCCGCCCTGTGCGTGAGCTGATTGATTATTTAATGAATGGCAGAATGGAGGCGGCGTAAGACTCTGCGGGCAAAATCCAAATCTTGAACCACAGAGGGCACCGAGAACACGGAGTTACACGGAGAAAAACAAAGCTTGAATTAAGTTGTTTTGCAGGTTTTGAGTGTTTGTAATGCCCAGCAATAAGGATTTATATCGTGGCTAGTTGCACGGGGCTTAAATTTCCTGAAGCGCGGCGCGAAAAATGGGGCTTGTTGTGCGCGATAAATGGCTTGGCTGCATTTTCCATCATTTGAAAAAGAATTTCATGTTTATCAGCAAAGGGGCCAAATGGCCCCTTTGCTTTTGGGGCTTAGAAGTTGCGGATGATCAGCTCGCCTGATTTATCGTTGCTTCTGCCTTTGCCGCCGACCGTGTAGTTAATCTCTACCCGCTCTATTGTCAGCCCATCAAATACCTCGCGCATCTCTGGGATGTCGTTGACGGAGATGATCATGTGGCCAGTGATCGACTTTGCCAGCTCGGCCATGCGCTGGTACTCATGAAGGCCAAACTCTACGCCATAGCCTGCGGTGCCCCAATACGGTGGGTCACAATAGAATAGCGTGTGTTCTCGGTCGTACTTCTTAATGCATGCGGCCCAGTCTAGGTTCTCTATATAAGTACGGCTCAAGCGTAAATGAGCCGCTGATAGATCTTCCTCAAGCCTGAGCAAATTCAGCCTTGGCGGCGTCGTGGTGGCGGTACCGAAAGTCTGGCCGTCCACCTTGCCGCCGAAGGCCATCTTTTGCAGGTAAAAGAAACGCGCAGCCCGCTGGATATCGGTCAGCGTTTCTTCGGGAGTGATCTGTAGCCATTTAAAGATCTGCCTTGAAGTCAGCGCCCACTTAAACTGGCGGACGAACTCCTCAAGGTGGTGGCGGACGATTCTGTATAAATTAACCAACTCTCCGTTCACATCATTAATCACTTCAACTTTTACGGGGGCTTTCAAAAAATACAGCGCCGCAGCGCCGCAAAATGGCTCTACATAGCATGAATGCTCAGGAAACAGCGGCAGGATAGATTTGGCTAATCTGCGCTTTCCACCCATCCACGGAATAATTGGTGTTGAATTGATTTGTATCATTCTGCAAGCCTCTTTCAATACATGAAAAAACCCTTTAGGCTTGCCTTTCCGTAGCTACGGTTAGGCAGTCTTTGGGGTGACTTGCAGGCGTGTTCTGCGGGTCAGCTGGCCAGTCGGGTGCTCCAACACCCGGCTGGTCGCTGTCTTCAAACTACTGAACTACGCCCGTTAATATTTGCTGCAGGCGTGTGGCAGTGATCAAGCCTTTCTCTTCCAGATAAGCCAGCGCATAGCGTGTTGATTGCAGGCTCAGATCTATATGCGTAATGCGCGGGTCTTCAACGATGCTCATAAAGTCTTCAACCATTGGATCAGTAGCTCTCAGCTGCTTGATCGCCACGCGCTCGTTGGGATGAAACAGCAGCTTGAACTCAATCGGCGACAGGGTGAGTGCGGCAATGGGCGGTGGTAGCGGCGGATGAAACGCGCTGCCATCATAGAGATCCCCCAGCTTTACCTTGCTGTCGTCGGCCAGCGCGACTGTGCATTCCAAGCCCGCCATTTCCTCGTCGGGAGTCTCTGCGATATGGTCAACACGCCCAGCTCGAATGTATGCGTGATTCATTGCCAGCCCCTTATGCAAATTCAAAACTGATATAACCGCGAGACGGTTCAAACGCCAAAGACGCAGCGCTGCTTAAATTGGAATTGCTGATGGCTAAACCGCTGGAGAAGGCCAACACTTCGCCGGGTGTCACGCTGATTTTGTGGCGGATCACTCCCTCGCCACCGCCTGCGCCCATTGAAGCGACCGTACTGTTTGCTCCGCCCGCTCCCGGCCCCACAGGTTTAGTTGCGGCAGCACTGGTAGCCAATAGGAAGTTGGTCGGCGGAGCAAAAAGCGATGCGCCGCCTTGGCTGGTGTTAGCGCGGCCCGCACCGCCCGAAACTTTTAAGCCATATGTGGCCACTGTTCCCAATTGCGGTAAAGCAGGCGGTCTCGCTTCTACACCAGAAGCAGTGCCCGTTTGCACCCCATTTGAGCCGTAGGAATCAATTCCCGGCTGCGAGATGGAAGACCCACCAATGCCGTTGGATAAACCGCCCGCCAGCATTAATTGCTCGGAGTCATCAGCCACACGAGTGACTCGCAAAGCGCCGCCGTCGTTACTGGTTGATAAGCTTAAAGCTGATCCTGCAACAGGTTCTGAGGACACATAGCCTGATGACGTGCTTATAAAAAATAAACCGCATGGGGTATCCGCAAGAAGATTGGCGGCGGGCATGTTCGGGTTGGTATTTGCCACCCAAGTACTGCCGTTGGCACTCGTATAAATTACGATATTTGAGGCCCCAGCACACGCCACCCATTTTGAAGACTTTGTGCAATACACCACCTTGGCAGGGTTAGTCCATGTCAAACCAGTTTGCGCACCATTGACCCATGTAATCCCGTCTGTGCTTTGCGACGATACGCCTGCCCCCACACAGACAAAGCGCCCGCCTGCGAACTTAATCCCATGGATGCTGGTGATATTGCTAGTGCGAGCGGTCCATGGCCCTGCCAGTGTTGTGGCCGTATACAGACTGCCATCAGAGCAAGCGTAAACATAAAGCCCTGCACCAAATGCGATACCTGCCGGTGTTTTATTATTTACTGCATCGACTACTGAAACAGGCCAGTTGTTTGGATTATTTGCCCCTGCTTTTTCTTTGTAATAAAGGCAGGTCTTATTCGTGCCACCCGTTGCGGACAAGATAAAAAACTCATTCACATAGTCCATCTGAGTCAGGGTCGTTGACGCAGAATAAGAAACTAAACCTTCATAGAGTGATACGCCTGTCCAGACACCAACAGAGTTAGCAGTAGCTACACCGTTAGTAATGTATGCAGCGCGAACATTCATTATCGGATCGTCAATCGACGCCGGCGCGACAGCCAAGGAGCGCTGACCGTTTTTTATATACGTGTAGCTAAGCCAATTATTTCCAAAGTCAATACTAAGTTGCATTGAAATGGTGCCACCGCTCAAAATAAAACCGTTATCGAGCACAGCAAGCTGTTGGCCACCTGCATTGTTTTGTATGGGGGGACCACCGGGACCAAGGAGGGGCACTTGTTTACGTCCTACTGGGTCGTACAAAACAGCGCTGCTGTTCCCTGTATCGACGCCATTACTGACGATGATGTTGCCAGACGCTGAGCTGGCCAATAGTACGGGGTTGAGCATATTCGCCCCCGCCATCGTCACCGCCCGTCCTCCCGCAGCCACTCCCGTAATAAAACAAGCCGCTGCCCCCGGTGGAACGGTCACCGAGCCGACAGGAAATTTAGGGGTGTAGCGGTCAAGCAAGCCCGTGCTGGATGCTGCAGCGCCACTGCTGGCAGGGGTTGTTAAGATGCGAGCCATTATGCAGCCTCCTCAAAGCCACTCACGCGGGCCACCGCGCCAGTGTTATTACTAAATAAAATCACCCGTTCCCCTGTACTCAGTGGCTCGCCGGTGAGCTTGTACAGCTGGGCAGGCTTGAGCGTGATATCAGCCTCAATCCGGTCCGCGTCAGAGGGGGCGGCATTCATGCCGATATAAACCCTAATCAGCACATCCACGCTGCCGTAATTAGCCACATTGATATTCACCGTGCGGATCTTCCCCGCCGGAACTGCGCCGGTATCGGTGGCGCTATTGGCGGTAAGCAGGCCCGCCCAAAATTTACCTGATGCCATATAACCTCCTAAAAACTAGCAAAAAAGTGACGCCGGGCACGGCCAAGCAAAGTGTCTAAATCTGCTGTTTTGACATACTCAGGATGGGCCGCTGGGTCTGCCTCATGATTGGCAACGGCATTCACAATGGATTGATTGGTCGCCACGGCCACTGATGGATCAACCGTCAGCTGCACCACCGAGGCATTGCCCACCTGCAGAATCATGCGCACCACCATATCGCGGGCGCTGCCCTCGGCCAGCACGGGCTTATAGGTATCGGGGAAATTACCGAAGGCCAGCAACTTGCCGCCTTGCCCTCCAATCAGACCGATTTCCCGTACTGTCCAACCGCCCACCGCACTCAAGACCACGGCTTCAATCACCAACCAGTTCGGGTTATTGACATCAGTGGTCACGCTGGAAATCGGTACCCGATGCACCTCATGCGTCAGCGCCGTGGCGGATTCCGCTGGCGTGACTGCCGCACCATTCCCATCGCCCAAAGCAATATGGGTAAAGCTCACATTGCTGCCGCCCGCCTGAGCATTGATAAATTCAGCGGCCCCGATATTAGTTAGCAGCGTATAAAAAGTGCTCATGATGGCCTCGGGTAAATAGTGATGGTGCCCCAGTCATGCTGGCGAATCCCCGCCATGCGAGCTGCAGGGGAGGATGTAATCAAGCTGGTTTGATAGGGTTGGATCGAAATCGTATCGCCGCCAAAGGTCACCGCTGCAGTTTGCATCGCGTTCTGCGTGCCCAGTGAAACGACCAAACGCCGCAAATGGCTGCGAGCGGGCTTATAGGTATCAATCAGCGCCGTCATTTGTGGATAGATTTCTGCGGTCACCGGGCGAGTCGTTACGGTGATATCGATATCAAACTCGGCCCAATGCGCCCCAGCTGGGCGCTCGATCAGGGTGAGCTGCTCCAATCCTAGATTGCTGAGTGCCTGTTTTACCGCCCACGGCGTGCCCTTATAGCGATGCAGCTCAATCGCCGATTTGATTAACTCACGGCGCGACTCATCGTTAGTCGCTGCAGCCCAGCCGTGATGGCCCATGACGTGGAATTGGTCCGCCAAAAACGGCAGCACCGAAGGCTCGGCCAGATCGACCAAATTCACCAAAACACGCGATACATCAAGGCCGCTTAAACGCTCAGAGAGCTGGGCCAGTGGGCCAAAGCGCGAATCGATAGCCAATACGGGTGGCGTAGCATTAGCCATCATTCACCCCCGCCAGCTGGATGCTGATGCTGGTGCAATGTGCCCACTCAGCGTCCCCCACAGATAACAGCGCCACCGGCGCAAGCAAGGTCACCTGATACACACCGGGCACAGAGAGAATGCTCACTAATTGGGTCGGCACAATGTCTCGCCCTAAGGCCGCCGACTGCGTGGCCACAAATAGTGCCGCTTGCTTTTGCGCCGCAGCCAAGGTGGCCGCAGCATCGGCACTACTATATAAAGTCAGCTGGGCAGATAGGGTATAAGCACGCTCCACCGGTGAAAGCGCTTGCACCGAGTCCGACATTGGCCGCACCTTCTCATGCGAGCATTTTTCGGCCACGGTGGTCAAAATAGCAGGGGTTGGCAGACCGGATTTAAGCAGCGGGTAGAGCCGGATTTCGCCAGGTGCAGACGAAATCACCGCCACTTCGATAATGTCCTGATGTGCCCGCATCGCATGCTGGCGATAAGCTAAGCGACTGCCTGCCACGCTAAACACCTCCGGAGCCAGCTTGATGCTCTCACGCAAGCGATCATCGCTCTCGACCTCGGCCCCGCCTGAGGTAACGGCTAAATTGGCCACGCTGCTGACCTCTACGCCGATCGCATCCAGCAGAACATTCACCTGACCCGCCACATAGCCATTGCCTGCTGTGCCTAATTCCACAGCCACAACGGCCAGATCCGCAAACGTACTGGCCAGCGGCAGCATGACTTCGCTTAGCGAATAAAACTGCAGCCCTGCAGCGGTTTGCACCCTTCTTCCCGCTGGAATAAGCAGTACTGCCGCCAAGGGGGCAACGAAAGTCAGGCGCACAATGGCCTGCGCGGGCTGAGCAGGTAAGCGATTTACCCCCACCAACTCGCCCAAATAATCCAGCATCGGGCCACGGGCAAACGCTACTAGGTTTTGCCGGGCCGCATCATTGATCGCACTGCGTAACAAGGTTTCACGATATGCAATCAAATCAATAAACAGCCGCTCCACTTGCGCGGGATATAGCGTTTTGCCGGTCATGGCTTCATAAGCCGTAATCAGCTCGGCGGTGATGGCTTGGCTATCATCGTCGATGACTTTGGGTAAGGTCGTCATAGCGATACCGCCGTTTGATCCGTAAAGCCATCGGGCAAACGCCAGAACACTTTGACCAAGGCTTGCCCCGGCTCGCCTAATTCAAACGACACCCGCTCAACGGTGACACGAGGCTCCCAGCGGGCGATCGCTTCCACGCTTTCACGCACCACATGTGGGCGGGCGCGATGAATCGGGTAATCGATATAGTCATGGAGTTTGCTGCCGAACTCTGGCCGCAACGGGTCTGCCCCCTGCGGGGTACGCAAGATAATGGCGATGGCCTGATGGATATCGTCGATATTTTCGACAATGCCATCACCGCCTAAAGCGGTTTGCCAATGCAGGGAAGAGATGTCTTTAAGCTGAGTCATAGCGCCATGATGGCGCTATGTTTTGAGGAGGGATATTAAAGCGGTTTAAGACTCGTATGCTAGTAAACGGCGGGTTTCACCCGCCCTAAGCCAGCGCGGTGCTAGTGCTTGGTCCGTCGTGCTCTGTATGGTGATGGCCTTTCACCTTCACGCCATCCACGTCTACATCGCCACCCGTAACACGAACATCACCGGCAAGAGTGGCACCCGTGCCGCCTGATCCAGCCATGCCGCCTTGATAAGTCAGCAAGCCTTTCACCAGTAAATTGCCGGTGCATTCAGCCTCTGGCGAGTCGATGGTCACTTTGCTGGTCGCTTTTAATACGATGGTCGTGCTGGCCTCAACGATGACTTTAGATACGCCGGTAATACTGAGCGTATGCGTGGCGCGGTCGTATTCCAGCATGGCCCCGTCTTTAAACTTGATGCCAAATTTATTCGGGTCGGTAATGGGGGGCGTATCTAGATCTGAAAAGATCGCCCCAAGAATCACGCCATCTTCGCCTTGGGCATCCAGCAGCAGCGCCACATGCTCGCCCTCGTCGTAAGTCCAGTAGCACTGATCATCTTGGGTTTTGGGGTAGGCGATCGGCAGCCACATGGTTTGCATATTGTCCGTATCCGGCAAGCTAATCCGCGCAAAACCGGGCTTGCTGGTAATCACGATGCCAAATTTCAGCGTGACGCCACTTTCTGCAAAGGTCTCATCCATGTTTTTTGGCCTTTTTAGAGCTAAGAGGAGCCGAGCGCTTAAGCTCTAAATCGGCGGTATAACCTGCGCTGCGGCTTATGCTGTGAGTAGCCCGATTAATCAAGTAAATGCCAGATAATTGACCAAACCCACTTAGCTCAATATTTACCCCTGCCAGTAAAGCAGGGTCGCCCTCCAGACTAATCTCAGCGCTGGTTCGGTCTAGTAGCCGTCGCTCCATTTCAGCATTTGCCTGTGCTTGTGCAGATGCGGCGGTGGGGGCGCGGCGGTTTATCTTTACCGTATCAGCGCTGGATTTTTCCCCTGAGGCGCTTGCCCCTGAAACCGTGGTCTCGCTATGTTTAACGCCAGCAGTGACCAAGGATTTGGTTTTAGTATTGTGGTGTTTTACTTCAACACGAGCAGGTACATCGGTCACTTTATCTCTAAACTGCCAGCCTGCTAAATCATTGGGGGTGTAGCTGCGAATGGACGCTTGTGAGTGCAAAGCACTCGTTTTCCAGAACACCAAGCGCGTATTATTTTCTGTCACCTTAAAGGTGTAGCCATACCGGCCTGCTAGGCGATGTAAAAAAGCTAAATCGCTCTCGTGATATTGCGAGACATGATCAATCGGGATCGCATCAATCTTCCCCACCAGCGTCATTTTATGCAGCTTGGCGATGCGCTGAGCGATGTCGGCCAGCGTGGTGTCTTCGTAGCCTTTTCCTTTTCGGGTGCGAACTGCTTTTTGCACCCCGGCCGCCAGTGCTCTGATTAGCACCACCGATGGTGGCCCACTTAGCTCTAATTCATCGATATCAAATTGGCCAGCAGAAGCTAAGGGCTGATGTTGATAGCCAAACTTAAACGCTAACGCTGCCCCCTTTTCTGGGTACCACGCGCCCAGCCAACGCCCATCTGAATCTTCCAGTTCAATATCAAGGCTATCTGATTCGCCGCTTAAATGATCGGTATAAGTCACTGATCTCACGTAAGGGGTGATGTCCTGAGAAATAGCTCGGCCGTTATAACTCAGCTCAAACACGGGGGCGCGTACAGTATTTAGCGCTTCCACGGCGGCAGCTCCTCTGTGCTTACTTCTTCCTCAACAATGGGGACAATGACGGTTTGCCCGCTGCTGAGCACTTCGCCAATCGCAATATGCGGGTTGGCATCAATCAGTAGAGGGATACGCGATACATTGCGATAATAGCGCCACGCTAGCAAATCCCAGCGATCGCCAGCGGTGGTGATGTGGGTCAGATTCATCCGCCTACCCGCCGTGTGACTGCCGCCGCCGTCATTCGAGCCAATGGCAGGCTTGCACCCCGAATCTCACTATCCACCCGCTGAATTGTGCCGTTTGCCGAGGTTAAAACAGAGAGCAAATTACCTGCATTGGCACTGGCCATATTTTGCGTAAGGCTGCTGATCTCCCCGCGCATCCGTGCAACCCGTTGCACGGTTTGTGCCGCATCGGTCGCCACGCTGGCGATATTCTTGAGCGCACCCATTTGTTCAACGGCAGCCCCTAGCCCCGGCAAGGTATTACCAACGACAGCACCCACTCCAGGAAGACGTGCCAACGCAGTAAGTGGGTCGGTGCTTGCCAGTTGTTTAACTGCGGCCACGGCGGAGAGCGCTTTGCTCACCATGCTCAATGCCCCTTTGACTGTGCTCACCGCCTGAGCCAGTGGGCTAATCTTCGGGATGGCTAGTGCAGGTGCGATCTTGCTTTGTAGCGGCAGTGGGCTGCCTGCACTCACTACCGCCACGGGGCGAGGCGTGGCTGGATCACCCGTGTATTCTCGCAAGGCCAGCTGGGCCTCCAGCGCAATCATGCTGCCGGATTTATCAGTCTGGCGGCCCGTAGCCGTTGCATCGGTGATCACAAAGCGGCCTTTGTAATCGCCATTGCCCAGCACAAATGACATCGGCTCATGCGCCGTCACCGCCTTGCGCAAGCGCAGCAGCTCGGCCTCTGGGCTGCAATAGCTGGCATGAAAAACCAGATCAATTTTAATCTCGTCCAGCTTGTCACCCACATGCTGCAGACGGGGCTTCCGGCCAATGAGAGCATGCTCGGCATAGTCCGCGCCGTAGCTAAGCTCTAGCCCGTCAAAGTAGGTAATGAGGTCGAATTCAATGCTACCGAGAATGGCAAACATCAGGCATTCCTCCCATAGCTGCCGCGCTTACTCTCGTAGCGCTTCATCATCCTTTCAAACTCAGGGTAAGAGGCTTGCAAAGCCTGATGCACTTGGCCTTGCACCGCAGCAGGGTCGCCACCTTGTACCGTGATTTGTGGGGAGAAATGCACCGTCATTCCGCCGGACGAATTTGGCCCTTCATGGCCGGATGCGCGAGGCACCACACTGGCCACACGGTTGGCCACATCCACAAAGGGCGATGCTAACTCTGGCTTACCCCATGCCGTGGCGCTGGCCTGCGCCATTGCAGCCACTGCACGGGTAGCAAACACGGCTGAGCGGCCTATCCCCAGCGCGGCACCTTGGGCGATATTGTCGCCAAAGCCTAAGAAAACCCGTGATGGGGATTAATGCCCAAGGTGCTGGCAAACCAGCCTTTAATATTTTGACCGAACTGGGTAATGGTGTGCTCGGCAGCACTCAGTTTGGATTTAATGCCATTCACTAAACCATCAACAATATCGCCGCCAAATTTATAAAACTGTGTCGGGAGGCTCAACAGCCCTTTAATTATTCCGCCCAATGCGATGCCAACCATCTGCCCCATGTTCTGAGCTTTTCCACCCACATCATTTATCGGCTTAATTAAATTTTTGAACCATGTATAGGCAGTGCGTGCGCCGACCATGATGGCGTTGAAAATAGGCTTGGCGACGATACCTATCATTCGAATGGCCACCCCCACACCGGGGATGATCATGACGAGCTGCCAAATTGATTTTGCAAATGACACCGCGCCCTGAATGAGGGCTTTGATGGCAGGGCCAGCCACGCTAGACAAGCCTTGCCACAGGCCAATAAAGAAGCCCTTAATCGGTTGCCAATATTTATAAATCAGCAAGCCAACAACTGAAAGCGCCAGCCCAATGGGGGATAAGCGCAGCAACATCATCCCCACTCGTGCTAGCCACGGCAGTGCCAATTGAAATCCAACACGTAATGCATTGCCGATACCTGCCAGCCTGCTAATCAACGGCGAGAAATAACCGGATTGCCACAGTGCCACGAGCTGGGTCCACTTTGCGGTGATGGTGTTGAAAATAGTTTGCAGTGCATTGAATTGCGACATCACCACATTCACGGCATAACGAACGCCGAAACTGATGACTTTTAACCCTGCCAAAGCCGCCACAGTGCCAACAATCGCATGAGTAACAGCAGGGTGCGCACGCGTCCAATCTGCCATTTTGCTCACCATTGAGCCGATGCCACCCATGATTTGATTAATCGTCGGCAAGAGAATGGTACCCAAATTAACAGTCAGCTCAGAGAGGCGGTTTTGGAACATCAGCCATTGAGCCGAGGTTGTATCCTTGCGGGCATTCATCTCCTTTTGCATTGAGCCTTGCGCTTTCGGGCTATTCGCCAGTTGCCGCTGTTTCGCCAGCTCGGCAGGGTTATCAACCAGCTTAGAAAAAGTATCAAAGTGCTCTTTACCTACCAGATCAACCATGATGCCCACCCGCTTATCTTTGGGGAGCGCCGCAATAGCATCGGAGACTTTGATTAAGGTTGCGATCGCATCGGTTTGCATGCCTTTTTGTAGGTTAACAGGCACCAGCCCAAGATCCTTTACCGCCTCCCTAAAGCCCTTAGTACCGCTTGCGGCGGCTGCAAACGTGCCAATAATGGCATTCACGGCAGTTGATGCCGTTTCTTGTGTTTCCCCTAGGGTTAAGAAGGTACTACCCAGCGCTGCAGCCTCTTTGGCTGACATTTTTACCATCGCAATCACACCCGCAGTGCGCTGCATAAAGCCAATCAAATCACCGCCCTTGGTGATGGTGTTGTCATCTAAATAATTAATCGTATCGGCCAGCGTGCCAATTGCGGGGATGGGGATTTTATACAGCGTAGCAATCTTGCCCATACTCTCTGCAATTTGCTCGGTTGGTATCTCGAAAGCGCTGGCCATCATGGCCGTTTGCTCAGCAAAGATCAGCAGGTTTTCTTTACCCTGCACCCCCATGCGAGCGCCGCCCTCTACCAGCTTGGCCAGTTCATTGGTCACTAAGGGCACTCTGCGGCCCATCGCCTGAATCGCATGGCCCATTTCAAAATACAGTGGGGTCAGCTTGCCCGCATCATCGCGGGCACCTTGCACTTGCTTCGCCACACCCAGCATGGCGTCTTCAAATGCGATGGCTTGTACGATGGGTAAAGCCACCGCACCGCCCACGGCCAAGGCCTCCATCGCCTCACCATTTAGCTCAGACCTAGCGGCGCTTAGTACCGCCCCCTGTTCTAAACTGGTCGAAAGTTTTTCTTGCTTGATTCGTAGTTGTTCTAGCGTTCGCCCCAGCCGCTCATATTGGCGACGCAGGGCATCCACATTACGAGCTGGGTGAGTTGCGGCACGAGCCATTGCATCACCAAGCCGGGCATGCCGAGTACGCACTTGATCAACTGTTTGCCCCAGTTGGTCAAGCGTGCCCCGCGCACCAGCAAATGCCGCCCGAAATGACCCAGTCAGCGCGGCTCCAATCCTAATCCCAACGAGTAAATCAGCCATGCTGACGCCCTTATTTAGCTTTGACTGCGGCGCTTTATTTCACGCTCGGCAGCCTCTACCCAGAAAAAATAATCATCCATTTCTAGGCCATCAATTTCAGAGGGCTGTAGCCGCAGCACCAACAGCAGGATCTCGTCCAGCGGCTTGAGTGATTGCTCCGCCACTAGCCATGGCCTGAAAGGCATCGGAGAGCGCCTTATTGTCTGCCACATCCAATTGATCAAGGTCTTCCACCACCAGCCCGGTTAAGCGGCAAAACAAAAAGTCCTCTTGATCAATCGCGTCATCGCTAAATTTTTGCGCTGCTTTCAAATCGCTACGCTTAGGCCGTGGCAATTCCAGCGACTCAATGCGAACGCCAGCAGCAGTGGTGAATGGGAACTTCAGCAGGATTTTCATGGGATGCCCTTTGTGTGAGTGAATTAGCCGGAGTAGTGGCGTAACAAACACAAAGGATTTTGCGCGAGGCGGGAGCGGGAGTCAGTTAATGAGGTTTAGAAAAAGCCCATCGAGTTGACTCTCTTGTAAGGGATAAGCAAAGCCTAGTGTAATGGGCTATTACTTATAAGCATCGTAAGGGCTCAGCCGTACCACAGCAATTTCTTAACTAACTCTGGCATGCTGCGCTTTTTATCTCTGGAGCGGCAGCATGGGCGTTCGTCAATGGGATCTGAGCTTGAAAGCGGTACACATTTGGCGAGCCAGCGGCTTGAC
>JAPLQI010000122.1 GCA_026399755.1 Pseudomonadota bacterium
GAAATCACCCCAGAAACAGTTCCATTAAGTATTGGTGGCGTTTCGGCTACTGGCGGGATTCTGGACAATGACAGCCCAGCCATTACTGGTATTGAAGTGAGTAATCCGGGTGTGGCGGATGACAATGTGATTGAAGGTAATAACCTCGTCTTCAACGTCACATTGAGCACCGCCACCACCAAGATTGAAACCTACGCCTTCAACCTCGGTGGCGGTTCAGCTAGCCCAGCTGATTACGGCACAGCGACCTTCAGTAATGGCGTGACGTATAACGCCACCACAGGTCTGATTACTGTTCCTGCGGGTGTGACTGGTTTTGCAGTCACCCTGCCAACAGTGGACGACGCGCTAGTAGAAATCACCCCAGAAACCGTGCCTTTAACCATTGGTGGCGTTTCGGCTACTGGCGGGATTTTGGACAATGACAGCCCAGCCATCACCGGTATCGAAGTCGGTAATCCGGGTGTTGCGGACGACAATGTGGTTGAAGGTAATAACCTCGTCTTCAACGTCACATTGAGCACCGCCACCACCAAGATTGAAACCTACGCCTTCAACCTCGGTGGCGGTTCAGCTAGCCCTGCTGATTACGGCACAGCCACCTTCAGCAATGGCGTGACGTATAACGCCACCACAGGCCTGATTACGGTTCCAGCGGGTGTAACTGGTTTCGCCGTGACCCTACCAACGGTTGATGATGCCTTGGTTGAAATTACCCCAGAAACCGTGCCTTTAACCATTGGTGGCGTTTCGGCTACAGGTGGGATTTTGGATAATGACAGCCCCGCCATTACCGGTATTGAAGTGGGTAATCCCGGTGTGGCGGACGACAATGTGGTTGAAGGCAATAACCTCGTCTTTAACGTCACGCTCAGTACTGCCACCACGAAACCAGAAACCTACGTGTTTAATCTGGGTGGAGGTTCAGCATCTGCTGCCGATTACGGCACAGCCACCTTCAGCAATGGCGTGACGTATAGCGCCACCACAGGTTTGATTACTGTTCCTGCGGGTGTGACTGGTTTCGCAGTCACCCTGGCAACAGTGGACGATGCACTGGTAGAAATCACTCCAGAAACCGTACCGCTCACCATTGGTGGCGTTTCGGCTACTGGTGGGATTTTGGATAATGACAGCCCAACGATTACCAAAGTGGAAGTCGGTAATCCGGGTGTTGCGGATGACAATGTGGTTGAAGGTAATAACCTTGTCTTCAACGTCGCCCTCAGCACCGCGACGACCAAGGTTGAAACCTACGCGTTTAATTTGGGAGGAGGTTCAGCATCTGCTGCCGATTACGGCACAGCCACCTTCAGCAATGGCGTGACGTATAGCGCGACGACAGGTCTGATTACGGTTCCAGCGGGCGTCACCGGTTTCGCAGTGACTCTGCCAACGGTTGATGATGCCTTGGTAGAAATTACCCCAGAAACCGTACCGCTCACCATTGGTGGCGTGTCAGCCACGGGCGGGATTTTGGATAACGACAGCCCAGGCAATAATCTGGTCTTCAACGTCACGCTCAGCACTGCCACAACGAAACCAGAAACCTATGCGTTTAATCTAGGCGGTGGTTCCGCAAGCCCTGCCGATTACGGTACCGCCACCTTCAGCAATGGCGTAACGTATAGCGCGACGACAGGTCTGATTACGGTTCCAGCGGGCGTCACCGGTTTCGCAGTGACTCTGCCAACGGTTGATGATGCCTTGGTAGAAATTACCCCAGAAACCGTACCACTCACCATTGGTGGCGTTTCAGCAACGGGCGGGATTTTGGATAACGACAGCCCAGCGATTACCGGTATCGAAGTCGGTAATCCCGGTGTGGCCGATGACAATGTGGTTGAAGGTAACAACCTCGTCTTTAACGTCACCCTCAGCACCGCGACCACCAAGGTTGAAACCTACGCGTTTAATCTTGGCGGGGGTTCAGCCAGTCCCGCTGATTACGGCACCGCCACCTTTAGCAATGGCGTGACGTATAGCGTGACGACAGGTCTGATTACGGTTCCGGCAGGAGTGACAAACTTTGTTGTTACCTTGCCAACAGTCGACGATGCGCTGGTTGAAATTACCCCAGAAACCGTGCCTTTAACCATTGGTGGCGTTTCGGCTACTGGCGGGATTTTGGATAATGATTTTGCACCCAACACTAATAATGTCAGTGCATCAGGCGTTGAGGACCAGATTTCTCCAATTGCGATTACTTTAGTGGGTACCGATGTTGATGGTACGGTGGCAAGCTTTAGTTTATTGGGCTTACCAAGTAATGGGGTGTTGTACCGCGATGCAGCGATGACACAACTGGTGCTAGTAGGCGCTGATTTAGCTGCGGCAAGTAATAGTCTGACTTTGTACTTTAAACCTGCCCCGAATTGGAGTGGTAATACGAGCTTTAATTACGCAGCGAAAGACAATACAGGCTTAGTTGATGGCACTCCTGGAACCGCAACGATTAATGTTTCCGGAGAAAATGATCTTCCCGTTATTGGCAATGCCAGCGCCACAGTCTCTGAGGAAGGCTTATTAGGTGGGATTGTTGATACTACAGGTTCACCTACAGATACAACGAATAGCACCGTGAGCACGGGTACGATCGCAATTAGTGATCCCGATAGCCCAATCTTAAGCACAACACTCATTGCGCCAACAGATATTTTATCTTCAGGTGGGCAAGCGCTGGTCTGGAGTGGAAGTGGCACGCAAAATCTTGTGGCTAAAGTTGGCAGTACCACGATAGCCGAGATTCAGATCGACAACGCAGGTCACTACACCGTGACGCTAAAAGGGCCGATTGATCATCCTGTAAATAGCGTTGAGGATGTGAAATCCTTTAATGTTAGTGTTCAGGTATCAGATGGTAGCTTAAGCAGCACGGGCATATTAACCGTGAAGGTTGAAGATGATGCGCCTGTTGGTCAAAGCAAGACGGCCGATGTGCAAATTCCTAATGTCGATAGCAATTTAATCCTGACTATTGACGTGTCAGGCAGCATGGGGAATGCCAGCGGGATTCCTGATAAAACAAGGCTACAGGTTGCGAAGGAAGCCATTACCAAGCTGATTGATGATTATGATGTGCTGGGCGACGTTAAAGTCATGTTGGTTACTTTTAGCTCTTCAGCAGCTACTCAGCAAAGTAGTGGGCAAACTTGGATGAGTGTGGGCGAAGCTAAGGCTATTTTGGCGGGTCTCAACGCAAATGGAGGGACTAATTACGATGCTGCAGTTGGGCAGGTTATGACACGTTATGCGGATGCCGGCAAGATTGTGGGGGCCCAGAAGATTGGCTATTTCTTCTCCGATGGCGAGCCTAATCCAGGTTTGGGTTTAGATGTCAACGAAACACTCACGTGGACCAACTTCTTAAATGCACAAGACATTAACTCATTGGCGCTAGGCTTAGGGACGGGTGTGACGGATGTGAGCCTAAATCCGCTTGCTTACAATGGCACGAGTACCGGAACTGAGGCCAATGCCATCATCGTGACTGATTTGGCGCAATTGCCACCTATTCTGCGTGACACGATTGTTGTCCCTAACTCGGGTGATTTAACGGGCGGTGTTATTTCGGGCGCGTCATCAGGCTTTGGTGCTGATGGTGGTCATATGAACGACATAACGGTTGATGGAGTGAAATACACCTTCAATGTGGCGACTAATTCGATTGTGACCAGCGCTGCCGCGAGTAAATACACTTTTGATGCCGTGACTCACCAATTAAAAGTGAACACCGTATTGGGCGGGCAATTTGCAATTGATATGGATGATGGCAAATATGCCTATACGCCTCCGGTTATTAATACATCGGGTTCTAGTGAAAACATTGGCTTTACCTTAATTGATAACGATGGCGATTTGGATATCTCAAATAGCCATCTTACGATCAATATTGTACCGCCAGCTCAGGGCAGCACTTTACAATTGACGGCTTCAACCACCGCTATTGCTGATAACACACGTGGCTTGCACGGGGAATTCTTTGGCTACAATAATGATCCGGACAAGAGCACTGGTATTACATATAACGTGCAAAGCCAAGATAACACCGTGGGCAATCTCGACAATATCAGTGATATCACCTCGGTGATTAATGGCCGTCAAGGTAGCAATATTGTCGGCACTCAAATCGAGGCCAGCGCGACTGCCAGCGATGCCACCTTTATTGCCGATGCGGTTAAATATGGCGTGACACCTGCGGTGACAGGCAATTTGGGCACTAATAATGCAGTAACGGCAGGCTCAGCCATTACAGCGGGCAATTTGTATAACTTCCTTGGCGCAAATAACGCTGGAGCCGATACGGCAGGGCTTGCTGCGACCAGTACCTTTGGCAATACCACCGATTCGATTATGCGGATGGTGGGTGGCGCTTATTTTGCAGCAGGCACTTACGATATTCGCGTGTATGCGGATGATGGTTTCCGTATTGCGGTTGATGGTCTGTCCGTATTTGAATACAACGCCAACCAGCCTCCAACCACACGGGTTCAAACCGGCGTGGTCATTAGTGAAGGGATGCATAATCTCGAAGTGTTGTATTGGGAGCAAGGAGGTAATGCGGCTTTAAAAGTTGAATTTAAACCAACAGGATCCGCCGATAGTGCTTACGTTACTCTGGGAATTGAAGACATGGCGCTGTTCCATGGCAATCAAGCACCTGTACTGAGCGAGCTGCAAGATATTATCGAAGACCCAAGCAACAATGGGCATTACTTAGTTCGTAGTGGGCAAGAGGTCACGGGGACTAATCTGTCTGACACGATTACTGGCTCGGCTGGTCGCGACATTATTCATGGCGGCGCAGGCAATGATGTGATCAACGCGGGCGCTGGGGCCGATCGCTTAGATGGTGGGGCGGGTAGCGATACCTTAACGGGTGGTCTAGGTGCGGATACCTTCTCTTGGGCGCTGGCAGATAAGGGCTCTGTGGGGATTCCTGTGATTGATAAAATCACTGACTTCTCAACGGCTAGTTATAACGCAGGGGGGGATAGGCTGGACTTGAAAGATCTCTTGCAGGGCGAAAACCACACGAGTAATACGGGCAATCTAACTCAGTATCTACACTTTGAAAAATCAGGTACGGATACGATTATCCATGTCAGCAGCGCGGGTGCTTATACAGGGCCGTTTAATTCAGGAGCCGATGATCAGCGCATTATCTTGTCGGGCGTTGATTTAACCAGTAATGGTAGCTTGGCGGACGCTGCGATTATTCAAGATTTGCTTAATAAGGGTAAGTTAATTACGGATTAAGCCACACAAATAAGGCCAGCAATGCTGGCCTTATTTATTGATGGTTTTGAAGCACGGATTAAATATTTATCTTCAATATCGGGCGTCCAGTGCAAATGCTGGGTTGCCGCCTCCGACCATAAACAGGCTTTGTATGAGCGTAACAAAACAAAATCAACAAGCGCAGCCTTAGTTTAATGGAGCACTAGCAATTGGGCCGCTCAAGCCATTGATTCCCAGCGTTTTCAGCATTTCCCATTCACTCTTTGTTTGCACTCGCTCAGCAATAGTCAAAATATCATGGCCAGAGGCAATGCCAATAATGGCCTTAACTAAGTTTTGATTGCCGGGGTGTTGATCAATGGCTTGAATAAAGCTGCCATCAATTTTAAGGTAATCGAGTTGCAATTCATAAAGCTGTGGAATGCTACCGAAATGGCGGCCAAAGTGTTTAATCCCTACTTTGCAACCCAGTGGGCGAACTTTCTGAGCGAAGTTGGCCAAGGCGGTAATTTCATCTCTAAAGCCAAATTCATTCACTTCAAACCACAAGCGATGCGTTGCATTTTTGTGCTGAGCTAAAATGCTAAGTAATTCTTCAATAAATTGTGGGTCTGCAATTGATTTAGCTTCCAAATTAATGGCGAGTTGTGCATCGTTTATTTTAAGCTCGGCGCAGGCAAGCCGTATGGATTCTAAATCGAGTGTATTACTCATACCCAAGCGGCTAATAAAGGGCATAAATGTGCCTGCGGTAAGTAACTCTTTAGTTTCTGGGTGGCGTAAACGTAATAATAATTCACGATGCATGGGCTGGCCATCAACCAAGATGGCAGGGTAAGACGCCAATTCGAAGCTATGGTTTTTAAAGGCCGTTTGTAGTAAGGGCTGCCAGTCTTGGGCAGGCAAAGCTAGATTAGCGCTAGCACTGCTGACATGGCCTGTTCCATTACTTCCACTGCTTTCGGCTTGAGCAAGCGCTTGGTCTGTACCGGCTAATAATTGGCTGATACTGTCATTATGGTGATATGTCGCAATCCCAATGGCAGCCAAATCATCGGCGTCGGTTAATTCGTGAGCGCGGAGTTCGGCTAAGCCTTGGTGTAGCTCTTTAGCTAAATCTAGGCCTTGCTGGCGATCTAAGCCGGGGGCAAGCAAGGCAAAATCTGCACCGTTCAGGCGGGCTACTAAGCGATCAGGCTCTTGCCCTGTGAGAGAGGCGAGCTGCCCTGCGGCCATTTGTAGAAATTGATCGGCACGCTCACGTCCTAAGCGTCGATTTACCTCAGCCAGATTATGCAGACGCATAATGAGCAAGATGCCGCTTGGTGCGGCTTCATCATCTTCTAAAGTTTGCGATAAACGCCCCATAAAGAAGCTGCGATTAGGTAACTGGGTGAGGGCGTCGCGGTTGGCTTCGCTACGCAGCGCATCGATACGGGCGGCTTGCTCAGAAAACATCGTTTTTACGCGGCTAACCATGGTGTTCATGGCGTTTACGACACTTTTTAATTCTTTATAACGGGGCTCAGGAATCGTAATAAAGCGCCGTTCACTAATGGCCTCGGCTTGCTCAACCATTTGGGTGATTGGTTTTTTAACCCAATTCAATAAAAATTGTAAACCTGCGCCGCAAACCAAGCCTGCACCAATAATCCATACAAATAGGCGCATCGCGCCTTCCCAGAGGGCTTGGTAAGCAAAACGTGAGTGTGCAACCACGGTGATTGTGCCCGCCTGCTTCCAACCATCGCTCACTTGCGCTTTACCAAAGGCTATTTGCAAAGGAAACATTTTGACAAACCAATTAGGCACGCCATCGGCTTTATCGCTATTTTTACGCTCGACTAAGGTTTTGCCATGATTGTCGCTAAAGCGGATTAATTCAAAGTGCCCTGTATCAAATAAAGCGGCCACATTAAGCTCAATGGTGGCGGGGTCTTTGCTTTGCTGCGACATTGAAAGCGCTAAGGAAGAGGCATTGTCATTACTTTGCGTAAAGAGTTGTTGCTCTAAATAGCCACGTGCAGTGAACACACTCACAATAAAGCTACCGGCAAAGGACACCAAGGTAGCCAGAATAATCATCATCCAGAGCTGGCGAAAGAGTGACATGGTATTTCCTTGCTAGAACTGGGTATTTATTCCGTACTTCAATACCCGTTGAATAAAATGGTTTACTTGGCCTTGGCTACATTGTTTCATTAATGTTTAATCTGCTTCATAGCCTTCGGCTTTCATTTTGGAAATCAGATCTTTCCAACGTGATAATTTATCAACGGGGCCGGTTGGTTGCGCCGCTGCTCCCGTAAAAATACCATCACTATTAAAGCTGAATACCGGTGTTAAATCAGGCCGACGTGATGCTGGCCGAATATCGTTGAGTAGATTATCAAGGACTAAAGGCTCTGCGTCTGTAGTGGCGTAGTAAGTCAGTACCATATGGGCTTGGCTTATATTGCTAGATGCACTACCAATTTTAGCTTTTACGTAAGTGAGTCGAAGTTTTTCTTTTGCAACACCCAGCTCTTTAAGGCTGAAATACTTAACAATCGCAAAATCCTCGCAATCTCCAGCGCCTTTGCCTATGGTTTCAAGTGGGGTGGCCCAATAGTCGGCTGCATTCCATATTGTTTGATCATCGCCAAATTGAACCCGGCGATTAAAAAAATCATTGACTCGTTTTAATTTATCCGGCTCAGACGCGTTGCGTGCTTCGTTAATTAAGGATTGCCAATCGCTAAATAAACGAACAGGTGTTTGGCCCCAGCGCTGGATAAGAGATTTCTGCAAGCGATCAAAATCTAGGCTAGATGCAGCATGTAGGGAGAAAGATGCGCAGACCAATAAGTAGAATAATGATCGTTGTAAGTAAGAGGACTGGAGTTGGAGCATGTGTCTACAAGTTGTAGGGAGCTTTTCTTATATTGGTTTAACTAATGGGAATTGTCCAACTTACAATTATAAAACAGAAGGTAGAAAGCAAGTGAGTGTGATTATAATTTCTTTACATGCAATATAAAATGATTCAGCCTTCGTGGTTGACTATATCTAATAAGCATTACCTGCGGACTATACGGGATAAATAATATGAATCTGAAACTGTGTTTGGCTATTGCTTTGGCCTTTAGTGCAATCGGTGTGCAGGCCGCATTACCTGCCACATTGCAAGATGCTGCGGAGAGGGCGATTACAAATAACCCTGAATTACGCGCTCGTTGGTTTGAGTTCCGAGCTTCAGCCGAAGATGTTTCTGCTGCTCGTGGCGGCTATTTGCCACAGGTAGATTTTCAAGCTTATGCTGGGCGTGAGTGGGAAAAACGCCCTACTGGCGACACCGGTGGTTTTAATCATCCTGGTGGCACGCTTACTTTGCGTCAAATGCTATTTGATGGTTTTGCTACTAGTAATGAAGTACAGCGTTTAGGTTACGCAAGGCTCACGCGTTATTACGAATTGCTTTCTGCTTCTGATCAAATTGCTTATGAAGCGGTGCGTGCGTATCAAGATGTGTTGCGTTATCGAGAGTTGGTCGCCTTGGCGCAAGACAACTTTGCTTTGCACAAAGAAATTTTGGGCCAAATTGAAGAGAAAGTGAAGGCGGGTGTGGGGCGAGGTGTTGACTTAGAGCAGGCTTCTGGTCGACTAGCCTTGGCTGAATCTAATTGGCTAACTGATTTATCCAATTTACACGATGTATCCGCACGCTTCCAAAGAATTGTGGGGGATGCCCCGGCGGCAACATTGGCTCCTGCTCTCGATTTGCGTGCTGCGCTACCTAAAGAAGGTAATACTGCTTTATCCACAGCTTTAAAACAAAACCCTGGCTTTTTGTCTGCGGTTTCAAATATCCGCTCTGCTCGTAGCGATGCAGAGACACGTAAGTCAAATAACTACCCCAAACTAGAGCTAGTGGCCAAACAAGGTATCGATCGTGATCGGGACAGCATTAATGGCACCTTTCAGGATCGCACTATTCAGCTGAGCTTAAATTACAACTTATTTAGCGGTGGACGCGATAGTGCACGCACCCGTGGCGCGGTAGAAAAATTGAATTCAGCTTATGAGCTGCGTGATAAGGCATGTCGTGATATTCGCCAAACCACGCAAATTGCTTGGAATGATGTGCGCCGCTTGAATGAGCAAATGACCTTTCTCGATCAGCATCAGCTCTCTACAGAAAAGGCCCGCGATGCTTATCGTAAGCAATTTGATATTGGTCAGCGTACCTTATTAGATTTATTAGATACCGAGAATGAGTTATTTACGGCCAAGCGCGCAGTTGTCGCGGCTGTTTATGATTTAAAAACATCTGAAGCAGGTGTACTGACGCAAACGCATCAATTACTGGCCGCTCTGAAGCTCGCCCCTTTGGAAGCAACGGTGCCAGAAGAGCTCAGTGATAATCAGATGGATGATGAGCGTATTCGTTGCAGCGCTGAAATGCCCGCTGCTTACAAAATGGATAGGGATGCTGTAATGAATAACCGCCCACCTTTAGTGCCGCCAGCTGTGGTTGCTGCGCCTGAAGTGGGTAAAAGTGTGGCTCCCGTTAGCAAAGAGCTGAAGCAATTTGGCGATGATTTGGCTGATAAATGGTCGAAAGCATGGGCGGAGAAGCGGGTTGATGACTACCTCGCGTTTTACGCTGATAGTTTTGTACCTAGCAATGGGATGAGCGTAGCAAAGTGGAAAGAATTCCGCCGTACCCGCGTTGGCAAACAAGGCGATCTCACTATTACCTTGGATAAAATGAAGCTGAAGCAGATTAGCGAAACACAAGCAGAAGCAAGCTTTAGCCAAAGTTACAAGTCTAAAGACTATACCGATGTCGTAGAGAAGACTCTCGAGATGGTGAAGCAAGGTGGGCAGTGGAAGATTAAAGCTGAAAAAGTAACCAGCGGTAAGGCTTACTAAATTTTATAGCGTTTAAACCATTAAATGGGCCTTCTAAGAAGGCCCATTTTTCCAGTCGCCAATGCCTCTGCTGTCATTCTAGCAAGTATTTTTGGGGTATAAAGTTGCACTCCATTGTGGAGCTCCCACGATTATTTAGTCAGTTTTTAAATGGATGAATACTTGCTCTTCTTTCTGTCGACTTAGTGATCTATAAAGAAATAGCTCGTTATTAGGGACGAGCTGTGTGGAGGCTGCTCATGGCGGACATTGCTGCTGAATTGCAAAATACGGTCTTGATTAATGAAAATATCAAGATGGTGATTTGGAATTGCTTTGAAATTAATTTAATGGGCTTGAACGCGATTTTATTAGCCAAAAGGGCGGGTCGAATGGCGCGCGGCTTTGGTGTCATTTCTGGCGAGTTGCGTGAATTATCTTTGCAACTACAAGGCAGTATGAATCGGCTAAGTAGTGCTAGCCAAGATATGCTGGCTGAATCGTCTCAGAGTATGACGCAAGAGCGGCGTAGCCAAATGCTGGCGCAAACCTCAGAGTTATCCGCAGAAAACACGACGTATTTGGCTGAAACGTTGGGGCGCAATAGAAAAGCTGCGGATGATAATGCAGAGCGTTTACGCATGGTGCATCAACGCTTGGCGGAATATATTGATGAAGCTTACCAAGCCTGTGTCTTTGGCGTGGTAATTGCGCGTGCAGCCAGAATTGAATCGGCGTATTCAGGCGAACATTCTAATGTGCTGGCCGAATTATCTAATGATTTTGCTCGGAAAGTCGATTCTATCGTGCCAAGGTTGGAAGAACTGCGGCGTATCTCTGGGAAGATGAAATGAAAAAAGCGCAAATATTATTTGAGCAAGATGATCACAAATGGTTTGCTATTTCACGAGATCCCGAGCGGCCCAATCATTTAATTGATACCAATGAATATGTAATTAGCAATGGGGATGAAGCTTTAATTACCGATCCGGGCGGCTTAGAGATTTTCCCTTCCGTATTTTCTGCTGTTAGTACAGTGATAGATCCGCGCTTAATTCATAGCATTTTTTCATCTCACCAAGACCCCGATGTGATTTCGTCATTGGCGCTTTGGTTGGAATTCAATCCAGAAATGAAATGCCATATTTCTGGCTTATGGGCGACCTTTGTTCCGCACTTTGGTGGATCAGCCAATACGATGACCGCCATTCCCGATCAGGGCAGTGAGATTGTAGTGGGCAGTGCACACCTGAGTACAATTCCTGCACATTATTTGCATTCTTCTGGAAATTTTCATTTGTACGATCCACGTGCTCAAATATTGTTTTCTGGCGATGTGGGGGCAGCGCTGTTGCCAGATAGTAATAGTGATTTATTTGTGAGTGATTTTGATCGGCATATTCGATTTGCAGAAGGCTTTCATAAGCGTTGGATGGGGTCGAATAGTGCGAAGCGAGTGTGGTGTGAAAAAGTAGCCAGCTTGAAAATTGATA
>JAPLQI010000020.1 GCA_026399755.1 Pseudomonadota bacterium
CCCCGCTCAATCGGGTGTAATATATCGGCATAAAATACTTCAGGCTGCGCCCAGCAAGGGATTCACAAGGGGCTCAGCGTTTTTATGCCCCCAAGGTGGTGGTTTTTCTGCCGCTTTAGGGTGTCTACATATTGTTAGCCATATAAGGAGAGGTTCGTTGATTTATCTGGCAAAGGAATCGTCGGATTTATATTTTGAATTGTCACGACTTTATTTTCATGCCGAAAAGTTAAGTTGGACTCATTATCTTGACAGAATGATTGCACTCAAAACTATGTGTGAGCCAGATGATCCAATTTATAAAAGAGCGAATCGAATTCTTCTAGCTGAAGAATGGAATAACGAAGAACGCTGGTGTGAGGAAAGCGGTGAGCATGGCGATGCGTCATCTAGTCAAGATGACGTAGATTCCAAAGATGAAATCCAACCTGGTCTAAGCAGGGATAGAAAGGGTAATCCCCCCACAAAACCAGCTCATTTTTAAGTAGAATTTTCTCGCAGTCTTTGAGGAGTTCTACATGAAAGCAGCGCGTTATTCTGACAGCCAGATTATGGCAATTTTAAAGCAAGCCGAAGCCGGCTCGACAGTCCCCGATCTGTGCCGCGAACACGGCATGAGTTCGGCCTCTTTCTATAAGTGGCGGGCTAAATTTGGCGGCATGGACGTCTCGATGATGACGCGCATGAAGGAGCTGGAGGACGAAAACAAGCGCCTTAAAAAGATGTATATCGAAGCCCAAATGCAGGCGGATATCATTAAGGAAGCCATGTCAAAAAAGTGGTGAAGCCATCTCAGCGTCGCGAGATGGCTCACTGGGCCGTTGAAACCAAGTCCGTGTCCATTCGTGCGGCTTGCGCCAGTTTTGCGATTAGCACAACTTGCTATCGCTATGTTCGTAGGCTGGATGCAGAAAATGCCCAAATCGCTGACTCATTGGTTCAACTCACGGAAACGCATCGCAACTGGGGCTTTGGCCTTTGTTTTTTGCATCTGCGAAACGTAAAGAAAAAGCACTGGAATCATAAACGGGTCTACAGGATTTACTGCGATTTAGAATTAAATCTGCGGATTAAGCCTAAAAAACGTTTAGATCGCGAAACGCCAGAGCCATTAGCGGTGCCAGAGGCAAAAAATGAAACGTGGTCGATGGATTTTATGCACGATCAATTAGCCGATGGCCGCAGCATTCGCTTATTTAATGTGATTGATGATTTTAATCGGGAAGGATTAGGTATTGAAGTCGATTTCTCTTTGCCAGCAGAGCGCGTAATACGCAGCCTGAATCAAATCATTGAATGGCGCGGCAAGTCCAAGCGAATCAGGTCCGATAATGGGCCTGAATATATTAGCCATCTGCTAAAAAATTGGGCAGAACAACAATCGATTGAATTGGCCTATATTCAGCCTGGTAATCCGCAGCAAAACGCATATATTAAGCGCTATAATCGCACAGTACGTTATGAATGGCTGGCTTGCGATGATTTTGAAAGCCTTGCCGAAGTGCAAGAAACTGCAACGCAATGGCTTTGGACTTACAATAACGAACGTCCGCATATGGGATTAGGCGGCATCACCCCGAAACAAAAACTGGCATTACATGCCTAGCCTCTACTTTTAAGTGAGCTTAAAAACGGGGGGATTACCGGCTCTTTAGGTGTCTAGGAAACCAGAGGCGATTCAACTTACCCCCTGCCACCCCCAACGGTTCAACCCAATTCACCGGGGGGTACATAGCCATAGTTATTCTCACCTCTGTAAAGTCGCTATGTTAAAGGCGAAGGTAAATCCATCCATTGAGAGGACGTAGGAAATTCATGCTTTACTGAAATGAATTCTCCATGGCGAAATTCAGCGATTTCTTCCATTGAGCCATCTTCGGCAAAGGTATACTGTTTTCCATGAAAATTGCCTTTGTCATCATAATTTCCTTGTTTTAATCGATAATTATTTATATTGACCTGCTCCCAAAGTCCAACTTGCGCACCCATATTATATCGGCCAATCCAATACAGCCTGTTCGGTTGAGGATAGGCAATATAAGCGGATTCTTTAGCCAAAATCCAATCGCCATGCCGTTTGCCATCACGGTATTCGCCTTTTTCATATAGTTGACCATTATTGGCATAACGCTGACACAGTCCCGTCGCCTTACCATGAGTAAACGTCAGCAGTTCAAGCAGTTGCCCTGAATCAGTTTCGTTACGGTATTCGCCATGGAGCTCACCTTTATCGTCATAACTAAAGGTACTTTTGCCATGTTCAAATTGTCGTTTCATCCAAGTGCCACTGGGTTTATCGTGAGTATATTGGCCGCGTTCAATCACTGTGCGCTGTTTATCATTAAGCTGAATGCGTTCATAGGTGCCATGACGAAGCCCGTTTTGATAATATTCTTGAGTGAGCAAGGGTTTATCTTCAAAAAAACCAGAGGACACGATATAGAGTCCGGTTTGATTATTGTTAATTGATTCTGTTCGTGCAACGAGCTCCCCTTCACTAAACTCCTCATATAAAGACCACTTTTTAAGTTTGTCTTCTTCGTTACTTCTGATGAGTTTTCCTTGCTTGAAGTATTGCCTTTTCTGATAAATCCAGCGGTCCCCTTGATGTTTTTCTTCAGTTGAACTCAGTATTTCCCCCTGATTATTATATTGCTCCGATAGCTTCACATTCCATGGTGCTTCAGTGATTTCTTTTCTAGCGAGTTGGCCATTTTCATGGAAGTCGAGCTGCTCACCAACTTTATAATCATTGTCGTAGCGGTAATGGCGTTTAACTTTGTTATCGTCAAAATATTCAAAATAGTCGCCTTGTTTTTGGCCTTTGGCGTACTCTTGGGTCGATATCACTTGCCCATTAAGGCCCCAAGTGGTCTCTATGCCTTGCAATAGGCCATCGACTTTATGGACTTCACGGTTGAGTTTGCCGAGATTAAAATATTGGTTCACACCATTAGCGTCGTTGCAAATTTTTGCGGTTAATTCGCCTTCAGGGCTAAAATGTTCACTTATGCCGACTTCTTTATCATTTTGATAGGTTGTTTTGTAGCGGACATTCCCACCTTCCCAATAACCCGTTTCAAGGCCTTGCTGTACACCATTCTCAAAGTGTGATTCCACATAGTACGAACCCGTTGCGATATATTTTTTGAACAAGCCATGAAGTTGACCTTGATCGTTGATAAACGCTTGTTGGTAGGGGTTACCATCATCGAAGTAACATTGATAAGCTCCGCGAAATTGCTCAATCTTGAGTGTTTTACCCAATTTGTTATCTAAGAGCGTCCCAGCACAGAACAGTGCATCGTTGTCTTGATAATAAATCTCAACTTTAAATTCCCCGTCAACAGTCTCAACGGGTTGCTTTAAATAATAGTGTGCCGATTTTTTACTTTTGACGACATTCCAATTTGAATCAAGTAACACATTTTCAGCATTAGCATTGGCGTTAAAAAGCACGAGAGCGGCAAGGAGCAAATGGATAATGTTGCGCATAACGGCTCCTAAGGCAGAGGCTTAAAGGTGAATTGATATGGTAATTCAATAGGTTTAGCTGATATTTGCATGATACTGACCTTGGCAGCCGCGCCAGACGCACTGATAAATTTCCCATCGACCAGAACGTCTTTAATGCTCAGTTCGGCACTATTTTCGGGAAGCCTTATGGTTAAGTTTGTGCCTTCATCGTCCTGTATTTTGAAATACTGCTTAAGTAATTCGCTGGGTTTATCTGCCATACTAGGCGGTGTTAGCCAAGGGCCAATATCAACAAGCCATGGTCTTTCGCCGGGTTGAAGCGTTACATGCTGCCATGTCACGTCGCCTTGGCAATGGATCTTGCCTTGGATTTTTTTATCGTAAAAATAACGCCTCACCCCGTCTGGACTTGCCAGATGATAGGCGGGTCCTGTTAACGCTTTGGTGTCATACACCCAAGTCACTGGTTGCTTTCCTTCAGTAAAACCTTGTTCAATTTCGGGTTTACAACTCATAGCAAGAGCTGGTGACATCGGGATATAAAAATTGTGGCCATCATCTGAAACCGGTTTGATATCCTTAACGTCACTGATTTCTTTCACGCTTAGCTGCAGCTGGCTTGGATCTGTGAGGAAAAAATCCGTCTCTCTTGAGTAATCGAAACCGCTTGTTGGGTTAGCAAGATCCTTGTAGTAGTCGCTGATATGCATAAAGGTGACGGGATTTGTGTGCGCCATTTGCGGTTGAGGTTCGGTCTCATAAAAGCTCATGGTCTCGGGGATATCAGTCAGCTTTAATAAGAAAGCCGTAGCATTGCTGTTAACGTGTTTTTCGCCATATTTAAATAATACATTTAGCAAATCCTGATCAGAGGCGCTTAACCATGTAGGGTAACCCTGATCGACCATCGCATCACCCATTTGCCCATTAAACTGGCTAAAGTTAATATTAATCCCCTTTTCAGCGGTTTGGCGCATAACGACTTTATAGAGGTGAGTATTAGCATCGATTAAGGTGATCTGTAGACTGGCGCCGCCAAAGTGATAAGGTTTGGCTAATAGTTCGCTCCAAGGCATTGTTACCAAACGATTTTTTTCGGGAATGAGTGTTAATTTGGCACTAATGTGATTAATTTTCTTGATCTTGCTCGCGGTATTGTCCCAGCCTATCGGCAGTAAATCACTTGTCGATTCAATCTTACCGCCGTAGTTATTCACCCATGAACGGTTGTGTTGCCAAAATTGGATATCGATAGGGTTATTTTTATAATCAAACGCTTGGATATCTTGGTAAAGAACCTCACCGGAAAAATACTTTTTCGTTAACCCGTGCACAAAGCGCAGTTGCATCTCTTTCATTGCATCTTCACCCCAGCTGCCAATGTTATCGATGATGCCTTGATGCTCAGGCAGTAAAGCTTGCACAATCTGGCTATCCATATCTTGGTAAATGAGATTATCTTTATGAATATCATTGAGTGTTCGCTGGCTATCTTCAGCTTTTCGTAACGCATCATAGTCGGCATAGGCGTGCCAAATAATGCTCATTACAAAGGGTTTATCCTTTGGCGCCATGGCCAAACGATGATTAACCAGTCGTCCATTACGCATCGACTGATTAATCAATACCAGGCTATTGAGCCAGCCAGTTTTTCGGTCAACTTCAAACGCGCCATAGGTTTTTTGATACTGCTCTGGTGATTCTGTATTTTTACCTTGTAATACAGCGACTAAGCTATCTTCACTGACTTGCTCAACGGTCCATATTAAGTGTTTATCCTTTGGGGATACCTTGCTAAAACCCACCTTAGGTTCAAGCTTAACGAGGAGCATAGGCACCTGTTGAAACAGCGATTTAAGATTGTCCCATTGCTCAAACATCTTGGCTAAATCTTGCGCTTGTGGCTTATCTATGGGCGATAGGGCCGTCACTTCACCTTCATTAACACTCAGGTTAAACCCATCCTTAATCATCAATGAGAGTTCATTGGACTGGATACGCTCATCGATATTGCTGATAGGTAAAGGAATGGCGCGGTCGGCAAACTGCAGTAGGCTGGGTGTGATAATAAAGTTGCCACTCGTACTCAGCGGGCTCGACAATGTTGATGCATCATTGTGAGTCGATTGCAATTGATACTTCAATATCATCCTGGCCTGCATAGTATTGTTATTACCAGAATAGTCACGGTCAGTTAAATTGGTCTCACTCGAAATGATTTGATATTCACGCTCTGTGGGGATGCTGATATTGTTCGAGTCGGTGAATGAGTTAGCGCAGGCGGCAAGCATGACGGCTATGCCTAGCACTGTTATACCGATTACTGCGTTAACTGCCTTGTATTTTCCTATGGTCATGTGTGCCCTTTAATTTTTATGCTGTTGAAATGTAAATTTATTAAAATTTAATTGGCGACATTATAGGTAGGATAGGGAATTTGGGTTCTGTCGCAAACTGAGATCTTGCGGCTATAAATTGAGCCATTGACCGTTAGGAAGATCCACAGGACCGTGAACCACTTTGTCGTAATCCGCCGCAAACGCAGCAGGAATGACCGCAAAAGAAGATATCAATACCGCACTGACAGCAGCGCACAAACGACGAATCGAAAGTTCCATTAAACTACCCTTTACACCGACACCTTGCGCCTCGTGCGCACCAGTAAACGGGCTGAATTTTAAGCGTAAGCACTCAGCCGTACCACAGCAATTTTTCGATTAACTCTGGCATGCTGCGCTTTTTATCTTTGGCGCTGACGAACTGAATGGACTGCCCCAGCTCTGGTAGAAAATTTCGCGTCTCGCTAAAATGTCCGCTTTGGCCGAGTAACGCTTACTTGCATTCAAAATAGGAAAGGCTGCAACCCGATGGTTAGCAGCCTTTTGCGTTTCAAGCTTTAGGATTGTTTCGTCAGCTTATGCAGCTCGACGGAGCTTTTCACCGAAAAATTCTTATAAGCGAGTATTAAATACGCAAACTCCGGCGGACTTTACTTCAAAGTTGCGGCCTCAAAAAATCAATGACTTCGTGATCCAGTTCTCGACGGACTTTATTTTCCCTGTTCATTGCTCTGTATCATAGGTTTCAGCGGACCCTAGGGCAGAGGCTAGAAGTAAGCTTACTATCCAGACAAATTTCAAATTCATAATTTTCACCAATAATGTTTAAAGTGTACCGCCCCAGCCGGCGAAGGTCGGCACGAAAGATCGCTTAGGCCTCTGCTTCGTAGGAGTGAAAACCATCGAAGTGCTCTTTTCCAACGGCGACCCCAAGACCGCGCAGGATGGCATAGGCTGTGGTGATATGAAAAATGAAGTTAGGTAGTGCGTACTGGAGCAAAAACGCTGGCGCCCTGAGTGAAACAAGTGCATTACCAGCCTTGCTTTCTAGTACAGCAGTCTCTCGCCCTTCAAACTCCGCTGCGTGCAACGTTTTGAGTAATCCGACGACGTATGCAATGCGTAGATGAAGGCCTTGTGCCGTAGCTGGAAATTCGCCATAAGGTGGAATGAGCTTGCCTGCCAGCGGAAAGCACGCACGTAGCGCGAAGTTGGCAGCGATAAGCACTTGAGTTTCAAACGGCAACATGTCCGGCGCAATGGATGTCTGAAGAAGGTTAGATACGTCAATATCATTCCCTGTCGCGTGGGATTCGGCGGCGTCAAGTAGCCCGTCCAAACGATTGAGGTAACGTAAAAAAACCGGAATAGATGCATCGTATAGAGCAATAGACATGAGAGCCTGACGTTTAGATTAAAAGGGCTGCGGCACGCGCACCCAAAGAATGACGCGAACGATTTGAATCGCTTAATAGGCGATACAACAATTATTTTTGAAATGTCTTTTGCTTAAGTTGATAGGAGTGATTTAATACTACCTACCCCAAATACCCCGCCACCACATAAATAATCAAACCTACCAATCCGCCCACCAAAGTGCCGCTCACGCGAATAAATTGCAAGTCGGTGCCGATGTTTAATTCGATGCGCTCGACCATATATTGCTCGTCCCATGTTTTGACTTGATCAGAGATAAATACGCCGATTGTTTCTCGGTATTCTTCAATGATGGGCGGGATGGCGCGCTCACATTGGGTGTTGATCCATTCTTGCATTTCGGTATTTTTATTGAGTTTTTTACCCATATCGGCAGCCAATAGCATGATATTGGCGCGGATGGTGGAATCAATGCGGTGCAAATCGCTATGCAGCCAGCGCAATAATTGCGTCCAAAGTGTTTCGATATATTCACCTACTGCCGGATGGGCGAGCAGTTCATTTTTAAGCTTTTCGCCTCTTTGTTTGAATTCGGCATCATGCTTTAATTTATCAACAAATTGCGCAATATAGCGATCAAATTGCAGGCGCAGATGATGGTCTGGATTGTCTTGCATGGCTTTTAATTCTTTTTGCACCGCGCCTAGCATTTTTTCAGCGAGGTATTTGCCAGCGACTTTATCTAGCACCATATATTTTAGAAATGAGATTTCTTCTGCGGCCACATGGGCCATTGCTTCTTGTGTTTCGGCACGGCCGAGTATTTTTTGTAATTCGTGCAATACTTCGCTTAATACATGATGATGACGGCCATTTTGAGTGAGTGAATCTAAAATATGACCACTAAACTGGCTGATATCTACCCGCTGTAATTCGGTAATTAAGGTGCTTTTTAAAAAGGCCAGCAATCGACCGTCGTGTAGGGAATTAAGGCTATAGGTGAGCACTCTAATTAATAAATTAGAAAAAGGCCGCGAGTTTTTCGTTAGCCATGTGGCAATTTTATGCGCCGGATTAAATTCGCGAATTTTGCCAACGATCCGCTCAGTCGATAAAAAATTACTTTGAATAAAGCTGCCCATGCTATCGGCAATTCGTAATTTATTTCTGGGCACAATTGCTGTGTGTGGAATGGGCAAGCCTAAGGGGCGGCGAAATAATGCCACCACCGCAAACCAATCCGCCAAAGCCCCCACCATCGCCGCCTCTGAAAACGCCGTGATATACGCCAGCGCCGGATAGCGCGATTTGTAAATCGTAGCAAACACAAAGACCACGGCAAAAAACAGCAGCAATGCCAGTGGCAAGAGCTTGGCTTGCTTTAGTTTTTGCCGTTTAAGTGCAATTTCGGCGCTTTCTATGGCTTGGTAGAGATGATTAGATGATGTCATTGGCTTAATCGAAAGATTGATTGAATTGAAGGGTATCACTATCTAGAGTAAAGCTTATTGATAAGATCGCTTACATTAATAGGTATACCCTCATTCAATTCACCGAAGTGCCGCTTCAACGACTTGCGCTGTGAGTATTCGCATTAATTCCGCAGGATCAAGCGAAACCAAATAGCCTCGACGCCCTCCATTGATATAAATCAACGGCAAATCAAGAATGGTTTTCTCAATATATATCGGCATTTTTTTCTTAGTGCCAAATGGGCTGGTGCCGCCAACCAAAAAACCGGTATGGCGATTTGCCACCTCAGGTTTGCATGGCTCAATTTTTTTGCAGCCCACCTGGCGCGCCAATTCTTTAGTAGAAACCTTGCAATCGCCGTGCATAAGCACAATCAAGGGCTTGCCTGCTTCGTCTTCCATAATCAGGGTTTTGACTACGCAGTTTTCTTCAACATTAAGTTCGCGTGCAGATACCTTGGTGCCGCCATGCTCTTCATAGGCATAGAGATGGCTTGCAAAAACCGCCGCCTGTTGCTTTAGAAATAGGGTTGCGGGGGTTTCAGGAAAATGTCGCATTTTATGTTTCTCCAATACTTTCATATCCAAAAGATATGCCTCGAATTAAATTCCATACGGCTTCTAAACACAAAACCGTCATTCCCGACTGTGCTGATTGGGGGGCCAGCAGATCTACTAGATGCCCGACAGAAACACGAGGGAAAGGCGAGCTTACTCAGCATGCCCTATGGGATTTATTTCGAGCCATATCCTTATGGCTCGCCTCAAAACAAGGCGTACGGGTTACAATACCCGACTAAATTACTCAAGCTTAGCGCGGTTATGACCATGCCAAAACTCACTTTTGATCAAATTTTACTCACACCACGTTTTGGCCGTCTACCCGGACATTTTTACACTCGCATTCAGCCTACGCCTTTGCCCTCGCCTTATCTGATGGCTTGGAACGCTGAATTAGCCAATGAGATGGGCCTCGCCAGCACTAGCGATCAGCCAGCCAGCTTAGCCGATTACCTCTGCGGCAATCTCTTACCGCAGGGCAGCGAGCCGATTGCTAGCGTGTATTCTGGCCATCAGTTTGGTGTCAACGCGGGCCAGCTAGGGGATGGGCGAGCCATTTTGATAGGCGAATATCTAGCAAGCAACGGCCAGCACTGGGAAATGCAGCTCAAGGGCGCAGGGCCTACGCCTTATTCTCGCCGAGCAGATGGCCGAGCTGTGCTTAGATCATCGATTCGTGAATATTTATGTTCAGAAGCCATGCACGGCCTCGGTATTGCCACCACTCGGGCACTCGGTATGGCGGGGTCCAAGCAAGGGGTGTGGCGAGAAAGCTTGGAAACCGCAGCGGTGGTCTTACGCGTCGCCCCTAGCTTTGTACGCTTTGGCCATTTTGAGCACTACCGCCATGATGTTGATTCGCTGCAAACACTCGCCGATTGGGTGATTGAGCATCATTACCCAGATTGCGCCACCGCCAGCAATCCCTACGTGGCTTTGCTTGAAAACGTGATTGAGCGTACCGCCATCATGATTGCAGAGTGGCAAGCCGTGGGCTTTTGCCATGGGGTGATGAATTCTGACAATATGAGTATTTTAGGGCTGACGCTGGATTACGGCCCCTTCGGCTTTATGGATGGCTTTGATGCAGGGCATATCTGTAATCATTCTGACGACAGTGGCCGCTATGCCTACCAACAGCAGCCAGAAATCGGCCAGTGGAATCTCTACGTCTTAGCAGAAGCGCTCCTCCCACTGATGGACAAAGCGTCTGCTTTACACGCCTTGCAACAATATCAAACGGTGTTTGAAAGCCACTTTTCCGACTTACTGCGGCAAAAAATGGGGCTACTCCACTGGCAAGATAGCGACTGGACACTCATCACCACACTGTTTGAACTGATGCATCGCAGCCGCACAGATTGGACTTATTTCTGGCGCAATTTATCCAACATGGATAATTCGCTGCGAAATCACTTTCAGGATCGCAGCGCATTCGATGCTTGGTTTGCCGATTATCAGATTCGCCTCAGCGGCGAAGCAAGGGACGCCAATGAGCGAAAAACGGCCATGGACTGCGTAAATCCCAAATATGTTTTACGCAACTATTTAGCGGAAATCGCCATTCGAAAAGCACAAGAAAACGAGGACTTCAACGAAATCAACGCCTTACAACAATGCCTAATGCGCCCCTTTGACGAGCAGCCCGCCTTCGAGCATTACGCCGCACTCCCGCCGGAGTGGGCAGCACAGATTGGCGTGTCTTGCTCGTCCTAAAAGCAGTAAATATTTTCTGAAACTTATTTGCTGTAGTACTACTGAAATCAAAACAGGGTGTGGCGGTTTTGGGGCATAATCGCGCCGTCATCACTCACTTAACCCTACCATGCCCGATATTTTTAGTGGCCTTGACTATGGCGTTGCCATCAGCTTGGTTCTGGCCCTTGGCTTTGTACTTACCTACGAATTTATTAATGGCTTTCACGATACGGCCAATGCAGTTGCCACCGTGATTTACACCAAAGCCATGCCTCCACACCTTGCCGTCGTTGCATCAGGCATCTGTAATTTCTTTGGCGTATTGCTAAGTGGCTTAGGCGTAGCCTACGCGATCGTCCATCTTTTGCCGGTTGAACTCTTATTGAATGTAGGGTCTGGGCAAGGCTTAGTGATGGTGTTTGCGCTCCTAGCCGCCGCCATTATCTGGAATCTAGGCACATGGTATTTGGGCCTGCCAGCTTCTAGCTCGCATACGCTGATTGGCTCCATTCTTGGTGTAGGTATTGCCAATGCATGGATGACCAACATCCCCTTACTAGAAGGCATCAATACCCAAAAAGCCATCGACATCATGCTCTCCCTACTGATCTCCCCTACCGTGGGCTTTCTGGTTGCGGGTGGCCTGCTATTACTATTGAAAAAATTTCGTTCCGATTCACGCATGCACAATACGCCGGACGAGCGTAAGGCATTAGATGGCAAGAAACACCCGCCATTTTGGACCCGCGTGGCCCTGATTTTATCCGCAATGGGTATCAGCTTTGCGCATGGCTCCAACGATGGGCAAAAAGGTATTGGCCTGTTAATGCTGGTACTGATCGGCATTGTGCCAGGCAAGTTTGTGGTCGATATGGCCAGCACCACTTATCAAATTGAGCGCACCCACGATGCAGCACTGCATTTGCAGCAGTTTTATAGCCGCAATAGCTATCGCCTTAACGCTTATATTGATCCAAAAGCACAAGAACCATTGCCGCCACAGTTTAAATGCGACACGCAGCAAACCATGCCTGCCAGCAATGAGCTAGTCACCAAGTTGGCTGGCATTCGTAGCTACGATCAATTGCCTGAAGTAGAGCGTATTCGCGTACGCCGTCTGCTGCTTTGCCTTGATGACACCGCCAAGAAAGTCAGCAAATTACCGAGCATTACCTCGGCAGAAAAAGCCGACTTAGATCGCCTGCGCAAAGATCTATCTGCCACCACCGAATACGCCCCACAGTGGGTGATTGTGGCAATAGCCCTCGCGCTGGGCCTCGGAACCATGATCGGTTGGAAGCGGATTGTACTCACCGTTGGCGAAAAAATCGGCAATAAAGGCATGACCTATAGCCAAGGTATGGCGGCTCAAATCACCGCAGCTACCGCCATCGGCTTGGCCAGCCTGACCGGCATGCCGGTATCCACTACCCACGTTTTATCCTCTGCCGTAGCAGGAACGATGGTGGCCAACCGCAGCGGCCTACAAAGCCAAACAGTGAAAAACATCTTGCTGGCCTGGGTGCTTACCCTGCCCGTATCGATGGCGCTCGCTGGCGGCTTGTTTATTGCCGCAAGTCATTGGTTGAAGTAACAATACTGTGCAATAAAGCCAAAGGCCATGTCGTGTGACATGGCCTTTTTTATGCCCTGATAGACCCACTGACGGCGGAGTTTTACACCCCAACGCCCTCCGTGGTTCAAGATTTGGGTTTCGTGATGCAGCAGCAGTTACACACTTAATTCAGCGGTACGCTTTGCGAGGTTTCCACCCCACTTGGAAACTTCACTTTTACCACCAGCTGCGCGTCAGCGGGGATCGGGCAAGCCACTGCTGATAAAGTGCCTGTAAGTTGCGAAACCAACGCCGTACTCGGCACCGTAAAGCTAGGCAGGCCTGACAATTGCACGGGGTTATTAATCGCATTACCCAGCAAGTCGACCAAGACGGTTTGGGTGATTTCCAAATCGACCTGCGTTTTAGCAGGTAAAACATTGCCATTACTATCCCGCGCAGCAAAGGCAAATTGGCTGATCAAGCTGCCCGGTGCGCACAATCTGCTTGCGCTCAAAGGGTAGGTCAGCACATTGCTCCCTAAGGAGCTTGCCGACCAGATGATCACTCTGCTACTCGATACATGAATGGTTTTAGCCACCGAGCTAGGAATACTTGCCGACCTCAACACGCCGTTATATTGCCCATCCGGCCCGTTGTAGAGGCCGTCGCCGTTAAAGTCGATAAAGGGCTCAACATAGGCACTGCCATCGACAGCCAAAAGAGATACGGGTGCGGCGTGCGCGCTTTCATCGGCGTTTAAGAAGGCCTCGCCCTGATCCGACCAGCTCTCCCCTGTATCAAACACCCCGTTACCATTCAAATCATTAAAGCTCTCTTCCCCTACCATATGCGCCAGCACCGTCATTCGCCCCGCCCCGACTAGCTTTTGCCGATTGCCCGAGCTAACTAACGTGACGTTGCACGCCCCACTCAGCATGGTGCAGCGCGGCGTAATTGTGCCGATGCCGCTTTCAGTCATAAAGCTCACCGCAGAGCCATCGGGCACAGGGTTACCAAAGCGATCCGATGCCCTTGCAGTGAGCACCACACTATTGCCATCTACCGTATAAAACTCTGGATTCAAAATATCCGCCGATAAGCTAAAACCATTTTGATGCGGCAAGCCGGTTGAAATCGTCAAGGCATTAGACTGGCTGCTAATCAACGGCGACGCGCCGCGCAGCACCGCCGTAACGCGCACCACCGTACTAACCGAACCCGCATTCACCACCACCTGCACCAAGCCTGTGCTCGGCTGGCTTTGCCCCGCGCTCTGCACCAAGGAAATCCCGCCCACCGTGGTGTTCAAAGCAAAATCGACCCATTGCCCGCCCAAGGGGCTGCCTTGTAAATCTTTCACTTTAAATTGCACTATGGCACTGGTATTGCCCCCTGTTCCTGGCAGGGCAATCAACTCGGGAATGGCGCTCACAAACTCAATATTGCCTGCCGCAGCGGCAAGCACAGCAAGCTTAGTTTTAGACGAGCGACTTACGCCGCCCAAGGTGGCTGTTGCGGTAATTTCATCGGCGCCTGCGCAAGATTTATCTTGATAAGTTGTGGATGCGCTGGCCGTTTTGACGCCATTAATGCTATTCACAATCGATAACACAGGAGACGACAACAGCGCCTTGCCCGCTTCAGCGCAAGGCGAACTAAAGCTGACACTCACAGGCGTTTCTAGGGCCAAGCCTGTTTCGCTATTACTAAGGGTGACCAACACGCCGACGCTGCCGCCAGCAGATAGCGTACTTAAATCAAGCTTTGGGGTGCTCAAGGCAAAATTCAGCGATCGAACGCTGTAATTAAAAGCGGTGCTATACGATTTACCTTCGATATCAATCGTGGCGTTGATGGCATCTGCGCCAGTATTGTCGTTGGTAATCAGCTGCGACTCTGCCCGCCCCGAAGCATCGGTTAAAACCGTATCGGGGCTGATTTTGCTAAGTGTAGAGGTACTTACGCCGAGCTTAACCACGCGATTACTCAGGGGCATGCCCTTGGCATCACTCAGATTAATTACAAGGGTGGCAATCGAATTGGCGTAAACCGTGGTGGAAACCTGGCCTGCCGCATCTTGCAAAGAAACGGCTAATTGCGCAGCACCACTGGCAACAGCTACGGCACTGGCGGTGCCACTTTTAACATCACTCGCCCCGCCGCCACAGGCCGCCAACACAGCAAACAGCAAAATAATGAGAACGCCCCGCATCGCTTTGTCCACTTATTGTCATCTCAGTGGCATTTATAGCAAAGGTGGGGCGCAGAAGCTTGTCAGATTATCGCAAGCGATTAATAAAGGGCCTTTCTTACTCATGCTAGCTAAGGAAAACCCAAGCATCAAACCACAAAAGGCACGGAGTTTCACAGAAAAAAGCCAATACGCTGATCCGTGTATTGGCTTTTATTTATTTGATCACCACCGGCAGTTTTTCATTCTCTGTAGCAGTTTCATGTCCACAATAATCATAGGAAGACCATCCGATATTTTGGCTATACCTCTACTCTCTGGCGAGTCTTCCTCAGCCAATACATCGCGGCAATCACGCAAAGTGGATTTGGCAAACTCTTGGCCAAATGCCGACTTATATTCCACGCCCGAAGCCAACAAGGCACCACTTTTAATTTGCCTCTGTCTATCTAGACGATCAGCACTCACCACATCTTTCAACACTTTTTGTGCCAAGCCCTGTTCTCGGCTGACTAGCCCATCGACCGAATCAATCACGATCTCGGCCACACTCTCTTGTTTCTTATTGGGCTCTTTGGCCGCAATAGCACGCGATTGCATATTTGCTGACAACGATGGAGGCGCCGGTTTTTGAGTTCGAGCGACTGGTGCTGGTGCTGGCAGCAAAGATGGCTCACTCTTCACAGGCGAACTGAGTGTAATAGACACAGGAACCAAGATAGGCTCGGGCGCGGGCTGCGTCACAGAGGGGCGCCAAAAGAGCAGTAAGCTGTGCAATAGAATGCTCAGCATTAAAATGGCAGGCTTGGAAGAGCTCAAGGACTTTAAAAAACCAAATACGGGCATGCAGCTGCAACCTTAATAAAAGCAAACAATTCAGATCAATTCAGCCGACTTATTGCCTCTTAGTCCTCAGACAATTCTTTAATATGCGCCGCCACACTCCGCCCCAAGGCAGAAAGATCGTAGCCACCTTCCAGAAAAGACACGATACGGCCCTGTGCATGCTGACTCGCTACTTTCATAAGCTGCTTGGTAACCCATGCGTAATCCGCCTCCACCAAGCCCATAGTCGACATCTCATCCTCTAAATGGGCGTCAAAGCCAGCGGAAATCAGGATTAATTGTGGGGCAAACTCATTTAAAATCGGCAGCCATTTTTCCAACACCAAGTCGCGGAACTGTGCACCCGTTGTGCCGCGCGGCATAGGGAAATTATGCATATTAGCGCCGCGTGGTGTATCCCCCGAATACGGAAAAAAAGGATGCTGAAAGAAACTCACCATCATCACGCGATCCTCTTCACAGAAGATATCTTCGGTGCCATTGCCGTGGTGGACGTCAAAATCAACAATCACCACCCGCTCTAAGCCATATTGCTCAAGGGCGTGGCGTGCTGCGACCGCCACATTATTAAAAAAACAAAAGCCCATGGCATTGTTTTTTTCAGCATGGTGCCCTGGTGGGCGCACACCACAAAAAGCATTCGCCGCCTTGCCCTGCATCACCGCATCGACCGCGGCAATGCCTGCGCCCGCCGCATGGTAAGCCGCTCGCAAGGTAAAAGGATTCATCGCCGTATCGGGGTCGGCATGCACAAAGCCATGCGTGGGTGAAATCATCGCCAAGCGATCTAAATACGCCAAGCCATGCACGCGCGCCAATTGCTCACGCGTGGCAGCAGGAGCATCAAGATGCAACAGAAAATCCCAAACCCCTGCCGCCATGAGGCGATCTTTAATCGCTTCTAGGCGCTCAGGGCACTCAGGATGCCCCTTGCCCATATCGTGCATCGCACAGGCAGGGTGACTAATATAAGCGCTTGGACCACAACTCACAGGCACGACCCCTCTAAAGACAAGCAGCTAGTTTAAACGATCAAATTCAGCCCAGAAGAAGCGAACTCTGCTTCATTCTGACTACTAGTTTACGCCCTAGGCAAATACACTGGCAACGAAAGCGAATAGACAGTTTGCCATTCATGGTCAACACTGAAGTGATCAATAAACAGGAAGCCATCTCATGGCACCACGCTTGCCAGCGGTACTCAAACAACTCGAAGCCATCATTCTTGGCAAGCCGATTCAAATTCGCCAAGCCTTATCTTGCCTGCTGGCCCAAGGCCATTTGTTGATTGAAGATTTACCCGGCGTCGGCAAAACCACGCTCGCCCATGCTTTGGCCCGCACGCTGGGGCTAAAGTTTCAGCGCGTTCAATTCACCAGCGACCTACTCCCAGCTGATCTCACTGGCGTATCGATTTTTGATCGAGAAAACCAGCGCTTTCAGTTTCATCATGGCCCGCTGTTCACTCAACTATTACTGGCCGACGAGATTAACCGCGCCTCGCCCAAAACGCAGTCAGCCCTGCTCGAAGCGATGGAAGAAGGGCAAGTGACTGCAGACGGCACGACTTGGCCCCTGCCCGAGCCTTTTTTTGTGATTGCTACGCAAAATCCATCACACCAAATCGGCACATTTTTACTGCCTGAATCGCAGCTAGACCGATTTTTAATGAGGATTGAACTAGGCTACCCAGATACACAAGCCGAACGCGCCATGCTAGCAGGCTCTGATCGACGCCACTTAATTGAAACTTTGACAGAAGCCATCAGTAGCACAGAGTTACAAGCCAGCCAAAAAACAGTTCGTGAAGTTCATATCGCCCCAGCCCTACTTGATTATGTGCAAGCGCTCATTGCCGCCTCGCGCCAACCGGGGCGTTTTATGTGCGGCCTATCTCCCCGCGCCGCCTTAGGCCTCCTGCACGCAGCACAAGCATGGGCATGGCTAGACGGCCGCGACTTAGTTTTACCCGAAGACATTCAAGCGATCTTTGTTCCCGTCACCCAGCACCGGCTAGTGATGCCAGGCAGCGGCAAAGCGGCCGTAGATATGGTGAAAGCACTAATTTTAGAAACCAGCATTCCGTAAAAACCGGCGGGTTTCATCCCATAGATGTTAACTAAATTGGTTTTTAATTAGTAAACAACGAAAAAACATAATAACCACGCTCTTTGCACTGGGCTTAAGCCCCCCTTAAAGCACGCCGAAGCGAGGAACAAGCGGGCGGGGTTTCTTTGATGCCTGTCTGAGCGAAGCGAGTTCCGCAGCCGCCGCTCGATTGTCCGCAGCGAGGGGTTTCGTGCTGATCGGGGCGGCCTTCTTTTGGTTCTTTTCTTGGCCGTCAAGAAAAGAACGCCCCCGCGGGGGCTACCGCTCTAAAATTAACGTGCCGAAGGCACTAAAAAGATCTTTTTGACTTTGCTTAGCATGTAGGGCGCCGTCTTTCGGTGCGCAACGACTTCGTCGTTGTACACCCTATGAACTACGAAACCGGCGAACTTCACCCGCCCTAAGAATGATGCAATGCATTACAAATGCGTAACAGGTGACATAACAAACACCGAATAGCCCCCCCACTTGCTCGAGGCTTAAATGGCGCAACTCAATGCTCTTTCTAAGTTAAAACAAATTCGGCAAGGCTGGTTCAATAAGCGCCATCCTGCGCAGAGCGGAGCAACGACACTTAAGTACGATCGTATCTATATCTTACCCAGCGGCTTTGGCTATGCACTGGGTTTTACCACTTTTCTTATTTTGATTGGGGCGATCAATTACCAGCTCAGTTTGGGCTATTTATTTGTATTTACCCTCTTGGGTCTCGCCCATGCGGCTCTGCTACGGACCTTTAGAAACTTACTCAGCCTTCGCCTACAGCTATTTGATGCCCCCGCCGTTTTTGCAGGCGAGGTGGCGGTGTTTCCTCTACAGATCAGCCACAGCAGCAAACTTGCCCGTCACGCTATTTTTTTTCACTTTAAGCATCAGCCCCTCATTGCCAGTGGGCTAATTGATAGCGAAATTCAGCTTGCCATCCCTCTACAAACATTACAACGCGGCTGGCTCTCTGCGCCCACGCTTCATTTATCGAGCGATTACCCCGTCGGCTGGTGTCATGCATGGAGCTATCTTAATAGCTGTGCGCGTTGCTTGGTTTGGCCTAATCCAGAAATCGACCCACCGCCTTGGCCACAATCGGGCGATCAAGGCCAAGCCCATGGCCGAGGGGAAGAAGACTTTGCAGGCTTACGCCCCTATCAAGCTGGTGACTCCTTACGCAGAATTGCTTGGAAGCAAGCCGCACACAGCGAGACCTTGCCGGTTAAGTTTTTTGAAGCGCAAGGTAGCGCATCGCAGATATTTAGCTGGGATCAGCTGAGCGAGCTCGATACCGAAGCGCGTTTATCTAGACTATGTGCATGGATCCTTGCCGCCCAACTTATGGGCACGCCCTATGGTTTATCGCTCCCGCAGCAGCATATCGATGCGGCACTAGGCGAAGCACACCTTATTAACTGCCTAAATACACTGGCGCTATTTGAATGAACGCACCACTCGCACGCATGCCCATGCACTATTTAATCGCCACATTTGCACTGGTATTGGCCCCACATTGCCTGCGCTTTAGCCCTTGGCTCACGCTGGCCTTGGCGGCACTTTTACTTTGGCGCGCGTGGATTACCTACAAGGGCAGCGCCTTACCCCCTACTTCTTTCAGCTTTTTGCTGGCGCTTGGGCTGTTTTTGCTGATCTGGCTAGAATACAAAAGCCTAATGGGCCGACAAGGCGGAGTTGCTGCACTGGCCAGCCTTGCCACGCTCAAGCTTTTTGAAACGCGCAGCCCGCGGGATGTCAAAGTCATTAGCCTGCTCGCTTATTTTTTGGTGGGGGCGAGCTTTTTAAGCGTGCCCTCGCAATGGATGCTGCTGTGGGCCTTGTTCGCTATGCTGGCGATTACTGGGCAACTCATGCTTTGGCAAAGCTCGCAGCCTTGGCAATTACTGGGTAAGCAACTTGTTTTTATGCTGTGTGAAGCCCTACCCTTGGCGCTATTACTGTTTGTTTTTTTCCCAAGAATGCCGCCGCTTTGGAGCATGCCAGACGAGCAAATCGGCGCGCGCACAGGGCTAAGCGATGAAATGCGCCCAGGAAACTTTAGCCAATTAGCACGCGATGAGTCGATGGCTTTTAGGGTGGAGTTTGATGGCCGCATTCCCAAAGCATCGGCAAGATACTGGCGTGGCCCCGTATTCGATCTTTTTGATGGCGAAACATGGCTGCAAGTCCCGCTCGATGAAGCAGGCGGCCCAAGCGTTACGGCGAGCGGCCCCACCATCGGCTACACCATTACCATGGAGCCACACAATCGCAACTGGTTGCTGGCTATGGATATTCCTAGCGAATTACCCGACAGCGCATTAATTAGCAATCGTCTTCAGGCCGTCAATAGCTCGCCCATCACCCAACGGCAGCGCTATCACTTAAGCAGTTTTACCACTTGGCGCACCAGTAACGACGACACGGTAGGCAACGCCCTACAACTCCCCAAATTTGGCAATCCACAGGCCAGAAAACTAGCCGCTAGCTGGCAAGCACTGCCACCACTCGAGCGCGTCAACAAGGCTCTGCAGTTTTTAAAGGACGGCGGCTTTAGCTATACCTTGCAGCCCCCTCTATCTAATGGCCGTAATGGCATCGACGATTTTCTCTTTATCCATAAACAAGGATTTTGCGAGCACTACGCCAGCAGCTTTACCTTTTTAATGCGTGCGGCAGGCGTGCCCAGCCGCGTGGTCGGCGGCTATCAAGGCGGGGAATGGAATAATAGGGGCAAATATTTAATGGTCCGCCAATCCAATGCCCACGCTTGGACCGAAGTGTGGCTGGCTCAAACGGGCTGGCAAAGAGTTGACCCTACCGCAATTATTGCGCCATCCCGCATCGATAACGGCTTAGCCATCAACCTCGGCCAAGCCGACACCCTGCCCTTTATGGAGGGCGCTCCCCCCGCATGGATTCATGAGCTGCGCTTAAATTGGGATAGCTTGGTCAATGGCTGGAATCAATGGGTGATGGGCTACGACACGCGCAAGCAGATGGAGCTGTTTAAGAAACTAGGCATTTCAGAGGTTGTTTCCAGTGAATTTATTGTGCGGATGATTTTAGCCATCAGCTTGGTGCTAGGCCTGTTGTTTTTACTCGCCATGCGCACCACCCCCGCCAAACGCGATCCTGCCCGCCTAGCTTGGCAGCAATTTACCCGCAAGCTGGCACGCAAAGGCTGTAGTCAGCCCATTTATGAAGGCCCGCTTACGTTTAGCCTGCGCGCGAGCTTGCAATTTCCTCAACATCATGAGGCGATTCATTACATTGCCCAGCAGTACATTGCTAGCCGCTACGGAAAGGATACTGCGGCAATTTTAAAGCTTCAGAAAGCCGTACGTTATTTCTCGTGTAATCAAATCAAACGCAGCCTGTTATGATTCAGTTAACCCATCTGAGCCAACTCCTATGTCCCTATTTTTGCCTGAGCCCCCATTTCGCCACGATCAAAGCAGCCGCATCGGCGTTTTGCTGGTCAATTTAGGCACGCCTACGGCCCCTACGCCCAAAGCAATCCGCCCCTATCTGCGTCAATTTCTTTCCGACCCTAGAGTGGTAGAAATACCGAAAGCCGTTTGGTGGGTCATTCTGAACGCCTTTATTCTGCCTTTTCGCCCCAAAAAAACGGCGGCTAAATATGCAAGTGTATGGATGAGCGAAGGATCCCCCCTAAAAGTCTGGACGATGACACAGGCCAAACTTGTTAAAGGCTGGCTAGGCGAGCAAGGTCATCAAGGGGTTTTAGTCGACTATGCCATGCGTTATGGTCAGCCTTCGATTGCTGCACAGATGGATAAGCTGAAAGCTGCTGGTTGTGAAAAATTACTCATCCTACCGCTTTATCCCCAATATTCGGCCAGCACCAGCGCCACCGTGATTGATGAAGTTGGCCGAGTACTCGCCACCTACCGCAACCAGCCAGCCCTTCGCACCGTACGCAGTTTTCATGACGACGAAGGGTATATAAAAGCACTCGCTGGACGAGTCCGTGAGTACTGGCAAGCCAAGGGACGGGGGGATCATTTACTGATGAGTTTTCACGGCGTGCCGCGCTATACCTTGGATAAGGGCGACCCTTATCACTGCTACTGCCGCAAAACAGGCCGCCTTTTAGCAGAAGAGCTGGACCTTGCCGAATCAGAATACACCGTCGCCTTTCAATCTCGATTTGGCAAAGCAGAATGGCTGCAACCCTATGTGGCAGCGACCTTAAAAAGCCTCGCTGAGGCGAACACGGGTCGGCTTGATGTAATCTGCCCAGGGTTTGTAGCTGACTGTTTAGAAACACTAGAAGAAATAGCCATCGAAGGAAAACAGGACTATCTACAGGCCGGCGGTAAGGACTATCACTTCATTCCCTGCCTAAATGACAGCCCTCTTTGGATCGATGCTTTAACCGCGCTGACAAAAAAAGAGCTTTCTGGCTGGCTACTTACTGACAACACTGCTATAGACAATACACAACAATGCACATTGAGCAGGGCCCAAGCTTTAGGTGCACAAAATTAACTTGGGTATTAAAGAAATTACAGTTAAACTGCCGGTAAGCTTATTCTTACAAAACGAGGGTTCAGAACATGAGCACAAAGCTCTTTCTCGCTGAAGACGACCTAATTCTCGCTGACGCTCTGAAAACCAGCCTGTCTCAGGCTGACTTTCAAGTTGATTGCGTTAACGATGGCGCTCTTGCCTTACAAATTTTACTGCACAACGACTACGAAGTTGTGGTGTTGGACGTTGGCTTGCCAAACATGGATGGCTTGCAAGTATTAAAGAACGTTCGTCAGCACAAGCCTTCCCTTCCTATCTTGATCCTGACGGCTCTTGATGGCTTGGAAGATCGCGTAGCCGGCTTAGATGCAGGTGCCGATGATTATCTTGCTAAACCGTTTGAGTTCTCTGAACTTGAAGCGCGTTTGCGTGCCCTGCTTCGTCGCAGCAAAATCTTACCGCAGTCCGTGCAACAGCTCGGCAATCTGCGTTTAGATCGCGCTGGCCAACGTGCTTGGTGTAATGACACTCCGCTTGATCTATCTGCGCGTGAACTCACCGTATTGGAAATCTTGATGTCCAATATTGATCGTGTAGTGACCAAAGAGCAGATCGTGAGCGAGCTGGGCTCAGAAAATGCTGAAGTTGGCCTCAATGCCATCGAAGTGTATGTTCACCGCCTACGCAAGAAGCTTGATCCTTGCGGCGTGGTGATTCGTACGATCCGTGGTCTGGGCTATTTACTCGAGAAGCAACCTCCTCAAGCGCAGGATGTTGAGGGGTAATTTCTCTATCAAGCGACAGCTCCTCCTGTGGTTACTTATACCGCAGGGGGTGCTTTGGCTTGCCGGTGCATTCTTAAGCTATAATGTCGCCAAGCATTATACCAATATGGCGATTGACGACAGCTTGCTGCAAACTGCTCGCTCAATAGGCCGACAAATCAAGCCGCAAGATAATGGGCTAATTATTGATTTTCCGCACGCACTCCAGCTTTTACTCAATGACGATGCAGACGAGCGCCTGTTTTATATGGTTTCGCTCAATTCAGGTGGCGTTATTTTTAGCAATAGCGATTTGCCCACGCTCGCAAATCATCAAAAGCCCGACAATCAAATTATTTTTTATGACGCGAACGTCCAAGACGAGTCGTTACGCATTGTTTCACTGTATTTCCCCGTAGAAATCACCCAACAAAAAAAATGGCTGCATGTGCAAGTCGGCAAAAGCACTGATGCACGCAATCAATTATCCCAAAAAATCTTAATCGACATCGCCGCCCCGCTGGCCATCTTGATTTTTGTAATGAGTTTCTTAGTCTGGTGGGGAATTAACCGTGGTTTACGCCCCTTAGCCCGTTTGCAGCACCAAATTGAAGCGCATTCTGGCCAAGACACCACTCCGCTCCAGCTCGATAACGAGCCAGAAGAAGTCGGCGCGCTCACCTCAGCACTCAATCATTTACTCAGCAGCACCAATGAAAGCGTCGCCAGACAGCGCCGTTTTATTGCCGATGCAGCGCATCAGCTCAGAACACCACTGGCTGGGTTAAAATCGCAAACCGAGCTGGCCATGCGCGAAACCACGCCAGAAGGCCTCAGTAATCGGCTATCTATGGTGCACACCAGCGCCAATCGCAGCATTCACCTTGTAAATCAGCTACTTACCTTAGCTAGATCAGAACCAGACAGTGCCAAAGGCATGCCACGCATAGCCTTAGATTTAGCCAAAATCATTCGCGAGCTGACCGCAGAATGTGTGCCACGCGCCCTTGCAGCAGGCATGGATTTAGGTTGCGACACCGATATTTCTGAAGCCCCTATGCACGGCAATTCCGCCTTACTGCGCGAGCTATTTACTAATCTGGTCGAAAACGCCATTAAATACATCCCGCGCGGCTGTAATATCACCGTTCGCCTCAGCATCGAAGGCGAGCACTATGTGGTGGAAGTGGAGGACGATGGCGCTGGGATTCCAGATTCAGACAAAGAACGCGTCTTCGAGCGCTTCTACCGCCGCGAACAAACCGGCAATGGCTGTGGATTGGGAATGGCGATTGTCAAAGAAATCACCGAAAGACATCGCGGCAATATTCGATTACTCGACGCCAAGCCACATGGGCTGATTGTGCGGGTGATGCTGCCGATTAAATCAGAATAAAAAACCCCACATCTAAAGCACAGAGAACACAGAGTTTCACGTAGAAAACTACGGGAAATAATCAGTTTTTTGTTCCTTTCGTGTTTTTCATAAATATCAGCTTTATTTTAAGCGCTACAGAGTCGTTACGTTTTCCCTGTGGTTTTCTCCATAGCCCTCCGTACACTCCCTTTTCTCCGTGGTTCAAGATTTGGGTTTTCATGTGAGAATTACTTTCACAGTTGCACGCTAGCGCCTTCTCAGCCAAACAATGCGCGGAATCTGATCGCCTTTACGCTCTAATAGCGCTTGAAAGCTCATATTCACTCGACCAAAGTGCGCGTCCACTTCGCTGATAAAGTAGCGGCTTTGGATAGAAACTGCATCCAGCGATACCGTCGCCTGCAACGTTTGGGGGAGTGCTAGTTTGAACTCTTCGACGCTTTTGAAATACTTTCCCGAGCGTTTCGCGATCACGCCTTGGGCTGCAGACACCGATAAGCCGGGGATAATTGCGGCCAATACTTCTGGCCCTACAAAGTTGACATTCACAGGAGTGGCTTGCGGCAAGACGCTTACTAGCGGCTCTAGCTTAGCGATCACCTCAGGGCTAAAACCGCGAATGCGCGATAAGCCCTGAATATCTAACAGGGGACGATTGGCGGCTCGATAAGCATCAGGCATCGCCAAATACTCAACATCTTCTGCCCCACCCGGATAGCGCGTCAGGCTATCTGCATCTAGCCAATCCACCAGCGCATTAGCGATATCCAGCGGCAAGCCTAGCGTTTGGAGTAGCTGCTGAAACGCAGCAAAACTCGCCTCATTGAGCACGCCATTTTGCACCACATTATTTAAATTAAAGCGCCCCTGTTGCTCTAATAAACGCCCACCGACTCGCCCTGTTTCTACAGGGATGGCCGGAATCGGAATATTCCACGGCTCAAGCTGATGATCGATTTGATTATTGCGGGCGTCGTCTCGCAAGGTGAGCCGAGCTAAATTAATCGAAGCACGCGCAATACCGCGTGCTTCGGCCAGATCAAATTGATTTTCTAATTGACGAAACCATAGCTGCTGCCGCCAGGCGATCGCCACCGCCAGTGTAGTCACCAAGGCTGCGGTCAGTACCGCAGTAATGATGGCAATGCCTTTTTGTTTACGCATCATGGCAGGGTGTAAATCCTTTGTACGGTACTGCCTTCGGCGAGCGTTAGATTTATTTTCATATCCTGTTGTGGCACTTTTGATTGATTTTCTAATTGCCAAAACCATAGCTGCAGCCTATTAATAGCCACCGCCAGTGTAGTTACCAAGGCTGCGGTCAGTACCGCAGTAATGATGGCAATGCCTTTGCGCATCATGGGAGGGTGTAAATCCTTTGTACGGTGCTGTCATCCCCTAGAGTGAGCTTCACTTTTACGCCACGCGGTGGCACTTTATTATTGCCAGCGGGTGGCCAGCTTGGCTGCCATTGGCTGGCCGCATCTAAAAATGTGGCTTCAAAACCGCGGATATTCTCGAGTAAAACATGCACCTGTGGCTCTTCACGCGGCCCCAGATCGAGTGCATTCCAAAGCAGTAATTCTAAGCGACCATTGTTGAGGCGATAAGCCACGTGAAAAGCGTCCCGATTGCGATCTAAGCGGATTAACTCTAGCGGTTGATCATCTTTACGCTCAGGCTTATTCGTGCCGCGCATCGCAGGCTGCTCTACCCCACCCTGATCGCGCCAAGGCCGATCCACCGCTTGGCTCACATCTTCTTCCATGCGATCAAACACAAGAGACAAATCCCGCCACCGCTTGGCTTCAGCATCTAAAGCCGTACGCGTTTGCGCCACCGACTCCAGCCCCTTATACGAAATCAGCGTCACCACACTAAACACCGCCAGTGCGATTAAGATTTCCAGCAGGGTAAAGCCCGCTTGTTTAGGCCTGAGCACTTTAATGGGGAACATGAGCAAGGTAACTAACCAGAGTAGCCGACGCGTGTTGATTATCGTCGACAGAAAAAACTTTTATTTCGATGCGGCGAAAGCTGCGATTCGGCGATCCGCCTGTTTCTACCCGCCATGTAAAATCCATGCCCGCCTGAGATTCAACGCCACTTGTTGTGCCTATATCGGGCCATGCGCCCAAGGCGGCCAACTCGTTTAAGCGGTTTTGCGCCACCCAGCCTGCTGCGGTGCGGTTTTTTAGCTCGATGCCGTTATTGGTACTCGCCAAAGTGGCTTTCATCGCCGCGCCCATAGCGATGGCAATCACCGCCAGCGCCACCAGCACTTCGATCAAGGTAAAGCCCGTATTTTTACGCATGAGGCAAGGCCGCAGGGGCTGAGGCATCAGGCTGGCGCACTTCTACTCGCCCCATCACATCACCTTGCAATTCTAAACGGCTATTATTTAAACGCAGCTGCAAGCTAAAAGGCGCATTCACCCCCGAAGGCTCAAACACCAAACGTTCCCCCAAGCGCTGCTCGCGCAAATTTACGGCAAATCCTTCAACCCTGACTTCTTCTAAAATACGAGGATTAAGCAAATCATGCGAGGCAATCGATTGCCAATTATTTTGCGCGTCTTGCAGCCAAAACTGATACCCAAGACCATCCGACGACCAAGCAATGGCTTGCCCGCTGGTAATGGCCTCATCCCTAGCCGATTCAAACAATGAAGCTAGGCGGCTGGCCTCACGCTCTACCCTTTGCCCATCTGATAAATCCAGACGAACTACGGCCAAACCCATGATGATGCCGATAATGCCGAGCACCACAAGGATTTCGATCAGGGTAAAGCCAAGCTGGCGCAGCGCTGGCTGGCGAGGGGCAACAGACAACTTAGTTATCCCAAGAGCCAATATCTGCATCCGTGCCTTCACCGCCCTGTTGGCCGTCCGCGCCGTAGCTCATCACATCAATTTCACCCTTAATGCCAGGGCTAAGGTAAAGATAATCGCTACCCCAAGGATCTTTAGGCAGCTTTTCTAAGTAGCCACCGGTTTTCCAGTTATTAGGCACAGGCGCAGCGCTTGGCTTTTCTACTAGCGCTTTTAAGCCCTGCTCGGTGCTTGGGTAGCGGCCGTTGTCCAGCTTATAAAGCTTGAGCGCCTGCACTACCGAACGAATATCTTGCTTGGCCGCCACAACGCGCGCCTCATTCGGGCGATTCATAATTTTAGGCACCACCAAAGCGCCCAAAATAGCCAGAATGGTAATTACCACCAAAATTTCAATCAGCGTAAAACCGCCTTGCTTGCGTTTCATTGAGTACTCCCCTTTATGAAAGCCATCACGATTCGTTCGTAATTAGCCTTTTATTTAACCAATTGATTCATTTCAAAAACAGGCAATAAAATCGCCAATACAATCACCAGCACGACGCCGCCCATTAATAACACCATTAAAGGGCCAAGCAGGCCGGTAAAGGTAGAAACACGATTTTCTAACTCTTGTGTTTGCTGCGCAGCGGCTTTTTCCAGCATATGCTCCAAGCGCCCCGTTGCCTCTCCACTGCCAATTAAATGGATCAACACAGGCGGAAACATTTTGCTTGCAGCCAGGGCGCGCGATAGCGTCATCCCTTCACGCACTTGCTTTGCAGCTTCGGCCACTGCATCACGCAAGGGCAAGCTGCCCAATACGCCGCTCACGGCCTGCAAGGCACTCAATAGCGGTACGCCACTGCCTACCAAAATCGCCAAAGTAGAAGCCAGTTGCGCGGTATTGGCCGTGCGCTCAAAGCGCCCAATCAAGGGCAGTTTTAAGCGCCAAGCATCAAACTGCCGCCTTACGGATTGCTTCTTAAGTGCATGCCAGCCAGCCCCCGAGGCAATCGCTAGCAGCACAAAGAAAATCAGCCCCCAATCACGCACAAATTGGCTGGCCCAGAGCAATAGTCGGGTGAGCAGAGGCAGGGTTTGCTTGGCGCTTTGAAACACCGTCACCATCTGCGGCACAACCCAAGTCAAAAGCCCAACAATCACCAAGGCCGAAACAAACATCACCACCGCTGGATAAATAAACGCCAACCCCACTTTGGAGGCTAAAGATGCGCGTGATTCTAAGTAATCTGCCAAGCGCTGCATCACGGCAGCGGCTTTGCCGGATTCTTCACCGGCACTGACAATGGTGCGATACAGCTCGGGAAATACACGAGGATGGCGTGTAAGCGCCTGAGAAAAAGATGATCCGGCTAAAATTTCACTACGTAGCGCGGCAACCAGCTGCTTTTCGCGCTCGACTTCGCTTTGCTCGATGAGCACGGAAAGCGCCTGCTCTATCGGCAAACCCGCATCCAGCAAGGTGGCAAGCTGGCGCGTGAGCAAGGAAAGCTTTGCCGTACCTAAGCTGCGCTCACCTTTTGCGCCGATAGAGGCGATTTCTTCTAGTTCAGAAACCCACAAGCCCTGTGATCGCAGCAAGCCCTTGGCTAAGCGCGATGTTTCCGCTTCGATGACGCCGCGCGCAGCTTTGCCGCCCTCGTTAACTGCACGATAGCGAAAAGCCGTCATAGGGGGGCACCATGAAATACCAAACAAATTATCATTTTTATTATTTTGTTCAGGAGAGGTTAATCAAATAGAGTATTTCACGATTCATATAAAAGCCGCCCTTGATTTTATACAAAAAATCAAAAGCGGCCCTAATACATTTTTTATTTTTTAAGAAAAAATCACTGTTTTCTTTGCATACACCAAAATACGACTTTCAAGATGGGCACGCACTGCACGGGAAAGCACCATTCTTTCTAAATCACGGCCTTTCTGAATCAACATATCAATATCATCGCGATGAGAAATACGCATCACATCTTGTTCGATAATCGGACCGTCGTCCAATACTTCAGTCACATAATGGCTGGTTGCACCAATCAGCTTTACTCCGCGGGCAAATGCGCGATGATAAGGCTTGGCCCCTTCAAAAGCAGGCAAGAATGAATGATGAATATTAATTACCCGCTGCGGATAAGACGCAGTAAATTCGTGGCTTAATACCTGCATATATCGGGCAAGTACAATTAAATCAATCTGATTGGCTTCCAGTAATTCGCGTTGAGCTTGTTCTGATTCAGCCTTATTGTCTTTTGTGACGGCAATAACATGATAGGGAATACCATAGTAATCCGCTAAACCACGGCAATCTTCATGATTAGAAATAATCAAGGGGATATCGCAGCGCAACTCGCCGCTTTTATGCCTATGCAATAAATCAACCAAGCAATGATCGTATTTAGAAACAAAGATAGCCACCTTAGGGCGGCAAGCAGATAAGGCGACCGACCATGTCATTTGAAAGCGATCGGCTATCGGCTGAAACGCCGAAGCAAATGCGCTCATATCCAAAGTGAAATCGGTAACATCCCATTCAATTCGCATCAAAAACAGACTTTCTGTTTCGTCCTGATGCTGATCGGCGTGAACAATATTGGCGTTATAGGTATACAGAAAATTGGCAATCGCAGCAGATAAACCTTTTCGATCTGGACAACTAATCAGTAGTGTTGCGGTATTCATTCAGTGGCTCTAGTAAAATCTATTCCTAATTCTAACAGCAACACTCACAAAAGCGGCAGATCTCCACTCGCAGCCTGTTGGATTTAAGCTATCGTAGCGAGGGAAAGACCGGTTTGAGACAGATTTCATGTGTTTTTGAGGCGAATAGCTAGCTATTTAACGAAAAAATGCGTGGAATGTGGCCAAATCCGGCTTTTCCGCAGTAGATCAGTCTTAAGTCCTGCAGGCTGCTAGCCGCTTGTGCTAGCTCAACAATGTTTTTGCATTGCTTGCTGAGTTTTTTGCTCGTTCCGGCATTTCTCAACCATTGATTTTCCTTTATGAAGCAGCATTTCAAAGGGGGTACTGAACCCATGCTTTGGTATTTTTGCCTGCCATACAAAACCCTCACCCGGCACATCTAATAACTCAAAAGGATAATCAAACATCGCCGCATAAATCGCCGATCCTACCCCCGTGATCCGCGCGGGGTTGAAAGATCGGCCGTCTTCCCCCATCATCTCGTGGTCGATGGCTCTAAAAACGACAGCTACCGTTTCATCTGCGGGCAGATTATCCAAAACAGCCATATGCACCGCAGCTAGTAATATTTCTTTTTGAATCACTTCCATCGCTCCCCCAAAAAAATAAACTATGTTGTTTTATTCTGGGTTTCTATCTGTTTAATACAAGGCGTTTCGCCTGCCACCTGTCAGCTAAACTATGTTCCATATTGTTTTATTCCAGCCAGAAATACCGCCCAACACCGGCAATGTCATCCGTCTTGCTGCCAATACCGGCTGTAGCTTGCACCTAGTCAAACCCCTTGGCTTTGAGCTAGAAGACAAGCGCATGCGCCGTGCTGGACTCGATTATCACGAGTTTTCTACCATGAAAATTCATGAATCGTGGGCAGATTGCCAAGCCGCGTTAGCAGGACAGCGCTTTTTTGCCATGACCACAAAGGGCTCCACTCGGCACGACCAGATTATCTACCAGCAAGGTGACGTTTTTGTGTTCGGCCCAGAAACACGTGGCCTACCTGAAGAAATTCGTGCTGAATTTGCGGCAGATCGCCGCATTCGCCTACCAATGATGCCGGATAATCGCAGCTTGAATTTATCCAATGCTGTGGCGATTACGGTGTTTGAGGCTTGGCGACAGATGGATTTTGCTGGGTCTTTATAAAAAATTCTGTAGGCACAGAGAACGGTGAGGACACAGAGCACACAGAGAAAAACTCAAGAATATTCCCTCTTGGCTTTCTCAGTATTCTGCTCTTTACCTCGGTGTGCTCTGTGCCTACAGATTTTTTTCCTACTCTATGCCAACAAGCACGCCGCTTGCGTTTCTGGGCTTAGTTCACGCAGCTTAGGCACATCCTTGGCGCATTGATCTTCGGCCTTAGGGCAGCGCGTTCTGAATACGCAACCTGAAGGTGGGCTGATCGGGCTGGGCAAGTCGCCTTGCAAGATCTGAATCACCTTGGTTTTTTCACGCTCAGGGTCTGGAATCGGAATCGCAGACAAAAGTGCCTGCGTATAAGGATGGCTTGGGTGTGAATAGAGCGCGGCTTTTTTGGCCAACTCCATTTCATGCCCCAAATACATCACCAAAATACGATCGCTAATATGCTTCACCACGGCCAAATCGTGGGCAATAAAAATCAGCGCCATACCCATTTCACGCTGCAATTCTTTAAGCAAATTCACAATTTGCGCTTGAATCGATACATCCAACGCTGAAACCGGCTCATCACATACAATCAGCTTAGGCTTCATAATTAGCGCGCGTGCAATGCCGATACGCTGGCACTGGCCACCAGAAAACTCGTGTGGATAGCGATTAATTTGCTGCTCGCGCAAACCCACTCGCACCATAATGGCCTTCACTTGCGCCATTACATCGGCTTCAGAAATCTCTGGGTAGTGCGTTTTCAAGGGCTCGGCAATAATCTGAGCGACGGTCATGCGCGGGTTTAATGACGCCAAGGGATCCTGAAAAATCATTTGGATATCTTTACGTGCATCCAACCACTGCGAGGAACTTGCGCCGTGCATCTCCTTACCCATCCAGACGATGCTGCCGCTGGTGGCCGGAATTAAATTCAGCACCGCACGGGCGAGGGTTGATTTACCACAGCCTGACTCACCCACCACACCCAGTGTTTCACCTGCGTACAAATCCAGCGATACGCCATCTACGGCTTTCAGTTGTTTGCTCGCTTGCCAAGGCCACTTCACGCCCTGACGCACCGAGAAATGAACTTTTAAATCACGAATAGACAGAATAGGTTTACGTGCTTCAGACATGAGCCACCTCAATTTTTGTTTCTTCTACCGGCTTATGGCAAGCACGCAATACACCGCCAGCACCAACCGGCAGCAATAAAGGCAAGGTGGTATGACACATAGGCATCACATGCTCGCAGCGCTCGCTAAACGGACAGCCCGGCGGCATATGCGCCATATTGGGTGGATTACCTGGAATAGAAATCAGGCTTGTCGAATCGTCATGATCGAGGCGAGGCAAGGCCCCCAGCAAACCAATCGTGTAAGGGTGCGATGCATGATAAAAAATATCACTCGCATTGCCCTGCTCCATCACACGTCCACCATACATCACCAAGACTTTTTCACAGAGACCCGCAACCACCCCTAAATCATGGGTAATCATCACAATACCGGTGCCGAAATCACGCTGCAGATCTTTGAGTAGCGCAATAATTTGCGCTTGCACAGTGACGTCCAGCGCAGTGGTGGGCTCGTCTGCAATCAATAATTCAGGCTCGCACAATAGCGCCATCGCAATCATCACTCGCTGACGCATCCCGCCCGAAAACTCGTGTGGATACATCATCACGCGCCGGGCCGCTTCAGGGATTTTTACGGCATCAAGCAGCTCGATAGAGCGCTTTTTTGCATCGCGACGACTCATGCCCTTGTGTAATTCAAGCACTTCGGTCATTTGACGCTCAACCGTCAGATAAGGATTCAAGGACGTCATCGGGTCTTGGAAAATCATCGCTACGCGATTGCCACGAATCTTATTGAGTCGCTGAGCAGGCATAGACAATAGATCTTGCCCATCAAACAAAGCTTGGCCTTGAGTCTTCCCGTTTTTAGCCAGCAAACCCATCAAGGCTAAAACAGTCTGGCTTTTACCTGAGCCCGATTCACCCACAATACCCAGTGTTTCACCGCGATTCAGCTCAAAAGACACGCCATTGACCGCACTCACCAAGCCATCATTGGTGGCAAACTGCACACCGAGGTCTTTTACTGATAATAAACTCATGATGCTGCCCTTAATCCAATTTGGTCACGCAAATCATTGCCACCCAAATAATGAATGCTCACAGATAATAAATGCATGATATTTGGTTCCGCTTAACGATCTTTCGGGTCAAGCGCATCGCGCATGCCGTCACCGATATAATTGGAACAATACAAAGTGATAGACAACATGGCAGCAGGAAAGAGCAACAGCCAAGAGGTTGTTTCCATGACACTCGCACCATCATGAATCAATACACCCCAGCTGGTCATCGGCTCTTGAATACCCAAGCCTAAAAATGACAATACTGATTCAGTCAAAATCACGCCCGGCACAGTCACCGTGGTGTAAATCACCACAATGCCCAGCAAATTAGGCACTACATGACGGAAAATAATTTTCCATGTTGGCACGCCAATGGCATGTGCGGCTTCAATATATTCTTTAGATTTAATCGCTAAAGTTTGGCCGCGCACTACCCTCGCCATATCCATCCAACCAAATACGGTAATGGTGAGCACAACCAAATAAAATTCACGGCCTAATAAGGTCACCATTAAAATAGCAATTAATAAATATGGGATTGCGTACATCATATCGACAATACGCATCATCACTGCATCGACTTTACCGCCCAAAAAGCCAGCCGTCGCGCCCCAAATCACCCCGATAGTAACCGACGTTAAAGTGGCCAATACCCCGATCATTAGGGAAATACGGCCACCAATTAAACTTCGCACTAATAAATCGCGGCCTAGTTCATCTGTACCAAATAAATGCCAGTTCTCAAATGTGGGGGCCAAGCCCATTGCGCCAAAATCGGTATCTTCATAAGAATTAGGCAATAAAAAAGGCCCTAAGATACAGGCTACCGTAATAATCATTAAAATAATGGCGCTAATGACTGCTGCCTTATTCTTAAAAAAGCGACGACGTGCATCTGCCCAAGGACTACGGCCTTCTACTGGCAAGTTTTCCAGCGTTGCGGCGAGTTTTTTATTTCTAAATAGCATGACAACCCCGCCTATTAATAACGAATTTTAGGATCAAGTAGCGCGTAGGCTAAATCAACCAATAAATTAAGTAATACCGCAACCACGGTAACCAAAACAACTAAGCCTAGAACCAAGGTGTAATCGCGGTTACTCGCCCCATTAACGATTAATTTACCAATCCCTGGTAAAGAAAATACCGATTCAGTCACCACGGCAGCAGTAATAGAAGAAATAGCCAAGGGGCCCAATACAGAAACCACCGGCAATAAAGCAGGCTTTAAAGCATGGCGAAATACAATGGTTTTTAAAGGCAGGCCTTTAGCCCGAGCTGTACGGATAAAATTGCTGCTCATCACCTCAATTAAGCTACCGCGCATCACACGAGCAATCGTTGAAACATTAATAAAGGTTAGCAAGGAAAGAGGCAAAATAATAAAACGTATATCAAATTCATTCCAGCCACCCGCTGGCAAGATAGGAATCCAAATGGCAAAGACCAGAATCAGCACCGGTCCTAAAACAAAAGAAGGAATCGTACTGCCAACATTCCCGATCAGCATCACAAAGTAATCAACAAAACTATTTTGCTTTAATGCAGCTGTAATCCCTAGGCCCACACCAATAATAATCGAAAGCAAAATAGCGCCACCACCAATCGTGAGCGACACAGGCAAAGCAGCTGCAACAAGATCATTCACACTCCAATCGGCATAGCGAAAAGAAGCGCCTAAATCACCTTGCAATAAGCCTTTTAAATAATATAAATATTGCTGCCAAAGTGGTAAATCCAAATGGTATTTGGCTTGTAAATTGGCCAGCACCGCTTCAGATACTTTGCGCTCTGAATCAAACGGGCCACCTGGCGTTAAATGCAGCAATAGATAGCAGACGGTAATCACTGCCAGCATTGTAGGAATTGTCGCCAAAATACGGCGGAATGTATAAGCCCACATCAGGCATCCCCTCCTTGATTGTTCTTTTTAGATAGATAATATAGGTAAGCGACTCTACGGCCACCGCACCTACACAAAACAACGCCGCTTTGAGCAAAAAAACCCAAAGCGGCAGCTTAGAAACTCTTAAAATTTTAATGCTTAATGATATAGAACTCTTTACTTAAGTAACGATCAACTGGATTCTTAGTTGAATAGCCACCTACATAAGATTTAACCAAACGCGGTAAAGTATATTGCAGCAATGGAATCATTGGATAATCATCCATAATCATTTTTGCTGCTTGCGTAAGCAATGCTTTACGTTTAGCAACATCTTGCTGCTCATTACCCTGTTTAATTAATTCTTCTGCTTTTTTATTGCAGTTAAAGTTGTCATTTTGCGATGAGCCACACTGAACTAACGTTAGGAAGGTCGTAGCATCATTGTAATCTGCCAACCAGCCATTACGTGCAATTTGGAAATCACCATCATGGCGTTTTTTCAATAGCACTTTAAATTCAAGACTATCTAATTCAGTTTCCAAACCCAGTTTATTCTTCCATTCAGAAGAGGCAAACAAGGCCATTTTTTTATGATAGTCATCAGTGTTATAAGTAAATTTAATTTTTGTGCCAGGTTTTACGCCCGCTTCAGCCAATAATTTCTTGGCTTCTTCAACGCGCTTTGCCATTGGCCACTTAACCCAATCGTAAGTAGTTACATCAGCACCTTCCAGCCCTTTAACCGTCACGCCATACGCAGGGATTTGACCATCTACGGTTACTTTTTGCGCCAAGATATCGCGATCCAACACCATCGATAGCGCTTTGCGAACGCGCATATCTTTCATCATTGGATCTTTATTGTTCAATGCGTAGTAACGCAGGCCAAGAATAGGACCATTTTTAATTTCTTGTGGGAAGTCTTTTTTCAGCTTCTCGTATTGACCAGCTGGCAATTGGTAAACGAAATCATTGTCGCCCGACTGATACAATTTTAACTCTGCATTGCCTGCTTCTACTGGCAGATACGTCACACGTGTTAAAACTGTGTTCTTGGCATCCCAGTATTGGGCATTCTTTTCAATCACAATTTTGCTATTTACTTTCCAGTCTTTCAATACATATGCACCGTTGCCAACCATATTGCCCGGCTTAGTCCAATCCTTACCAAATTTATCAACCGTTGCCTTATGCACAGGCGCAAATTGTGAATTAGATAAAACGCTTGGTAAGTACGCAATTGGATTCGGTGTTTTTACTTCGAGCGTGTATTTATCAATCGCTTTAATAGCTAGAGTTGAAGGCGCTTTTTTGCCTTCAGCAATTTCCAGTCCATTTAATACAAAAATACCATAGGCTGTGCCGTACTGTGAGGCAAGCTTAGGGTCAAGAAAACGTTGCCAGCCATATACAAAATCAGCCGCTGTAATTGGGTCGCCATTAGAAAACTTAGCATCTTTACGCAAGCTAAACACCCAAGTCGTTGGGTCTGTTTGCTTCCAGCTAGTCGCCACACCGGGGTGTAAACGCCCTTCATTATCTGTTGTCGTTAAGCCTTCAAACAAATCACGGGTAATATTATTCGCCCCCACAGATTCAGCAAGATGTGGATCAAGTGTTTCCACTTCTGATCCATTATTACGAATCATTTCTTGCTTATCACTAAGCTTAACGCCAGCAGGCACAGTCGCCGCAAATGCCGCGCCGCCTAATGCAAGTGAAAGCGCGAATGTCACTGATTTCATAGTCCAGCTCATTGTGTCTCCTTAAAGGGCGATACCCGTTTGTTGCAAGATAAATAAGCCACTCCCTCGATCTGAAGAAGTGGCTCAAATGAAGATACACGGCTTAAACCCGTGTGACATCAGATAAAACGACTACTTAGAACAGTAAAATCATGCCTGCGCTTACAACTTTAGGTGTAGAAGCCAAACCTTCGCTAATACTTGTTGAAAATGAATTCTGATCTTTATTTTGAATTACAGCAGCTTCAACATATAGCAATGAAGATTTGCTTAGGTTGTAATCGGTACCAATTTGGAAATGATTAGCCTTGGCTAGATTTTTTTCGCCAGTGCCATTCATTTTGCCTACACCTTGGTAAACATAACCCACGCGCGGCACCCAGTTACCTACTTCGTATTGCGCCATGACAATCCCGCTATCACGCTTAAAATCACCACCACCTAATTGATCTTGTTTGGCGTGCTGATAAGCAGCACCTATTTGCAAACCAGCCATTGGAAATACCTTAGCACCCACAATATATGACGTCAGATGAGCGCCTTTTTGCTCTTTAGCCGCTTGTGCACCTGAGCGCGCTAAATTATTAATGCGTGCAGTACCTGCATATGCAGCAAATTTTGCATGCGTATAGCTAATTGTTGCGTCATAACCTTTTTGATCCTCAACATCAGCTTTGTCGCCACTAAACTTACCGCTATCAATCACGTAATTAAGGTTTGCAGCAAAACCGCCTAAATTGGCCGGTGTTGAATAGTAAATACCACTTTCATGACGTGCTCTATAAGTATTGTCTTGAATCGTACTTGCAAGTGTTGTGTTGCTTTCAAACAAATCAAAAGTCTCTACCAACAAATCGTATGCACCTTTGCTTTTACCAAAGCGTAAAGTACCTGCGTCTTTATTTTCATAACCAATCCATGCTTCACGACTACCGAAGCCTTTATCCAGACCTGTTTCAAGCTTCCACAATAAAGTCGAGCCATTGTCTAGCTTATCCGTGCCCTTAAAACCAACACGGCTACCAATATCTTGCATCGAGAACTTTCTTTCGCCCGTTGGTCCATTGCCATAATCAATAGATTTTTGTGCGATACCATAAAGAGTTACATCAGCTTGGGCGTAAGAAACCACACACAAACTCGCAATAGCCACGGCCAGAATTCTTTTAACCATCATCTTTCTCTCCATAAGTGTCAGCAAGGCCACGCCTTGTATGAAGAAGAAGATATGCTTTTTCCTTGGGCGCTGACCACCAGCACTGCGCCTCCAATCTCGCAAAAACCAACTACAAATTAGTTGGGCATGAAATCGCCAATTGCATTAAATATTTATTTCAGCACATTAGAATCAAACACCTCATTAAACGCACTATTTTAGTGCACTCCACGAGCAGCCCAATGGGTGTACCGCCTAACCACTTCAGAAAACGAAAAATAAAATGCCTCTGTTCTTTATAAATTACAAGAAAAAAGCTCACTTTTGGTATTTTTAATACGGCATGCACAGCGCACCAAATAGGTGCGCGCCTCCTTCAAAAAAACAAGTTACATCAATAAAGTTTTCTTCCCCATGTGTGTTTATTTCTTTGAGGCAAAAGAAATAACCTCGCATCAACAGCAACAATCAAAAGATAACGACCGATCGACCGCATTTTTTCTTGCCAACGTCATTACTCAAACACAAAAAATACCAAAACTATCCACTCAAGGCTATGTATCTTTTTTACAACTCAAAAACAATTATTCACGTTTAAAATAAAATCAAGGCACAAAATACCATAAAAAGAACAAGCCATCATTAGATAAAACCACAAGTTGCCATAAATTTAGTATATAAAAATGTGCGCATCACTCAATAAAACCACTCCACACACCATACTCAGCGTAATCAGCAGATGAATACAAGCGATGGACGTAAAAAAACCCGCACTAGGCGGGTTTTGACAGCAATAAACCGTGATCAACCGTTATAAGGATGGCGCAATACGATGGTTTCTGTACGATCTGGGCCGGTAGAAATAATATCGACCGGCGCTTCGCAGATTTCTTCGATGCGTTTGAGGTAAGCACGCGCATTAGCAGGCAAGTCTTCTAGCTTTTTAACGCCAAAAGTAGACTCAGACCAACCTGGCATTTGCTCGTAAATAGGCTCGCAACGTGCAATTTGCTCTGCTCCGATAGGCAAGATGTCGATGATTTCGCCATCCAACTTATAGCCAGTACAAATGCTGATCGTTTCAATACTATCCATCACATCCAGCTTAGTCACACACAAGCCTGATACGCCGTTAATTTGAATAGAGCGCTTCAATGCTGCCGCATCAAACCAGCCACAGCGACGTGCACGGCCTGTTACCGAACCAAACTCATGACCGCGCGACGCTAGTCCAGCACCCACATCATCAAACAACTCGGTAGGGAATGGACCCGAACCCACGCGCGTGGTGTATGCCTTCACAATACCCAATACGTATTGCAACATTTGCGGCGCAACACCAGCCCCCGCAGAGGCCGCACCGGCCACGCAATTACTAGAAGTAACATAAGGATAAGTGCCGTGGTCGATATCAAGCAATGTCCCTTGCGCGCCTTCAAACAATAGCGGCTGGCCAGCTTTATTCATATCGTAAAGCGTGCGCGATACGTCGCCCAACATAGGCTTGATACGCTCAGCGTAAACCAGCGCTTCGTCGTAAACCTTTTGAAAGTCTACTTCTTCAGCCTTGAAGTAGTTCTTCAGGGCAAAGTTGTACCAATCGAGATTTTCTTTCAACTTGGCGGCAAAACGCTCTGGGTGATACAGATCTTGCAAACGAATCGATCGACGAGCGATCTTATCTTCGTATGCAGGCCCAATACCACGACCAGTTGTACCGATTTTCATCTCGCCTTTAGCAGCTTCACGCGCCTGATCAATGGCAATGTGATACGGCAAAATCAATGGGCAAGCTTCTGAAATACGCAAGCGGCTAGCTACATCAATGCCAGCTGCTTCTAGCTCATCAATTTCTTTCAGCAGGGCTTCAGGAGAGATCACCACGCCATTGCCGATAAAACAAGCCTTGCCCGCATGCAAAATGCCTGACGGAATTAAACGTAGAACGGTTTTTTTACCGCCCACCCACAGCGTATGACCGGCATTGTGACCGCCCTGAAAACGAACCACGCCTTGTGCGTGATCGGTTAACCAGTCAACGATCTTTCCCTTACCCTCGTCACCCCACTGGGTACCAATCACGACCACATTTCTGCTCATGCCAAACCTCACTATTAAAACCAACGTAACCAAAACACGCGGCATTTGAATACCACGTAATGCACTAAGCGGCATACCCCTATCGAGGCAATACACCAGAGAAACTAATAATTAATGAGTACCCCTCAGCGGCAACTTCTGCTACTGATCATCTACCCATTTATACTCACGATCGATAACTATCTCAGATGCCAGCACACCCAAATCAGCCATCACAATTCCACCTAAATAGCACGTAATGCGCTAAGCGACATGCCACTGCAATACACCAGAGAAACTAATAATTACTGAGCAGCCATCAGCGGCGATACCTGCCACTGACCATCCACTCTTTTAAGCTCACGATCGATACTCACTTCGGATGTAAGCACACCCAAATCAACCATCACAATTTCACCTGCATCGCGCAATACGCGAATTGCGGCAAGTAGAGCCACATCATCTCCAGCTGGGGCTAACACACCCGAGCGTAAAGACGGAAAAGGCAAAGAAGAAAACTCACGTAAATCCATACTAAAACCAGTAGCAGGGCGGGATCGGCCAAACTTCTCACCCACACTATCATAGCGCCCACCCCGTGCTACCGCATTGGTAAATCCATGGGCATAGGCAGCAAAAACCAAACCAGTATGATAGTAACTACTGCGCAGCTCAGCCAAATCAAAGTGAACCACAATGCCGCGCAACTCCAAGGCGGCAGTCAGCTGATCCAAACTATCCAGCGCAGCAGTCACACCAAGTAATTTAGGCAACTCGGCCCGTGCACGAAGCAGCACTTCGCTACCACCATAAAAAGAGGGCAACAATAACAATGCCGCTTGCAACTCAGCAGTAATTTCTGACGTTGTTTCACGAATAGTCGGCAAATCTTTCTGCTGTAGCGCCGCAAAAACTTCTGCACGGCGATTTCCCACAAGGCCTGCCTCATCCGCTAAAGCATGAAACAAACCAATATGACCAATATCTAAGCGTGGCGATTTTAAACCCGCCAAGGCTAGGCTCTCAAACATCAACTCAACCGCTTCAACATCTGCAGCTACGCTGGCACAGCCATAGATTTCAGCACCAATTTGGCGTGGCTCGCGCGTTGACAACACGCCTTCTGGCCGAGTATTCACCACCGATCCCGCATAACAAAGCCTTGTTACGCCTTGGCGATTTAAGATATGCGCATCGATTCGAGCCACCTGAGGCGTGATATCTGCCCGCAAGCCCATTTGACGACCTGTTAGCTCATCAACCAATTTGAAGGTCTTTAAATCAAGCGCGCTGTCATCTTGTGTAAACAAAGATTCCACATACTCAATCAAGGGTGGTGCAACTTGCTCATAGCCATAGCAGGTAAACAGATCGAGTACTTTACGACGCAAAGCCTCAATTTGACGCGCTTCAGAAGGCAAAACATCAGAAATATACTCGGGTAGTATCCAGTTGCGCATAGTCATTTGCTTTAAAAAACAAAGCCCTTCAAACAAAGGCCCGCACTGTGCAAACTGCACAGTGCGGGCACACACTTCTAAAGAGATAGTCTAGAGCACCAATAAGGCCAGCACTAAACCTGCGAGCAAACAACCCAAACCAATTAAACGAATTTTAAAATCATCTAACTCTGCCATTTTTTGCATTGTACTACGCCATACGACAGGAAACGCAAAAGGCACGATTCCTTCAAAAATAAGCATCAGTGCAAAGGCTAGAAGCAAAACATCAATCACTTCGCTTTCGGGTTTTTCATATATTTAAAGAATTCTGAGCTTGGATCAACCACCATCACATCGCTCTTCTTCGCAAAACTCTGCTTGTAGGCATCCATGCTCTTATAGAACGAGTAGAACTCTGGATTACGTCCATAGGCTTCACCATAAATGGCTGCGGCTTTAGCATCGCCCTCACCCTTAATTTGCTGAGCTTTATTGTAAGCATTTGCCAAGGTCACTTCGCGCTGGCGATCAGCATCAGCCTTAATCTTTTCAGCCTCGGCCGAGCCTTCCGCACGCATTTGATTGGCCACCGCTTTACGCTCGGACTGCATACGCTCGTACACAGAATTAAGCGTAGCGTCTTCTAGCTCAACGCGCTTGATCCGCACATCAATCACTTGCACACCAATCCGCGCTGCATCAGAATCGGCCACTTTGCGCACCGTATCCATCACTTCATCGCGCTTGCCTGAAATCACGTCTTGCACCGTACGCTTACCAAACTCATCACGCAGCATATTGTTTACCGTATTACGTAAACGCTCTACTGCCTTACGTTGGTCAACACCGACAGCCTTGTAGTATTTCTCTACATCGACGACTTTCCACTTAATAAAGCTATCTACTTTAACGTTCATTTTTTCAATCGTTTGGATACGCGCAGGCGTTTCCTCATCAATAGTTAAAATGCGCTTATCAAAGTAACGGACGTCTTGCAACAAAGGGATCTTAAAGTTAATCCCTGGACTTTTAATGACTCGAACCGCTTCGGAAAACTGAAACACCACCGCATATTGGCGCTGGTCAACAGTAAAAAACGAGGTCGAGAAAACAAACAAAGCCACTAGCACCAAGGCTAAAGCAGGAAGAATTCGATTCATGTTCATCTCCCCTTAGCGACCGTCGCGCACAGTAGTGCGAACGGTGCGGTTAGCTTCTGGACTTACAGCAGGATCAGCCGCTTTTGCTGGCTCAGTAGCCGCAGGCGCTGTTGGCGTTGTCATTTGCATTAATTTATCCAAAGGCAGGTAAAGCAAATTGCCATTCGACTTTTGATCGATTAACAACTTGGTCGTGTTTTGGAACACTTGCTGCATCGTGTCAAAGTACATCCGGTCCCGCGTCACTTGTGGGGCTTTGGCATATTCAGCAGCCACCTGCTTAAAGCGGGAGGCATCCCCTTCTGCTTGTGAAACAACACGTGAGCGATAACCTTCAGATTCTTCTGAAAGACGCGCAGCCATACCGCCCGCCTTAGGAATTACATCATTCGCGTAAGCTGTACCTTCGTTAATCAGACGGGCTTTATCTTGACGCGCTTTTACCGCGTCAGAAAATGCAGCTTGCACCTGATCAGGCGGCTGTACATCTGAGATATTCACACGAGAAACCGCAACACCTACACCGTAACGATCAAGCAGGCTTTGTACGATTTCCTTGGTGTCTTCACCGATCTTACCGCGCCCTTCATTCAGAACGTAATCGACTTTATTCTTACCCACTACTTCACGAATCGCAGTTTGTGCAATCTGCTTAACCAAGTCTTTAGCATCACGATCGGTTGTGCGGTTAAAGAATACAAAGTCATGAGCAGATTTGAGGTTGTATTGCACTTCTAGACGGACTTCGAGGATATTTTGATCCCCAGTCAGCATCATGGACTCGTCACCTGCACGGCCTTCACCGCCTGGCGTTCCGACTTCCAAACTGCGAATTTCAGTCATATTCACGATTTCGCGTGATTCAACCGGCCAAGGCAAATGCCAATGCAGACCCGGCTTTTCTACCGTTTCTACATAACGTCCAAAACGCATAATGACGGCATTTTCACGCTCATCCACCACATAAAACCCAGAAGCAGCCCACAATACCGCCACGGCAACTGCAACGACTACAGCAGTACCCAAGCCACCACGGCTACTTCCCCCTGAGGGAGGCGCACCATCGCCACCTAAGAGACGCGATATTTTGCTTGTGATATTACGAATAATTTCATCCAGATCAGGCGGGCCATTTCGGCGTCCACCCCATTGCGGGTCATTTTGACTCATTTGTTAACTCAGCTGTTTTTAGTGGATGGCTTAAAGCCTCAAGCAGCGCGGCGCGAAGTGCATCGAGCCCTGTCCCTTGGGTAGCACTCAAACGCACGGCGCAAATTCTACCATACTCGTCGTGATCAACACTCGGAGGAAGATCGCGCAGATCAATCTTATTATTGACCATCAATTGTGGAATTCGTTCCGCACCAATCTCACTTAATACTTTATTCACCTCAATAATTTGCATGTCACGTAATGGATGATTGATATCCACTACATGCAACAACAAATCGGCTTGAATTGTTTCTTCTAAAGTAGCATGAAATGCTGCCACTAAAGTATGTGGCAATTGGCGAATAAAGCCAACTGTATCCGACAATACAATCGAATGTTCCGGATCAAGAAATAGCTTTCTCGAAGTCGTATCCAACGTTGCAAACAATTGATCTGCAACGTAAATTTTCGATTTAGTTAATGCATTAAATAAGGACGATTTACCTGCATTGGTATAGCCCACAATTGCCACACTAAATTGACGATTACGCTCACGTGCTCGGCGTTGTGTGGCCCGCTGCTTTTGCACCGTGGCTAGTTGATCTTTTAAACGCTTAACACGTGTGCCTAATAAGCGACGATCCGTCTCTAACTGAGATTCACCCGGACCACGCATGCCGATCCCACCTTTTTGTCTTTCAAGGTGGGTCCAGCCACGAATCAATCGTGTGGAAATATGCGAGAGCTGCGCTAATTCAACCTGTAACTTACCCTCGGCAGTGCGAGCGCGTTGGGCAAAAATATCTAAAATCAGCGTTGTTCGATCAACCACACGGCATTGCAATACTTTTTCTAGATTGCGCTCTTGCGAAGGAGAAAGTGGATGATTAAAAATCACCAGTTCCGCCTCATGCACACGAACAACCTCTGCTATTTCTTGTACCTTGCCCGTACCTGCAAAATATGCGCGATCAGGCCGGCTGCGCTTACCCTCTACCGTAGCAAGGATTTGAGCACCTGCACTTTCTACCAGCTGAACGAATTCTTCAACGCCATCTTGATAATCAAGCTCACCAAAATCGAGGCAAACCAAGACAGCCCTGTCTCCACCTTTATGGCGTTCAAACATGCATGACCTTTTTCAAAAACAAGGTGTAAAGCCCAGTAGGCCCAACACAAAAAACCCCGAAAGACCCAGTCATTCGGGGTTTTAAACGGTATGAATCCTCAAGCCCAGTCCCTACAATCAAGCCTCAACCACCGCTTCTGCCACAATCTGGCCGGCGTGTTCATGCGGAATAGATACTGGACGGGAAGGCACAACCGTTGAAATGGCGTGCTTATAAACCATCTGCGTCACATTATTACGCAGCAAAACCACGTATTGATCAAAAGACTCAATCTGTCCCTGCAGCTTAATCCCATTTACCAAATAAATGTAAACAGGTACATGCTCTTTACGCAGTACATTTAAGAATGGGTCTTGCAACATTTGCCCCTTAGTGCTCATTATTTTTTTCTCCAAATTTTTGTTATATCTTGATAGAGACAGATGGGTCTTACGCTTGTCAGTCCGCTGAAAACCGTTTGTAGCTACATTACTCAGATAAGAAACAAGACAACAGCGCTTAATTTTATATACGCACTGTTAATTCTTCGTTTATTACCCTTCCCTTCGCTAATCATTTCAGTTTTCGACGGACTGTTATAGTACAAAACGCATTCTATGCCAAGCGTGAAAATTGCGAAATACTTTCAAGCTTTATCAGCGTTTACCGTATTTTTTTGGTTTAGCACCCTTCAAATGAACCATAGGCATTGCCTTACCGCCACTCACTTGCTTTTTGTGCTCGAATGGATTGACGTTCTTTTTGAACTGAACACGCAATGGCGTACCTTGCAAATTGAACATCTTCATAAAGTGATGCTCAAGATAACGCCAATACGAGTCTGGCACTTTTTCCAAAGCATTACCGTGCACAATTACCACAGGCGGGTTTGTTCCACCCTGATGGCAATAGCGCATTTTTGGACGAATCTTGCCCGCGATAGGCGGCTGTTGACGCTCAATTGCAATTTCCAAGCCACGAGTCAGCTTAGGCGTTGGAATTTTGATCATTGCGGCAGCGTAAGCTTGATCGATAGAGCCAAACAACTCACCCACGCCCTGCCCTTGTAAGGCAGAAATATAGTGGAATTTAGCGAACTCCAAAAAGCCGAGCTTACGAGTAATTTCACGCTTAATCAGATCTTTCTGGAATTGATCAGCCGCTTCCCACTTATTAATCGCAACCACTAAAGCACGGCCAGTTTCCAGCACAAAGCTCGCAATTCGCGCATCTTGATCAGAAACTTCTTGCGTGGCATCCAGCACCAATACCGCCACGTTAGCGTCTTCAACCGCTTGCATGGTTTTAATCACCGAAAACTTCTCGATCACATCGGTAACCTTGCCACGCTTACGCACACCTGCCGTATCAATAATGGTGTAGTTACGATCATTGCGATCAAATTCGATATAAATCGAATCACGCGTGGTACCTGGCTGATCAAAAGCAATCACTCGCTCTTCACCCAAAATGGCATTCACCAAAGTGGATTTACCCACATTTGGACGACCAATAATGGCAAAGATGGGGTGATCTGCTTCTTCTTCTTCTTCTGGCTCAGGGAAGTCTTCCAGAATTTCATTCATCAATAGACGTACGCCCTCACCGTGCGATGCAGAGATCGCCACAGGATGGCCAAGGCCTAATTCAAAGAAGTCCGCGCAAACCACGGAGGCATTCATCCCCTCAACCTTGTTCACCGCCACCCAAACTGGGCGGGTGGACTGGCGCAAGCGATTAGCGATAATTTTATCTTGCGGAGTAATGCCGTTACGACCATCCACAATAAAAACAATGACATCGGCTTCGTCAACGGCCTGCAAAGTTTGCTTGGCCATTTCGAACATAATGCCTTCATCAACCACGGGTTCAAAACCACCCGTATCAACCACAAGGTAAGGCTTCTCGCCGACCAGACCGTGCCCGTAGTGACGGTCACGCGTCAGACCAGGGATATCGTGAACAAGTGCGTCGCGCGATTTGGTCAGCCGGTTAAATAGCGTGGACTTTCCGACGTTGGGACGACCAACCAGCGCAATTGTAGGTTTCATTTATTTACTTAAGCCTATTGAAAAAACATTGCCGGATAGCGTTTGCACCAGCAAATGCTCTCCAACCACTAAAGGACTCACCGCGATGCGCGCACCATCTGTAGCCAGCTGTGCGACAAAACTGCCGTCTTCTGTATTTAAAAAATGGGTGTAGCCTGCAAAATCAGCCACCACCAGATACTTACCTAATACTGCAGGAGCCGTCACTAAGCGAGCCGCCAATTTATCTTGGCGCCACACACTACGGCCACTTTCACGCTCAAAAGCGTTCACGTTTCCTGCTGCATCTACTGCATAAACATAGCGATAATCCATCGCCAAACCAGACCAACTCGATAACTCACGCGTCCAAGCTGCACTGCCGCTAGTGGCATCAAAGCAAGCGACTCGTCCTTGGTAAGCAACAGCACACACTAAGCGACCATCGACCACAGGAGGTGCCACGACATCAGTTACGCGCTCTAGCTCGGTAGCGCCACGGGGAATCGCCACAGGGCTATCCCATAGCACGCGACCATCTTGCAAAGATAGAGCCACTAAACGCCCACCCGACAAACCAGCATAAACCACATTGCCAGAAATAGTGACCGCTGCGTAATTACGCAAAATCAAACTCGGCAATTGCTTTTGATACTGCCACAGCTGCTTACCATCTGCCGCTGCATAAGCCGCAACACGTCCATCACCTGTTTTTACCACGACGATCTTCTGGCTAACCGCAGGGGGCGCCATAATTTCGCTAGAGGCCTGAGCACGCCAGAGGAACTTGCCCTCACGGTCATACGCAAGCACCACTCCTTTTACAGAGCCGACTGCGATTACATCACTACCCAAACCAACGCCACCAGCGATCGCTTGTTCGGTTTTGATTTGCCAACGATTTTTGCCACTGACCGCATCCACGGCTTGCAGCTTATCCGGCGAGCCTGCCAGCACAACTAAATCACCATCCACTGCAGGCACAAACCGGAATAAAGTTTTATCGCCAACCGAAGCACGCCATTGGCTAGCTACAGCCAAGCTTTGTGAGATTACCGGCAAAGGAGCAGGCTCAGGCGCATTGCTAACCGTGCTACACGCCGTTAAGCCCAATAATGACACAGCAATAACTAAGCGATAAAGATCTTGCATTAAGAATTCCCCAGGGCTTCCAGTTTCACTTCCACAAACTTCACGTTAGGTGCGTCTTTTGGTAGCTTAGCAACGGCTTGCTTATAGGATTCACGCGCAGCGGCTTTGTCACCCTTAATCAGCAAAACATCGCCTTTGGCTTCAAAGAACAAACCAGCAAAACTTGATTCTTCACTGGTCTTTAAAGTCGCCAAAGCATCATCAAACTTTTTTTGATCCAACTGCACAGCGGCTAAACGCAAACGAGATACATCACGCAGGCCCGCTTCTTTTGCGCTGGCAATCACCCACTGCAATTGCGTTGTTGCCGTAGCAACATCACCTGCGTCTACGCTGGTTTTAGCCAAAAGCAAGGCGGCCCGTGGTGTGTAAGCCGAACTCGTGAAGTCTTTTTTCAAAGACTCAACAACAGGCTTCATTTTTGCAGCATCTTTAAGAGCCGCCAGCTTATCCAATTCGGCATAGAGCACGCCAGCCTTGGCAGACTGAGATGCCAAATGGGCATTCCATGCCTTCCAACCCACATAAGCAACTAATGCGGCAACAAAACCCACCGCAATCAACTTGCCCCAGCTATCCCACCATGCTTTAAATTGTGCAATTTGTTCTTGTTCTTGTAGATCGAAAGCCATGTCTTTACTTCCCTTCTTGTGTGTTAGAGAGATGCGTTGCAAGTTCAGCAAGGGCAACTGTGCGCTGCTCACCAGCCCCTACGCCATTCAGTGTTTTTACATTAGCAGACAGCGCTTCTGCCTCTGCTTCGCCAATAACAACTGCAAACCGTGCTTGGCTTGCATCCGCCTTCTTAAACTGAGATTTAAAACTACCGCCACCACAATGCAATACAACAGCAAGACCCGTCGCGCGCAATTGCTGCGCCGTTACAAACGCCAAACGCCCCGCTACATCACCTAAGTGAACAAGATACACATCAGGCACAGCCTGTGGCACAGGAACAGCTTGCTCTTCTAGCAACAACAAAATACGCTCGATTCCCATACCAAAACCAACGGCAGGACAAGGTTTGCCACCAAGCATTTCTACCAGCGTATCGTAACGGCCACCGGCAGCAATGGTACCTTGCGAGCCTAGATCAGTAGTTACCCACTCAAAGACGGTTCGGTTGTAATAATCAAGCCCACGCACTAGACGCGAATTCACCCTATAAGCTATCCCAGCAGCATCAAGCAAGGCTTTTACGCCATCGAAGTGCTGACGTGAATTATCGCCCAGAAAATCGATTAACTTAGGCGCGTTTTCTGCCATTTCTTGCAAGGCAGGGTTTTTAGTATCCAGTACTCGCAGCGGGTTGGTATACAGACGGCGCTTGCCATCTTCATCCAAGATATCCACAAAAGCTTCTAAATACGCAATCAAAGCCTCGCGATGCGCGGCACGCTCATCTTTATCGCCCAGTGAATTGATTTCTAGGCTGACGTTTTTCAAACCGAATCGCGCCCATAGATCAGCCAGCATCAAAATCACCTCAGCATCAACATCGGGCGTTGCCATACCAAACGCTTCAACACCGATCTGATGAAACTGACGATAGCGGCCTTTTTGCGGGCGCTCGTGGCGGTACATTTGGCCCATATACCAAAGACGCTGTGTTTGCTTATACAGCAAGCCATGCTCAACGCAAGAGCGCACGCAGCCTGCTGTACCTTCTGGGCGCAGAGTTAGCTTTTCACCGTTGAGCTTATCTTCAAAGGAATACATCTCCTTTTCTACAATATCGGTGTGTTCCCCAACACCACGCACAAAGAGATGGGTCGACTCTACAATTGGCATACGAATATTTTTGTAGCCATAAGCGGCCAACCAATCGCGCGTGACCTGCTCAAAATAAAGCCATGCTGGGGACGCATCCGGCAGAACATCGTTCATGCCGCGAACACCTTGAATTTGATTAGACATTTATTTTTTTCTTAGTTTTAGTTTGATTAGATGTATATCTTTTCTTAGCTCGGTATTGAGCACAAATATCCTGGGCCACGCCTTAAGGGGCAGTGATAAACACGCCCCCTCAATCATTTAAATCACCTTCAGTGCAATCACCTTAGGGCGGAGTTCCTGACGCTTTGCTCCGCCTTCGCCGTAACGCGTTTGCACATAATCCAGCACAATGGCTTGGAAAGACTCGCTGATTTGATCGCCCTTTAGGGTAACGGTTTTTTCACCATCTACATAAACGGGGCAAACAGGAATTTCACCCGTACCTGGCAGAGAAATTCCCACATCAGCCAATTTGGACTCGCCGGGGCCATTCACAACACAACCCATCACCGCCACGGTCATGTCGGCTACGCCCGGATATTGCAAACGCCAGATGGGCATTTGCTCACGTAAAAAGGTTTGAATGCTCGAGGCTAATTCTTGAAATACGGTAGAAGAAGTACGACCACAACCGGGGCACGCGGTTACAAGCGGCGTAAATGAGCGCAAACCCATGGTTTGCAGAATCAGTACAGCGATCGCCACCCGGCTCAGGCGTAAGCGAGATACGGATCGTGTCGCCGATACCTTCTTGCATCAAGACCGACAAAGCGGCTGTTGAGGCCACAATCCCTTTCGAACCCATACCTGCTTCAGTCAAGCCTAAATGCAGCGGATAATCGCAGCGCGCTGCCAAGGCGCGATACACCGAAATCAAATCTTGCACATGCGATACTTTACAAGAAAGCAAAATTTGATTTGGGTCTAAACCCCAGCTAATTGCCTGATCAGCCGATTCTAGCGCAGAGACAATCAGCGCCTCACGCATTACCGCATCAGCAGACAAAGGCTGCGCCAACTTAGCGTTGGCATCCATCAGCTTTACCACAACGGCTTGATCGAGCGAGCCCCAATTCACACCAATACGCACTGGCTTTTTATACTTAATCGCCTGCTCAATCATAAACGCGTATTTTTCATCGCGCTTACTCCCCTTGCCTACATTGCCGGGGTTAATTCGGTACTTTCCTAAAGCTTGTGCACACTCTGGGTAATCTCTCAGCAAGCGATCCCCATTAAAGTGAAAATCCCCCACCAAAGGCACGTCACAGCCCATTGCATCTAAATTGGCACGAATCGTCGCCACTTGTGCTGCGGCTTCTGGGCTATTGACGGTAATGCGCACCACCTCAGAGCCCGCTTTCCATAGCTCGTATACCTGCTTGGTCGTGGCGGCTGCATCGGCGGTATCGGTATTAGTCATCGACTGTACGACGACTGGATGATCACTGCCCACCCAGACATTACCAATCTGTACTTGACGTGTTTTGCGGCGGGGAATTGAAATCGTTGTCATGGTCTACTTCAGCTCTAGGGGTTTATTTCAACTCGAAAGTCGCTACAACGCCGTTGGTATACGTGGTTAAATCCACGAGTTTATTGCGGAATGTCAGCTGGGTATATGGCGCATTACCAATCTTCAAACGGTAAGGAGCAACACCCGCTACGCTTTTAACCACACCGGGCTTGAGTAATTCGCTTACTAATTTTGCGCCAGTGGCGTCTTGTACCTGAACCCAAGAATCTTGCTGTACGGCAATGCTCAGCTCAGCCTTGCTAGCCGCCACAACTTCACTGGCCTTGGCGACCGGAGCGCTAGCAGGATTCAACACAACAGCCCCTACCGCCTCTTCAGCAACGACACTGGCCACTTGGCTTTCTACCGCAACGGCACTCGCCACTGCGCTGGCTTCTTCAAGCACCACTACCTTAGGTAGGGCAACCGTGGCCGAGGCCACCAGTTCGGGCTGAGCAAGCTGCTGCAAATACCAAACCACGCCACCCACACCCACAGCAAACGCTGCCAGCACGACCAAAACCAAAACTACGGGACTACTACGCCCGCCTCCACCACCTAGCAACACCGAAGCATCTTCATTCACCCGCGGTAAGGCCGCCTGTTGGCGCTCCAGCGGCAAGCAAGTCTCTAAATGCGCAAGCAAAGGGGCCATCGGCAAATCGAGGAAACGTGCGTAATTACGCACAAAGCCACGCACAAAGGTATTGCCGGGCAATTCGTCAAAGCGCTCATTTTCGATCGCATCAATTTGACGCGGTGTCAGCTTAAGCTGCGCCGACACTTTATCGAGCGTATAGCCCAACTCAACTCGACGTGCTTTTAAAGTGGCGCCCGCAGATAGGCCGGTATTTAGCGACGATTGGGGCTCTGAAGAGGAATCAATTATTTCGGTCATACACATCCGTTAATCAATCATACGAACCGCTTAAGAGGCGGACCATTTCTTGCGAATCGGGGAATTTCTTGCGTAATTGCTCTGCCAGCTTGTTTTCTGACTCTTTATTGCCGATTTGATGCTCAAGCTGAATCCCTAACCAAAGCAGCTCAGCCGTACTTGGCGTCAAACGTTGTAATTCTAAATAATATCGTTTGGCTAGCCCAGTATCTTTATTTCGCATACCAAACTCTACCAGCTTTGCTCTAGCAGCCAAGCTATCTGGGCGAATCCGTAATGCACGCTCAAAATATGTTTTTGCCGCCGCTTCATCACCACTCTTTAATGCGCATTGCCCTGCAGCAAGTAATGATTTATCGGGCGTACTATATAGTGCATTTTTTTGTGTCGCCAATAGGAATTGAATCCCTTCTGGAAACTGCCCTTTTTGGCATAAATACCAACCATAATTATGATTAATATCCGCATCATTTGGCGACAACTGTACTGCACGGGTAAAAGATTGTCTTGCCGCCTCATCTTCACCCAATTCGGCATGAATTAAGGCCATCACATTGTGAGCAGGCGCATAAGATGAATTAACCGCTAGCGCCTTATTCACCTCATCAATCGCAACGGCATATTGGCCACGCTTTAAATACTCTGCGCCCAATTGCGTTCGCAAAGAGGCACGATCTTCCTCCCCTTCTGCAGCACTCGCTAAAGAAGTAGAAATCAAGATAGCCATCATTACAAACGCGCGTAATTTCATTGAATATCGCCACTCTGAGGATGGAAAATAATTGCTTGTGCATCGCCTGCCAAGCGCTTTTCAACGCGGCGGGTTTTATCTAATACTTGCCCTGCTAATTGACCACAAGCGGCATCAATATCATCACCACGCGTTTTACGCACCGTGGCGATATAACCCGCGTTTATTAAAATATCACGAAACCGTAAGATTGCATCTCTTTGCGAGCGTTTAAAGCCCGAATTAGGGAATGGATTAAACGGAATCAAATTAAATTTACAGGGCACATCACGCACCAAAGCCACAAGTTCGCGCGCGTTTTCTACGCTGTCATTAATACCATCGAGCATCACATATTCGAAGGTAATAAAATCACGCGGTGCCTTTTCTAAATAACGTGTACACGCTGCTAATAACTGGTGCAGCGGGTATTTTTTATTAATAGGCACGATATCGTCACGGATTCTATCATTAGGCGCGTGTAAGGACACCGCTAATGCCACCGGACAATCTTCACGCAAGCGATCAATCGCCGGCACAATGCCAGATGTAGACAAGGTGACGCGGCGGCGAGACAAGCCGTAAGCATTGTCATCCAGCATCAGTTTCATGGCAGCCACCACATTATCGTAGTTAGCCAGTGGCTCGCCCATGCCCATCATCACCACATTAGACACAATGCGGGTGTCGCCATTTCTATTGTCGGCCAAGCCTGCATCACCTAGACGCGAAGCATCCAGAGACATGCGGCGATTAGCCCACCACAGCTGACCAATGATTTCAGCCGTGCTTAAATTTCTGTTAAAGCCCTGACGCGCCGTTGAGCAAAAACCACAATCAAGCGCACAGCCCACCTGACTCGACACGCAAAGCGTACCTCGGTCGTCTTCGGGAATAAACACCGCTTCAACGCCGTTGCCCGTACCCACATCCAGCAGCCATTTACGCGTGCCATCTTTAGCAATTTGCTCCGCCATTAAGCCAGGCGGTGTGACTGCTGCATCTAAGGCCAGTTTTTGCCGAAACGATTTGGCGATATCGGTCATCGCATCAAAATCTGGCTCGCCGCGCTGATGAATCCACTTCATCAACTGCTTGGCGCGAAACGGCTTCTCGCCATATTGCGCCATCAACTCGGCCAAACCCGCCGCATCATAATCCAACAAATTAACTGACATTACTCTTACCCACTATAAAAATCACTACTCAGCTACTACAGCTGCGAGATGTGCCAAGCAAGTTACTATGCAGCTTACTGCCCAGCACATTACTCACAATAAACCCGCCAGACACCAAGCATCTGGCAAGCTTAATTAGCGGCTGTAAACTTCGGATGAAGCAAAGAAGTAAGCGATTTCGATCGCTGCATTTTCAGCAGAATCAGAACCGTGTACCGCATTTGCATCGATAGAATCAGCGAAATCAGCACGGATTGTGCCGGCAACTGCTTCTTTAGGATTGGTTGCGCCCATCAAATCACGGTTCTTCAAGATCGCGCCTTCGCCTTCCAGTGCTTGAATCATGACTGGACCGGAGATCATAAAGTTCACGAGGTCGTTAAAGAAAGGACGTGCAGCATGTACAGCGTAGAAGCCTTCAGCTTCAGCGCGGGACAACTGTTTCATTTTAGCAGCAACAACTTTAAGGCCGGCTGACTCAAAACGATCGTAGATCTTACCAATTACGTTCTTTGCAACTGCATCAGGCTTAACGATAGAAAGAGTGCGTTCGATAGTCATGTAATTCTCCAGAGGTGGTTTTATAAGTAAAACATTTGCAGCGTATAAAAAAGTCAGCTAGCCTGCTTGCAAATTACGCAAGCTGTACAAATGGATTCAGCAGCTTAAATGCCTTCCCTACACATAAATTCAATCGGAACAGGCAAAAACAAGCACTCATCGTGATGCATTTACCCAGCAAAAATTGGATTAGCCGAACATTATAACAAAATTATGTGAAATCGGCCCACGTAGTACCAAGCAGCAGCGTAAAACATTGGGTACCAGCTAATCTTGTGAACAAATTTATGCGAAATCGGCCCACGTAGTACCAAGCAGCAGCGTAAAACATTGAGCACCAGCTAATCTTGTGAACTAATTTATGCAAAATCGACCCACGTAGTGCCGAGCTGCAGCGTAAAACATTGGGCACCAGCTAACCTTGCGAACAAATTGAAGTGAAATCGGCGGGCTTCACCCGCCCTAAGCGCTATTGATAACAACACCAAGCGAAATCAAGCAATGAATGACGCACTAGACCCCATCTTGCAGCAAGAATCCCAACGTCGCCTAAAAGTACAACTAGCATGGCGACTTGGCATTGCGGCCACATTAATTGTACTGGTGCTCTTTGGCATCAACTGGCTAGATCAGCAAAAAGAAGCACCACCCTCAGTCCTCACGCCCATTCCCCTTATCGCCCCACCGGTCACTGAAGTAGAGCCCTTGCCACTTCCAACAAGCGCCCCCATCGCCAGTGCCGCCATAGAAGCCAGCAGCGCACTGAGTGTGCATGCACCCATTGCATCCAGCTCGGCATCAGGCGTCATCGAAGGCGCTAACCGTAGACCAACACCAACGCCGCCCTCGCTGACACCCCGCCCAAGCATCAGCAAGCCAACACTTAAACTAGAAGCCATTAATCCAGCGGTCAGCAGCACACAAAAACCCGCACCAGAAAGCGCCGTGACTGCAGCCAAACCTGAGCCAACAACCCGCCCTGCGTCAGTGACCCAAGCCCCGCAAAGCACACCCGTCGCTGCGCCACTCCCTTATCCAGCCGCGCAGCACACCCCAAATGGCTATACCGTGCAAGCAGGTGTTTTCTTGCAAGCACAAAATGCAGGCAAATTACTCAGCCAACTTAAAGCCGCAGGCATCCCCGCCTTTGCCGAAACCCGTGTGCAAATTGGCCCGTTTAAAGACAAAGCCAGTGCCGATGCCGCAGCAGCAAAACTAAAACGCATGGGCATTGATCCGATTGTGCGTGGCAATTAAGCGATCCATTTCAAAACAAGGAGAATAGAGATGCAGCAATACTCACTAAGCCTCAGCGACCAAGACGATAAGCTGGTGCGCCAAGGCATCGTAGCCCCGCTACGTGCTTACAACCAAAGCCAAACCGCCCCTAGCGAGCATCGCCCTCTTGTAATTGCAATAAGAGATAAAGAGGATCAGGTGATTGGCGGCCTATGGGGCTACACTCACTTTGGCTGGTTGTTTACAGAATTATTAGTGGTGCCCGAAGCACTACGTGGCCAAGGCATTGCCACAACGCTACTCAAACAAGCCGAACAAGAAGCAATATTGCGTGGCTGCCACGGGGCATGGCTCGATACATTTGAATTTCAAGCAAGAGGCTTTTATGAGCAACTTGGCTACAGCTGCTTTGGCGAACTAGCCGACTACCCCAAGGGTTTTGCGCGCTTTTTTATGCAAAAACAACTCACCAACCCAAGCCAATCCACATAAACCCTGAGCTGCTACCCCCATGGCAGGCAGCCACCCTAAATCCATCCTCATTCATAGCAATCATTCTAAATGGGGCGCTTTACCCCCCCCCCAAAAAAAACCGTCATTCCCGCGTGCTTTTATCGAGAATCCAGCAGCGCCACTGGATTCCTGCCTGCGCGGGAATGACGATTTGATAGCGATTTAGAATTGCTACATGGCAAGTGATGTGATTCAAGGCGCAGAGATGGGCATGCGCTCTTGCTTACGTGTCGAATTTCCTAGCAAGCTAGCAGCACACGCCCATCAGTGGCGGCACGCATTATTTCTTAAAGCACTTACGGGAGGCGATCCACTGCACCAATGGCTCGCCATCCTCGTCAACAAGGCTCTCACCGCGCTCAAACCCCAGCTTTTGCACTACTTTGATTGAAGCGACATTATCTGGATTGATTTGCGCCAAGACCTCATCAACCTCCTCCCTCAAAAAAGCCAGCCGCATTAACTCTGCCACCGCCGCCGTTGCAAAACCTTGGCGCTGATAAATGGGCAACACGGCATAACCAAGCTCTACCCGTCCCTTAATGGGCGCTTGTTTAAAGCCGCAACTTCCAAGCACCACTTGATCAATGCGACGCAGCATATAAAACGGCCTAGCCCAGCGCTCTGGCACACCCGCTCGCAACATTTGAATCGCACGCTCGGCAACAAAAGCGGGAAGCCGCTCATTTTCAGAGCATCCAAATATCGCATCCGCTCCTAAATATTTCTGCAAATCAGTTACTTTCTGCAGTTGTAAAGTCATACACCACCTTTCATGCATTTATGAAGTTCAACACCTAAGATGTAGGACAGGCGCATTGAGTCACGCCTGCCAGCAATAAGGGCTATATCTTCCTATTAGAGCGATCACAAGCTACTCAGAATACTCTATTCATATCGTCATAAATCTTACAAACAAGCGTCATTTTTGCTTGCTACTCTGCGCCACTGGCATAGACCTACCCTTGGGTCAATCAACCACTATGACGTCCCCTTGAGTCAGTTACGGAGCAAAAGATGAAATTTGTTTTAAGCGCATTGACCCTTGCTTGCTTTATATCCGCCCCTGCTCAAGCATGGGATCAAACCACACATAAGCGCATCGTCCTAGATGCCATGGCCTTTATTAAAAACAATCCCGACAGCAATCAATATCAAAAATTAGCCGCTGGCATTAGCAAGGCAGGCTTTACCTGGGAGCAGTTTGCCAACACGGTAGGCCAAGGCGCTTACGATGTGGATGACTTTGCTGACACTTATCTCTGCGGAGCAACGACGGGTAGCTGTCAGATCTCGCCGGTATACAGCACACTAAAAATCGCCCAATACACCTCTTACTGGCACTTTCAAAACCACACCTCTGGCCCTGATGTGCACGGTAATAAATTTGGCGGCTACAACTATGCCAAGCTGACCGTTGCAGGCGATATCGATAAGCTGGCAAAAACTTGGTTGATTGGTGATTACCTCGACGATGGCGCAGGCGGCCTAAAAGGCTGGTTCGGCGATAGCTCCAAATACAATAGTTACGGGCTGACTGAAGCGCATTACCGCCTTGGCGGAAAATCATCGGCCAATATGTATGCCGATTTTGAAACCATGCCTTTTCAGCCTATCGACAATCTAGGCCAGTATTGGTGGCAGCAATTTCTAGCAAAGCCTAGCGCGCAAACACTGGGCTTTGTGATGCATACCACCGATTTGCTGCAACCCCACCACACATGGACCACCTCGGCCAATAATCACTCTGGCTGGGAAACATGGGTTAAAGATTATTACGATTCAGAACAACTAAATAATCCTGCGCTTATCTCTGCCGCCTTAAAAGACTTTAGCCCGCTCAAAGCCACCGACACCGACATCCGCCCTCTACTCACCGAAGGCGGCACTTATTCTTATAAAAATGGTGGCATCGTTTTATCTTCAAGCGATCATAGCGATCGCGTGCGTGTAGCCAAACTAATGATCCCGCATGCTATTGCCATGGTGGTTCATATCTTAAACCGCTCAGCAGAACGCCTCGCTCAGTAATTTAATGACAAGCAACACGGCCAGCGCCGTGTTGCTCAATGTGGATATACCTCATGCTTAAGCGCCTCGTTTGGCTCATGCTGGCTTTGATCAGCAGCACAAGTCACGCACTCATCAGCTATCAGCTCAGCCATAAAAACATCGCAGCAAAGCTTGATGATGAAGCCCTGCATTCATTCAGCCTGAGCAATATGCAACAGCTAGCTAGCGGCAAAACCCTTAGCTCAGCAGACCAGCTTGCACAGATGCTCAGCCAGCGCTTACTGGCCGCCGAAGCACGCCGCCTATATCCGCCCGAAGCACTCCACCCCGCCAGCAGAATTGCCTTTGCCCGTGACATCGCCATCGAAGACAGACTAGCCTCCTCATTGCGTGCTATCTATGGCAAAGAACTAGAGAAAGCCGTGCAAGCACTTCCCGGCGGCACGCTAAAAAGCTTATATATCGAAGAAAACACCTTAAGTGCCACGCAGCAAGAAGTCGTATTTGGCCCTGCCAAGCAAATCAATCTGGAATACTCCTTAAAACCTGAGCAAATCAATCGCGCCAAAGAAATCACCCTTGTACGCTATCAGCTCACCACGAAAGGCAGCCTCACACTTTACGATATTTATCATCGGCAAAATGTGCAGGGCCGAATCGAGCTATACGCCAAAAATCAAGAGTATTTAAATCAGCAAATTCAAATTGCCTTTGCCAATTTATTTATCATTGATTGGGCAAGCAAACAATTTGGGGCGCAAGCCGTCAATGATTACCGCCGCAGCTTAAAAGACCAAGAAGACGCCGAAGCGCTGATGAAAATCTATGGCATAGGCGATCAACATGATGTCAGCGATTACTTGAATCAATTAGCAAAAAAAACCAGCCCTGCTGAAATAGCCGATTATTATCGCAAACATAAAAATGAATTCAAACGCATTGCCAAAGTGAAAGCTCGGCATATCCGCGTGAATAATGAAGCACTAGCCAAAACGCTGATCCTGCAATTAAAACTAGGTGAAGACTTTGCAGCCATTGCCCGGCAACATTCGATTGCCAGCGATGCGGAAAAAGGAGGAGATTTAGGCTGGATTACACATCAGGGCGCATTAAACTGGGTTGAACAAATTGCCTTTAGCCAAACCGATATATCCCAAGCCTTTCGCTCCCCAGTTGGCCCGGATGAAAAGGCAACTTGGGAAATCATTAAAGTTGAGCAGCGCGTAGAAGACTATCAAGCCGCCGATTCAGAATCGGTGCGCTATGCAGCCAGCGCACAAATCGCACTGCAAAAATCCAGAGCGCAATTTAAGCGCCTACTGGACCAGCAATGGGAAAATGCAAAAATTGAAATCAATCCATCCATAGGTAAAATAAAGCTGAATTTAAAATGAAATATCTCATTCTCACATCGGGTCTGATTGCCGTTTTTTTCTGGCTACAAAACAAAGAAGAAAGCCAAGCGCCTACCATGGCCATCACTACAGCCAAGATAAAGCCTTCAGCAGCACCCGATAAACATTGGCTTGCTCGTTTTTACCCAGAAGCGGGCAATCAAACCGCCCAAGCGGCAGAAGTACCCGCCGCCGAAAGCATGGCTGAGGCCCGTATTAACGGTGAATCACGCACCCCACCCATCGTCAGGCAAGAGCAGAAAATAGCAGCGACCCCAACAGAGCTCGCCGATCACGCCGCCTACCAGCAGTATGAAGCACGGCAAAATGTGCAAGAGCTTGCCGCCTTTAGTAAGGCCGTACCGGCACAGATCGCGCAACTACAGGAGGATATTCGAAAAGGCAAAGCACTAGGCATCGCACCTGAACTCATTGCCCAGCAAGAAAGAAAAGTGACAGAGCTACTGGCAATGCGCCAGCAAGTACTGATGGCGCATCCTGAAATCAATTCTGCGCAATAAACATGTCGACAGCGCCACGCACACTGTGTTTTCAACCTAGTCGCAAAACCTAGGCAATATAAATCAACTCAAACTCTTCACAAACCATCTGCATCTTCAGGTCGGCCATTATTCCAAGAGGCTGGCATGCTCTTGTACAGTAAGCCCAATGCGCATCTCGCCAATATGCAAGCGAAAAATCCCCCTCGCCCTCTCGCTTGGCAAAGGCTTCATTTACTTCATCAAATGGAATAATCATCACATTTTTGGTTTCAATAATACACAGTGGTTCGCCCAGCCAATTTGTTACCACACTCAAAGCACCAGGCTCTGGCAATGGCGTCTGTGACGCTTCGTAAACACATAATGGGCCTGCCGTGGCGCGCTTCACTCCTGCCAAAATTAATGCGGCCAATTCATTTGCACTTGCTTCATTGCCGTCAAAATAAGAAGCGCTATAAAAACGTGCGGAAACATCGACGCCTATACTTGCTTGGAATTTATCCCAATAAGGGCGTATTAATTCTGGAATCACCATCAATTTATCATCTTATTAAAGATTATTAGCAGCCTAAGCCCGCGCCCTTTAATTTCTCAGCGCCACGCGATCAGGCACATAGAGCACTAACTGCTCTTCATGAATAAATACGCCATCGACCAGCATGGCATTTTTCTCTAGCCCATAAAGCTCAAAGCCCAAGGCGTAATACAGCGCTTTGGCATTTTTATTTTCTGTATTTACGCTCAAGGTAATTTGCACCAGATGAGGATCAGAATAAGCGTCATCAAGCAGCGTTAGTAATAAGCGGCGGGCAATGCCTTTTTTTCGCTGAGCAGCTTGGGTATAAACGCCGAATATATTAGCCTTATGCTTTAATTTTGTAGCGCTATTACGCCTTAATCCTGCAATCGCAATTAAATCAGCCTCTACAAATACACCATAAACGGCATCTTGCGGATCACTGAGCAGCTGCGCAAAGCTTTCAATACTTCGGGCGCGTACTTCTCATACATTTGGCATAAAGGAGACAGGGGAATCTTGCACGGCTTCTAGCCGAATCGCCTTTAGAGCGGCGGCATCGTGAATCGTCAGATTTCTAATGTGCATCCTATTAGGCTCGCTTAAACGCAATCACATGATCAATTTCTAGGCGTATGCCAATATCCTCACCCACGGCGTGATTGTGATGACTAGGCACCAGCGATAATACTTTTTGCCCTGATGGCAGAGCCAGCGTGTAAAGAAATTGTGCACCTCGAAATGCTTTAGCCAGCACGGTGGCTTTCATTATACTTGCATCATCATGCAGCACATCGTCCGGGCGCACCAGCACATCGGCAGTGCAACCTAAGCAGCAATCCTCAGGCATAGAGCCATCGATCACGCCTAGCTCGATTTTCACTTTGCCGCCCTCAGCCACCACACCAGACAGAAGTACGCCTTCACCGACAAAATCGGCCACAAAACGATCCAGAGGCCGGTGGTATAAATCGTAAGGCGTGGCCCATTGGCGGATTTTACCTTCCGTCATCACGCCCACTTTATCGGCCACTGCAAAGGCCTCTCTTTGATCATGGGTGACTAAAATCGCCGTCATGCCCGCCGCTTTTAAAATGGTGCGCACTTCCTGCCCCAGTCTTTCACGCAGCTCTACATCTAAATTTGAAAACGGCTCATCCAGCAATAAGAGCTGTGGACGTGGGGCCAATGCCCTTGCCAGTGCCACACGCTGCTGCTGGCCACCTGATAATTCATGCGGATAGCGATGCTCAACATGACCTAATCCAACCAATTGCAAAGCATCGGCCACGCGCTTGTCTTGCTCAGCTTTGCTTTCCCCCCTCAAGCCAAAAGCAATATTTCCCGCCACAGTAAGATGAGGAAAAAGCGCGTAATCCTGAAACACCATACCAATCTGACGCTGCTCTGGCGGCAACATTTTGGCAGCGCTGCTGACTTTATTCCCCGCCAGCGTAATCTCACCCGCAGCCGGCTTCTCAAAGCCGGCAATGGCACGCAAAACCGTGGTTTTGCCGCAGCCGGAAGCACCCAACAGACAGCCAATCTCGCCCGCTTGCAAATGCAGCGATAAGTTTTCAACCACGGTACGACCACCAAGGGCAATCGCAAGATCAGATATTTTCAGCATATAAACCCTTAAAACAGACCAAACCAAACCTAAGTTCTGTAGACACGGAGAACACAGAGCTAAACAAGAGAGGACACGGAGAAAAACAAAGAGGACTTCTCTACAAATGAAACTTAGATAAAACCTAGGAATATCTTTCACTCTTTCGTTTTTCTTTGTGTGCTTTGTGTTCTCCCGCCTTTCTCTGTGCCTACAGACCTTTTTAACTTCCCAACATCAGTCCTCGGTTTTCCTGACCAGCAGAATGACCGGGATCAAGCCCATCAACACAATAAAGAAACTCGGCAGGGCTGCGCGCTCCCACATGCCTTCTGACGTCATCTCAAATACACGCACCGCCAAGGTGTCCCAGCCAAAGGGGCGGGTCATCAAGGTAATCGGCATTTCTTTCATCACATCGACAAAAGCAATGAGTAAAGCCGTAAGCAGCCCACCACGCAGCAAGGGCAGGTGCACGCGTCTTAATACTTGTCTCGACGAAAGACCCAGCGATCGTGCCGCGTCTTCCTGATTGCGGGTAATCCGCTGCATGGCGGTATCGATAGGCGCAAAGGCCACAGCCATAAAACGCGCGGCCAGCGCCAGCAACATCACCGCCAAAGTGCCCTTTAAAACTTGCGTGGTGACAATGCCAAAGTAAGCCAAGATGGGGATCAATAGATTATCCAGCCAAGCAATGGGGATAAACACGCCCACCGCCAGCACCGTTCCCGGCACGGCATAACCCAAGGTGGCGATACGTACCAGCCAACGTGTGTCGCGGTAACGACGCTGCGCATAGACCAAGATCAAGCCCAAGCCTGTTACCAGCAACGCCGCCATCACGCCAATGGCAATCGAGCGCAAAATAAACCACGGATAGCGCTCGTCAAAATCCATCGCCCACACGCTTTTTACCCAAACCAAAAGCTGAATAAAGGGGACCACAAACGCGATGAGTAGCACAATGCTGCACCAGATCAATGCCAGATATCGGCCAGTACCGCGCAAAACAATCCGTTCAGCCGATCCGCTGCGCACGGCGTAATGCCGACGACCCCGCCCCCATTGCTCGGCCACGGCCAGCGCCAACACAAACAGCACTAAGATGGACGCCAGCTGCGATGCAGCCGGTAAATTAAACAAGGAGAACCACGATTGATAAATCGCCGTAGTAAAGGTGTCGTAATTAAAAATAGAAACCGTGCCAAAATCGGCCAGCGTTTCCATCAGCACCAATAACACCCCACCAATCAGCCAGGGCCGTGACATCGGTAAAACCACGCGAAAAAACGCCATGCGCCTAGACATACCCAGCATTTGCGCAGCTTCGATGCCACGCTTACCCTGAGTTAAAAACGCGTTTCTCGCTAATAAATATACATAGGGATAAAACGCGAGGGTGAGCACCAAAATCACGCCGCCCGTAGAGCGAATACGTGGGAACCAAGATGAATCCCCCGTCCATTCACGCAAGAGCGTTTGCACCGGGCCAGTAAAATCCAGCAGGCCAACTTGCACAAACGCCAATACATAGGCGGGCATAGCCAGAGGCAGCATCAAGCTCCAAGCAAAAAACCGCCGCAGAGGAAAATCACAGACGGCAGTGAGCCAAGCAAGGGAAACACCCAGCAGCAGCACACCCACCGTTACGCCTAGCATTAAAATTGCGGTGTTTTTAAGGACACGGGGTAAAACATATTCGGAAAGGTGTTGCCAGATTTCTGGCTGTGGATGCAAAAAGGAAGACAGCACCACCAAGAGAGGAATCAAGGTCAGCAAGGCGATTGGCAGCGCGTACAGAGTTCCTTTAGAGAACAGTTTTTGCATCATTAATAAAACCCAAATCTTGAACCAGAGAGAATACGGAGGACACAGAGCTATACAGAGAAAACCAAGAGAAATAAGCAGGTTTACCCGTGCTTTCGTATTGTTCGTGGATATCTGCTTAGTCTTTAGCGCAGTGGTGTCTTTCCATTTTCCTAAGAGAAACGGGCAAGACAGAAAATCTGCTTGCCCGTACTATGCAACGAGTCACTATCGCTTACAAGAAACAAATCCTATCTGCGAGCCTGACGTCAACAATTGCAATTCATATATTACTAGCGATAACCCGCTCTATCCATCAAACGCACCGCAGTCGATTGCAATTCACCCGCCTTGGATACATTAATCACATTAGATTTAAACGGACCCCAGCTTGCAACCAATGGGGACGCCTTAATTTTAGGATTGGCAGGGAATTCCATGTCTTTATCTGCGTAAAGATTTTGTGCTTTATCTGACGACAACCATTCAAGCAGCTTAATTGCACCCGCTGGGTTTTTAGCATAGCGCGTCACCCCCGCGCCAGATACATTCACGTGCACGCCTTCAGCCTGCTGATTCGCCCAGAAAACACTCACAGGCAATGTAGGCTGCGCTTCAATCAGGCGGCCAAAGTAATAAGTATTAGCAATCCCAACCTCACACTGGCCCGCTGCAATTGCTTTCAGCATGGCGGTATCGTCTTGGAACACATCGGTCGCTAGATTATCCACCCAGCCACGAACGATTTTCTCGGTTTTAGGCTCGCCATACTGAGCAATCATCATGCCAACTAAAGACTGGTTGTACACTTTTTTGGAGGTACGCAGGCACAACTTGCCTTTCCACTTTGGGTTAGCCAAATCTTCATAGCTAGATAAATCGGTGGCTTTTACTTTGTTCTTATTAAAGAACATAGTGCGTGCTCTTACCGACAGGCCGTACCACTCGCCCTTAGGATCGCGTAAATGCGCAGGAATATTGTCATTCAATGTATTGGATTGAATCGATTTCAACAGCCCCATTTTAGAGGCCTGCCATAAATTACCCGCATCCACCGTGATCAAAGCATCCGCTGATGTGTTTTGCGCTTCTGCACGTAAGCGCTCAAGTAAAGGGCCTTCTTTATCGGTAAGCAGCTTGACTTCAACGCCCGTTTCTTTAGTGAATGCGTCGAGCAAAGGCTTTAGGAGCTGCTCATTGCGAGCCGAATACAAAGTCACACTTTCAGCATGAGCAAGCGAAGTAGCAGCAAGCAGGGAGGCTAGAACAAGACGCTTCACGGGAATTCCTTCATTAAAATTTAAACAAATGCCACGGAGATTAAAAACCATTCTCAATACACCGCAAGAATGACATAGACGCGCAAGTAAGGGAAGACACACAGCACTTAAAACACCGCCTAAGCCGCACTATGCACGCCCCTTTTTGCTAAAAAATAAAGCTTAACTGACTAAGAATAAATAAGAAGCCACCTCTCTAGCTTTAACTCAGGCCCCCTCTACTCAAATCTTATCAACCTAGGGTTATATCATTGGGCTAATCAGAATTTATAGGGTGTACAACGACGGAGTCGTTGCGCACCGAGAGCCGGTGCGCAAGAAAAACGACTTGCACACCCTATAGTAGAACCAAGCCTTGGCGATTTTCGGCCTTAAGTTGATAGGGTTGCCCCCCCCCAAGCAAGCTCCCAATATTAAATAAGGTAAGCAAAAATTGTTAAGGCAAGATGTCTTCGCAAGCGTGGCTTTAGCCGCGAAAGTGCTGCTTGAAATGCCATTCGTGGCAAGCGATGTTTGTGCTTAAGACCTGCAGGCTTGCCCCTCACCCTTCCCAAAACATACCCCCCACCAGTCAGCAGCATTTAGTTCTTCTAAACGTTTAATTCAAATTATTTAGATATGGCGAATGATTTGCGCACGCTATTCTACCAAGCAACTAGAAAACAACGGTTCATGCTCGCGATCACAAGCATTAAAAACCAGTTTTCTAGCAAAAAAACTAAATCAATAAACACACCACGGGATACATATGAATCTGCTAGGAAAATCTGCACTATTTTTCTCTTTCAGCCTTTTAGCCAGCCACTCTTTCGCTGCCGATGCCATGGCACTCGCTCAAAAGAATAACTGCCTCGCCTGTCATTCTGTTGATACAAAAATTGTCGGCCCCTCTTATAAAGAAGTTGCCCTTAAATACAAAGGGAATGCAGGCGCTGTAAATATGCTCATGGCAAAAGTAAAAAATGGCGGCGGCGGTGTATGGGGATCGATGCCTATGCCACCTAATCCACAAGTCAATCCAGAGGATATGAAAACGATAGTGACTTGGATTTTAAAACAGAAATAAGCTGTCGGTAACCCAATCAGGCCATCGATCAAAAGGCGCAAATTATGCAAAAAAATGAGATCTCATTTTTCAGCAGAAGAACCCTTCTTAAAGGGGGGCTCGCCTCTGCCGTATCTGCAAGCATGTTTACTTTACCCAATAAAGCATTTGCACTTAATTTAATTAATCAAGGCTTTGAAAATGGTGTAAGAGAGTTAGTTCCCTATCCACAAAAATACCCTCTATTAAGAATTACCACTCGCCCTGTTCATTTAGAAACGCCTTTTTCCTATTTTGATCAAAGCCTGATCACCCCAAATAAAGCTGTTTTTGTGCGTTACCACCACGCTAACCATCCACTTAACATTGATGAAAGTGCACATGTTTTAAGCATCAAAGGAAATGTAAGTCGTCCCCTCAGGTTAAGCTTAGAAGAATTAAAAAAGCGCTTTAATCAAGTTTCTCTTAATGTTGTATTGCAATGCGCCGGAAATGGCCGCGCCTTATCGTCCCCCCGTGTGCCAGGCGCACAATTGGGCAATGGCTCAATGGCCTGTTTTACAGTGACCGGCGTTAGGCTAGCTGATGTATTAAAAGCGGCGGGCGTAGGCCCAAATGCCAAACAAATTAAATATAGAGGAACGGACGAGCCCGCATTGCCTGTTACGCCTGCCTTTATTCGCTCTTTAGATATTGAAAAAGCATTATCTGACGATGTGTTAATTGTATGGGCAATGAATGGCGCGCCCTTGCCTATACTCAATGGATTTCCAATTCGCTTAGTTGTACCCGGCTATTTCGCACCCTATTGGATGAAGCACTTATCAGAAATAGAGGTGATTAATCATGAATTTGATGGCTGGTTTGCGAAAGAAGCCTATATGGTGCCAGACACCGTAAACAATGGCATTGCACCTGGCACGGAAACAAAAAACAAAATTCCACTGCGCGAACTAAAGGTTCGCTCGTTTATTACTAACATCGAAACTGGCAATAAAATAAAATTGAAAAATGGTGAATTAACAATAAGAGGTATTGCATTTGATAGCGGCAGTGGCATACGCACCGTCGATTTTTCTGCCGATGGCGGAAAAAACTGGACGCCTGCCAAACTCGGCAAAAACATAGGTCATTATGCTTTTAGGCCATGGAGCATCACGCTCAGAAATTTAAAGAAGGGTTCCATAGCATTAATGGCAAGGGCCACGGCCAATAGCGGAGAAACACAGCCCATCGTTCAACCGTGGAACCCGGGCGGTTATGCACGCAATGTTATTGAGGTCGTGAATATCACACTGACATCATAAGGATCACCATGAGAACGCTCTTCTTTGCCCTGCTTACTTTGCTTTGCACTAGCCCAGCTTTCGCACAGGAAATCAAGCTCCCTCCTGAAACCGTTATGTATCCGGCCAATTCCAATCCGGGCTATGTCACCGCATTACAAAAATGCCTTATTTGCCACTCGGCTGATTATGCTTTGTATCAGCCCAATCTATCAAAAGAAGCTTGGAACAAAATCACAGAAAAAATGCGCCTCAGCTTTAAAGCGTCCATCACTCAGGAAGAAGCCTCGCAGGTAGCGGCTTATCTTTTTGAGACCCAACGTCCTAAAAAATAAATCATCCCTGCGTGCTCAGGGTGCCGCTCGTCTGCACTCTGCTAAAAAAAATCATCAGGGATGGAATAAAACCTCAGAACTGTACGTCCACCTTTATAAGGGTCGCTTTGCATACCGCACAGCCCTTTTCTTAGACAGGATTAATAATGACGCACCCCTTTCGTGTAAGCGCAGCACAGCTATGTACTGCCCTTTTATCCCTAACTTGCAGTGCCAGTCTGTGGGCAGCTGACATAAGCCCCACAAAGTTTGACGGCCAAATTCGTAACAATTCGCTGGCCCTTAGCCCTGATGAAAGCACCGCCGTGGTGTCTTATAGCGAGCGCTCAGAGCTGCTTGTTTACGATCTTAAAAAAGGCGAGCTTCGCCAAACCTTGCTAGGCTATATCACACCAAGAAATATTGTTTTCGCCCCAGATGGAAAATCGTTTTATGTCTCCGACAGCAGTCTGGGTGAAATCATAAAAACAGATACCGCCACACTTCAAATCCAATCGCGGATGGCCGCAGGCCCAGGTGCCTTTGGCACGGCGATCAGTAAAGATGGCCAAGATTTATATCTGAACAACCAAGCTTCAAACACCGTTACCCGCTTTGACACCGGCAGTGGACAGGCGCGCAGTGTGATCACCGGCTTTGCTCAGCCACGCCAAGGTGTAAAGCTAAGCCCCGATGGCAGCAAACTCTATGTCACCAATTTTCTAGGGGACAAAGTCACTATTGTTGACACCAAGACCGACAAAATTGAGGGCGAGATCAAAGACTTCAGCAAGATACGTGCAATTTCAATTAGCGCAGACGGCAAAACCCTGTTTGCGGCCAATAGCGGCACACACACCCTTGCTGTTGTAGATATTGCCAAGCGGAAAATCCAAAATCTCGTTTCTGTTGGCCGCGAGCCTTACGGTGCGGCGCTTTCGCCGGATGGCCGTTTTATTTATGCAGGCAATCTAGCCGACCAGACGGTTTCGGTGGTTGATGTTGCCTCGCAGCAGCTTGTAGCCACTATCACCGGCTTTAAGCAGCCCCGTCAGGCCATCGCATTTACCCGCGACGGCAAACTGGCCTATGTACTGAATGAAGATCTCAGCATTGCCAAAGTTGACCGAGATAGCCAAAAAATTGTGCAGCAAATCACGGCAGCCCAAAAAAATAAATAAGCCCCTCTTTTTTAATAATGCAGATTTAGCAAAGCGGGATTCGCCCCGCCCAGCCGACTGCTTCCACGCCCGATAACACAAAGGATTGATCGCCATGCTTAAACGCGCCCTTTTACCCGCAGCCCTTATTTTGCTGAGTAGCCACGCTTTTGCCACTCCCGCCGATGACAGCCGCGCTCACTTTCAAAGCATCGCCTCAGGAAATGTTACGCAGCTGATGCAAAACTACGCCGAGCAAGCCCAATTTAACTGGGTAGGCGGCCCTATTGATGGCCTCTATGCTGGCAAAACAGCCATTAACACGGTATGGAGTAAATTTACCCAAGCTCAGGGCACACAAAAAGTCAGCATCGAGAAGCTAGAAGAATCACTCAACCCCAAAGGGGCAACCGTCACCGCCAATGTTTTCTTTGAAGGCAAAATCAAGATCAAAGTCCGCTATGTGCTGACTTGGCGTGAAGGAAAAATCATCAATGAAACATGGCAAATTGATCCACAATTAAACTTTAACTAAGCTCACTTCATGCCGCTCGACGAACACGAGCTTCTGAATATGCTACCTCGCCTGCGCAGATATGCGCGGGCGTTGGTGCGGCATAAAGACGAGGCCGACGATCTGGTGCAAGACACGCTAGAACGCGCATGGCTGAAATCCAGCCTGTGGCGAGGGGTTGCTGATATGCGCGGCTGGTTATTTAGCATCATGCATAATCTGCACGCAGATGGTGCTCGCCGCCCGCGCATTCACACAGTTGAGCTGGATGACAACACCCCGGAAATCCCTATTGCTGCCCAGCAAGTAGAGCAACTGGCGATGCGCGATTTACAAGCAGCACTCAATCAACTGCCCGATGAGCAAAGGGAAGTCTTATTACTCGTGGCGCTGGAAGAAATGGCTTACGCAGATATTGCTAAGACATTAAATATTCCTATGGGCACCGTCATGTCTCGGCTATCACGGGGCCGTGAACGCTTACGCATCGTGCTGGAAACACAAGCTAAACCTGTACACTTAAGAATCGTCAAATGAGCACACCATGAAGAACTCGACGCACACGGTGACTGAAGCAGAGCTCCACGCCAGTATTGATGGCCAGCTTTCCTCGGACAGGCAGCTAGAAGTTGACGCTTATCTAACAGCGCATCCCGATGAAGCACGGCGCATGCAAAGCTATCAGGTGCAAAAACAAGCCTTGCGTGATTTATACAATCCCATACTCAATGAAAAACCATCCGCCCGCCTGCAATATGCCGCCAAAGCACCAAGGCCGTGGCACTTACAAAGAATCGCCGCTGGCCTTGTCATCGCAATCAGCAGCGCTGGGTCTGCATGGGTTGCAAGGGGCATGGCCGATGAAAGCCTGCTACAAACCGCCTTTATTCAGCCCTATGCCGGTGATAACGCCCCTCATAAGCTGGCCGGTTTTGCCCAAAGGGCCGCCGTGGCCCATGTGGTTTACAGCCCAGACACCCGCCGCCCTGTTGAAGTGGGCGCGGATCAGGCTCAACAGCTGGAAAACTGGCTATCGAATCGCTTAGGCGCTCCGATCAAGCCACCCAGCCTGCAATCTGTTGGCTACACCCTGATCGGCGGCCGACTACTGCCGGGCGAGCGCGGGCCAGTTGCCCAACTGATGTATCACGATGCATCCGGCCAAAGGCTCACGCTGTATGTCACCCAAGAAATCCCATCTCAAACCAAAGCCACCTCCGCCTTTCAATTTGGCCAGGATGGGCCGGTAAACGTGTTTTATTGGGTAGATAAAAACATGGGCTATGCCATTTCAAGCGGCAGCGCTCAACCGGATTTACTGCGAGTGGCCAAAGTTGTTCACCAGCAAAAAATAATGATGTAAGCCTTGCGATCAAGCAAACACTCAGATCCTGACGATGACTGCGTTTCGCCTAAGTATTCGAAAAAAACGCCGCGCTATTTTAGTCGCCACGCTAAGGGCAAATTTTTGGCTGGACAATCACAGCAGTAACGCTTAATTTATCGAAAATTAAGAACAGCCATTTCCTGCTGAGGCCGTAAGCTCAGCAAGTAAAAAATCCCCATTCTGCCTCTAGTCGAGTCCCTGCCATGCTCTGGTTTCGTAATATTCAGCTCTACCGTCTTAGCCCCGAACATGCCCTTTCGGCCGAATCGATTGCCGAATGCTTAATTAAAAAGCCGTTTTTTCCCTGTGGCAGCCATGATTTAATGTCCCAAGGCTGGATTCCACCTGCACCGCACGTGCCGGACGAGTTTATTTTTGCCCGCCAAGATATGGTTCTAGTCTGCTTAAAAACAGAAGAAAAAATCCTACCTGCCGTGGTGGTCAAGCAAGAAGCAGAAGAGCGCATCCGCCATATCGAGGAAGAAGAAGCGCGCAAAGTAGGCCGCAAAGAGGCCAAAGATATCCGCGAACGCGTAGCAGAAGAGCTGCGCCCACGCGCCTTTACCCGCGTGAGCACCCACCGTGCCCTGATCGATTTAAAACTCAATTTAATTTTGGTGGATAGCGCCGCAGCAGCCAAAGCAGAAAACCTGCTGGTTAGCCTGAGAGATGCGCTGGGCAGCCTGCCAACGCGATTGATTCAAACTCAAATCACCCCGCAAACTGCCATGACCAGCTGGCTAGAAAACGAAGTGCCGGTGCCCTTCGAGCTAGATGCCGATTGCGAATTGAAATTCCCCGGCGACGATGGTGCAATTGCCCGCTTTGTACGTCAGGATTTGCATAGCGATGAAGTCAAGCAGCACCTTGCCACCGGTAAGCTAGTCAGCAAAATGGGCATGGCGTGGAATGAGCGCATTGCTTTTCAGCTGACTGAAAAACTAGAAATCAAACGCATGAGCATGCTCGATGTATTGCAAGATGAGCTAAAAGACGCCGATGTGGATACGCAAGACGCGATGTTTGAATCGAGCTTTGCGCTAGCTACCGGCGAATTACGCCAATTTATTCCTGAGCTGATCACTGCGCTGGGTGAAGAGCTGGCGAGCTAAGCCTTCTCCCGTTACAGGCTGCAATAGCTGTTAGCTGTGTCAGTTAGAAAACAGTTACAGGCACAGCAAAATTCTTCAACTGGCCTCTTTGACTACACGCGAGCAGACCCGCGTGACCGCATTGCTTCTGCCAAGCTAACTTACAAATTTCAAAGATTCCCCTTTTTTGACTTAGCGCTCTTTCAAGCCCCGCAAAAATATTGCGGGGCTTTTTTAATGCCATGATTAATTTTAAAAACGTGCGTCGTTTTATATTCCCAATTGAGAAGCAGGGAATTATTACTTTGCAAACACACTGTAAATTTTATGTGAAATATAAGACCTGACCCTATTACTTATTCGAACATTGACTGCCATCACCAAGTAATCCGCCAAGTACAGCATAAAGCCCAAGAAAGTACGATTGAATAAATTAGTTAAAAAACTGGGCCTCCGCATGAAGAAAGTATTGTCATTGGGAGGACAGCTTTTGTATTCTTTACCCATTATGATCCACGTCAAAAACTTACGCTGTTGTAAAAAAATATGATTGGTTTATAGTAAGCGAAAATACGGGGACTTTCTGATTCACAAAGGGGTTATGCTAATGATTGCTGGAATGAACGTGGTTTTTGCACCGGTTGAAATAAACCCTTTTAATGGTCCTGATACAGCTCAAGCCAGAGCAGACCGAGCATTATTAAATAGCGAAGGGAAACTCACCCTTGGTCCTCGCAACATTGCCCCTGAACCAACGGCTCCCGTCGATGTGCAACAAGCCAATCTGACCCTTTATGATGGCGCTCAAACGATGAAACACGCCTTGGAGCGTGTTGATTACGACATGCGCAAGCAAAGGCCCGACATTATGACTGATGTAGGCTTTCTTTACGGTGGACATGTCCGTGCGACGCCAGAGTTTTTTACTTCATATAAAGAAGATGGGAGTATGGAACAAACCAAGCGCGTTGTAGATAAAGGTTATGAAGAGCGCGGCTATGATTACATTACCAGCTCGGCCTGGGATTTTACCGTAGAAAATGGCCAGTTTCGGGCGTACAGCAAGTCGGTCACTAAGGGGCAATATGATTATGTGACCCAAGGGGATGTCGGCGGTGGCACTGGCAGTTGGGGCGGCACAGGCATGGTGCAGGCAGTAAGCCAGGATCAGTTGGACGTGATTCAAAAGACACTAAATGATAATAAAGAACTGCTAAAGGGCGTGACTCAATTACTTAACGGGATACAGGGCACCCATAATGAAGTGGCAAATGCTCCCCACTTAGCATTGAAAGATTTAATTGGGAATGCGGAAATACTCGCCATACAAGAAACCGGGCGAACCCCAGACAAAGACTATAGAGCCCTGAACAAAGCGGAAACGGCCACTTTTTATCGACGAACAGCACACATGATGGATTTAAGCTTGCAGACAACCAACAATATAGATACATATTCCTGACGTACGGCATGTGGCTGGTGTTGGAATAATTTTGCATGTTCTTTCACCTTCCATACAAGGCCAGCAAAATGAGCACCCCGCTTTAAAAACCGCAGTGATGATCGCCCTATTTTTTTCCAGCGCGGTGCACGCCGCAACACTCTACAAACTGGGTGACAACAACACGGGCACGAGTGAAACACGGGCGACGGGAATTAACAATGCCAATCAAGTCGCGGGCTATTCATATACCAACGACGGTTCTGGTTTACTCACCAACCACGCCTTACTCTGGCTAAATGACGCAAACAACTCTGTTGCAGAATTTGCTCCACTCGGTGGACTTACCTCGATTAACTATGCTCGTTTTAATGCGATAAGTAATGCGCAACAAATCGTAGGAACTAGTAACCAAACTGCAGACACCAGAAACTCGCCGTTTGGGAAGCAACGAGCAACAGTATGGGGAGTAAACGGCACTCCTCAACAGGGCGGCTTTCAAGGCCTTTTAGCTCCATCCTCTAACGGCAGCTATGCAGGTTTCCCTGAGGCATCTATTGACCTATCTGATGCTCTGGCAGTGAATAACGCTGGGGCAGTGGTCGGGTACCGTACGTTTAAAGAGGGGGTGGATAATAATCCTCACGGTGCAGTTTGGCTGTATCGCAATGCGAAATGGAATGTATATTTTGTCGGTGCTGAATCCACTTTTAACGGCATTAGTGATGCAGGTTTAATCGTTGGCTGGGCTCGAAGTGGTGGAATTTACAGTGGTGCCCCCAAAAAACCTTGGGTGTGGAATAACGTTGGTGAAGGCGAACAGGGACAAGAACTCGCTTGTAAGACCGATGGTGGGACAGCTAACGCAGTTAATAGTGCAGCGATTGTGGTTGGTAGCTCCTATGTAGATGAAGGCACAGGGACAAATAAAACACGTAATACCAGTGCGGTTTATTGGCTTGGAACCGCAGCAAATTGTGTTCAATTCCCCTCTCTGGGCGGCACTTACAGCGAGGCTAAAGCAATTCAGAAAGACGGACAAGCGGTTGGTTCTGCCAATACCCCATCAGGGCAGAAGCATGCAGTACTCTATTACAGGCAGTCTCCCTCCGTATATGCGGTTATTGACTTAAACAGCTACACTGGCAATGGAGCATCTGTAGGATTTTCTTACTTAGAAGAAGCCACAGGCATCAATGACAGCGGCAATATTGTTGGCTACGGCATGTTGCCCAATGGCAAGCGGGCTGCATTTAAAATTATGGGTTTGTTTGGTACCGCCTCAGCAGCGAGCGTAACGACCCGTTCGGTGACGATGAGTGAGTCAGAGGAAGCTCCAGAAAAGACCCTGTCGAGGGGGGAAGAGGTGAGCGTGCAATCAAGCAGCGCGTCACAGATGGTCCAGCTAAACCATGTAAAACCGCTGAAACTAAGTACTGAAGAATAAAGAATAAATTTCTGTAAGTAAAAAACCGCTTCGGCGGTTTTTTACTTGTACGGCCTATGGGGTCAGGTCTTACATTTGACATTAAGCAATCAATTTAATTAGATTTTCAAATCGCTTTAAATTTCATCCAATGCAAAATGTAAGGCCTGACCCCATTGCTTTACGATCAGAGTAATTAAATAAGCTTTACTTGATTTGTGCTGCCAAGGGCAAGCCACCATATTTGAGCAAGTGATTGATTGCAGTCTTGTTATATAAGACTTCTATTTCAAAATTGCTCGATGGTAAAGCACCATTAAATGGTTGTTCAATGTCTCCCTCTAGCAGCTCATTTTTATTGATGGCATAAAATTCGCTCTTTCCCGAGCTTTTAAGATCGCTGGGTGGGAGAGTAACAACGAGTAATTGCTGCTGGCCAATGGCTTGTATTTCATAGGGCTGGGCAGGGATGCTGCATTTTTGTTCTGGGTTTTCGTAAGGACTAAATACCGCACGTTTATTGCTGGTATCAAATTGAATTTGGCAATTGGCGTTATATTCTTTTTTGTTTTTACCCGTACTGGCATAAAAACTGATGAATTCCTCAATTTTTTTAAATGTCGTTTTATTGCTAAAACTGCTGGAATAGGTGGTTTGTAATGGGGTGCTGCCTGCGTAATAAGCTTTAGATCCAGCTGGAAAAGCAGGAGCGGGTGTTTTAAAAAGATGGTAGCTGGGGAAATCAGGGTTATTGATATCAGTGGGGTAAATGCCTGTTGGCAAGATATTGCTGATATCTTTTTCAACTGCACTGATTTTGTATTTAATTCCATTGCCATAGTCCACGATCACATCATTGCCATCCGCGGTGCTCTGGCTGGAAGAGCCCGTTAGCGGGCGCCATTGACCATCAATAAGATACAGGGTCGCGTTGGAGCTGAGTGGGCGATCTTTCCACTGCATAGTGCTGCGGTCATAGTCCAATAGTTGGCTGAGTAATTGTTTACTGCCTTTATCAATATTGATGGCTTCATAGCTACTTAGGCTGGCTTCGGTTTTACCGTTAACCCAGCTTTGGCTAAGCAGGTCTTTATAAATGAAATCGCTTTGTAAGGTGGCGGCATAGTTGATAATGTTGCCTGAAAATTGATTGGTCAGCGCTTGGCTTATGGTAAGGGGCTTGTTACTGTTTGATGGATTTGCTGCTTGTTGAGCGTCATCCCCTCCGCAAGCAATCAGTGCAAGCGCGGCGAATGGGCTTAAGTATTTAAGTAAATGCATTACATTCTCAGCGAGTCAAAAAAATGCCAGTGTAATTTTAAGCCAACTAACAAGTAAGTGTAAATATTTATATTGCATATATTTTCAATGGCATGTTGTTATTTTATTGTAAGTATTCGTGCTTTATTTGTTAGCTATATGAGTGAGCGAAAATGGGAGTGGCCTATGGGGCCTATGGGGTCAGGTCTTACATTTGACATGAAGCAATTAATTTAATCAGCGTTGTAAATCACTGAACATTTTATCTGATGTCAAATGTAAGGCTTGACCCCATGCTTCAATTCAAATTCCAAGACCTGACTCTATGCTTTTTTTGATTATGTTGATAACTCAACAGGTGCGAAAGAGCCTGCTGCCGCATGCGGTAATATAATGAACTCACTACAAAGGACAGCATTATACGGATTCATATTTATCTCGGAATTGTCTATACTGGGCGCGGTACTGATGCTGAAAAAATATACTGTGGGTGTTGATTTGATTTTCAATCCAGTTATTTTTTTAATTGCAATCACTCTACTTATCGCAATGGTAAATTTAATTCTTAATTTCAAAGCCATTCCAAGTAGCCCCTCCGCAAAGATTGCAACTAGAGGTATGGTTGTTCTAGTAGCTTCCTGCCTTTCTTCTGGAGTTGGTCTTCCTGGCATCTACCTAATAAATAGCAGAACAACAAAAGTTATCGTTATCACGCTTTTAGTGCTGACTTTAGTGTTTATGCTAATTAAAACGTGGTTAAAAGCAAGGAAAATAAAGGAAGAACAATTAGTAGTTATAAAGCAAAAATACTCAGAAAAGAGTGCGCAAAAACTAATTGATGACAATTTATCTGTTATGCATAATTTACCGTTATTTCTTTCTGTGACGATCCTTGCTCTACTTCTCGTGGGCTATAATACAACGAGAGCATTTCCTACTTTTTCTGGTATATGTCTTTTGCTTGGTGCTGGTTTTATTTCTTTAATGTGCTATCAGTTTTCATTCGCTTGCTGGCTAGTGGCAGGCCGAATTAATAAATTATAATGAACGCCTTACAGGACACCAGAAGCACAAAAATCAACTATTGAGGTAACAAACGTGTTTGGAAACATATTCAACTGGAAAGCGCGAAGTGAAAAAACGCAGCAAAGGAAAGTCGCGGAAAAACTAGCTCTGGAAACATTAATTGAATTCGAAAATGGCACAGCATTAAGTCATTGCTGCCCAAGCTGTCATGAGGAGATCACAGTGGAAAAAGGTGAATCCTTCTTGTATGCCAGCTGCACATGCGAACTGTGCAATATCGCATTGATGGTAGGAAATTAATATCGATCATCTCGGAACCATATCCAAAAAATCAAGGCCCTGCCTCCAATACCGGCGATAACCTATAGGGTCAAGCCTTGCATTTGGCACAAATAAATTGATGAATTGAATTAATGAATTTAAGCCACTTTGCAAGCCACTGTAAATTCTAACTTATGTAAAATATAAGACCTGACCCTATAATTTCTAAAATTTTCGTAATCATGAAAAACTCAAGGAGCGATAAATGCCGTATGAAATTTCTATTATCATTTTTGAAGAATTTACAGATATCGATTTCTTCTTGATGAGAGACATTCTAGGAAGAACAAGCACAGATTGGAACGTAAGGGTTCTGGGCACAAAAAGCACCCACACCTCGACATTAGGTCAGGAGGTAAAAACAGACGGCCATGTATCTGAGGCAAATAACGCTGATGTCGTTCTGTTTGTTAGCGGTTATAAAGGTGTTCCAGCGGCATTGAAGGACAAAGAGTTTATGTCCTCCTTCAACCTGAACCCACAAAAACAGCTCATTGGTTCTGTGTGTGCTGGTTCATTTATCTTATCCCGCCTAGGTCTGCTAGAAGGCATAAAAGCCACAACGCATCCAGATGCCAAGTCAGGCCTTATGTCTATGGGCGTTGATGTTCAGGACAAGGCACTGGTGGTGGAAGGCAATATCGCCACAGCAGGTGGGTGTTTATCTGCGCTTTACCTGACTGGTTGGCTGGCGGAGCGTTTGTATGATGAGTCCAAGCGCCGTGAGATCCACAGGCAGCTTATTCCGGCGGGGCAGGCTCATATTTTTGAGCAGCTCATTAAATCATCCATTGAGGCGGCGACAGTAAGCGAGTCACATGACACAACGCCCCAGCCGAACGCTTTCAACAGCAACCCTCCCTGATAATAATCATAGATAAGAGTTAAATTAAGCAATCCCCCTTGGCACAAAGGGGATTGCTTAGCTCACGACAACCTATGGGCAGGGCTTGCATTTGATATGAATTAATAAATTGAATTAATGAATTTAAGCTACTTTGCAAACCATAGTAAATTCTACCTCATGTAAAATTTAAGACATGACCCTATGCTTTTTCTGTAAATTTTATCTGACGCCAAATGCAACACCTGACCCCATGTTTTTCTTCGCTAGGTACATCGCGGCATCGGCGTCTTTGATAATCTGGTCAGGATCATCCTTATCAACGCCGCCCATCACCTTGATGCCAATACTGGCGGATCCAAAATGGTGTATCTCACCCAGCACATACTCGGCACTCAAGGCAGCGCGCAGTTTATCGGCAACCAACTCAGCGCGTTCTGCCGCGTTGGTCAGATCCTCGCCCAAATCCTCCAGCAGGACTACAAACTCGTCTCCCCCTAACCGGGCCACGGTATCGCAATCGCGCACGCTATTTTGCAAGCGATGCGCCACCTCCACCAGTAAAGCGTCGCCCACGTCGTGGCCGTGGGTATCGTTCAGTTGCTTGAATTTATTCAAATCCAAAAACAGCACAGCGCCGTAATTTTTCAAGCGCTTGCTGCTACGAACCGCGCGCTCAAGACGGTCGTGCAACAGGCGCCGATTCGGCAGCTTTGTCAATGCGTCATGAAAAGCAATCTGGCGCAGTTCGTCTTCCTGGCGCTTCCGCTCGGTAAGGTCGACCAATTGGAGTAGCAGATGATCCTCACCCTTCAGGTACGTGGGAATGATGTGATACTCAACCCACAAATGTTTGCCAAAGGAGGTGACCATTTTGACCTCCCGATGCAGTGGTGTCTGCAACTTTAGCGCCGCCAGGGCATCGCCCAGCAGCCCAGACTCTCGCCACGAAACTATCTGGTGGAAATTCTGCGTCAGCAATACTTCTTTAGTCGCCCCGACCAGAGTGGCGAAAGCTTCGTTGGCCAGCACACACCTGCCGCTGGCCGCATACACAGCCACCGGCGCCGAGGTGCTTTGCAGAATGACTTCGTTGAAGGCCGAAACGTCTTTCAGTTCACTGGTGCGCTCCAGAACCCGACTTTCGAGAGATTGATTGAGCTCCAGTAACTCGTCTTGCTTATTCTGTAAAGATCGGACGAGATCCTTCTTTTCGGCAACCGAACGCTTTAGCTTAGCCAGCATGGCATTCAAAGAATCGGCCAGAAAATGCAACTCATGACGACCTTGTGTTTTGAGCTCGAAAACCCGCTCTCCAACCGTATCGAGTTGCAGGTTTTTGACGAAAGCACTCAGATGTGTCAGGGGTCGGCCCAGCCAGCGTCTGATGGTGTAGAGAAAGATGAACCACAAGGCTGCGGTCTTGACGATTGAGTTGATCAGCGTGAGGTAAAAGCTGTACTCCACCTGTTTAAAAATCAGGCGTTGATTGGAAAACACCGTCCAGCGCCCGATAATCCTTGATTTTCCGCCCCCGTCGACATACACGATCGGAAATTGCTTGCTAAAAATACGGTCAAACAGATGCGTTTTTTTTTCCATCGGCTGCTCGGCCCCCGTTGCATTGACCTGCACAATCCGGCCATCGCCTAGCTTGATGGTGCCCACAGCGCGCACCCGCTGAGCACTGCCGTCTTCAACGACCACGCCAACCACAACCGGCACCTGCACGGCCCCCGCCAGAATACCGCCCAACACATCGTCTTGAAAACGCCACATTGCGTCTGCAATGCCACGACCAAAGGTCAGTTGCATCGCCGAAATTTCCTGGTCGACGCGCTGCTCTGCTTCCTGGTACTGCGCAAACAACTGCACGCAGGTCACCACCAGCGTGACGATGAAGTAGCAACCGAAAATAACGCGCAGGAAACTTACAGCGATCGAGCCGGTAATCGGCGGAACCTCGACACCCCGTTCAGTAACCTTTTCCAGTTCTGGCATGTATGAACGTCCCACTTAGTGCATCATTTTTCGCTCAAGAATGCATCGTAATTCTGTCGAATGACTTTTACCGTCGCTTCATCATTCCAACGCTCCATCGCCGCGCGGTAGCTTGGCAGCGTCCGCTCCTTGATTAGGACGATATTGACGGCCCCAACCACCTTACGCCCCCAGTTATTTTTCGGGCAAATCACATAAACAGAAAGTACAGTGGACATTTCCTTAAATGGCAGCGAAACCAAGGCCCCCGGCTTACCCTGCGTTAACGCATGAAAATTCGAAACCGTGGGGTACTCCAGCAAATAATCCAGTCGGTCTGCCATCAGCATCTGTAGCCCTTCCTGAATACTGGAGTAAAGATTCGATGGAAAGCGCGCCACCAAGGCGTCGATTTCGGGGTTGTACGCGCGGTCACGCAATGTCGCTGTATGCAGCTGCTTGTCCTGCAGCAGGGCCTCCAACGAAAGCGAGCCTTTGGCAAGCTTTTCAAACTCGCTCTGGCGCTCTCGGCGAACAATGATCTTTTGCGTTACCGTTAGCTGATAGGGCAGCGAGTACACGGCAAAGGTTTCGCGCTCAGCGGTTTTCAGCGCCCCCACCCAGCACCAATTGCTACCGGACTTGATCTCGCTGGTGATTCGCGGAATAGGCGCTTCCACATTCTCATGGGTGTACCCCGTTAAGTGGCGTTGCACCAATGCCGTTACATAGTCACTTATGCCCTGACCCTTGTGCTCTCCAGATAGGATAGAGAAGGGTGGGAACTGCGAACGCCCCCAGACAATGAGTTCCTGGCAATAAACCGGCCCCACCTGCATGATAAGAACCAACGCACAAAAACCAATACGAGTGAAATTCCATCGAATCATGGTTTCATCCTTTAAACCTATAGTAAACCTATAGGTAGAGTAGAGGACAGGCTCTCCTGCCCTCATCAAACCGTGCGTGCGCTATTAACGCACACGGCGTTCCGATGTTCTTCACATCAGGGCATACGCATTTACCCGCCCATTTACTCACACGACTGAGAAAGTCGCGCTTACGCTTAAATTTCAAGCACGTAAAATCAGACAGCTCTTGCTTAGCCTTGGTACATAGCTTCCTCTGTATCGTCCTGATCAAATCCCGGTGTGGTTAGCAACATGGCTTACCCAAATCCTTTCTAAATATACAACCTGATTATGTCTCTTGCTCAGGAACCCTTGATTTAGTCATTCGCGCGGCGAAAAGTGAACGAACGCTCTACTTCGCGGAGGTGGATCATGCCCATCAATGGCATCCAGATGCAAAAAGGCTTGTCTTTGCCTGAGTTCATCCAGTTGTACGGCCCAGAGCAACAGTGCGAAGACGCATTGCAAAAAGCGCGCTGGCCACAAGGGTTTCGCGGTCCAAAATGTCATGGACAAAATGCCAGCACATTTATACGTGGCAAAACGCTTATATGCGTATATGGGATTGTTGTCATTGTTCGCAATCAAGCCAGTTTGACGGCAGGAACCATGATGCACCAGTCGCAACTCCCCCTGACCAAGTGGTTTCTGGCTGTTTATCTGGTGACACAATTGAAAACCGATATTGCTGCTTTATTGCTACGCCGACAACTTGGAATCATCTGGAAAGCCGCATGGTTGCTGAAACATAAGTTGATGGAGGCAATGCGCCAGCGTGAGTTAGGCCGCCCCCTTGAGTGGAGACGTTCGGATTGACGAGGCATATCTTGGCGGCGAGCGTAACGGAGGCAAGCGCGGGCGTGGTTCTGAAAATAAAGTCGCTTTTGTGGCGGCGGTCGAAATGCGTGATCCAAGCAAAATTATGCGCGATGAAAAGGGGCGCATCAGCACACTTTATCGCCAGTATAGCAATATGGGCGACCGTGAAACATCGGGGATAGATCTAGATTTACGTCAGCGCTTTAACAGCAAAGACTACGGCAGCTTAAAACTGGGCAGCCAGATCAGCCATGTTTTAAGATTTGCCGAGCCGCTTTCCACAGGCGAGCCACTCACCGATGGCGCAGGCAGCAATCAATTTGGCTCGATTCCAAAATGGCGCGCCGTCAGCGATGCAACATGGGAAATTGGCGCATGGTCCACAACCCTGACATGGAACTATATCGGCGGCTACGATCAGGCTTTTGCCAGCGACACGGACACCATCAAATACGTTGATGCATTCAACACCGTTGATCTAACGGCCAGCTGGAAGCTTGCCAAAAACACCACCCTCACAGCAAAAATGTTAAACCTGAGCAATACCCGCCCACCGTGGGATTCTTCAACAGACTTTTTTGACCACACACAAGCAGACCCACGCGGCCGCTTTGCCTCCGCCAAGCTGACTTACAAGTTCTAAAGATTACCTTTTTCTGACTTAGCGCTAAGCCCCGCAAAAATTTTGCGGGGGTTTTTTAACTTCATAATTTCCACTATTACACCCGTAATGCAGAGCAGATAAGCCGCCACACCAATTTGCGTTAGCAAGGATGGGATGGGCAGAAGAAATCAGCCGAACCCTACAAACACTTGTAGCGCTTGAACGCTCACTTCTAACCCCAGCACCAAAGCACCCAATTACTCAAACAGTCAGTATTACTATAGAATATTCATGTTTTTGCTTAACACATACAACAGAATAAGCGTTCCGTAATATACAAAGCTCATAATGACTCACTTATAATGCTAATTATCTGCTTTTATTACTCAGGCCCAACAGCGGAAAGATGCATTCAGTGCGGTCATTCCCGCATAATGGGAATTCAGTATTTACAGAGAACCTCTAACAAAATCGAGGAGGCAATTTAACCCGCTTTCCCTTAAAATATGTTAATAAGCCCGTATTTATGAGCGGCTTAGTTTTAAGCGATTGAATACGCCACTATTTTTTAATAAATTGTATTTGCCATGATTAAGTTATCGAGTTCACTTTGAATAAACCAGCAATTTATCCTTGGCCCAATTTGATTCAGCTTGCTGGCGTGGCGCTCTTATTTGCGTTATTTATTAAGTTGACCATGATTCATTTAGCAGCAGACAGCTATTCTTCTATTTTTTGGATTCCCAGTGGCATCGGCTTAGCGACTCTTTTAATTGGCGGACAAAAATATCTACCTGCTATTTTTCTAGGCGCACTGGCTAGTAATTTATACCAAGGCGGCTCCTATCTCCCTGCTGTCATGATTTCTTTTGGCATCACGCTTGAGCTATGGGTTGATTATTACTTATTGATGCAAATTCGAATTAAACAAACCCGTTTCAATCCTCAGCTTACCCATATTCGTGATTATTTATGCTTAGTTGCCGTTGCTGCGCCATGCGCATTAATTAGCGCCTTTATTGGCATTACTACGCTCTGTTTAGCAGACGCGATCCCCCAAGATCGGCTCGCAAGTTGTTTAATGAATTGGTGGATGGGCAATACTTTAGGGACCATGACCATTACGCCTCTCATTTTAGTTTGGCGGCTTCTGCATTTTAAAAAATGGCATATAAAACGCAAAATTGAAGCGGCTCTCTGTTTTGGCCTCGCTTTTATATTTGGGCAAATTGTTTTTCTAGGCTGGTATCAATCTACTCTTGGCATGATTGCCCAATCCTATTGGCCATTTCTATTTGTAGTATGGGGCGCAACTCGCTTTGGCCGTCATGGCGGCCTATTTATCGCTGTGATGTCGATTCTGCAAGCGATGCTAGGCGCGTCACAAGGCCTTGGTTTTTTTGCCACAGACTATGCACACAGCGGTTTAATCAATGTATGGCTTTACGCCATCGTGCTTAATGCGGTGGGGGTGTTGCTTTCCCTCGTGATTAATGAGCGCAAGCAGACAGAAATAGCCGCGCGAGAAAGTGAGGAGCGCCATCGCACTTTAGTGGAATGGTCGCCAGAGGCGATTTTGGTGCATCATGAAGGCCGAATTATTTATGTCAACCCTGCCGCAATCAAAATGATAGGGGCAAGCTCGGCTCAAGAGCTGGTGGGACGATCGCTGTTTGAGCTGATTCAGCCCGATTTTCATCATCTTGTGCGGGCGCGGATCAATAGCGAGGCTTATCGCCGCACTGATACGCCCATGATTCATATAAAAGTCATCCGCCTAGACGGCAATATCATTGATATAGAGGCGCAAAGCACATCAATCATTTTAGATGGCAAACCCGCCATTTATGCGCTGATTCGAGACATCACCAAGCATAAGCAAGCAGAACAATACGAGGCATTTCGCAGCAAAACACTCGAACTCTTGGCCGGTGGTGAAGCACTAGCCAAGCAACTCAGCGCGCTTGTCTGCGGTGTTGAGCAGCTCCACCCTCAAATGCTGTGCAGTATTTTGCTCAGCGATGCTGATGTTAAATATCTTCATCAAGCCACGGCCCCTAGCCTGCCTGATTTTTATAATGAGGCCCTTGAGGGAACGCCCATTGCTTACGGCACAGGCTCTTGTGGTACAGCGGCCTTTCTAAACCAAAGGGTGATCGTTGACGACATTACCAACCATCCCTACTGGGCGAATTACAAAACACTTGCAGCAAAAGCGGGCTTAGTGGCCTGCTGGTCGCAGCCTATCGTATCGTCCTCTGGCCAAGTCTTGGGCACCTTTGCGATTTATCACCGGCAAGCCCATGCCCCCTCACCCGATGACATTCATATCATCGAACAATCTGCCCATTTAGCCAGCATTGCCATCGAAAGAGATGTGGTGGCAGAAAAACTGAAAGCCAGCGAAGCGCATTACCGCCTGCTGACAGAAAATGTATCTGATGTGGCTTGGAAGCAAGATATCAATGATCGCTTTACCTATATCAGCCCAGCAGATGAAGTATTACGCGGCTATAAAGCCGAAGAAGTACTTGGCAAAAATGTATTTGAGCACTTAACCGAGGAAGGGACGCAACTGGTCAAAACACTGCGCGCTCAACGCAGCAAAGAAGACCATCTAAACAAGCCGACCAAATCGTATACGCTGGAATTACAACAGCGCTGCAAAGATGGCCGTTTAATCTGGACCGAAATTTTGTCTACGCCAGAGCGGGATGACAAGGGCAAGATCACCGGCTATTACGGCATTACAAGGGATATCACCCAGCGCAAACAAGCCGAAGCCGAACTGCGCATCGCGGCCATTGCATTCCAATCCCAAGAAGGTATGTTTGTCACCAACACCCAATGGGAAATCCTGCGCGTCAATCAAGCCTTCTCTGCCATTACCGGCTTTACTGCGCTTGAGGCTGTCGGCAAAACACCGCTGATGCTTACTTCACTTAAGCATGACGCCACTTTTTATCGCGAGATGACCGATCGAATCAAATGCAGTGGCACATGGCAAGGCGAGATCTGGAGCAAGCGCAAAATAGGCGAAGTATTCCCTGCTTGGCTCACCCTCACCGAAGTCAAAGCCGATGATGGCGAAGTCACTCACTATGTGGCCACCCTCACCGACATTACCTCGCGCAAAGCGGCAGAAGATCAAATTCAAAGCTTAGCTTTTTACGACCCGCTCACCGCCTTACCCAATCGGCGCTTATTGATAGATAGGCTATCTCAAGCCATGAACAAGGGCGTGCGCCACGATAGCAAAGGGGCATTGCTGTTTATTGACTTGGATAATTTCAAAGTATTAAACGACACCTTGGGCCACGATAAAGGCGATCTTTTATTGGTAGAAGTTGCAAGGCGTCTGACAGCTTGCACACGGGAAGGCGATGCCGTTGCACGCTTAGGCGGGGATGAATTTGTCGTTATGCTGGAAGATCTAAGCGCCAATACACTGGAAGCCGCCAGCGAGGCCGAAGCGGTTGGGGACAAAATTTTACTCGCCTTAAACCAAATCTATCAGCTCGCAGGCTATGCCCATCACAGCACCCCAAGCATAGGCATTACCCTATTTGGCGAGCAAGCCGAAAGCTTAGACGAGCCTTTAAAACGCGCCGATTTAGCCATGTATCAGGCCAAGGCTGCGGGCCGCAACACCTTACGTTTTTTCGATCCTCAAATGCAAGCCGACGTCAGCACCCGTGTAGCACTGGAATCCGGCTTACGCGATGCCTTAGGACAAAAACAATTTCTGCTTTACTACCAAGCCCAAGTGCAGGAATCGGGCCTACTCATTGGGGCTGAAGCCCTAGTGCGCTGGCAACACCCCGAGCACGGCATGATTCCCCCTGCGCAATTTATTCCACTGGCCGAAGAAAGCGGCTTGATTTTGACTTTAGGCCATTGGGTATTAGAAAGCGCCTGTAAGCAGCTAGCACAGTGGGCCAAGCTACCCGAGATGCAGCACCTCACCCTTGCCATTAATGTGAGCCCAAAACAATTTCATCAGCGTGATTTCGTTGAGCGCGTACTAGCCGTGTTAGAACGTACAGGCGCTAAGCCTCAGCGCTTAAAGCTGGAGTTAACAGAAAGTGTACTGATTGCAAATATCGAAGATGTCATTCTTAAAATGAGCGCACTCAAACAACAAGGAGTGTGCTTCTCGATTGATGACTTTGGCACGGGCTACTCCTCGCTTTCTTACCTAAAACGGCTGCCCTTGGATCAACTCAAGATCGACAAAAGCTTTGTCCAAGATATTCTGACCGACAGCAATGACGCCGCCATTGCTAAGATGGTCATTGTGCTCGCTGACAGCCTCGGCCTAGCCGTGATTGCCGAAGGCGTTGAGACCGCCGCCCAGCGTGATTTCCTCGCCCGCCAAGGCTGCTATGCCTATCAAGGCTATTTATTCAGCCGCCCGCTCCCCATCAAGGCTTTCGAAGCCTTTGCACAAACCGAACAATTTGCTTTGTAAGCCAAGATTCAGAACATGCCCATTCAACAGCTTAGCCACCTCACCTTTATCGTCAAAGACCTCGATCGGATGGCGCAGTTTTTATGTGATGGCTTAGGCGCTATCGAAATCTACGGCAGCCAAGCACAGTACTTTTCGCTCTCGCACGAGAAATTTTTTAGTCTTGGTGAGCTATGGATAGCCGCCATGCAGGGCGATCCACCCACTGAGCGCAGCTATCAACATGTGGCATTTAAAATAGAAGAGCACGAGCTGGCCGGCTATCAAGCAAGGCTGGAAGCCCTTGGCGTAGACATCAAACCACCCCGCCCCAGAGTAGAAGGCGAAGGGCAATCGCTCTACTTCTACGACTTTGACAACCATCTGTTTGAGCTGCACACGGGCACGCTGGCGCAAAGGCTGGCGCGTTATAGCGAGGGTAAACCGTAGACTAAGCCCCTTGGTAACTGAACAGGGCAAAGTTTGGTTTTTATAGGGTGTGCAAGTCGCTTTTCTTGCGCACCGTTTTCGGTGCGTAACGCCTACGGCGTTTTGCACCCTATGCTAAGTACATCATTAATTTGGTGCTCCTAGAAGCCACCAACAACTCCCCTTGCGGCAACACCCCACTACGCCGCTCATCGCCGCTTGTGTAGCATGGACATTCCTAAAGCTGGAGTTGACTCAATGAATAAGCCATTCATCGCCACACTCGTCGTCTTACTGATCTCCCCCACATGGGCCAAGCAACCGGTCGCCATGGGTTATGGTGGCGCAGTAGCTACCATTTCTGACCCTGCCAGCCAAGCCGCCATGCGCATTTTAAATGCGGGTGGCAATGCCATTGATGCGGCCGTTGCAGCCGCTGCCACACTTGGGGTGACCGATCCTTTTAGCTGCGGCATTGGGGGCGGTGGCTTTATGCTGATTTATTCTGCCAAAGATAAAAAAATTATCAGTATTGATTCCCGCGAAACCGCTCCCGCCTACTTTAGCCCACAGGTTTATCAAGCAAATGGTAAAGAAATGGAATGGGATGATGTAGTGCCCACCGGCATTTCAGTGGGTGTGCCGGGCACAGTGCGCGGCTGGCATGAGGCGCTAGCGCGTTATGGCACCATGGATATGGCTCGGGTATTGCAGCCCGCCATTCAGGTGGCTGAAACCGGCTTTAAAATCAACCCTAACTTCTATCGCATTAATAAAATCAACGAAGCGAAGTTTGCCCGCTTCAGCTCTAGCTCGGCGCTGTATTTAAAAGACGGTAAAGCCCTGCCGATAGGCACGAGCTTTCGCAATCCTGATTTAGCCGCCACTTATCGTGTGATCAGCAAAGGCGGCGTAAAAGCTTTTTACGAAGGGCAGTTGGCCAAGCAAATTGTACAAGCCGTAAATACACCACCCGTGAATTCAGGCGTTTCTGTGATGACGGGAAAAATGACGCTGGCTGATTTAAAAGACTATGAAGCACGCCTGCGCCAGCCGATTCATTCCACTTATCGAGGGCTAGATTTATACGGAATGGCCATGCCTTCGTCCGGCGGCATTGCTGTAGCAGAAGCGTTGAATATCTTAGAAGGCTTTGATCTCAAAACCATGCCGAAAGCGCAAGTTGAGCATCTGTATATAGAAGCCGCAAAACTGGCCTTTGCTGATCGCAACGCCTATGTGGCCGACGGGGAATATACCGATGTACCTAAAACCGGCCTGCTATCCAAGGCCTATGCGGCAGAGCGCGCCAAGCTGATCGATCTAAAACAAAGCCACGGCAAGGCCAGTGCAGGCGATCCGTTTTTATTTCAAGATGATCAATCCCGCCCGCTGCGCCCTAAAGCCAGCCTCAGCACCGAGCCAGCCCACACTACGCACCTAACAGTCAGCGATAAGGAAGGCAATATCGTTGCCTATACCTTTACCATCGAAGACTGGGGTGGCAGCGGCATTGTGGTGCCGGGCAAGGGATTTTTGCTGAACAATGAAATGACCGATTTTGAATTCAGCGGCCCACACCCGAATATCCCCGAAGCAGGCAAGCGCCCACGCTCCAGTATGTCGCCTACCCTTGCCTTTAAAAATGGCAAACCGGTATTTAGCATAGGCTCGCCAGGTGGCTCCACCATTATCACCACCGTTTTGCAAACCATCGTCAATCATATTGACCTTGGCATGCCACTGGGCGATGCGCTGGCCGCACCACGCCTTAGCCAAAGAAATGGCGACAAAACCGAAGTTGAAACGTTGTTGAAATTTACAGGTAGCCCGCAGGCCAAGGCACTGGAGCAATATGGACATCAATGGAGTGAAACCGACGAGATTGGTGCCGCCAACGGCCTGCAGTTTAATCACGACGGCAGCACTACGGCGGTGAGCGAACCATTACGCCACGGCGGCGGCAGCGCCATGGTGCAAAAGCCGCAATAAATAGCACCTTAAAGTGGGCATGCTTTTATGCCCACTTTAAGTCTCACACTACGCTTTTGTCATGGATCGAATGGGCATTTTATAGGGTGTACAACGACGCAGCCGTTGCTACGATAAGGCGGTGTGCAAGAGAAACGACTTGCACACCCTATGAAAATCAGCTTTTTGGTTTTTTTTGTTATTCCTTGATGACTATAGGGCATGCCTTCATGCCCATACATTCTGTAAACGCGTGGGCAAGGTACAGTGCTTTGCCCTGTTTACAATGGCTGAATATTCAACTTAGCAAATAAATTCCGATCACGGCTTACATCTGGGTTGCCTGTGGTCAGCAATTTATCGCCGTAGAAAATCGAGTTTGCACCGGCCATAAAACACAAAGCCTGCATGGCTTCCGGCATTTGCTGCCGGCCTGCGGAAAGGCGCACAAAGGATTTAGGCATGGTGATGCGCGCTACGGCGATCATGCGCACGAATTCTGTCCAATCAATCGCCTCGCCTTCTTCTAAGGGCGTACCTTCGATCTTCACCAAATTATTAATCGGCACCGAATCAGGTTGCGGCTCTAGGTTAGCCAGCTGAGCGATCAGGCCAACTCGATCCAGCCTTGTTTCACCCAAGCCCACAATCCCGCCACTACAGACATTCAAGCCCGATTTACGCACCTTGCCCAAGGTATCTAGGCGATCCTGATAGCTGTGGCTGGTCACGATATTGGCGTAATTTTCTGGCGAGGTATCCAGATTATGATTGTAATAATCTAAGCCTGAATCACGCAGCTCTTCAGCTTGGCCTTCTTTCAGCATGCCAAAAGTAGCGCACGTTTCTAAGCCCAGCGCTTTCACGCCTGCAATCATTTTTTTAACTTCAACTAAATCTTTGGTCTTTGGGCCACGCCATGCTGCGCCCATACAGAAACGTGATGCGCCGTTTTCTTTAGCAATGCGCGCTACGTCGATCACTTCATCGGCGTTCATCAACACTTCTTTTTCTAGGCCGGTATCGTATCTGGCCGATTGCGAGCAATAGCCACAGTCTTCCGAGCAGCCACCGGTTTTTACCGATAGCAAGGTGGAAAGCTGTACTTTATTGGCGTCAAAATGCTGGCGATGCACAGTCTGGGCACGGAACACCAAGTCATTAAATGGCAGCTCAAACAACTCAGCCACGGCATCCAGCGAGTAAGCACCACTTTCTGGATGCGGGGTTAAGCGCTTAAATTCAATTGTTTGAGTTTTTTCAATCAAGAGGGTTTGAGCTTGTTGAGGCATCGTCATGGGCATAGACATCCAAATGTGGCCTTGGGTCAGCGCAGGAAGCTGGCAATTTCCAAGGTAAAACGCATAATCAAGAGCTGATTGTCTGAATCGAGCACCGAGTTGTCAAATTTTATTGTTAATTTTTTGAACAACTGTGCGCCACCCTGCCGCTGTGTGCTCTGTGCGGCTAGCTGCAAAAACAGCGCACTCTGCCCAAACTGCATCAGCCACTTACCCTATTTAACTCAGGCACTCTGCCCTCAGTGCGCCCTGCCCGTCCATGATGGCGGCCTCTGTGCGGCCTGTTTAAATCATCCACCTGCTTTTGATTTTAGCTATGCGGCACTTGCTTACACCGCACCACTTAGCCATCTAATTATTGCCGCTAAGTTTTCAGGGCATTGGTCTCTGCTGCCCACCCTAGGGCAGCTCCTCTTACAAGGTGTAATCAATGCACCTCGCCCAGATTTAATCATTCCACTCCCCCTGCACCCTGCTCGGCTAAAAGAGCGTGGCTATAACCAAGCTTATGAATTGGCAAAACCCGTCGCAAAGCCATTGCAGCTGCCACTCAGGCTCGATATTTTAGAGCGCCGCATCAATACCGAGCATCAAGCGCGCCTTTCCCAAGCCGCTCGCCACAAAAATATGCATAAGGCTTTTTATGCAACACAGAGCGTAGCGGGAAAACATGTGGTGATTGTGGATGATGTGATGACCTCAGGCTCTAGCCTGCATGCGGCAGCAAGCTGCCTCAAACAAGCAGGCGCTTTGCGTGTAGATGCGTGGGTATTAGCCAGAGCGCTCTAAAAGCTTATTTACCCTCTGATGCCTTATCTTTTGCTGTGGTCAATCAATGGCAAATCAACATTAAAAAGAATAAGTAAATACCCAAATGTTTTTTACTCCCAAATAAGTTCCAATTAATCACCGTAAATTATTACGGCATAAATCGTGAAATAGTGACGTGTGCGCGGCGCTTTAGCTGGTTAAGATGACGTCAACATCATAATGACATGGGGCTGGTGGCAATACGAATCAGCACATGCCCCACAAAGAGGAATCTTCATGACTAACCCAATCATCAATCCACGCGAAATTCGTCAGCAATTAGGCCTAAACCAGCAAGAGTTCTGGAGCCGTATTGGTGTGACGCAAAGTGGTGGATCTCGTTACGAAAGTGGCCGCAATATGCCACGCCCAGTTCGTGAGCTGCTACGCGTTGTTCATGTTGAACAAATTGATTTGGCACGCATTAATCGCGAAGACTATCAAATCATTCAGCATCTTCGTGAAGAACGTACTGAGCTGTATGAAACACTGCGTGCCGCTGCTGCTGCTGCAGACGAAGAAGCGCCGCTACGCCACAAACATAGCCACAGCCATTTACAGGCTTAATTTTATTAAGCCCTCGCTCAGTGATTCTGAGCGAGGGCTATATCCTGAAGTGCTACCTGCCGCAACGCTCTAACACACGAAAAAGACGCGCCGCTGCACTATAAGCCACTACAAGCTTAGTTTTACCTCCAGCCCTAGCTCAGTGATTCGCTGAGCGAGCTGCCGCATCCAATCGGCAGTCGCGGCCTTTAAACGCGGCGCTTCTGGCTGCATGGATGGTCTAGCCACTCCATAAAGCAATACCCCTTCCAACTTCACACCATCGGCCATGCTTAGCCGCAGAAAGTCTAGATAAGCCACTATTTGCGCTTCATCGGGTAAAAGGCCATCCATTTCAAACATGCAGCTTTGAATCCACGTTGGGCAATGCTGGGCAGACAACATCAAACGCCTTGCCACTTGCTTGCGATTCATCTGTACTTGATTAACCGGTGCAAAGCCATCCATGGGCGCACGATCTAATTTAAACCACACCTCCCCCCCTAAATCACGCATTAAAGCCAAAGCCGCTTGCACTTGAGCGCGATCCAATTGGCTGCCATTACTAATCAAGACCAGCTTAATCTTGCCCACTAAGTCAAAGTCTTTCAGCACCGCAGCTACGCGCTCCACACAAGCTAAAAACTGCAAACTGCTGGTGGGCTCGCCATTCCCCGAAAAAGCCACATCATTTAATCGACGCGCCTCGGGAGGTACCCTCTCCTGCATAAAATCGCCATGCACAATATCGTGTAATAACTGACGTAATTCAGACTCCATTAAACCCAAATCTAGTTCCGGTGCGCCCCCTCTTTTTAAATCGGGCACTTGGCAATACACACAACGCCAATTACACGCATTATTAGGATTCAGATTAATCCCAACCGAAACGCCCCCCGCGCGACGAGAAACCACGGGATACACGTAAACACAGCCGGCGCTATCCCGGCTGTGATCGACGACTTGCAAAATATTTGTTGCTTTACTCGTCATTCGCCTTTGCTCTCACCAATAACACCGGAACTGGCGTGGCATGTACCACCCCTTCAGCGACACTGCCCATTAATAAATGAGTAAGGCCACCATAGCCATGCGTTCCCATCACAATCAAATCAGCGGACCAACTTTCTGCTTCTTTAACAATGGCCAAAGCTAAATTACCGCCCCAAGATTCAAGCAAATTAGTTTCAACCTCTAGACCATCTGCCCTTAATCCATCGGCTAATTCAGCCAATAGTTTTTCACCTGATTGGCGCAAGGCATTTTGCAATTGCGGCACATCTAAAAATTCGTTTGCACTCCAAGCAAATTGTGCCAAATCAACCACATGAACCAATTTAACTTTAGCGCATTGCTCACTCGCAAAACGACGACCTTCCACAATAGCCGCCGAACTTGTATCACTATTATCCACAGGAACCAAAATACGTTTATACATGGTCAGTCTCCCTCAATTTAAGATACTTAAACACTACAATAGTTTAACAGCAAGTGACTATTGCCTTGCATAAAGCTTCAGCATACACTCGTTCAGACCTAATTAAACTGCCAATTACACCATGCCCAGACTTAAACTCACGCTGCCCAGCTCTGTAGATTTTTGCACGCAGCTTGCAGTGCGTGTGACCGATCTAAACTACGGCAACCATCTTGCCAATCAAGCATTGCTTGGAATGCTGCACGAGGCTAGAGTGCAATTTCTAGCCCATTTAAATCATACAGAAATAGGGGATACCACAACCCCCGGTATTATATTGGCGGATGCAGAAATCCAATTCCGCCGCGAAGCTTTTTTAGGGGATCAACTTAATTTCACATTAATGATTGACAACCTTAGCCGGATCGGTTTTGATTTGTATTATCGCGTTGATAGAATCAGCGATCAAATTGAAATTGCACTCGCAAAAACATCTATTGTTTTTTTTGATTACCACACCACGCATAAACGAGCAGACACCCCTGAATCATTTACACAGGCGCTCAAAGCAACAAGGGAAATACAATGAAAAAATACGCAAACAATAGCCCCGAAGCAATGGCTCGCATTTTAGTCATGCAAATGGTCTGCGACGGTAATTTTAATCCAGAGGAATTAGAAGAACTTGAACACTTACACGTTTATGAAGTCATTGGTATTAGTCGTAAAGGTTTTATTCAAGTACTACAAGACTACTGTAATGACATTTCTAATGAAGCCGATGATGAAGGCCGAATCAGCCTGATTAATCGTGAACGGATTGATCGTATTTTAGATAGCGTGACAGATCCAAAAAAATGCTTACAAGTGGCTGCAATGGCGCTTGATTTATCCAAATCAGACAAAATCATCAACGATGCTGAGCTCGCCGTATTTAGCCATATGCTAGGCCACTGGCACCTTACACTGGACTCCCTACAATCCGCCTTCGAATCCTAAGCAAGCGGCTTACCCTTTAATACTTAGGGCGGCACAGCCCTTTACTAAGCAATTAGTTTAGCCTGAAGAAGCACGCCTTCTTCAGGCTGACTTTACTTTAAATAGCTAAAACATCATTAGCTAATACAGAGTGACTTAGCCCTATACCAAGGGCGGGTAACACAAAAAAACAAAAAATTTGTTACTTATAAGAATCGGAGAAAACGCATGGATTGGCTAAATCAAGTACACATCTCACTTGAAAGGGCCTTATTGCCAACCCTTGCAAGAAAATTCGCATTTATCCTGCTGTTTCTTGCGTTTCCTATCATCATGCTGATTGCCAGTTTTTCTGCCACACAGCAAATCACCACCCTGAGCCTAACGCTGCACCTTAGCGCCGCCGATAGTGAAACACTGCAAAGTATTCTGAGTAATCTGCAGTTTTGGGGCTGGTTCAGCCTATTTAGCGCAGCCCTTCTGGCCATCATTCAAATCACCTACCTCAAGTATTGGATTACCCGCCCCATTAATTTGATCGCCAGCGTTTTTCGTGATGCCTCCAGTGGCGAAGGGGATTTATCTAAAGATATCCCCGCCATTACTAGCGATGAAGTCAGCCAATTGGCGCGTACTTGTAATGTTTTCCTCGCCAAACAACGCAATATTATTGCCAATGTGCAATCCATGACGGTCGGCATTGCCCTAGAAGCCGCCAAGTCGATGAAAAACATCAAAGACTCTGCCGCCGCCACCCAGCAACAAGATCAGCTGGCCCAAATGGTTTGCGAAGCCAGCAACGCCACCACAGCAGGGATCAATCAAGTCACTGATCGTACCCAAGCAATATCCAAAACGACGACGCACAATTTGCAATCAGCACGGTTGTCTTACACTGAATTACAAGATGTCAGCGATAAAATCAGCACCATCACCCTACGCTTGGCTAATTTCAGCAAAACCGTGGACAACCTCAATCAACGCTCTTCAAGTATCAAATCCATTGTTGGCCTCATTAAAGAGATTTCTAGTCAAACCAATTTATTAGCGCTCAATGCCGCCATCGAAGCGGCGCGCGCAGGCGAGCAAGGGCGTGGCTTTGCCGTGGTTGCAGATGAAGTCCGCAAGCTCTCTGAAAAAGTACATGTGGCCACCGACGATATTTCGCACAATATCGACAATATGCTCGATCAAGTGGCAGAAACACTAAATGAAACAGAAATGATTAATATTGATGCCAATAGAACTAAGCAAGTGGTGGTTAATGCATCGATGCAATTCTCTAATATGATGTCTGATTTTGAGCAAACAGCAAGCACACTGATTGATATTGCTGGCACGCTCGAATTATTTACCTCAGCCAATTTATTGGTTAATTCAAATGTGAGTGAAATTCATAAATTATCCCTATCCGTAAATGAGCGCATGGGCCATTCGGCCAGCTCATCCCAGGATTTAGCCCAAGCCGCCGAGCGCGTTCAATCGCTAATTGGCAGCTTTACGGTTGGAAAAGGGGAATTAGATGCCACCATTCAACGCACAGCGCAATTTAGGGACAAAATACAAGCTCATATCACGGCACTCAAAAATCGTGGCGTTGATGTATTCGATCAGAGATATCAAGCCATTCCCAATACCAAACCTGCTAAATTTAAAACCAGTTATAACTCACTATTTACCAATGAAATCCAAGCTATTTACGATCAATTAGTTCAAGCCAC
>JAPLQI010000141.1 GCA_026399755.1 Pseudomonadota bacterium
TACTCCCCCAACAATGACAACCAGCATACCCAGTGAGCAAACTGCCAGCGAAGGGATCAAGATACGAGCTAGCGCTCCCAAGCCCAAGGCTCCAAGAGAATCACCAACCACATCCTGTGCATTCCACAAGCTATTTACTCGGCCTAATAAACGATCAGGGGTGTGCTGTTGCACTAGGGTAAATTGTAATAAAGAGCTAATCGACCCAAAGTAGCCAAAGAAGACCAAGGCCAGCAGCCCTATCAGCAAGTGCCCGCTCAAACTAAACAACACAATCATCAATGCCGCACTCATGACAGCAGCAATGAGCAATAAGCCTGGCCGCTGCACCTGCGATACCCAGCCACTGGTAAATGCACCTAACGTCGCCCCCAGTGGGACTGCGGAGTACATTAAGCCGATCTCAAACGCCCCACCACCATACATACTGTCTGCGATAGCTGGAAACATGATGCGGATCGCACTCAATAAGGTTTGCAGCGTGCCGATCAGTACGACAGCCCCCACAATTCTGTTTTGCAGCAAAAACTGCACCCCCTCTGCCAGCGCACGGAGCGGATGACTTGGTTCACCCGCCTCTGGCTGCATGGCAGGTAATCTAAGCAGGGGAAGCAGGGTGATCAAGGTGCCGATAGCCGCCAGCAGGTAATTCCAACTCACCCCAGCCGAGGCAATGACTACACCGGCGATCGCAGGGGAAAAAATCGCCCCAAAACGCACCGTTAACATGCTAAGCGCACCTGCCGACGAGAGATTTTCACGCCCAACAATATGCGGAATACTTGCCATTAGCGCCGTAATGCCAAGCGCGCCAAAAAATCCATCCCAGATGGAAGCCAGATACACCACCAGTACCGATGGCTCAGGCGCAAAGCTATTTATTGCCAACGCAAAAAAACCGAGGCCGCAGGTAAAACGTGCCAACAGAATCAGCTTTCGCCGGTCATAACGGTCTGCCAGCACACCACCACACATCAAACCGACAAACATCCCTATCCCATCAAGGGCCACTGCCAAGCCGACGTGTAATGCAGAGCCAGTTAGTTGATAAATCTGCACCGGCACCGCCACGGTGAGCATACCCAGCGACAGCACCGAGATAAAACGCGCAATAAAAATAGCCCTAAAACTTACATTTTTTTTAAGCAGACTAAAATCAAGGAAAATAGACGATTTGGGTTTACTCATCAAAAAAATCCAAAAAGAATAAAACAATGGGGGCCGCATCCGCAGCCAAGAATTTGTACCCAACCCCAAAACCTTAAACCACAGAGAGCCATACAAAAAACATCAGCAAAACAAGGGCATTTTCGTGAGAGGCCGTGCTCTCTATGCCCTCTGTGTTTTAAAATTTGGGTTGTGGGTGGGCGAGCAAGTTAAGCTCTTTTCATAGAGTGAATCGAAACTTTATAGGGCAGGTGCGCGCAAGAAAAACGACTTGCACACCCTATGAAAATCAGCTTTTTTGCTATGTTTTTGTCTGAACTTGATGCGTATAGGGCTAGCACGTTATATCGCTACCTCGCTCAGCACTTGCTGTAATAAAGGCCCTAATACTTCTAAGGACTGCGGCGAGAGGATGTCTTCATGAGCGCAATCTAAGCGATGAACCTCCAGCGCTTGCAAGTAAGGAGACCAAATCGCATCGATATTCCATTCTGGTAATAGCGTTTGTGTCGCGGCAAATAGCACGGCCTTACCTTCGTAGCGTGGGGTAATTGCTTTCGCCAGCAGCTGGACGGCATCTGCATAATTGGCCGTAATATGCTCAAACATCTCGGTGTTCTCACGCAGCATTAATTCATCGGCCACCTCGGCGGTTGCGGCCATAAATTTCTCCCGTTCTATATTAATCTCTACACGAACCACATCATCATTGAGTGGCGTCCAGTCATGAATCTCTGATGGATAAGCATCAAAAAAACCCAAAAATGCGATCTGTTCACCCTGTGCCTGTAGCCTTGCAGCGAGCCCCTGCACAATCGTTCCCCCCAAGGAATACCCCAAAAGATAATAGGGCCCCGTAGGCTGAATGCGCCGCACATTCCGCAGATGTTGCTCGCAAATTTCATCAATACTGGCACTACTGGCAATTGCGCCATTTGGCCGTGGTGATTGCAAACCAATTAACGGCCATTTAGGCGATAAATAGCGAGCAAAGCTGCTGTACTGCCAAGAAAACCCCGAGCCAGGATGAACAAAAAAGAGCGGATTCCCCTGCCCTGAACGCAGATGCAGCACTTCGCCCAAACCTGCATGACTACCACCCTCTCCCGATAGCGCCGCCGCCAGCTTTTCTGGCGTGGCTGCAACCATAATTTGCCCAACCGCCAATGGCATGTTCAGCTCTCGCCGTAACTCTGCCGCTAGGCGCATCGCCAATAAAGAATGCCCTCCCAGCACAAAGAAATCATCATCGGCCTGCACAGAGGGCAAGCCCAAAATAGCCGCAAACACCGTGGCAATCTGGCTCTCCAAACCCGGCTTTGGGCTGCGGCCATTGTGCTTAGCAAACGTCGATGGCTCGGGCAAAGACTTACGATCCAGCTTGCCATTCGCGCTTAAAGGAAACTCACGCAGATAAACGATCGCCACCGGTACCATATGTGCGGGCAGCCGTTTGGCCAGTAAAACACGCAGATGATCTGCATCAGGTGGGGACTGCATATCATCTGGAACCACATAACCAAGCAGTTGGCGGGTATCTGCCCCAGCCATTTCCACTTGATTCCCCAATTGACGGGCATGAACCACGGCGCGGGCAATGCCTGGCAAGGCCATTAATGCCGACTCGATTTCACCCAACTCAATCCGCTGGCCACGAATTTTAAGCTGATCGTCACTACGGCCTAGATATTCAACATCACCTGTCGGCAAATAGCGCACCACATCACCCGTGCGATACATCCGCTGGCCGACCGCAAAAGGATCAGCCACAAAGCGACCAGCAGTCAGGCTTGGGCGTCCCAAATAACCATCAGCCAGCTGCACACCTGCCAAATACAACTCCCCTGCCACACCCAGTGGGACTTCACGCAGATAAGCATCTAGCACTCGTAGCTGGGTATTCCAAACCGGACGGCCAATCGGCACACTAGCCGCCAGCTGCGTTCCCTCGTCCTTATCCAACGCGGGCTTATAAGTGACATCGACCGCCGCTTCGGTAGGGCCGTAGAGATTATGTAATGGCGCCGAAAACCGCTCGGCATATGCATCGGCCAGCTCGCGTGATAAAGCTTCACCACTACAAAATACCCGCCTAAGGCTGGCGCAATCTTGCGCTGCCGCACCCAGCTGGGCCACAAAAGCCGCCAACATCGACGGTACGAAATGCAAGGTAGTGATCTGTTGCTCAGTAATCAAACGCCGCAGTACTTCAGGATCTTTATGCGCTTCGGGCGGGGCCATAAAAAGCTTCGCGCCATACATTAAAGGCCAAAAGAATTCCCATACCGACACATCAAAACTGCACGGCGTTTTTTGCAGCACTACATCATCCTCCAGCAGGCCATACTCGTGCTGCATCCACACCAGCCGGTTGACAATCGCCCGATGTGAAACCAGTACGCCTTTGGGACGGCCGGTCGATCCTGATGTGTACAAAAGATAGGCTGCATGATCTGGGGTCAACAGTGGCAGAGGCACTAGGGTGTCAAATCGTTGAGCAAGCTCGGCCGAGGGTTGATCCACGAGCAAGAGGGGGGCAAACGAGTCAAATCGTTGAGCTAGCGCATGCTGACTGATCAATAAACGAGGCTGAGCATCGGCTACCATATAGCTCAGCCGCTCATCCGGATAGCCAACATCCAGTGGCAAATAAGCCGCTCCGACCTCGATCACCGCCAACAAAGCTAAGCTCAGTGCAACAGAGCGCGGTAAGGCCACGGCCACAATATCACCCGCAACAACGCCAGCCCGCTGAAGCTGCTGCGCCAATTGCAGCACTTCAGTCCGCATTTCACGATAAGTGAGGCTTATATCAATATCTTGTAAGGCCACCGTCTCAGGTGTTCGCTGTGCCTGAGCATGGAGGAAGTCACGTAGCGTCAGCGGCAAAACGGGCTTGCTGCTGGCATTTAGCGAGCTAATCAGCGCACGTTCAGCACGCGTTTGCGTCACAAAGGCCGCCCAAGGCTGATCCGGCGCAAAAGCCAGATGCTCAAACACTTGCAACAGCCGTTCGGATAACTGTTCCGGCCTACTCACCACATCACGGTAATCAATCCTCAGCCTTAGCGGTCTGCCCGGCAGAAGCATGGCGGTCAAAGGATAATGGCTATGGCTAAGATGACGAACTTCACCAAGGCGAGCACCAAAATAATCTCTTGCTAGTAAATCATCTTGCTCAGGGAAATTCTCAACCACCAGCAGGGTATCAAAGAGCGTGGGAACACCCGCAATACGCTGAATCTCACCCAAGCCCAAGCCATCGTGCTCCAGCAAATCAATCTGCTGCGCCTGCACCGCCTGCAGCTGCTTTATCAAAGAGTCATGGGGATTAAGCTTGATACGCACCGGCAAAGTATTGCTAAACAAACCAATATGCTCAGCAATTCCTTTGATATGGCTAAAGCGCCCAGATACTGGCGAACCAAAGACCACATCATCACGCCCACTCATCATAGAGAGCAGCGCTGCCCACATGCCCTGCATCAAGGTATTAAGCGTCAGGCCATATTCACGCGCCCTAGCAATCAATGCCGTTTCAAGCTGGCTAGGCAGCTGCAGCTCCATCACGCTCAGAGTAGATGTAAGTATTTCTTCAGCAAATAATAAGCAAGGATTTACCCCCTGCATCGCTTCAGCCCAAGCTTGGCGGGCAGGCGCTAAATCACGCTCAGCCAAGGCGCGCACCACCGATCCATAATCAGGGCTAATCACCGCTAAAGATGCTGCACCATCCCCATAAGCCCGCAGTAAATCGCGCAGCATAATCGGGGTAGACCAGCCATCCACCACCAAATGATGCACATTAAGGCAAAGTGTGTGCTGCTGCTGGCTCTGCTTAATCAATACCGCCTGTAGCAAAACACCCGCCTGTGGCGTGGCAATCGTAAAGTTGCGCTGTAGCTCCAGCTGCTCCAAGCGTGCTAGCTCAGTGGCCTGATCAAGAGGCGCCAGCCCACTCAGATCAACTTGCATCCACGGCCAGCGCCGTTCTGTTGCGGCGACAAGTGGCAATAACTGTAGCGCCGTACTGCCCGACTCATAATCAAACAAAGCACCCAACTGCGGATGGTGATGCAGCACCGCTTCCAGCGCATCGCGCAATCTTTCTACAACAAGCTCCCCAATTAACTCGATACTCATCATGGTGTTATAAAAGCTTGCCGCATCACCCAATTGAGCATGAAATAACAAACCTTCCTGCAAGGGCAATACCGGTAAAACGGCGGCAAGTGGACCATAGCGCTGATTAAGAGCGCTTAAAGTTTTATCACTCACCGCTGGCGATTTCAGCAGGGAACTTGCGGCTTGCGGCAGTGGCGCAAGTAGCAGATGCATCTTAGCGGGTGTGCGCTGTGCAAACACATCGCGTGGGCGCAGCACAAAACCATCACGACGCAAGGCAGAGCCTAGCGCCATGGCCGAAATACTGTCGCCCCCGAGATAAAAGAAATCATCATCAGGGCCAACCCTTTCCAAGCCCAAGACCTTGGCTACCCCCACGCAAACAAGACGCTCGGCCTCATTCGCTGGCAGACGGGCTTGCTGCTGGCTCTGCAAAGACACCTTAGGTAAGGCCTGTTTATCGACCTTACCATTCACATTCAAAGGCCAAGCAGGCAAGATAGCCAGCGCAGAGGGCAGCATATAATCTGGTAAGCGCTCAGCAAGCTGCGCAAGTAAATCAGCCTCAAGACGGGCTAAATCAGGTGTTGAATCGGCCGCGATCGTGCAATAAGCGATTAAACGATTGCCCGTGCCTGCCACCTCTGTAATCACCACCGCCCCTGTTACCCCAGGCAATTTAGCGAGCGCGTGTTCTACTTCGCCTAATTCAATCCGAAAGCCGCGCACCTTCACTTGGAAATCGACCCGCCCCATGAATTCCATTTGGCCATCCAAACGCCAACGGACCAGATCCCCCGTGCGGTACATCAGGCCCTCTGCAAAGGGATTCGCCACAAAACGGCTGGCCGTTTGTCCTGGTCGACGTAAATATCCACGGGCCAGCCCCGGCCCGCTTAAATACAACTCGCCCACCACCCCAATTGGCAAAACTTGCAAGCGCTGGTCCAGCACATAGGCTTGCGTATTGGCAATCGGCCTGCCGATCACTGGCTCCTCACTCTGCCCAAAACCAGCACTCAGCGCATCCACTGTATATTCGGTCGGGCCGTAAAAATTGTGTACACACAAGGCTGGATATTGATTGACTTCCCGCCACAGCGCTGGTGGCACAGCTTCACTGCCTGTCAAAATCAAGCTTGGATGATGCATTTGTTGCGCCATCAAGCCGCAGTCCAGCATCTGTTGCAGCAAGGCGGGTGGTACATCAAGGGCATCAATTTGCTGCTGCTGAACCAAATCAACCAAGCCTTGCGCATCACGGCGCAATGCTTCATCGCACAGATGCAGCTCCTGCCCCAGCAATAGCCAGATCAACTGCTCCCAAGAAGCATCAAACGAGAACGAGGTGCTGTGCACTGCACGAATGCGTCGCCCAAGGCCTTGCAATGCGGTAGCAAAAATCCCCTGCCGGTGCGAAGCAAGTAAGTTAGCCAGACCACGATGGCTGACCATCACCCCCTTGGGAGCGCCGGTCGAGCCAGAGGTGTAAATAATGTAAGCCAGATCATCCATATTAAATAGCGAACGTCGGTCTACATCTCGAATAGGCTGCGCTGGGAGCAAGGACAATTGAGCCTGCAGCGCCACATCATCAAGGCACAGCGTGTGCTTTAGCAGCGGTAATTGCGGGCGCAACGAGCTGTAAGTGAGCAACAACGCAGGCCGTGCATCCGCGCATAACAGCGCCAAACGCTCGCTTGGATAATCCAGATCAAGTGGTAAATAAGCCGCCCCAGCAGACAATACCGCCAGAATCGCGACAACAGAATCCATGCTTCGTGGCAAAGCAATGGCCACAATATCTTCACTACCCATGCCCTGTGCAATGAGCAAACGCCCCAGCCTAGCCACCCTTGCTGCAAGCTGGCTAAAATCAAGTGACTCGCTGCCACATACCAGCGCCCGCTCGGTTGCGAAAATGATGGCTTGCTGCTGAAAAACGTCAATCACGCTCCCATTTTCAGTCGTCGATACAGAGCCACGCGACCAGTTAGCAAGTTGTGCCGCTTCAGCCGCCGCCACCAGAGGAATCGTTGAAATGGCTTGATTTGCATTCGCTAACAACGTTGGCAAAAAGACTTGTAAGCGCTCGCAGTGCAGTTGCAACTCGGCAGGCTGATAGCGATCAGGATTAGCCGTAAGCTCAAGCAACAGCTGCCCCTGCTCTAGTTGAATCGCAAATTCCAAATCATCCACCGGCCCAGCCGCCAGCAAATGCGTCTTGCCCTTCAGCTCACCCAAGAGCAGGCTCTGCTCGTAAATTTTCAAATTAATCGTTGGGCCATACAGGGCGCGAGACTGACCAACCAAGCCCATATCGCGCTGAATCTGCTCGGCATCATAGCGCTGATGCATACGCAGCAGTTTCAGCTCCAAGGCCAGCTGTTTTGCCAGCTCAAGCAGGCTGAGCTCCGAGGAAATATGCAATTGCAGCGGCAACACATTGACCACCGGCCCAGTGGCATGGAGCGCGGCAGACCCCATACGCCGCATCATTGGCACACCCACCACCGGCCTTGCTGAACCCGTCATTTTATATAAATAGATAAATAAGCCGGTCATCAGCAGCTCCGGCACGCTCACCCCATACTCAGCCCCCAGCTGTAAGGGCACACGCTGACGCAACACCCCAGTGTTGGCAAACGAGCGCGTATTCTGCATCGATAAGGACACAGGCAGAGCCAGATCAGCGACATATTGATACCAAAACGCTTTATCCCGCTGGCAGAGTGCCGAGGCCTGATAAGCAGAATATTCATCCACCACCCGCTCAAAAGAAACAAAAGGCGAAGGAGTGAGTGGCTGGCCCTGCTGCAAGTGGCTATAAATCGCCGCGATACGCTGAGTCAAGGCACTAAAGCTATAACCGTCGACACTGATATGGTGATAACGCTGATACCAGAACCAGCGCTCGCCCTCAAAGGCAGCCACTTTAAACAAGATATGCCGATAGAGCATTTGCCCCGAATCAGCAGGCTGAGCCTCGGCAAGATCGGCCTGCATCAGCGCCAACGCGCTCGCAACTGGATCCGCGTTGGCACTCAGATCAAGATATTCGGCATCGGGCAAGTCGGCAGCATCCATATAAATCGGCAATTGCTGCACAAGGCCTGCATCTGTTTCCAGAAAGCGCGCATGCAGGGTATCGGCCTCACTCAGCCCAAGGCGAATCGCTCGGCGTAGACAATCCACATCCAGCGCACCTTGCAGCTCGGCATAGTGCGCAACGATGTAGCCATTTTTTAATGGTGATATCTGATCCGCCAGCCAAATACCCAGTTGTGATCCAACGACGGGTAAAACCCGCTCGCTCTCTATATTCTGCGTCTCAATACTCAACAAGATGCCTGTTCCCTTATATAAATAGATCGGCTATCGCCCTTAGCTACAACACATCCAATGAAGCATTAGCGCATCGTTTTTCAAACCGCTAAATCGGAGCGTAATGGGCGGATGTCTAACCAATTCCGCTCTATATAATCGAGGCAAATTTGATGGCTTTCTGGCCCCAGCTCCGTATTCCAGCCCGCTGGCACCGCCGCAAATACCGGCCACAAGCTGTGTTGCCCAAGCTCATTTTTCAGTACAAAAAATAACTGGCTTTCATCATCAAAAGGATTTTTCTGTTCTTGGTTCATCTTCAAACCTCGTTATTAATTGAATAAGGACTTTGCTCTTAATAAATCCCTGATTTAAATCGTAGGGCGGGTGCAACCCGCGGGTTTCACCCGCCCTACAAATACAAAAGGTTAAATTTCGGGATTTATTTCGAGCCATGCCCTCATTGATTTCACGCAGGGGCTAATAGCTCAGCCAAGCCATCGAGCAAGCCGCCTCGCCAGCACAGCCAGTCGTGTCCACCTTCAAATACGCGGTAATTCACCTGATGCCCCGCCTGCAATAGCGCATCTCGCATGGTTTCATTCACATCAATCATCACGTCTTCGCGGCTACCGACTTCCTGAAAAACCTTCAGTAGGCGAGTGGCGGGCGCAAAGCCGAGCAGCTGCTCGGTGAGTTGGCCTTGGCTGCTAGGTTTGCGGCTGGCGGCTTGATTGATCGGCGTATCAAACAATGCGTCATAAGGCCACCAGAAAGAACCTGATTGGCTCAGCACGCAGCCAAATCGCTCCGGCCAATGCAAGGCCGCGTACATCGCGGCCAAGCCGCCGTAACTTTGCCCAGCCACGACGGTGCGCTCTGGCTGACGGCTACAAGGCGCTAAATCATGGATCAGGGCTAGAAGCTCGTTTTGCACCGCTAGCCAAAACTGCGCATTGCAGGGCAAATCACGGCCACGCTGCTCGCCATCGATCACATCAATCAGCACATACACGGCGGGCGGCAGCTGCCCCTGCTCGGTTGCCACCTCAAGTGCGGGGTAAATCGGCATCCGTTTGGCCCAGTGCTGGCCATCGAGCAAGAGCACCAAAGCACGCTCACTATCTGGCTGCACCGTGCCGGTTTGATAGACCCAAACCTTGCGCTGATTAGCCAGCAAGGCACTATTCCAATCCAGCTCTTGTAAGCGCTCTGAGCAATAACTGGCTTGAGCATCGGCGTGCCGCCACGCCCCTTGCTGCGGCGCAGCAGGCAAATGCAAGGCCGACATCGTCGCGCCCCAAGAGCCTGTCGCTGGCGATTGCAGATTAAGCGGATCGGGCTGAGCCCCCTCAAAAACAGACCGCCACCAACTGCGCTGACTTGCCACTCGCTGGACATGGTCTGTTGCAGGCAGCAATTGCTCAGCGCTCACGGGAATAAAGCTATAACTACCCCGCCAATGGGCAGGCAGCTGCAATTGCCAGAACCAGATATCACTTTTAGGGATTCTTTTTAAGGACTGTGGGTCTGAAAGATGATGATCCGTCACCGACCCCACATCGATATAAACCCGTACCAAGGCCGATTGAGCCTCATCGCCTGCCGGATCGCGCCATAAAAAAGTAAGCCAAGCCATATCGCCGTCTTGCTCAATAATGGGCGTTCCTCGTCTGGCAACTGCCTGCCACCAAGCCTCACTCCCTCGATGCTCAGCCTGTAGCAAAGTGGCGGCTTCACCTATTTTTGCATTCAAATTTATTCCCATCCATGAGCGCTGGATAACCTAGCTACGGCCTTGTGCGGCAAACAAAGCTAACGGTCAGACTTCAGGCTGTTCTGCTGCGTCATGATATGCATTGTGTTGCCACGGCAATTCCAACTCTGGATGTTGTGCCATCAGAGCAAGGTGCTTGCCTATAATCGATTCCAGTTGAATGAGCTTGTCGCTTGCATCTGTCTGACATTGCATATGTAAAGTGTCTTGCTCGCGGCGAATAAGACAAACGCCAACAGGAAACTGGATATGTGCTTTTTCGGTATCAAACTCAACGGGGATCTTTAGCGCAAAATGCTTGCACAACTTATACAAAACCTTATCCGCTTGTGGCGTGGTGAACTGGGAGTAGCTGTTCAGCATATTTTTTCCTATTTAATAAATTGACACGGGTGCGGCCAGCAATAAAGCCCACCATGCCGCCAACGTGGCTTGCTCAGCAAGCTGAGTAAAACTCAGCTCTACACCCGCTCTTCTCCAGCTCTCTTGCAAGTTCATGACCCGAATTGAATCCAATCCCCAATCAATCAGATTGTCATCATCGTGTAAATCAGACGCAGGCATTTGCAAGCTGCTGGCAATGATTTTGCGCAGCTCATCTATCGAGGCAGGCAGGCTGCCACCTTGTAATTGCTGGATTAATGCCGTGGTGGAGGTGGTAGAACCACAGCGCTGCGCCACGTAATCCAGTGCCATTTGGTGCTCTTTAGCAGAGAAATCAGCCAGTGCATCGCCCACAAAGAAGGCTTGGATATCGTTCATAAAGGCATCGCAAGCCGTCATCAGGCAGCCGATATGCGCGTAAACACCGCAAATAATCAGCTGATCACGCCCTTGGTTGCGCATGGTTTCCAGCAAATTAGAGCGCTGAAACGCGCTATAACGCCATTTAGGCAACACGGTATCCTGCGGCTGTGGCGCAAGCTCCGCCAGAATGCCTTTGCGTGCGGGCTGAGCCACGAGGCCCGCTCCCCACATATCTTGCAATAACCCACGCTCTTCTAAGGTTTGATCCGGCGTTTGCGCGGTGTACACCACAGGAATACTTAGCCTCGCCGCCAGATCCAGAATCCGCCTTGTATTGCCGATTAATTCAGGAATAGGCGCGGCAGACTTATCGTAAAAATCGATAAAATATTCCTGCATATCGTGGATCAGCAGCACAGCGCGTTTTGCATCAGGCTGCCAGCTCACACGGTTAGCAGGAAACTCGGTGGGCATTGGGTAAGTACTGATTTTTGGGATAGCCATGTGGATTCTTTTCAATGTTTAAAGGTCAGTAACGATGCTTAGGGCGGGTGAAACTCACGTATGCACTAAGCAAAATCAAAAGCCATTTTTTATTAGTGCCTTCGGCACGTTGATTTTGGTGCGGTAGCCACCGCGGGGCCTTCCTTTCTTGCTTCGCCAAGAAACGAAGCCAAAGAAGGCGACCCCACGAAACACGAAGGCCCCTGCGCTGCGGACAATCGAGTCGGCGGCGGGCGGGATTGGCTCGTGCCTCGCTCCCTGGCCGAAACCCCGCCCCGCTTGTTCCTCGCTCCGGCGTGTTTCAAGGGGATTGTTAAGCCCTATGCAAAGAGCGTGGTTATTGTGTTTGTTCGCTGTTTGCTAATAAAAAATAATTTGCTTAACCCCTATGAAGTTTCACCCGCCCTAAGACGGAACAAGCAGCCGCTGCTCTATCATTTGCCGCAGGATTTTTTTGCTGACTTTGCCCACGCCGGTTTTAGGGAAGGCGTCGATAAACTCGATCCGGTCGGGGATTTTGTAAGCGGCGATACCTAGTTTTCTAAGATAGGCATTCAGCTCCACCGCTCGCAGGCTGGCATCACGGCGAATCACATAGGCGCAGCTTTTTTCACCTAAAAAAGCATCCGGCATGGCCACAATCGCCACATCGGCCACGCCCTGATAGGCCAGCAATAGATGCTCTACTTCTTCGGCAGAGATCTTTTCGCCGCCACGATTAATCTGATCTTTAGCCCGGCCTTCCACCACCAGATAGCCCTCAGCGGTTTGCCTGACTAAATCACCCGTGCGGTAAAAACCATCGGCGGTAAAGCTGCGGGCATTGTGCTCGGCAGCGCGGTAATAGCCGTGAATGGTGTAAGGCCCGCGCGTCAGCAAATGCCCTACTTCGCCAACAGGCAAGGGCTGATCTTCATCGTCTACCACGCAGATTTCATCGTCTGGCGAGATCGGCCTACCTTGGGTGTGCAAGACCAGCGCGTCGCTATCGTCATAGCGTGTGTAATTCACAAGGCCCTCGGCCATGCCAAACACCTGCTGCAAGGTGCAGCCCAGCTCACGCACTAGGCGGGCAGCCATTTCGCTATTAAAGCGAGCGCCACCGACCTGCACCACTTTCAGGCTGGATAAATCGGCTTGCAAGCTTGCTGCGGCATCTAGCCATACCGGCACCAGAGGCGGCACCAAGGCGCTAATCGACACACGCTCGGTGGCAATCAGGGGGAAAACATGATCGGGGCTGGAATTGCTGCTCAGCACCACCGTGCCACCCGCGTAGAAAACACCAAGGGAGCCAGGGGAACTCAGTGCAAAATTATGCCCAACAGGCAATACGCAGAGATAAACGCTTTCTGGGCTAAGCTGGCAGATTTCTGCACTACCCCGCAGGCTGTAAATATAATCGTCGTGAGTGCGCGGAATCAGCTTTGGCGTGCCCGTGCTGCCGCCCGACAGCTGAAAAAACGCGACATCCGAAGCCTGAGGCGGTGCTGGCAGCGGGCCAGCTGGCAAATCATGCAAAGCCGTAAATGGCCCTGCATCACCCAGCACCAAAACATGCTGCAAGCTGGGCGATACGGCTTTTACTTCGCTGGCCAGATTGCGGTAATCAAAGCCGCCATGCTGATCGGCAATGATATAAGCCACCGCTTCCGCATGCTGGCAGAAATAGCTGATTTCTAATTTGCGATGCGCTGGCAGGGCAAAAACCGGCAAAGCGCCAATTCTGAACAAAGCAAAAATCACCGCAAAAAACTCGGCGCAATTAGGCAGTTGCACCACCACCCTATCTTTTGGCCCTATGCCCAGCGCGCTAAACCCCTGGGCTAAGCGATCCGCCTCTGTAGCCAGATCACGGTAGCTCCAGCGAGTTTGCCCACTCACGACCGCCAGCCGCTCGCCATATTGCTCTACCCGCTCGTCCAGCAAGGCGCTAAAAGTTTGGCCGCGCCAATAGCCCTTGCGGCGATATTCCCCGGCCAAAGCTTCAGGCCATGGCGTGCAATGCTTTAAAAAATCACTCATCACACTGCTCCAGCATGAACCAGACCCATAGCATTCAGCATGGTGCGAAATTTAGCTGATGTTTCTGCCAGCTCGCTTTGCGGTGATGAATCGGCCACGATGCCGGCTCCGGCAAATAGGCGCAGGGATTTACCCAGCACCTCAGCGCAACGTATCGTCACAATCCACTCGCCATCGCCATTGGCATCGCACCAGCCCAACATGCCAGTGTAAAAGCCACGATCAAAGGGCTCGATCTGCGAGATCAGATCGCGGGCGCTACGGTTAGGATGGCCGCACACCGCCGGTGTAGGGTGCAGGGCAGAAGCCAGCATTAGCGATGTGGTGGCTTCATCAATCAGCTCGCCGCTGATTTCTGTGGATAAGTGCCACATGGTTTCGGTATGCATTAACACCGGCCGCTCCGGCACATTCAGCGCGCTGCAAAATGGCCGCAAACCGGCTGCAACCGCATCCACCACCACCCTATGCTCGTGCAAATCTTTCGCCGATTGAAGCAACGCCTCGCCAAGTTCTTGATCAATTTTAGGATCTGGGCTGCGGGCGGCCGAGCCTGCCAGCGGATTAGAAAACACCCGCTTGCCCTGCTTGCGTACTAATAGCTCGGGGCTGGCACCAATCAAGATGCGCGGTGTGGCTTCCTCTTCTGCAGCGGCGGCAGAAAGATTCACGGCAAAGGTGTAGCCGTGAGCATTACGCTGCGCCAGCGTCACCAGTAATTTGGGAATATCCACCGCTTGCTCGGCGGTTAAATCCAGCGCACGGGCCAGCACCACCTTATCCAAATCCTTATTTTGCAAATGTCTGACCGCCCGTGCCACGCCATCGGCATAAACCTGTGGCTCTGGCAGCGATTGAATGCTGCACGGCACGGCTTGCGGCCTAGGCTGGGCAAGGCTTTGTGGCAAAGGCCCAGCCCGTAATACGCTACGAGGGATGCTGAGGCAGGCTGGCTTTTGCCCATCAAAAGGAATCGCGCCCACCACCACCGGATCGAAATGCCCAGTGGCTTTAGCTTGCTTCAAAGCACGGCTAACCGCTTCATTTAGCGCTTCTAAACTATCGGCCGTTGGCACCGTGGCGTAATGGCCCTGTGCCAACAAGGTTTGCCGAGAGCTGGCAAAAAACATCGCTGAATCTGTTTGATAGCCCGAGAGTAAATATTGAGCCTGCGTGCGCAATTCACCGCGGAAAAGGTCGTTCATGGGGGAGCTCCTCTATTTAAAGTGCAGCAAGATGGAAACCCGTCTCACTGTAGATTTCCAGTAACCACGAGATACCAATCCCCGCCAACAACAGGCCAATCACCAGCTTGAGTTTGACTTCGGGTATGGTTTGTAAGCGCTTATGCAAGAGCATAGCCAGCAGCGTCACGATCATGATCCCTGCTGCAGCGCCGCCCAGTACGGCAGGCCAACTGCCACTCATCGCCGCCACCGGAAACACCACCAGCAGAATTTCAGTGGCTTCAATCACCGCACTCTTGGTCATGACCAGAAAAACAAAGGGTGAAAACGCGAGGGGAATTAAAGATTCAGGTGTAATGCCAACCTTGCCCAAAGGATTACTCACCCAGCGTGGCCGCTGATTCAGTAGCTGCCTTTTCGCCGACTTAAACGCCCAATACAGGCCCATGGCAGTGAGCAATAAGGCGGCGATCAGCCTTAGACTATCTACAGGAATAACGGTGTGTGCGGGTAGCAGCAAGAACGCTGCAATAAACACCAGCAGATGCCCAAAAATCACCGCTGAAATCGCTTCTCGAGGATGCCCTGCACGAATAATGGCGTAGGCAATCACCACTGTTTCAAAGAATTCAACGGAGGTACCGGTGAGGGCGGCAATAAATGGCTGAAGCATAGAAGTCACCATGTAATGAGAACTATTAACTTTACTGGCCATAGGCAGATAATAAACCTTGCCTGCAGGGCTGCTTAGCCCAATCCTATCAACTTAAGCTTTAAACCTTAGGATGAACCAGCATTTCGTAGGGAGTACAACGACGAAGTCGGAGCACCGAGAGCGGTGCGCAAGAAAAACGACTTGCACACCCTACGAAAAATCAAGCTTTGTCCTGTTTTTGGCCTTAAGTTGATAGGATTGCTGCTTAGCCCCCTGCAAGCATCCGCAGGGGGCTAAATCACCTTAAAAATTAGCTTCTAGCTTCAGCCAATAGCGACGGCCTTCATCAACCATCCAATTACCCGTTATGTCTTTGCTCTTCCTATCATCCACCGCCACAATCTTGTCGCTCAGATTCATCACCGCAAAGTTGACGCTTAACGTTTTATTAATTTCGTAGCGCCCACCCACATCAAAGGTTAAAGAGCCTGGGCGCTCTTGGTAGCTGCGAAGATCGTGCCAAACCTGCTCACCGATATAAGTAGCATGCGCATAGCTTGATAGAGACTCCAAAGGCTTCCAGTCAAGTTGGGCATTCGCTAGATGCTTAGGGGTTTTTCCAAGTGGCTCGCCATCCAAGGAAGCCCCATTTGCGCCACGCTCCAGCCCGCCTTCGCGCTTGGAATCGGTGTAGGTGTAATTTGCAGATACCGCCAGCTGAGTACTTAATGGCCAGCTAGCCGCCACCTCAACACCGCGCATGGTCACTTTGTCGACGTTGTCGTAAACATATAACTCGCGCTTACCCGAATCAAACAGTCCGGAATTTGCGTTCACGATTTTGTTTTTGAATTTGTTATTAAATACCGTCAAGGAGAAAGACTCAGCATGAGTGCCGTCATAGCGCACACCCACTTCTCCGGAGATGCTTTCTTCAGGTTTCAAATTAGGATTACCGCATAAGCTGGCCGCGCCACCGCGTGTTTGCATGCAGTAGTCAGCCGTTTTCTGGCGAATGGCTGGCGCTCTAAATGCACTGGATACACCGCCACGCAAGGTCCATGTGTCCGTCAGCTTGTAAACGCCATATAAGCGCGGGCTCCAATGCGCGCCAAAGCCATCGGCGTTATCAACACGAAGCCCACCCGTCAGAGATAAATCAGTGTTTAGCGCATATTCATCTTCAACAAACACAGCCCAAGATTTAGATGTCACATCGTCGGTATTCGGGGCAAAACCAGGCACGGCTGATTCATTCGCAATCCCCGTTAAATTGGCATGATTAAATTGCAGGCCGGTTTTTAAGACATGGGTGTCAAACGGCAGGGTCAGCAAACCATCCAATACGGTATTAACGATTTTTGGCTCGCTCACATCCTTTTTGGCGTTTTTCCAAATTTCCTGAATCCCGACTTCACGATACAGCGCCAACTTGCTTTGGCCAAAACCCCAGCGACCATTGTGGGTGATACTCAAATGATCACGACTGTGCTTGGTTTCAAGATCGCCTTTATTACCCGCCCATGATGGGATGTACTCCTTAGGGGCCAAGTAAGTTAAATCATTATGGCCCGCCTCCAAAATCACTTCCTGTTGCTCATTTGGAACTAGAGTCAGCTTCCCGCCCACATTTCTATTTAGCGTTGCAGAAAGACCAGAGACACCACTCGTAGGGAAATAGATCTCATCGGCAGCACGATCGCTGTAATTAGCAAAAACTTGTAAACCCAACACGCCTTCTTTAAGCGGCCCACTCAGCCAGAATTCACCTTGCCCCGTATTTCCAGAGGCCGAGTCTCCCTGCAACGTACCACCCACGCTGACCGTGCCCTGCCATTGCTTGGCGACTTTGCGGGTAATGATATTGATCACCCCCCCCATCGCATCCGAGCCATATAAGGACGACATCGGGCCACGAATCACCTCAATCCGCTCAATCGCCGCCGCCGGTGGCAGCATCGAAGCTTGCACCCCACCCGTACCCCGATTCATCGTCTCGCGCGTACCCTGCCTTTTGCCATCGACCAGAATCAGCGTGTATTCACCTGGCAAGCCCCGAATCGAAATATCTTTATACTGCGGGCTTGAGCCAGTCACACTCACGCCTTCAATTTGACGGACTGCATCTTCAAGGTTGGTATAAGGCTTGGCTTTGAGCTGCTCACGGCTAATCACCGAAATGCTGGCTGGAGCTTCTTTAATTTGCTGCTCGTAACCAGAGGCAGTTACCACCACAGCATCCAGATTGACTTCATCTTTAGCAAAAACAGACGCGCTGCTTACGGTAAGTAGGCTGAGTAATAGGGGAAGTGGACGGGGCGTAAAGCGAATCAAAATAAACTCCTGTTATTAGCAGCCTATCGGACTTAGCATCAGTCGGCGGCAAGGCTCAATTCAAAAGATAATGAGAATGGATATCATTCAATCATTATGCCATGAGCAATCCGTGCAACACAAGGTTAATGTAAGTTTTATTAAAGAAGAACAAGAACAGCAGCAAGCAGAGCGTTTAAAAAACAGAATAACTATTCTTTCGAGCATAAAAAACGGGCTGACTTAGAATCCTAAGCCAGCCCGTTTCACAAAAAAAATCAGTACCTATCATCCAATAAAAATCAACATGCTCCAGCTCATAACAACAAACTCAACCTAAAAGCAAAGCATCATCGTCAATTTTCTCACCGCGTGTTTTTTCAAACATCGCCAGCAAATCGCCTACTTCCATGGTGTGGCGCTCACCCCCTGCCACATCCAGCACCACTTGCCCCTGATGCAGCATCACAGTGCGGTGGCCGTGATCCAGCGCTTGGCGCATAGAATGAGTAACCATCAGTGCGGTTAAGTTGTTTTCTTTTACTATGCGATCCGTCAGCTGCAATACAAAAGCCGCTGTTTTAGGATCGAGCGCAGCGGTGTGCTCATCCAGCAGCAACAAACGCGATGGCTGCAAAGATGCCATCAACAGGCTCACCGCCTGCCTTTGCCCGCCAGAGAGCAAATCCATCCTGTCGCCAAGCCGGTTTTCTAAGCCTAGTTCTAAGGTCGCTAGCTTTTCACGGAAAATCGCTCGCTGCTCGTTTTTTACCGCACGGCCAAAGCCGCGTTTTTTACCACGCTGCCAAGCAAGGGCCATGTTTTCTTCAATGCTCAGCCCTTCGCAAGTGCCCGCCATCGGGTCTTGAAACACCCGCGCCACCATGCCTGCGCGCTGCCATGCAGGCAGCCGTGTGACATCTTGCCCATCGATATGAATGCTGCCGCTATCCATTTGCAAATCGCCGGAAATGGCATTCAGAAAAGTAGATTTACCCGCGCCATTGCTGCCGATCACGGTAATAAACTGGCCGGATTCAATGGTTAGCGATAGGCCGCGTAAAACCAGATTCTCAATCGGTGTGCCAGGGTTAAAGGTTTTATATAAATCACGGACTTCCATCATGATTTTTTCCCCTTTTTACGAAATATTTTGGCCTTTAATTTTGGCAAGACCAAGGCAAAGCCCACTAATACGGCAGTAATCAGATTTAAATCTTGTGCTTTTAGACCAATAAAATCGGCATTAAGCGCTAATGCAATCAAGAGGCGATACAGCAATGCCCCCAACACGGTCGCTAGCGTAATAACCCAAAGACTGCGCGATGGCAGCAGCGTTTCGCCAATAATCACCGCAGCGAGGCCCACCACAATCGTGCCCACGCCCATAGACACATCTGCCCCGCCCTGCGTTTGCACATACAGCGCACCGGCAAAGGCAATCAGCGCATTTGATAAGGCCATGCCGATCAGAATCATTCGGTCGGTGGCAATGCCCTGTGCCCTAGCCATACGCGGATTTGCTCCCGTGGCCCGCATTGCAAGGCCCGCTTGCGAGGCAAAGAAGACATCCAAGCCCAGCTTAGCCAGCACAATAATCACAGCCAACACCGCAGGCTGAACCAGCCAGCCACGCTCAAATTGCTCGCCAATAAAAGGCGAAAACACCGTTGGAGCGCCAATCAACGGTAGATTAGGCGCGCCCATAATGCGTAAATTAATCGAATAAAGGCCAATCATCACCAAGATGCTGGCAAGCAATTGCAAGATA
>JAPLQI010000145.1 GCA_026399755.1 Pseudomonadota bacterium
CGCTGCTATTTCTAGCGCCCAGCTTAATGCGCTAACAACTCAGCAAATTGCCAACCTCAGCACCGGCCAAGTTGCGGCGATTAGCACCAGTAATATCGCCAATGGATTAAATAGTAGCCAAGTGATTGCGCTGACCACCCAACAGGCTGCAACGCTAAGCTCTTCCCAAGTGGCAGCCCTATCCACCAGTAATATCGCGGTACTTGAGACCACTGATTTAGCCGTAATCAAAACCAGCGCAGTCGCCGCTCTCTCCAGCCAACAGCTCAATGCCTTAATCACCAAGCAAATCGATGTGCTGAGCACGAGCCAGGCTGCGGCACTCACCACGGCGCAAGTTTTAGCCATGTCGACCAGCAATCTGGCCGCGCTGACAACGGCTAATTTGATTTCGCTGAAAACAGCCGCCATTGCTGTCCTTACTAGCAATCAGATCGCCAGCCTAAGTAGCGATCAAATTGCCAGCCTAAGCACCCATCAAATCGTGGCGCTAAATAGCCTCAGCCTAAGCGGCGGGCTAAATAGTAGTCAGATTGTGGCGCTGACAACGAGCCAAGCCGCCGCACTTAGCTCTGCTCAAGTGGCGGCATTAACGACTAGCAATCTGGCTGCAATGGAAACGCGCGATGTAGTCGCCCTCAAAACCAGCGCCATTGCTGCTTTAAATTCAAGCCAAGTCAATGCGCTGACAACAGATCAGATTGCTAGTTTAAGCAGCAACCAAATCACCGTGATCACCACCGCAAGTGTCGCCAATGGCCTGACGAGCAATCAGATAGTGGCGCTCAACACCAGCCAAGCCGCCGCACTTAGCTCCGCCCAAGTAGCCGCTTTATCCACCGCCAATCTAGCCGCAATGGAAACGCGCGACGTAGTCGCCCTCAAAACCAGCGCCATTGCTGCTTTAAATTCAAGCCAAGTCAATGCGCTGACAACAGATCAGATTGCTAGTTTAAGCAGCAACCAAATCACAGTCATCACCACCGCAAGTGTCGCCAATGGCCTGACGAGCAATCAGATAGTGGCACTCAACACCAGCCAAGCCGCCGCACTTAGCTCCGCCCAAGTGGCAGCATTAACGACCAGCAATCTAGCCGCGATGGAAACGCGCGACATCGTAGCGCTTAAAACCAGCGCCATTGCCGCTTTAAACACCGCGCAAGTTGGTGCACTAACAACAAGCCAAATCGCAAATCTCACCACCAGCCAGATCGTGGCTTTAAGCACGGCCGATATTGCCTATGGCCTAAACAGCAGCCAGATTGTAGCGCTAACATCGATTCAAACCGCCGTGCTAACAACAGCCCAAGTGGTGGCACTTTCAACAACGAATCTTGCGGCAATGGAAAGCAGCGACTTTGCTGCGCTCAATACCAATGCTATTGCGGCCTTGTCTAGCAATCAAATTCAAGCGCTGACCTCAGATCAAGCCCTTGCACTGACTACCGCTCAGGCTACAACACTGTCTTCCAGACAAATAGCAGCCTTATCCAGCAGTAATATCGCAGCATTAGAAACGACCGATTTAAGCGTACTCAAAACTAGCGCCATTGCTGTCCTTAGCAGTAGCCAAATCGCCGCAATGAGCAGCGGCCAAATGGCGAGCTTAACAACGATGCAAATAGTGGCACTGAATACCGCAGCCATCGCCAATGGGCTAAATAGCAGTCAGATCGTCGCTCTCAACACCAGCCAAGCCGCCACTTTAAGCAGCTCCCAAGTGGCAGCGCTATCAACCGCCAATCTAGCCGCAATGGAAACGCGCGATATCGTTGCGCTTAAAACCAGCGCCATTGCCGCTTTAAATTCAAGCCAAGTCAATGCGCTGACCACAGATCAGATTGCTAATCTAAGCAGCAACCAAATCACAGTCATCACCACCGCAAATATGGCAAATGCCCTGACGAGCAGTCAGATTGTGGCGCTCAACACCAGCCAAGCCGCCACTTTAAGCAGCGCCCAAGTGGCGGCACTCTCGACAGCCAATCTGGCCGCGATGGAAACACGCGATATCGTTGCGCTTAAAACCAGCGCCATTGCCGCTTTAAACACCGCACAAGTAGCTGCATTAACCACCGATCAAATTGCCAATCTCACCACCAGTCAAATTGTGGCTTTAAGCACCGCCGCTATTGCCTATGGCCTAAACACCAGCCAGATTGTGGCGCTGACTTCCAATCAAACAGCGGCCTTAACAACCGCCCAAGTGGCGGCGCTTTCAACGACTAATCTTGCGGCAATGGAAACCCGCGACTTTGCTGCGCTCAATACCAATGCCATTGCGGCCTTAGCCAGCAATCAAATTCAAGCGCTGACCTCAGATCAAGCCGTGGCCCTGACTACCGCTCAGGCGGCAACGCTGTCTTCAAAACAAGTGGCCGCCTTGTCGACTGCCAGCATTGCGGCGCTAGAAACCTCAGATCTAATTGCCCTAAAAACCAGCGCCATTGCCACTTTAACATCCGCCCAAGTCGCCGTACTGAGCAGCAGCCAAATCGCCAGCTTACTGACTAGCCAAATCATTGCGCTCAATACGGCAGATATCGCCAATGGCCTAAATAGCAGCCAAGTTGTGGCGCTGAGCACCAGCCAAGCAGCGGCGCTCAGCTCCGCCCAAGTCGCCGCTTTATCGACCACTAATCTGGCCGCAATGGAAACGCGCGATTTAGCGCTACTGAAAACCAGCGCCATTGCGGCTTTGAACACCGCGCAAGCTAATGCATTAACCACCGATCAAATCGCCAATCTAACCAGCAATCAAATTGTGGCTTTAAGCACGACCAACCTTGCCTCTGGCCTGAACAGCAGCCAGATCGTAGCGCTGACATCGAACCAAGCCGCTGCCTTGACGACAGCCCAAGTGGTGGCACTTTCAACAAGCAATCTCGCAGCCATGGAAACAAGCGACTTTGCGGCATTGAAAACATCGGCCATTGCCGCTCTTTCTACCAGTCAAATTAAAGCGCTGACATCCGATCAGGCCATTGCGCTGAGCACCCTGCAAGCGGCAGCGCTTAGCTCCACACAAGTGGCTGCGTTTTCAACTACGAGCATGGCTGCGCTGGAAACCAGTGATCTAGCCGTATTTAAAACAAGTGCCATTGCCGCACTGAGCAGCGCCCAAGTGGCAGCGCTAAGCACCAGCCAATTCGCCAGCCTAAGCAGCAATCAAATTACGGCTTTAACTACGGCCAATATAGCGAACGCTCTCAATAGCAATCAGATCGTGGCGCTCACCACTAGCCAAGCTACAGGGCTTAGCTCCGCCCAGATTGCCGCCTTATCGACCAGTAATCTGGCCGCGATGGAAACCCGTGATTTCGCCTTGCTTAAAGTTGCCAGCATTGCGGCACTATCCAGTAATCAAGTGAATGCGCTCACCAGTGAGCAATTTGCCAGCTTAAGCAGCAGCCAGATTGCAGCTCTGAACACCACGGCCATCGCTGGCGGATTAAGAACCGATCAAATTGTGGCGATGAGCAGCAGCCAAGCCGCAGCTTTAAGCGCCAGCCAAATGGCCGCGCTTTCTACCAGTAATCTGGCCGCAATGGAGACCAGTGATTTTGCAGCGCTCAGCGCAGCTGCCATTGCCAGCTTATCTAGTACTCAAGCAGGGGCGCTAAGCAGCAATCAAATCATTGCGCTGACCACCACTCAAGCTGCCGCACTCAATACCCGCCAAGCTGCGGCGCTCTCTAGCACCCAATTGGCAGCGCTAGAGACCAGCGATTTAGCGCTCATTCAGGCGGCGTCTATTGCCGTTTTATCGAGCACCCAGATCAGCGGCTTGAGCACTACACAGCAAAGCAGCTTAAGTACCAGCCAGATTGCCGCGCTGAACACCACGGCGATCGCCAGCCTTGGCACAGATAAAGTCAGCGCCTTAACCTCAACTCAAGCCATCGCGCTCAATACCGCGCAAATTGCTGCGCTATCAACAACACAAATTGCTGCCATCGAAACCACTGACTTTGCCGTACTCAGCAACGCCGCCATTGCCGCGCTTTCGACGGATCAAATCGCTGCGCTCAGTACCGCGCAAACCGTTGCGCTTAACTCCAGCCAAGCCAGCGTGCTGACTACGCGGCAAGTTTCAGCCTTATCAAGCACGCAACTTCAGGCCATGGAAACCAGCGACCTAGCCGTTTTAGCTAGCGCAGGTATCGCCGTGTTATCCAGCAGCCAAGTGAGCGCACTGAGCACCGATCAAATAGCCAGCCTAAGCAGCAAGCAGATTGTGGCTTTGAATACCAACGCATTGGCAGGGCTAAGCACTGCGCAAATTGCAGCGCTTACATCCAATCAATCGGCGGCCCTGATCACTAGCCAAGTTGCCGCGTTATCAACCAGCCAAATCGCCGCCTTTGAAACCAGCGATTTGGCCGAGCTAAAAACCAGCGTGATTGCGGCGCTTAGCAGTAGCCAGCTGCAAGCGCTTAGCACAGAGCAAATCAGCAGCCTCAAAACCACACAAATTGCAGCCTTAAACACCGCCGAAATGGCAAATTTAAGCAGCACTCAGCTTGCCGCCTTAAACACTAACCAAGCAGCGGCTTTAAGCAGCACACAAGTCACCGCGCTTTCAACGCTGCAAATTATCGCTCTGGAAATCAGCGATATAGCGGCGCTCAGCACCACAGTGATCGCCGCCTTATCGACCAATCAGCTCGCCGCGCTCACTACCGAGCAGATAGGCACCTTACGCACGGCAGCAATCGCTAGCTTAAGCAGCAGCCAAATTGTGGCGCTGACTTCAAACCAAGCCGCAGCGTTAAGCTCTAGCCAAGCAGCCGCATTATCTAGCCTGCAAATGGCCGCGCTTGAAACCGCCGATTTGGCCGTGCTCAGCAGCAGCGCCATCGCGGTGCTGGCCAGTGCCCAAATCAACGCCCTCAGCACCCAGCAATTTGCCAGCCTTAGTACCAGCCAAATCGCCAGCTTAAATACACAGGCCATGGCCAGCTTAGGCAGCGATAAAGTCATTGCGCTTACCACCAACCAAGCTGCCACACTAACGGGCGTGCAAGCCGCAGCGCTAACCACCAGCAATATCGCCGCGCTAGAAACCACCGATTTAGCCGTATTAAGCAGTAGCGCCATTGCCGCATTGTCGACCAGCCAAATCACGGCACTTACGACTAAACAAATCGCGGCGCTAAGCACCGACTCCATCACCAATGGCTTAACCATTAATCAGGTTATGGCGCTTACATCCAGCCAAGTTGCTGCGTTTTCTATTACCCAAATTGCTGCCTTATCTGAAAACACCATTGGTGGCCTAGAAACGTCTTACCTCACCTTAATCAGCACCAGCGCCATTGCGGCATTATCGAGCACGCAAGTCGGCTCGCTCACCGCAGCGCAAATTGCCAAGCTCAGCACCACGCAAATTGCCGTACTGAACACCAACGCCGTCAGTAATCTAAGTGCCGATCAAGTCATTGCACTCACGACCAATCAAGCATCAGCACTGACAAGCAGCCAGGTTGCCGTGCTTTCAAGCACCGCGATTTCCGCCATGGAAACCAGTGATTTAGCCACGTTTAAAACCACGGCCATTGCGGTACTCAATAGCAATCAAATCAGCGCGCTGACTGTGGAGCAAATCAGCAGCCTAAGCACCAAGCAAATTGCTGTACTCAGCAGCAATGGCATCGCCCGTTTAAGCGCCGATCAAGTGATTGCCCTCACCTCCAGCCAAGCCGCAGCGCTGAGCACCAGCCAGATAGCGGCGCTGAGCACCACCGGTATCGTAGCGATGGAGCTGGAAGATTTTGCGGCGCTTAAAACCAATGCCATCGCCGCGCTCACAACAAATCAAATCAGCGCACTGACCGCCGATCAAACCATTACCCTGACTACGCAGCAAGCCGCCGCACTGAGCAGTAGCCAAGTTGCAGCACTCAGCGCCAGTAATATCGCAGCACTAGAAACGAGTGATCTGATTGCACTACAAACCAGCGCCATTGCCGCATTAAATACTGCTCAAGTGGCAGCATTAAGTGCCGAACAAATCGCCAGTTTAAGCACCAAGCAAATCGTGGCACTCAGCACCAACGCGATTGCCAATGGCTTAACGGCCGATCAGATCGCTGCCCTGACCACCAAGCAAGCCGCCGCGCTGAGTACCAGCCAACTAAGCGCACTCTCCACCAGCAATATCGCAGCCTTTGAAGTAGAAGATTTTGCGGCGCTAAAAACCAGTTCCATTGCAGCACTTTCGAGCAGCCAAATCGCCGCTATCACGGCGGAGCAAACGGCGGCGCTGACCACTCAACAAGCGGCAGCGCTCAGCAGCAGCCAAGTTGCCGCGCTCAGTGCCAGCAATATCACCGCGCTAGAAACAAACGATCTGATTGCACTGCAAACCAGCGCTATTGCTGCATTAAGTACGGCCCAAGTAGCGGCGATGAATGCCAGCCAGATTGCCAGCCTGAGCACCAATCAGATTATTGCACTCAGCACTGCCGCCATTGCCAGTGGCTTAAGTAGCGCAAAAATTGCGGCGCTCACCTCGCAGCAAACAGCAGCCCTTAGCACCGATCAAATCAGCGCGCTCACGACCACCCAAGTTGCTGCCATCGAAGCAGCTGACTTTGCAGCACTAGGCACGCTCTCCATTGCTGCTCTCTCTACCGCGCAAATTAAAGCCTTAAGTGCAGCCCAAACCATCTCGCTGACCACGCAACAAGCGGCCACACTCAGTACTAGCCAGCTTGCCGCGCTCACCGCCAGTAATATGGCGGCGATGGAAAGCAGCGATCTAGTCGCTCTCACTACCAGTGCCATTGCAGTATTGAACACAGCCCAAGTTGCAGCCCTTGCCCCAGAGAAAATTGCCAGCCTAAGTAGTAATCAAATTGCCGCCTTAAATACGGATGTAATCGCCAATGGTTTAAATGTCGATCAAATCGCGGCACTGACGACCAAGCAGGCTGCAGCGTTCAGCAGCGCCCAAGTGGCTGTGCTATCAAATAGTCAACTTGCTGCCATGGAAATCGAAGACCTTGCGGCGATTAAAACCAGCGCAATTGCCGTTTTATCTAGCACTCAGGTGGCGGCTTTGGGTATCGAGCAAATTGCAGGACTAAGCACGAAGCAAATCGCTGTGCTGAATACCATTGCCATAGCAAATTTAAGCAACGATCAGGTCGTGGCGATCACCAGTAGTCAGGCAGCCGCCTTAACAACGAGCCAAGTAGTCGCACTGAGCAGCAATAGCATTGCCGCGCTAGAAGCCATTGACTTTGCAGCACTTAAAACCAGCGCCATTGCGGTGCTATCAAGCAATCAAATTAATGCACTTACTGACTTGCAAACCATCGCCATGAACACATCCCAAGCCGCAGCCCTGAGCTCTAGCCAAATTACCGCCCTCAGCGCCGCTAATGTTGCAGCCCTTGAAACCAGTGATCTATTGGCACTCAAGACCAATACCATTGCCGCCTTAAATAGCGCACAAGTGGCGGTATTAACTATCGAGCAAATCGCCAGCATGAGCAGCACCCAGATTGCTGCACTCAATACTGCCGCCATTGCCAATGGCCTGAGTAATGAGCAAGTCATGGCTTTGACAACAAAACAAGCCGCCGCACTCACCACATCCCAGATCGCAGCACTATCGGCAAGTAATATTGCTGCACTAGAAACGGCTGATTTGGCCGCACTCAAGACAGCCGCCATTGCCACACTTTCATCTTCCCAAGTAGCGGCCTTAACGGAAGATCAAGCGACAGCGCTTAGCGCCAGCCAAATTGCGGCTTTTAGCCCTAGCAGCTTGGCTGCGATGACGGTCGCCGATATTGCCCTATTAAAAACCAGCGGCATCGCGGCATTAAATTCGGCGCAAATTACAAGCCTCGGCACCTCGCAAGTAGCCAATCTGAGCAGCAGCCAGATTGCGGCGATCAGCACAGCCAGCATGGCAACGGGCTTTACCGCCGCGCAAATCATTGCGCTTACGTCTTTCCAGTCCGCGTCTTTAAGTGCCAGCCAGGTTGCATCGCTATCGACCAGTCAGATTGCCGCGTTTGAAATTACTGATTTCGCAGCCATTAGCACCAGCTCCGTCGCTAGCCTGTCCGCAAGCCAGCTGGGTGCACTCAACACCGCCCAAGTGGCCGGGATGAGCACCAATCAAATCTTGGCACTGAACTCTGCCAGCCTTGCCACGGGCTTTACCACAACGCAAATTATTGCCCTAACCTCGGTGCAGGCAGCGGTGATTAGCGCTAGCCAATTAGCCGCACTTTCTAGCAACAGTATCGCCGCAATAGAAAGCGTCGATTTCGCGGCACTCAACACCAGCGCCATCGCGGCCATGTCGGAAAGCCAAGTCGTTGCCATCACCACCTCGCAAGCCGCCGTGCTGACCAATAGCCAGCTACAAGCTTTTTCAGGCAGCAATTTGGCCGCACTGGAGACCAGTGATCTGGCCAATATCAGAAGCAGTGCCATTGCCTCGCTGACCACACTACAGATTCCTAGCCTCAGCACCACGCAAATCCAAAGCCTGACGACGCTGCAGGTGCAAGCATTTACCACCACCCAAACGATGGCGCTCACCGGTACTCAGCAAGCAGCCTTTACTACCGCGCAAACGCCCTACCTTGCCTCAATCAGCCCGCTTATTCTGGACTTAGACGGCAATGGCATCAGCACCACCAGCCTAGAGGGCGGAACTCAATTTGATTTACTCGCCAACGGCAGCAAAATCAAAACCGGCTGGGTAGGCCAAGGCGATGGCTTGCTAGTCATGGATCGAAACCATGATGGCGAGATTAATGATGGGAAAGAATTATTCGGCACATCCACCCTGCTAAGCGATGGCAGCAAAGCGGCCAATGGCTACGCGGCGCTGGCCGAGCTAGATAGCAATCACGATGGCGTGATCGATAGTTACGATAGCGACTTTGAAGAGCTACGTGTCTGGCTAGATAACAACCAAGATGGCATTAGCGACGCCAGCGAGTTAAAACGCTTGATCTCACTGGATATCAGCAAACTTAATCTGGATGTGCGCCAAGCAGCAGAGAAAGACAACGGTAATTTCATAGGGCTTAAATCGACATTTGAAACCACTGACGGCCAAATCCATACCGCCGCCGATGTTTGGTTTACCACCGAGAAACCCGCCACAGCCACCGATCTGCGCACGCAAGTGGTCAATATGGTGCAAACCATTTCCGCCTTTAACGAGGCTGAAAAAGCCCAAGCGTGGCAAGCCCCAGAAAAACTGCCTGTCGCCATCAGCAGCGATGCGATGCTGGCCTCAGCAACCGTCAGCAACGTCAGCCAGATGGCGTCCCTGCTGAAGAACTTCGACTCCAACGGCCGACTCATAGGCGGCACAGAAGCCCTCGTCTCCAGCGATCAAACCCTAAGATTGAATGGCTTGGGCAATACACAGGCTGCGGGGGTATTGGCATCGTAGAGTGGGCACGCCCTTGTGCCCACGCGTACAGCTCATCCACCACGTGGGCAAGATAAATCGCCTTGCCCACCCTACCGTTAACCCAATGCAGGGTAATCGGTATAACCCACTTCATCACCACCATAAAATGTCGCCTGATCTGGCGTATTCAATGCTGCGCCTTGCTGATAGCGCGCGACCAAATCTGGGTTGCCAATAAACGGACGGCCAAAGGCGATTGTGTCTGCGGTGCCAGAGGCTAAACGTGCTTCTGCTGTTTGTGCATCGTAACCACCGCAAGTCATGATCACGCCTTTATATTGCTGGCGTAAATCCGTACGGAAGGTTTCGCTTAAAGGCTGACCACCGGCCCAATCTGGCTCGGCAATATGTAGGTAGGCTACGCCTGCGCGGTTAAATTCCTCGGCCAGATACATCGCCATTGCTTCTGATTCATCATCAACAATATCGTGAGCGACAAAGTTAGGCGATAAGCGCACGCCTACTTTATCTGCGCCGACTTTTGCGGCCACGGCATCTATCACTTCCAGCAATAGACGAGCACGGTTTTCCATCTTGCCGCCGTATTGATCGGTACGCTTATTGCTACCTGTGGCTAAGAATTGCTGCAGCAAATAGCCATTAGCGGAGTGGATTTCTACAAAATCAAATCCTGCCCGCATCGCACGCTCTGCCGCGGCTACATAATCGGCCACAATGCCCGGCAGCTCTGCGGTTTCTAAAGCGCGCGGCGCATCGCAAGGCGCTCGGGTCGGCGTGCCATCTGGCAGAATCACAAAGCTGGTTGATTTCACTGCTTGAATGGCTGACGGGGCCACCGGCGCTGCGCCGTTTTCTTGCAAATGACGATTAGAAATACGGCCCACATGCCAAAGCTGCATAGCCATCTTGCCGCCCTTGGCGTGCACTGCATCCACTACCTGCTTCCAGCCCGCTTCTTGGGCATCGGTATACATACCGGGGGTAAGTGAATAGCCCTGGCCCTGACGAGAAATTTGTGTGGCTTCGGTAATAATTAAACCGGCGCTGGCGCGTTGTGCGTAATAGATAGCATTCATTTCAGTCGGCACATCGCCCGGCTGGCTAGCGCGTGATCGAGTCAGCGGCGCCATAATCATGCGATTAGCGAGGGTGGTTTTGCCGATGATAATGGGGGTGAATAATTTATCTGCGGACATAATCATTTTCCTGAGTTAAAGCTTAAAGCAACGTTTAAAAATGTATTCAATATGACTGAATGGCTTTGAGTGGCACTTAGGGTATGAAATGGCAAAGTTCTTGCGCGCCTTTGCTCGGTACGCAAGGAAATCAACGCTCACCCCCTAGGAGAAATCAATGTTTTCAATCTCTTACTCAGCCACCTTCACTACCAGCTTGCCTGCATTCTTCCCTTCCAACAGGCCAATAAAGGCTTGCGGGGCGTTTTCTAGGCCTTGTACTACGTCTTCGCGGTATTTGATTTTGCCCTCAGCAATCCACTGACTCATGGCGGTAAAGAATTCACCGTAGCGATGGCCGAAATCGTCCCAGATAATAAAGCCTTGCATGCGGATACGTTTTCTCAGCAGCGTCCCCATCAAGAGTGACAAGCGATCAGGGCCATCTGGCAGGCTGGTGGCGTTGTATTGAGAAATCAGGCCGCACAGCGGTACACGCGCGGCAGGGTTGAGCAGAGGCAGAACCGCATCAAATACCGCGCCGCCTACATTTTCGTAATACACATCGATGCCTTTAGCGCAGGCTGCAGCCAGCTGCTCGGCAAAGTCGCTAGCGCGGTGATCGATACATGCATCAAAGCCCAGCTCTTTCACGGCGTAAGCGCATTTATCTGCACCACCGGCAATCCCCACCACGCGGCAGCCTTTGATTTTGGCGATTTGCCCAACAATCGCGCCTACTGCACCAGTGGCAGCAGCCACCACCACGGTTTCTCCAGCCTTAGGCTGGCCGATTTCCAACAAGCCCATATAGGCGGTAAAGCCCGGCATGCCGAGTACACCGAGTGCGTGCGATGGAGAAGCCAAAGCGCCCAGCTTTTGCAAGCCTGTGCCATCTGAGATGCTGTAATCCTGCCAGCCCCCAAAATTAACGACTAAATCACCCACGGCATAATCGCTGTGTTGTGATGCTTCAACGCGGCTCACCGTACCGCCGACCATCACAGCACCCACGTCAACCGGTGCTGCATACGAAGGTGCATCGCTCATCCGGCCACGCATATAAGGATCAAGCGATAGATACAGAGCGCGCAGTAATACTTCACCGCTGCCAATAGCAGGGATGGCGTGCTCTTCTAAGCGAAAATCAGCAGGCGTAGGTGCGCCATGCGGGCGGCTGGCTAAAACAATGCTGCGGTTCAGTGTTGATGACATAAGTAAGCTCCAGAGTGTTTGATCCTCGAACCTGAGGAAAACGATAGGAAACAAAACCTTTTGCTTCCTATGTAATTTATTAGACAGCGCGAATTTCGTAATCCATACGTGGGAAATGAATGTGCAGCAGGCCACAAGCTGCGCTTTGACGGGCGATCACTATTTTTTTCTCGTCCAAATAAACCAGCTCGCCCGCTACGCTCTCCTGCGGATAGCCTTCTGGCTGAACAGCCACTTTCTGGCCAGCTTTAAATAGCGAATCTTGCATTTCAGCTAGCGCGATAGGCTTAGCCTGCTTTGCTGCAGCAAACGCATCGCCCGCTGTGATACTGCTCATCTCGCCATGACCAAATGCCGCTATTCTGGCCATCCATGGCAATATAGCCTTGGTGTTTGGGGCCAGCGCTTCTAAGGCATGTGCGCCCTGCAAAAACCACAGGGTGTGAAACACCGCAAAATCACCCGCACAGGGATTGATGCCGCCCAGAAAATGAGCACCGCTTAAAGCGTGATCAAGCTGCTCAATCAAGGCGCGCAGCTGGATAGTTAATTGCGCCTGATCGGCTAGCAATTGCGATTTTTGCAAAGGTAAATGTGGGTGCATGGCGATGCGATCATCGAGCAAGGCTTGTGGAATATGCTCCACACGGCTTGCCATTAAATAACGTGCTGCACGCCAAAAGATATCCACATCAAATAAGCGGCCCAGCAAATCGGCTTGCGCCGCCTGTGGACCTGAGGCTAAAGCAGGCAGAAGGGAGAGCTGCTCCAGCTCCGCAATAATCAACGCCGAATCACAATAAATATCTGCGCCAATTTGCAATACCGGCGCACGCCGGTATCCACCGGTAAGCTCCATTAAATCGGGTTTAGGCAATACAGGTGGCATAAGCAGGGATTGCCACGCCAGCCGCTTAAACCCTAGATAGCTTCGCACTTTTTCTGAATAGGGCGAGGCCTGGTAGTGATGCAAAATTAGCGCAGTATTCATATCAGTAGCTGCCTTCTAAAACGAGCTTGCTGGTGGCTAAATCGACATCGCCATGCTCGCCCAAGGCCACCATGCCGTGGGCTTTTAGCTGATCGAGCACAGTATTAATGGCGCTGACTTCCAGGCCATAATCACGCATGCGGGTTTTAACGCCCATGGCTTCAAAGAAATCACGGGTTTTAGCAATCGCGGCATCGATACGCGCGTCTTCCGACCCTTCTTTAATGCCCCATACACGATCGGCGTATTGCAGCAGTTTTTCACGCTTGGCGGCGCGGCGCACATTCAGCATGGATGGCAAGATAATCGCCAGTGTTTGCGCATGATCGATATTGTATAAAGCTGTCAGCTCATGCCCCAGCATATGGGTCGCCCAATCTTGCGGTACACCTGCACCGATCAAGCCATTGAGCGCCATCGTGGCGGCCCACATTAAGTTGGATCGAACGGTGTAATCATGCGGAGTTGCCAGCGCTTGCGGGCCCACTTCGATCAGGGTTTGTAAGAGGCTTTCGGCAAAGCGGTCTTGCACAGGCGCATTGGCTGGGTAAGTTAAATATTGCTCAACCACGTGCACAAAGGCATCCACCGCGCCGTTGCCAATTTGCCGCGCTGGCAGGCTGTAGGTTTTAGTTGGATCAAGGATGGCAAACTGAGGGAACACATGGCGATTCATAAAAGGCAGCTTGGTCTTGGTTTCGCTGCGTGTAATCACCGAGCCATTATTCATTTCTGAGCCAGTAGCGGGCAGAGTCAGCACTGCGCCTATTGGCAATGCGGCTTTAATATGCTGGCCGTGCGAAGTCAAAATATCCCAAGGCTCGCCTTCATACAGGGCGGCGGCAGCGGCAAACTTAGTGCCATCAATCACCGAACCACCACCGACAGCCAGCAGAAAGTCGATTTTCTCAGCCTTAATCTGGGCCACTGCTTTCATCATGGTTTCATACGTTGGATTGGCTTCAATGCCTGAAAACTCAGCAACGCTATGGTTTTTTAAGACATCCATCACTTCGGAGTAAGTGCCATTCTTTTTAATACTGCCACCGCCGTAGAGCACCAGAACACGTGCATTTGCAGGAACAAGAGTGGCCAACTTAGCAATCTGGCCTTCGCCAAAAACGATTTGAACGGGGTTATAGAATTCGAATTGCAACATTGAGTATCCTTGTTTAAGTCGTTAAAAATAGACCAGTCGTCTAGTCTGCGGTTCAAAAAAAACGGCAACGCTGCCGAGATATTACGTAATATCTCACTCCACCTCGAAATGAAATGCCAGAAAAATAAAATATAAATCTGACTACTCATTAAAGTAAAGCGCAAATAAATTAAAAACCAATACTTTGAATCAACTCACTAAATATTTTTACTTGCCGTTCCTGCCCCGCTTCCTCAGCCTGAAAACGGAACTTAATCAGCATGGTTTTATCAAAAAAGCTTGAAGATTTATAGGCCTCCAGTGCTCTTAATAAATGCACAACGTTTCCTTGCTCAATTGCCAAAGAAATAGCTAGCTCCATTTTTATTTTTTTCTTCTTCTCATAATCAGAAAAGAAAAAACACATAGAAGTAATGAAAAATATTAGTGAGAATATTAAATATCCGCTTTTGTCAGAATTTCCTACACTAGAATTAACCGATAAAACAATACCTAACATATACAAAAGTATCGAAATAAAAGAAATCAATAAAGCAATCCAACCCATAAACATATGATTTCCTTTTACTTCACGCCCAAAAGGTAGCAAGTGGTTTGCATTGCAGTTTCTAGCGCGCTGCCATCCTGACGGATTTTGGTCAGCAGGCTGGCCCCCAACCACATCTGATACAACATCAAAGCCACAGCCTGCGCATCCATATCAGGGATCAAAGACCCATCGCAGCGTGGCTCATCTAACCACTTAGCTAGACGATCAATTACATCATTAGTTCCCTGCTTAAAAACTTGCCGCATTGGTTCAGATAAATCAGCCACTTCTGCGGAAAGCTTGACCACCATGCACTGATTCGCTTGGCTACATGCGCCTTGGGACATCAGCCAAGTACGCCAGTAGTGCATCAGCCGCTCGCTGCCGCAATCGTATTGCGTCTCTAAAGACTGCATATGCAGCTGATAATTAACAAAATAACGCTCTAAAAGCGCACAACCAAAGTGCTCTTTTGAGGGGAAATAGTGATAGAACGAACCTTTAGGCACTTCTGCAGCTGTTAAAATCTCAGCCAGCCCCACAGCAGAGAAGCCCTTCCCTCTAAGGATGGACTCGCCCACAGCCAATAAATGCTCGCGTGTATCTTCGTGTTTTTTCTTAGCCATGGGCGCAGTCTCCCACAAGAATAGACCAGTCGTCTAGTTATTTATATAGGGTGGATACGTTTTTGTGCCCATCCTACGGTTTTATAGGGTGTACAACGACGCAGTCGTTGCGCACCAAGGGGCGGTGCGCAAGAAAAACGACTTGCACACCCTATAAAAATAATTTTCCACTCTATTTTTTAGTGATGCCTATAGGGCACGTTTTTGTGCCCCACCATCAATCCAACAAACCTTCAAACAAAGGTGTCGATAAATAACGCTCACCAAAGGAAGGAATAATCACGGCAATCAGCTTGCCTGCGTTTTCTGGCCGCTTGCCCAGCTCGATGGCGGCCCAAGTTGCGGCGCCTGCAGAAATCCCAGCCAAAATCCCTTCTTGCGTAGCCAAGGCACGTGCCGTAGCAAAAGCGTCTTCACTTTTTACCCTAATCACTTCGTCATAACTCTCAGTATTCAAAACACCTGGCACAAAGCCAGCACCTATCCCTTGAATAGGGTGTGGGCCTTTCTGGCCGCCGCTCAGCACTGGGCTAGCATCTGGCTCAACGGCCACCGCTTTAAATGAAGGCTTACGCGCTTTTAATACTTCCGAAATCCCCGTGATTGTTCCACCCGTGCCCACCCCTGCTACCAAGATATCAATTTGGCCATCGGTATCATTCCATAACTCTTCAGCCGTTGTGCGGCGATGGATTTCCGGGTTGGCTGGGTTTTCAAATTGCTGAGGCAAAAAGTAATTACTGTGCTCAATCACCAAGGCTTTGGCAGTAGCAATCGCGCCGCCCATGCCTTCTGCCGCGGGCGTCAACACTAGGGTCGCGCCATAGCCGCGTAATAATGCACGGCGCTCTTTAGACATACTTTCTGGCATAGTGAGCACTAATTTATAGCCACGTGCGGCACAAACCATGGCCAAACCAATGCCGGTATTGCCGGAAGTAGGCTCCACAATCACCGTGTCCGGCCCAATCAAGCCAGCGGCTTCGGCGGCATCGATCATCGCCACAGCAATGCGGTCTTTCACCGAGTGCGAAGGATTAAAGAACTCCAGCTTTGCTACAATCGTTGCCCCGCTTGCTTGAGCAACACGATTTAACTTCACTAAAGGTGTATTGCCGATCAGATCGGTAATGCTATTGGCGATTTTCATGCGGCATCCTTGTCATCAGTTTAATAAAAGATGGTTGATTGTAGCGGCAATATAATTAACAGATAAAGTGACTAAAAAATCTAAGGAAAGATCAATGAAGGTTTATCGCGTTGGCGGTGCTGTAAGGGATAAATTGCTGGGCCTGCCGGTAAGAGATATTGATTGGGTAGTAGTTGGTAGCACAGCAGAAGCAATGCAAGCACTAGGCTACACGCCTGTTGGCAAAGATTTTCCGGTATTTTTGCATCCTAAGACGCACCAAGAATATGCCCTTGCCCGCACCGAACGTAAATCCGGCCATGGTTACAAAGGCTTTACCGTATTTGCAAGCGAAGATGTCACTTTAGAAGATGACTTGCTGCGGCGCGACCTCACCATCAATGCGATAGCAGAAGATGAAAGAGGCCTACTCACCGATCCCTTTAATGGCCAGGCCGACCTAAAAGCCAAACTTTTACGCCACGTCTCCCCCGCCTTTAGCGAAGACCCAGTACGCATTTTGCGCCTTGCCCGCTTTGCCGCACGCTTTGGTTTTGACGTTGCACCAGAAACACTCACCCTTATGCAGGAAATGGTAAACAGCGGTGAAGTCGATCATCTGGTGGCAGAAAGGGTGTGGCAGGAGTTTGCCAAGGGGCTCATGGAAGACACTCCATCTAAAATGTTTGAAATGCTGCGCCGCTGCGGCGCGCTAGCCCGTATTGCACCAGAAATCGATGCGCTTTGGGGCGTACCACAACGTGCCGACTATCATCCAGAAGTCGATACCGGCGTGCATGTAATGATGGTGCTCGACTACACAGCCAGCCAAAAATGGCCGCTCACCACCCGATTTGCAGCGCTTTGCCATGATCTGGGCAAGGCCATCACGCCTGCCGATATTCTGCCTAGGCATATCGGCCACGAAGCTCGCGGTGTGGCGCTGGTTGATGCTTTATGCGAAAGATTACGCGTGCCCAGCGATTGCCGAGATCTGGCCCGCATGGTTTGCCGCGAGCACACGCATATCCACACCGCAGAGCAACTCCGCCCCGCTACCGTGCTAGAAGTCTTTCAGCGCTGCGATGCATTCAGAAAGCCTGAACGCTTTAGCCAAATGCTTGACGCTTGCCTTGCCGACGCTCGCGGACGCACTACTTTTGAAAACTGCGAATACCCGCAAGCCGCCTATTTATTAAAGCTACTAGCTGCAGCCAATACCGTAAACAGCGGTGAGATTGCCCTAAGCTGTGAAGATAAGGCGATGATTCCTGAGCGGATCAAGCAGGCAAGAACTACTGCTATTCGTGGGGAAAAAGAAGCGATTCAAGCTTAGCCACATAGCGCCTTATTTAATCCAGACGAAGAAAAGCCCGCCAGTTGCCTGGCGGGCCCCACAATACGCTACTTATAAACCAAGCTTGCACTAAACCGAATCACCTTTAAGAGAGATAATTAGTGGTTTATTTTGTTGCAGTAAAACGACTTAATCTACGCGTAGCGAACTGTTTGTATGCCTAATGGCAGCGCCAATCGACGCTCCCATTAGGCTTTATCTATATTAGTTATAGATTATATGCCTTTTCACCGTGGCTCGTCAGATCCAAGCCTTCGCGCTCTTCTTCTTCCGGCACACGCAAGCCAATCGCTAGATCAACCAACTTAAAGGCAATAATTGAAACCACAGCCGACCATAACAAAGTTGTGCCCACGCCGATAGCTTGAATTTTTACTTGTGCAAGAATCGAATAATCTGCGGCCACTTTATTGCCCACATAATCCCAGATACCTGTACCGCCCAAATCTGGCGCTGCAAATACACCGGTCAATATCGCCCCCAAAATACCACCCACACCATGTACACCAAACACATCCAGCGCATCGTCCGCGCCCAATAAACGCTTCAGGCCATGCACGCCCCACAAGCAAATCACCCCCGCCAGTAAACCAATCACCAAAGCGCCGCCGACACCCACAAAGCCGCAAGCTGGCGTAATGGCTACCAAGCCTGCTACCGCTCCAGATGCCGCGCCTAGCAATGAAGGCTTGCCTTTAAGCATCCACTCTGCAAGCAGCCAAGACATGGTTGCTGCTGCCGTCGCCAGCCAGGTATTAATAAATGCCAGTGCGGCAATGCCATTGGCTTCAAGCGCAGATCCAGCATTAAAACCAAACCAGCCAAACCACAATAAGGATGCACCGATCATGGTCATAGGCAAGCTATGTGGCGTCATTGCTTCACGGCCAAAGCCAATCCGCTTGCCCACCATAAACGCGCCGACCAAGCCTGCGACTGCGGCGTTGATATGCACCACCGTACCGCCTGCAAAATCAAGTGCGCCTTTTTGGAATAAGAAGCCGGCGGTGGCGGTAGCCGCATCAGCAGCAGCCTGTGTGAGGTAAGCATCTGGGCCTGTCCAGTACCAAACCATATGTGCCATCGGCAGATAGGAGAAGGTAAACCACAGCACGCAAAAAGCCATTACCGCAGCAAACTTAACTCGCTCGGCAAACGCCCCGACGATCAAGCCGCAGGTAATCGCCGCAAATGCGCCTTGAAAGACCACGTAAATGAGCTCAGAGATACCCACTCCCTTGCTAAAGGTTGCAGCAATCGAATCAGGCGTTACGCCTTTGAGCATCACTTTACTAAAAGAGCCAAAGAAAGCATTGCCTTCAGTAAACGCCAACGAGTAGCCGTACACCACCCACAGCACTGAAATCATCGCAAACACAGAAAACACCTGCATCAGCACCGACAACATATTTTTAGAGCGAACCAAGCCACCGTAAAACAGAGCAAGGCCGGGGATAGACATCAAAATAACCAAGGCGGTGGAGATAAACATCCACGCGTTGTCGCCTTTATTAATGGTATCCACGATGGCGACGGGGGCAGACGCTGCTACTTCAGCCGCGAACCCCTGTGCCGCTAATCCGCCTAGGGCGAGTGCTGCAAACAATTTTTTCATCGTCTCTCTCCAGCAGATTTTAATTAGATGGCGTCTTGGCCAGTTTCACCGGTACGAATCCGCACCACATGTTGCAGATCAAATACAAAAATTTTGCCATCGCCAATCTTGCCGGTATTGGCCGCTTTTTCGATGACTTCCAGCGTTTGCTCCAGCTGATCATCACCAATGGCGACTTCCACTTTCACCTTAGGCAGAAAGTCCACCACATATTCCGCACCACGATAAAGCTCGGTATGCCCTTTCTGGCGACCAAAGCCTTTCACTTCAGTCACGGTTAAGCCCTGAACGCCAATTTCCGACAAAGCTTCACGAACTTCATCAAGCTTGAACGGCTTAATAATCGCAGACACGAATTTCATGGGGAGATCCTTTCAAAAGGTGGGGTACGCTCAAAGATCAGCACAAAGTATGCCAAGCGTTAAAACTCACTGTTTTCATAGTCTTAAAAAACACTCGGCGCGCTAATGCACCAACAATAGACGTTCTATGGTGCACTGCAACTTAAACTTGCACCAGAGTGGTGCGATCTAAAAATAGCAAGCATCTGCTAAACTTAAATGCCGCAGCGCCTGAGTCAAACGCTCTGGCAAGACTTTGCTTTTGCAAAAGAAAATATAGAATCGCTCAAACCAGCAGCGATGCAACAACACCAAGGATATTTAACATGCTTAAAGATAAATTTTTTGACGAAATCGCCAGCAAAATCACCGAAGCGATTGCCGCCAGCCCAGCCAAAAATATGGAAAAAAATGCCCGCGCCATGATGGCATCGGCTTTTACCAAAATGGATTTAGTCACCCGCGAAGAATTCGAAATCCAGCAGGAAGTGCTCGCTCGCACCCGTGAAAAACTGCATGAGCTAGAAGCCCGCATCAACGAATTAGAAACCAAACTACACGCTAACAACCCGCAAGACGCACTATGATTTTTGGCAGAAAAAAGCCAGAAATAGAGCAGATCAATACCGAGCGCTTAAAGCTTGTGCTGGCCGAGCCTGCACAAGCCGCGCTTTGGGCAAACTTCCAACAAGAAAATCGCCAGCATCTTGCCCCATGGGACCCACAGCGAGATGAAGATTTTTTCACCCCTTTTGCTTGGCAGCTCAAGCTAGAAAATGCTCGCCTACAATACCAGCAGGGCTCTGCGATTTACTGGGTACTACTCGATTCACACACAGATGAAATGCTAGGGCAATGTAGCTTCAGTAATATCGTGCAAGGGCCATTTATGGCCTGTCATTTAGGTTATTCACTTGCGGCTTGCGAGCAGGGCAAGGGCCTGATGAAAGAAGCACTTGATGCGGCGATTGAGCAGCTGTTTCGTACACGGGATTTGCACCGGATTATGGCCAACCATCTGCCACATAATCTACGCAGTGCAAAGCTCTTACAAAACTTGGGATTTGAGAAAGAAGGCTATGCGCGTTCTTACTTAAAAATTGCAGGGCAATGGCAAGATCATGTTTTAAATTCGCTGATTAATCCGGCACATTAAGGAGAGAAGCGGCTTTCGCCTGCGAAACAAACGGAATAACTAGAGTGACCTTACACACTGTACTAAGACATATTGCCGCCTTTACCATTCGCCACCTTTAAAAATGAAAGTTTATCGAAAGGAAGCATAATGATGAATAAATATGCAGCAGAGTTCATAGGCACATTCTGGTTAGTGCTCGGTGGTTGTGGCAGTGCCGTCTTGGCAGCCGCCTTCCCCGCTCTAGGGATTGGCTTTGTAGGTGTTTCTTTAGCTTTTGGTCTGACCGTTCTAACCATGGCCTACGCGATAGGCCATATTTCTGGCTGCCATCTTAACCCTGCGGTTTCTATCGGCCTTTGGGCTGCCAAACGTTTCCCTGCTAATCAACTCCTGCCCTATATCATTGCCCAGGTTGCAGGCGGGATTGTGGCGGCAACCGTGCTGTATTTTATTGTGACCGGTAAGGCAGACTTTACGACCCTAGGTGGCTTTGCTTCCAATGGCTACGGTGAATACTCGCCAGGCAAGTTTTCTATGGCCTCGGCGCTAATTACCGAAGTCGTGATGACCATGATGTTTCTGATCATCATCTTGGGTGCAACGGACAAACGCGCTCCACAAGGCTTTGCACCCATCGCCATTGGTCTGGGCCTCACACTCATTCACTTGATCAGCATTCCAGTGACCAACACCTCGGTGAATCCTGCTCGTAGTACGGCAGTTGCACTATTTGCGGGTGACTTTGCTATCGGCCAACTCTGGTTGTTCTGGCTTGCCCCAATTATCGGAGCCATCTTAGGTGCTGTGATTTACCGCTTTATTGGTAGTGAAGATCAAGCTGCTTAATTAAAGCAGCGTGTTAAAGCGCGACTTAATCCCAAGCGCGCTATGTTGAGTTACTTTTGAACAAGGATGCAGCAATGAAAGCTAAACCAGACGGCTATCACACAGCAACACCTTACTTAATAGTCAACGATGCAGTTAGCGCAATTGAGTTTTATAAAAACGCCTTTAACGCCACAGAAGTCATGCGCTTAGCCGACCCTAGCGGCAAAATCGCTCACGCTGAAGTCAGAATTGGTGATTCAGCCATTATGCTGGCCGACGAGCATCCTGAGATGGGATATGTAAGCCCAGCCGCTCTGGGTAATTCGCCTGTTAGCATCATGCTATATGTAGAAAGTGTTGATACTGCTTTTGAGCAGGCAATTAAACACGGAGCCGTTGAGCTACGAGCAGTCAGCGATCAGTTTTATGGCGATAGAATCGGCACATTAAAAGATCCATTTGGCCATATCTGGAGCCTCGCCACGCATATTGAGGATGTGTCCCCAGAAGAAATCGACAAGCGCTTTGCGACGTTTTTCACTCAGTAAACACGATCAATTCAAACGCAAAAAAGCCGACCTATATAAATAGATCGGCTTTTTCACTTATGAAGGTTGCGGAGCCGGCCGATAAGCCGGGTTTTGTAGCCTTGAGTTACCCCAAGGTGACAGTCATTCCTCTAGGCCCAGCATTGCTACTGGGCTCGTGCAACCTACCCGTAGACTCGGCGGGCCACCTCAACGTCTACTGCTTGGTCTTGCTCCGGATGGGGTTTACCCTGCCGTCCGTGTTACCACGTCCGCGGTGCGCTCTTACCGACAAGCCTTGCGGCCTGCATCCCTGACGGGAACACCTTTTCACCCTTACCTGATCCCAATCCGGCCTTGTATCAATAAAGGCTTTTAACTTGGGCCATCGGCGGTTCAGCTCTCTGTTGCACTTTCCGTCGCCTTGCAACGCCCGGTCGTTAACCGGCATCCTGCCCTATGGAGCCCGGACTTTCCTCCCCCATACCCTAAAAGTATGGCAGCGACTGTCTAGCCTGCTCCGCAGCGGCGGATTATCACACCTCTGAGGCCGCTTGTGCAAATGGCAAACCGCTTATTTGTGATAAATCACCGGCCATTTGCTGCGCTTTAGCGATTCCACGCCGGCTGGCAGGGAAATATGCGAACACAAAGCGACGAGTGGTTTCACCGTCTTCGCTCGCAATCAGGCTAAGCCACACGCTGTCCTTGCCAAAAACATTGGGCTCTTGTGTTAGCTCTACCCGTTCAAAACCACTGATAGGCTCGCTTTTCCTCCATACCGGCAGCAGCCCCAAGAGCATGGTGCGGCGCTCCAGAATACTGCCGTCGGTAAATTGCTCACTCGGCAGTGCCCAGAACATCAAACCCAAGACGATCATGGAATACCAGAACACGCCAAAGAAGTGATTTTCAAAGTGCACCGAATCGATCAAGGGCTGGCCCCACCAAGCGGCGGCAATCATCGCTATACCAAACATCCACCAACCTGGCTTTGCTACGGCTCGGCTAATCAATACCGACTTCAAACTAATTTCCAATGGATTTCTTCCCCAGCACGTAGTGGCACAACATTGTGCTCGCCAAATGGATAGCTGGCTGGCACTTGCCAGCTTTCTTTGACCAAGGTAACGGTATCGGTGTTTTCTGGTAGACCATAAAAAGCAGGGCCATTTTTAGACGCAAAGGCTTCGAGCAAATCAAGCGCACCGACCGATTCAAAGGCTTCAGCATATAAAGCCAAAGCCGCATGGGCAGAATAAATACCCGCACAACCACAGGCGGCTTCTTTGGTGTGCTTAGCATGTGGTGCGCTATCGGTTCCCAGAAAGAACTTTTTGCTTCCCGATGTCACTGCAGCAAGGAGCGCACGTCTATGCTCTTCACGCTTTAATACCGGCAGGCAATAGTGATGCGGGCGAATTCCGCCCGTAAACAACGCATTGCGGTTCATTAATAAGTGCTGTGGCGTAACAGTGGCTGCAATATTTGGCCCCGCTTTCAAGACATATTCAGCCGCCTGCTTGGTAGTAATATGTTCAAACACAATTTTTAACTTTGGCAGCCGCTGCTGCAATACCATCAGCACGCTATCAATAAAAGCTGCTTCACGATCAAATACATCCACCTGCGGATCGGTCACTTCTCCGTGTACCAAAAATGGCAGGCCAAGCTCAGCCATTTTTTCTAAGGCAGGCATGACTTTGTCAAAATTAGTTACGCCTGAATCTGAATTGGTCGTGGCCCCAGCAGGATAAAGCTTCACTGCTTTCACAAAGCCACTTTGCTTGGCCTTCACTACTTCTTCAGGTGTCAGATGATCAGTTAAATACAGCACCATCATCGGGTCAAACTGCACGCCTGCAGGCAGGGCCTCCAGAATCCGCTGGCGATAGGCAAATGCCGCATCGACGGTTGTTACTGGCGGTTTCAGATTAGGCATAACAATCGCGCGAGCGAATTCGTTAGCGGTGTGCGGCAAGACGGCAGCCATTAAATCGCCATCGCGTAAATGCAGGTGCCAGTCATCAGGTCGGATAATTGTGATTGATTTGCTCATAAAGAGATTCTCAGTATTTGTGAAGAAATAAGCGTTTTATCGATTTTCTTGTAACTGCATATGCAAGCGATGAGGGCGAATGATGGTGATTGATTTGCTCATAAATGGATACTCAATATTTCAGTATTGGTGAATGAGTAAGCGTTTTATAGTTTTTCTTGGTCACTTAGCGCTTGCGAATCAAAAACAAAAATTTATCGTCTTGCGGCCAAGTTTCGATCAGCTCGTGCCCTGTTTGGCGGCAAAAGGCGGTGAAATCGGTCGGCGTCGCTGGGTCGGTACAGATCACATGCAGCACTTCACCACTTTGCATCGTGGCAAGCGCCTTTTTTGTGCGCAAGATAGGCAGTGGGCAATTGAGGCCGCTTAAATCGGCGGCTTGCTGGTGCTCTGGGCGGCTGGACATGGCTGTCTCTAGGCGGTGAAAAGTCTATTGTAGCAAGCAAGACCCGCCCCGCTGTAATCACATGCAAGAAACCACAATCTCCACGCCAGAAAAATCATGCTTAGATGACAAAATACCAATTATCACGTCATTTATACAAACTTAAGTTTCGCTTCATAGTGCTATGGTGAAATGCTCTTATTCATTCACATCACTAAGAGAAAACACATGAATATCACCCGCTTACTTGCCATCACCACCTTGGCTATTTCTTCATTCGCCATGGCCGGCAGCAACCTATATTGTGCCGATCATCCTAAAGCTGAGTGGATACCCGGCAGCGATGCCCACGCTAAAATCGTTGCCATGGGCTACAAAGTGAAAGAATTTAAAGAATCAGGCAATTGCTATGAAATTGAAGGCTGGGATAAAACCGGCCAAAGAGTTGAGGTTATCTTCGACCCAAAAACACTGGCGGTGGTGCGCTCTAAACTCGACAATTAAGACCCGCCCTTGCAAGAATCAGGGAGTAGCCATCCACAGCGCCCTCTCATCCTGCGGCAACAACTCAGTGCAATTTTGCTAACCATGCAAGGTTGCACTTTTACGTTGTGGCCTATCCCCGTTCAGCCGGCTTCTTTACAAGCTACTGACAATACATTTATGCAAAAATACGCTTTGGCTAGAGCATGCGCTTTAAGAAGGGGGTGCTCAATCCCCCTTCCAGCCATACGTAAGGATAAAACGATGCCCCAGTCCCATCCTGCCCCCAATTCTCGCGAACATGCCTTGGCCGCTACCCGCAGCACCTGGGTCAGCGTGGCCGTCAATATTATTCTGGCCAGTGCCCAAATTGTGCTTGGTCTGTTTGCGCATTCACAGGCACTGATTGCCGACGGGATTCATTCACTCTCTGATCTGGTGGCCGATGGCGTGGTGCTTTTTGCCGGGCATCACAGCAAAAAAGATGCCGATGAAGATCACCCCTATGGTCACCAACGCTTTGAAACCGCCGCCTCGCTGATTATTGGCCTGATTTTGCTGGCAGTGGGCATAGGCATGCTGTGGGCTGCGTTTAATAAGCTTGAAGCGCCTGAGACCATTCAAAAAGTACACATCATCGCGCTATGGGTGGCGGGCACGGCGCTGATTGCTAAAGAGCTACTGTTCAGATACATGCTCAGCGTGGCCAAACGGGTGAAATCCAGCATGCTGATCGCCAATGCTTGGCACGCCCGCTCTGACGCGGCATCGTCGTTGGTAGTGGGCCTCGGCATTATTGGTAATTTGCTGGGTTATCCGATTCTGGATCCGATTGCGGCGCTCTTAGTGGGCTTTATGATCAGCAAAATGGGCTGGCAATTTAGCTGGGATGCCCTGCACGATTTAATGGACAGAGCCGCCGACGACGACGAAGTTCAAGCAATCAAACAAACGCTATTAAGCACGCCAGGCGTGCTGGGTGTGCACGATCTGCGCACTCGTAAAATGGGCGACATGATTGTAGTAGATGCGCATATCGAAGTAGAGGCGCTGATTACCGTAGAAGCAGGCCACGATATCGCCGTTGAAGCGCGGCAACGTGTGATGCAGCGACACCGGGTACTTAATTTGATGACCCATCTTGATCCATCCCAAAGGCCTGATTTAGATCATCAGCACCCAGTCTAAAACAGAAGGCTGCGATTTTTATTTAAGACTTCAAGCTTAAGTCTCGCTTAATGATGCTGTGTTGAAATGTAATCTCTTCATCACTCCAGCACGAAGGAAACACCATGAAAATCGCCGCCCTGATTGCAGTTGTCACCCTTACCGCGTCTTCCCTAACCATGGCCAGTGCGAATTGCACACCCCACCCTAAGGCTGAATGGCTAAGCCCAAGTGACGCCCAAAGCAAGATTGTGGCGATGGGTTACAAAATCAAAAAATTCAAAACATCCGGTGAATGCTACGAAATCTATGGCTGGAACAAAGAAGGCAAAAAGGCCGAAGTCTATTTCGACTCCAAAACATTGGAAATCGTTAAATCCGAGATTGGTGATTAATAAATAGACAGGCAGGCAGGGCCGTATTGCCCTGCCATCTGTGTCTTTTAGGAAGCAATCATGGATCGAGTCAAAGTTTGGGACCCACTCGTGCGCATTTTGCACTGGAGCTTGGCCATTGCAGTTTTAGGCAATTTTTTAAATGAAGAAGGCGCAATTTGGCATCGCTGGGAAGGCTATGCCGCACTAGGAATTGTATGCACGCGCATAATCTGGGGATTTATTGGTAGCCGACATGCCCGCTTTAGTGATTGGTTTCCTAGCCCCAAGCGTGTCATTCCCTATTTGCAAGCCATGCGCCGTGGCGAGCATCCGCGTTTTCTTGGCCATAACCCAGCTGGAGCCGTGATGATGCTGTTTTTATTGATCATGGTC
>JAPLQI010000077.1 GCA_026399755.1 Pseudomonadota bacterium
AGGCTGCTGGACCAGCCATTGGCACTAAAATCATGGGTAATCGTATCCACCACCCACTGGCCATCGACGCCCTGCTTCACGCCTGACAAGCTGATTTTACGTTCGGCCACGATATCTGCCCGGCCTGCCAGATCCAGCGTTAAGGTGCCGGTGGAGCGGTTATTTCGCTCTAACGCCCCTTTTGCGCTTGCCCCCGCCCGAGCTGCGCTGGGCACAGAATGGCGAGCGGCCCGCACAGGCGCCGAGGGGTTGTCTTTATCCGGCACAATGATTTCCAGCGTTTTACCCGTCTTTTTGTTATGGCTTTTAACTGCAACACCTCCCGACTCATTCCGGTCTGAAAGGGTATAGCGCCAGCTTTTAATATCAGCCCTGCGCAACACCAGCAGCGGAATCGCTTTGCCACTCACGCTTTTAGCCTGACCGCCACGCGGAACCACCAGCAGTTTTCCGGCCTTGACGGAGGCGGTGGCATCGTACTGGCGGGCAATGCGGGTAATAAAGTGAATATCCGATTCATTGACCTGATCCAGCCGCTCTACCTTGGCCTTCATCGTGCAAACCGGCGTCAGCTTATTACGCTGCGCAATCTCTTTGACCACCTGTGCGAGGCTGACGTTTTCCCATGCATGGCGGCGCACCGCTTTAACCGTGCCGGATAAATCCGCAGGCCGGCCACGCAGGGTAATTTGTTGTGGCGGGCCGCTGGATTCGACTTCATCAATCCGATAGCTGCCCAGCGTTGTCAGCCCTGTTTCCTGATAGCCCAGCGAAATCTGCAGCCGTGCGCCTCGTGCCGGCAATGCCACTGCGCCATCTCGGTCATCCAGCGAGATCTCCGCTTCATCACTGTCCATCCCTGCTTTATCCGTAATCCGGATACTGAGCAGCCGATCCGACAACAGCGCCGTAATATCACGCCCAGCGGCTTGACCCGCGGCCGTGGCCACAATTTTAAAGATGGGTTGCATGCTCTACTCCCAAAGCGTAATGGTTTCGCGCATCGGCGCAGCTAAATCAGGGAAATGGATCATGACGCCTGAGGGATAGGGTTGTTTAATCGCCGCTAGCCCATGATTGCGGGCCAACACCGCTTCGACCGTGCCTTTCACATGGCCATAAACGGCATAGCACAGGCGATCGAGCAGGTCGCCATCACACGTTCTGATAGTCTTCGCCATAGCGTTTGAACTCCATATTAAAAGTCTGTTTGCGCGGTGCGCCATCGGTAAAGAGAAACTCCTGATCCTCTTCAATGTGGGTGATATACCAGCGCCCAAATGATTGCCCATAACCCGTTGTTAGCGTGATGGGTTTCAATGCACTGGCAATCTCACGCAAGGTGTCGAGATGCCCCGTACCCTGCTGCGCCAAATAAATCACGCCATTGATTTTGATGGTTTCACCGCCTTTAGAGACTGCCTGCTCAGCCGGTGTGCGGGTCAGCCGCTCTTGAGACTGAATACCGTACTGGCTGGACCGGCTCAGGCAATCAAATGCCGCCTGCCCCAGCGCAAAACGAAAGATCCGGCCTTTTTCAGCCGCGATTTCCAGTAAAAAGCCTTTGGCAATTGGCGTCTCATCCCGACGAATCCCTTCATCAAATAAAACATCACGCGCACGAATAGCGCCATTAACGCCGGCAGAACGCATATCCAGCACGCCCCCCATCGA
>JAPLQI010000013.1 GCA_026399755.1 Pseudomonadota bacterium
GACCTCTATTTTTGCCATCAGCGCTTCGGGAGAATCGATTTGAATACCCTGCTGTTAAACGCGTAAAATGTGTTACCCATGTGTCCGCACGTGTGTTACCTATGTCTCCGGTCTATACACTTCGCCAAGAAACGAAGCCAAAGAAGGCGACCCCACGAAACACGAAGGCCCCTCATCTGCGGACAATCGAGCGGCGGCTTCGGAACTCGCTTCGCTCAAACAGGCATCAAAGAAACCCCGCCCGCTTGTTCTTCGCTTCGGCGTGTTTCAAGGGGACTCTAAAAGCCCAGTGCAAAGAGCGTTGTCAATACATTTTTCGCTGTTTGCTAATAAACTCGACACTTACAATTCATAATAAATACCTCGCAACACTATAAACAACACCCCTCATAAACGGCCTAAATACCCCTAGCCCCAGCTTTAGCCGTACAATCTCCCCATGAATACGATCCCTCCATTTGCCAATCTCACGCCCGATTGCGTCATGAACGCCATCGACAGCCTTGGTCTGCCTTGCGACGGCAGGCTGCTTGCGCTTAATAGCTATGAAAACCGTGTTTATCAGGTTGGCCAAGACGATGGCCCGCCGCTGGTGGCTAAGTTTTATCGGCCAGAGCGCTGGAGCCGCGAAGCCATACTCGAAGAGCACGCTTTTACGCTTGAGCTGTTCGAGCGCGAGCTGCCGGTTGTGCCGCCGATTATTCATCAGGGCAATACACTACATAGCTTTGAAGGCTTTCAATTTGCGATTTTTAATAAACATGGTGGCCGCGCGCCAGAGCTGGAATCGGCGTCAACTTTAGAATGGATGGGGCGCTTTATTGGCCGGATTCATGCAGTGGGCGCGCTCGCCCCCTTTGTTCACCGCCCTGCGCTCAATATCGAAACCTTTGGCACTGGCCCGCGTGATTTTCTGCTTAGCCACGACTTTATCCCCGCCTCGCTCAAACCCGCATGGGAAAGCGCTGTTGCCCTAGCTCTCGACGGAGTGCGCCGCAGTTTCGATCGAGCTGGCGATGTGGCAAATATCCGCGTGCATGGCGATTGCCATATTGGCAATGTGCTGTGGACCGATGCTGGCCCGCACTTTGTAGACTTTGACGACATCCGCAGCGCGCCTGCAGTACAGGATTTATGGATGCTGCTGTCAGGCGACAGGCAAGAAATGAGTCGCCAGCTGGTAGATGTGCTGATCGGCTACGAAGACTTCTGCGATTTTGATCCGCGTGAGCTGCATTTAATTGAAGCGCTGCGCACCCTACGCCTGATTCACTACTCAGGCTGGCTAGCCCGCCGCTGGCATGATCCTGCTTTTCCTGCTGCTTTTCCTTGGTTTAATACCGAGCATTACTGGCAAGATCGCATCTTAGAACTACGCGAACAAATCGCCTTAATGGATGAGCCTCCGCTGGTGGTTTAAAGACCTTGCAGGGCGGGTGAAACCCCATGTGCGCTAAGCAATTTGATTTTTCATTAGAAAACAGCGAAAAGACACAATAACCAGGCTCTTTGCATAGGGCTTTTTAAAGTCCCCTTGAAACACGCCGGAGCGAGGAACAAGCGGGGCGGGATTTCGGCAAGGGAGCGAGGAACGTGTACCGCGCCGAAAAATATTGCAGTGGGAGGCTGTCACTTTTGCATTATAAATTAACATGCAAATGAACAGCCCCCGCGCAATTTTGCATTAGAACGCTAATGTACTCAAATGCAGCAGCCAGATTAGAATCGCTGCGAATACCCCACCAGCCACAGTCCAGTATGCATCCCAACCGTCAAACGTATGAATTTCAGGGTGGGCTTTATCATAAAGCTCTTTGCCACCAGCCACGCCCCAAACTATCGCCACCGCTATGGATTGCGGCAAGATAAGGGCTGCGAGGATAAAAATGATTGCACCACCAGTAAAGTGCATAAGTTTATCTTGAGGGATTTGCATGCTCATAGCTCCGGCGCAATTGGCCATTCAATTTTATGAGTATTCAACAATGATTCTGGTAGATTTCGTAAGTCAGTTCGGTATTTTCTCCAGACTGTTTTTTGAATATCACTCAACGCAACATCAGGCATCTGAGTCCAATCAGAGTCTAAAAGTAATTTGTCACGGCGCAAGCGCAGCTCTTCCATTAACGATTGGGTTCTAGCCGCTTGAATTGCATCGTCACTTGCGCCAAAAATTGCTTTAGCTTCATATTCAGATACATTGATAATTACGCCACGAGGTGTATCAATAGATTTTAGTAACATAATTGGACTCTAGATGTTTGTAGGAATGACGATGCCAGACTTCCAAAGTGTATCTGCATCTGTTTTCGGTGACACTTTGACGCCCCCTCCAGCATAAGGTGAAGCCCCATGTAGAGGGTAAATCGCAGTATTTGCTGCCATAATGGGCTTTCCGACTTCAGTGCCTAGGTATTGCTTGCCGATTCCCATATCAAAATCAGCCATTACAGAGTAATTCATCCCTCCACCACGTAGCCACACCATTCGCCCAACCAGCGCGCTTTCAAATGCGGCAACAGTTTGGTGATAAGCTAAATTGTAGTAATTTACCCGCGTGAGATTAAAATCACTCCAGCCTACCCCACGAATAGTCATATCAAGCAATAAACCACCAACATGATCTGCTCCTAACGATGCAGGATGTGGGGCATCGTACCAACGATAAATAATAAAGCGGTTTAATTTATGCTCAGGAGCAAATGGAAATGGCACTGGGTAATAGGTATTAACATCACCCCCTACCGTGATGGTGGCGCTAAATGGTAGACCTGATATTTTCTGATTGATGGTGCTATCTACAAACTCAGTGTTGGCCAGTAAAGCACTGGAATTACCCATTGGAGCGGTAGGTGCTTTAGGGCTATCTGTAAAAATAGGACTTTTTAATGGGGCCAACCGAGACAACCGTTTAGCCAGCTGGCTTGAATCCCCAGCATCCAGTACTACCCCAACTTCGCCGGTAATAGCATTCGCAATCTCATCCTGCACAGAATTCAGCCATGCCGCAGGCAGCACGGTTCCTAGCGTGCCGCTAACGGGGTTACCGTCTACAAACTTATTATCTGCCGTGCCAATTTTCTGCATATCAAACTCCTAACTGGTGTAAATAAAATCGACAAAGGTATGGGCGGGGGTGAGTTCGCGGATCACGGCTTCAAGTACGGCATCGCCAAAGACGGTTAAGCGTTCACCTGCTACGCTCTGGCCGCTTCTAAACTGGATCATGTGCCTGGCATCACCATTCACGATGACTCGCCAACACCATTGCAAATAAGGCACGGCAAGCGCTTGGCCTGCCATGCTTTGTCCTGCCATAAACAGGCTTTGCAATGCCCATAGCTGATCACCTGCGCGGCTAGATCCTGCCCGGATGGTGTCTAGTTCTTGAATTTGGATCTGATAACCCATGCTACGGGCCAAACGGATAAAGTACGGCAGGCTTAAGCCACCTATCGCCGCCAGCTTGGCAAGTACTGCTTGGATTCGTGTTTGAAGGGGGGCGTCCGTTGCTGGGTAAATTCCGACTAGCTCTTCCCATTCAGGCAACAAATCCCCACCAGGCGTTAAGCCTTTGAGGACTTGCTCACTGGATACAACGACAAGATCCAGCTGCGCTCCTTCTGCGGCCAGCTGTGCAGCCAACTTCGGTGAGTTAGGCTGGTAGCTGGTCGGGGGCAATAAGGTGCTTAAAAGCTGGGCGTGTTTCATAGCAGTACCAGGCTAAGTAAGCCCATACGCAGCCATTCAACAATTTGTGCATTAGCAGCAGGAGCCACATTACTTGCAGGGGACGTAATGGCAACGTCTGCCACGCCATGCACACCCACCAAACTGGCGAGCAACTGTGCCCTGATAAATGAATCGCCCGGCTGAAGACCTGCAAAATACGCCGTAGCAACGGCTTCAATGGCCGGGCGCAATTGCGGGAGCGTGAACCCAACTAAAGGCGTAACGGCGATACTGAGAGGGACACTTTTAATGGTGGGTGCAATGACAGCGCAATTCCACGCGGTGACAGGGCGAACATCTTCCAAATGCGCACGAACTGCGGCCAATAAGGCGATATCCGGCAAGCCATCTTGTGCAACGATCACCACATCAACAGTGCCCGGCCCGCGTCGGATCGGGTAAACATAGGCTGCAGTGACGCCAGGCACTTCCAAGGCCCAGCGGCGATAATCGTATTTATTGCCGCCTGCAGGTGGGCGGCGAATAATATCCAGCAAGCGATCCAGCAGGCTGCTAAAGCTTTCTATTTCTGCTGCACCGTCAATTTCACCTGATACCGCCTTGCTATCAATCCCCAAGGGCGCAGATTGCCAAGTTAATGATTCACCTGCAGCCAGCTCACTGGTCAAGCCCGTAATATCAGCAACAACAGGAATGTTAACGGTGCCATTCGCTGCAATTTGCGTCACTGCCGTGGTGCGATAAGCGCGGCCGTCTGCATGTTTTAGCAGAAGGTCGCTTTGTATTACGGTCGTAGGCGCACCCGTCGCAACCACGGTGCCAATGGCGGCTTTAGCAGGCTTGAGCGTTAAGCCACGACTGGCAGCATGTTGTAATAAAAAATCATCATCTGCTGATTGTGGAAAAATCTGTTTAACGATCCATGCTTGATGCTGATATAGCCCTTCAATTGCTGATGCGGTGGCATTCGCCCTAATCCGCCAGTCAGAATCGGCACTCGTTCGAGCTGCAGGCGCTTTCCCTGCAATATCACGAATTAAATCAGCCGCAATTTCAGATTGAAGACGGGTTTTAAATGGCATTAGCCCACCTGCAATAGATGTTTGAATAGTGATTCACGGCCACTGGCATCTTGTACTTTGACATGCAGATAGATGCGGCCGTTATGTGGAGCGATGGCCTCTACATTGATATGCAGGGCCTCTTTACTGATTAACAACGGGGCGAGCGCGTCGCTGGCGTATTGCTCTGCTAATTGAGCAACCCGTGATTTATCTTTTTCGCGGGCCAACTCATGTAAACGCGATCCCATTAATGGGTCCGCCCAATAGCCACCCAATGGTGTCATCAGGCGCACATATACCGCGTTGCCCAACGTATCGCTCATTGCGCCGCTGTAGTCACCAGTAGAAGGATTGAGTTGAGATTCCATGCCTACATAGTGCAGGAATGAAAAACCCCTTCTGGGGGGAAGGGGTTCAGTACGCTTTAGTTTGGCTGGCCAGTCGTTCCACCAGAGTCACCCGGATGGGTATGATGTATCGCACTCTTACCGCCAGCCTTAACATCACCAGAAACAGTCATGCTGCCGTCAACAGATGCACCATTTCCCCCTGAGATTGCCAAGCCGCCACTGCCCGTAATTAATGCATTAGCCGTCATCGCCTCACTGGTGTGCAGTAGAGGTGTCGTAAAGACAGCCTTGGCACTGGCGTTAATCGTGTAATTCTTACAAGTGACTTGATAGGTATCACAGACCACTTCAATCAGCTTACCGCGCTTTAAAATGATATGTGCGCCTTCATCTGTATAGATGGCCACTTCACCAGGCTTTAAATTCTTAATGCGATAACTCGCGTGCTCAGTCGCAATAATCATGCTGTGTGCCGTATTACCCCCCACTGGTACGGCAACATACATAAATCCAGACGGAGGATGAGAGGTCAGCCCGTAATGCTGCATATATTCAGCATCGATTAGTTTTTCATCCGCTAAGGCTTCAGCCTGGATCATTTGCACTGGGCCAGCGCTGTTTGTTCTTGCACCAATGCCCCTGAATGCCGCACGGACACCATTCAAGGCGCGAGCAATGCGCTTATCAATTTCTTTAATCATGGTCCTCTCCTAATTTCAGGACCTCACCAGCACTCGTGTTTTTGCCTTTACGGTGCTTCTTCTTATGTGGATGTGCATCCAAAATCCACACCCCATCCTCTTTGCAGGTCAGTGTGGTGGTCGTGGCCACTTGCCGCCCACCCGTAAAACGCCGGGCACAAATAAATAACACCTGCTCAATCCCATGCACCTCAGAGATCACTTCTACCCGCTGACCTGGCCCCCATGGCTGGCCATTCGGTGCGCGATGGCCACATACAATAATTTCAACCGTATAACCTTCTAAGCGTGAATCAGCCAATAATTTACGAGCTTTAGCCATTGCCGCTGCAGGCGTATCTGCTTCGCAATCCACAACAATCTTGGGTCGATAGCCTTTTACACTGGCATCTTTCACAACGGCTTTCAGGGCATGTTTGCCGGTTTGATTGCCTGAGCCATGGGCTTGGCCAAGTACGGTTAGCTCAGACATACGCCGCGCTATATTGCGTGTTTCAATTAAGCTTTGAATATTGCCATCAGGCCCCAGTGTCAGCGTACCAACAGGAGCCTGATTATAATCAGGGCCACCTACCATCAATGTGCCATCAGAGGCAAACCACGGCCATAAACCGGCGGCTTCAGCGGCATGCTGCAGGGCATCCCATGCCGTATCACCTGGCTCAATATTTATTTTGTCAAATACACGGGATGTTTGAGCGCTGATTTTGATTTTACTAAAGCCCAGCGGCTTCACAATTTGTGCAACAACCTCGCCTAACGTGGCTTGTTTGGCAACAAAAATGGGGGCGGAGCAATCCACTAACTTACCTGCACCATCACGCCCCTGTAGGCTTAAGTCATGGCTCTGATTATTGACAGAATGCCGAACAGTATCCAGCTCACCCATCAATACCGTATCGCGGCCCAGCTTCAATTGAATACTGGCACCCGCACTTAATTTCGGCGGCACGCCGTTTAATGGCACGGCTAAGCTTAAACTCCATGCATCTGCAGGGATGAATAAATCACTGTCTACTTCATAGCGCGTCCAGTAATCATGCGACTGGCCATTAATCAGCAGGGTAATGCGCTCATTATCGGCTATAGCCACGTAACACCTCCCCAGCAGGAATAAAATTCGGGTTACGGATCTGAGGGTTCAGGCGCAATAGCTCAGCTGATCGTGTGTAATCGCCGTACCAGTGATGGGCAAGTAAATGCAAATTGCTACAAGAAACCAGCTTTCTGTCTAATAGTGGTGGACGCAGCAACAGCACAGATCGCATGCTTATTTGCACGGCCAGTGCCTGCTGTTTTAGCGCCTCGATGACAGGGCGAGTGCGCAGCAGCCGCGCCGTTCTTGCCATCTCCTGAGCGGGTGTCCACTGTGGTGCAACAGGGGGCGGCACAAGCTCTGTGGGCATAGGGGTATATACCGGAGGAGGAACAGGCATAGGCGTAAGCAGCAGCACTGGGGGCGGAATAGGAACAGGTGTAGCTAATATCACCGGGGCAGGAATCGGCATGGGTGTTGGCTGCGGAGTGGGCGCAGGCACGGGCATCGGCGTATCTATCTGAATTGATCGCGGTATCGATCCTGAGGGCGGTGTGGGTACTGGAGCGGGTGGCGGTGCGGGTGCAGGCACCTTATTTTCAACAAGGCCCGCCCACACGGCCAAACGCGATGGATCTGTAAGCACCTGAGCAGGAATTAAGTTTTCTTGCAAAGCGGTAATCGTGGCCGCAATTAAGATTCTTGCCGTATTTGCAAAGTCTTCCAGTTCCTCCGGGCTAAGCATTGGCTTATCTGCCTCAACAGCCAAAACATCGCATACTTTTGCAGCGTACTCACTGGCAACCGCTGTGGCCATCAAGTGCGCCAGCGGCATAAGATCACTGGCGGGAGGCGCAAAGGTAGAGCGGTTCCCTGATCCATAGCCATTCTGAGTGCTGGGCAGTGTGAATAACGTTTTTGCATCATCACCCAAGGCACGATAGCGCGACAAAACATCACCAGGCGCAATATCAGCCATACCAATAATGCCTTGCACACCGCGAATTAAATCTGCAGCAAACGCTTGCGGCAAATTGATCACATCTAGCACATTACCGACCACATCCTGTATCTGACTGCGTATACCGGCCATGGTCTGATTCATAAACCCACGTAATTCAGCGATACGCTGCAAGGGCAAGCCGTTTTTAAGCGTGGCTATTTCTTCAGCAAACTGACTGCCAGCAGCATCCTGAGCGATCTCAGCAAACTGGCCCGCCTCATCAGCCTGTTGACCAGCGCTCTGCTGGGTAAAAATATCGGTGGGCTTGGCTGGATCAATAAACTGCATATCTACAATGCAGTGATCCACGTTTTCAGCATCGTGAGAAACCGACCATGTCAGTGGCTGTAGCTGTTTTACCCCATAGATAGGGTGCACCAGCTCACCCGCTCCATACTCAGACAATGCTTTTAACAACTGCTCAAGCTGCTGCTCGTAATCATCACCCCACAACACGGCCACTATCTTATATTCAACGGCTTTTAGCCCAAGGTCTTCAACCTCTTCACCCGCCCGATAGGGAAAGGCATGGCGGGCTACATCATGGCCACCCTGATCATCTGTTTTAACGACATCAAAGGCAACACCGCGAAATTTTGCATCCTGCAGTAGTTTTTCCCATGCCATTTTATGACCTCAAACCCATAATTTGATTAACTCGGTTTACTGATGTTGCTACATTATTAGGGTCCATCTTGACCGTTACTTCGACTTCAAGCTTTTGCGGTGGTTTCGCTTGCTGATCCTGCATATAGCGCTTAATCCACTCCTCTGTGCGTTGGGGCTTTTCTGCCATACCAAAGTCATACCAAGGCTTGTACTGTGCCCGTGCCGCAGTAACAATTTCCGGGCTATATGTACTCTGCAAGCGCTGGCTGAAGGCTTTCTCTTTTTGGGTTCGTTTGGCGATTTCAGCATCGTCTTCAACGGTAGAAAAGTTAGCAATGCTGCCTAAAAGAGCCGCTGGGCCAAGTAACTTAGAAAATAGACTTGATGTTGAGGTAGCTGCTGTACCTGCTCCAGTTCCTGCTCCTGCGGCAGTATTTCCCATCCGCTGCCATAGCGCCGACATTCCTAAAGCCATTCCCCCACCAATCACACCGGATGTCAGAGGGTTCTCGGCGGCAAGCAACGGTGCATGCTCAGCAATCCAGCCTGTGCCTTTAGTTGCTGTGTCTGATATTTTTAACTTCTCAACTTCAATTTCAGCCGCTTTAATTTTCCCAAAATTAGCCTCTTTAATTTCTGCATTAGCTTGGCCAATTAAATCGTTTTTAGCTGCTATATCGCCTTTTTTCATTTCAGACTCAATAGAGTCCACGTTAGTGAGCATTTGCCGTGCAGCTTTCGCTGTATACATGTCACGGAAACCTGCTTCTGATAATACAAAGGGATCATCAAGCTTTTTATTCTTTAATTCTCTCAAAAATGCAAAAAGGCCTTTTACTGCAGCGTCACCCCCAATAGGCTTACCTTCTTTATTTACCCCGCCAAAATAGCCGCCGGGCATAAATTTCTTAATATCAATACCTTTCTTCGCCAAACCTTTTACATAGTGTTTTTGCGTCAAATGTCCAAAAAAGTGTTCCATAAATGTGGCAACTTCAGCGGGCTGAGTTGCAGGCGCTAATTTCATTAATTGCTGGGTTAAGGCTCCAGATAAATTCACTGCCTGAATACCGGTAAAACCTGCTGTAGCCATAGTGTTAAATGTTTTAGGCGCATCTTGTGCCATTGGGCCAATTTCATAACGACCAGAACGGCCATGGTAAAGCAGCATGTTATGCATTTCTTTTTGCTGATCTGGACGAACACCAAATTTCTGTTTCGCATCAACATCCATTTTAGCTACCACTTCTGCCGTGGTGTAATACGCTGTAGCGGCTCGTGCAGACTCCGCAACGGACTTACTTGCAAACTCGAATTTTTCGCCAGCAGTAGTGTATGCACGGTAACCAGCAAGAACATCTGAAGGCATTTGTAATGAATCACCTGCAATTTTGATAGATTGCGTCCGGGCGAATGCGCTTTGTGATTTAGACATTTCCCCCGTCTGTTTCATTTCTAATAAGTCACGCTCAAATCGCAGATTGCTGCTCATGGCATCACGAGCCACCATGCCACCACCTAAAGAGCCCAATACACCTCCCATGCCCATGCCGCCGCCATTACTTCGCATACGATTTTGCTGCTGCTCTAACCCCCTCATTTCATTTCGCAATGTAGACACACGGCGGGTCATCGCTGAATAAGCCCGTGCTTGCTCTTGGGCGCTAAGTGCTGCTGATCGTGTCAAGCGCTGGTATGCACTGGCTGTCTGGTTGATTTCACGCTGAATCGCTCGTTCAGAGCGAATACCCAGTTGCTCCCGCGCCTGAGCTGCACGCTGGGCCATGCGGGTTTGATCGCCGACGGCCCTATCATAAGTCTGCGAGGTTTGACGATAAGCAGTGCGAATGCGCTGTTGAGCTGCATTTGTTGATTGTGCAGATTGAGCTGCGGAAGCAGCAGCGGCCTGAGCTGCAGCTTGGGCTGCACGCCTTGCCAACCTAGTCTGCTCACCCACAGCGCGGTCATACGCGCGCGTAGTTTGGCGGTAGGCTTGCTGTGTTTGCTGCTGGCCAGCCGCTTGGGCTTGTGCCGCCTGAGCGGCAGCTTGTGCAGCAGCCTGAGCCGCAGCAGCGGCGGCTCGTTGAGCTAAACGAGTTTGATCACCCACCGCCCGCTCATAAGCTCTTGTGGTTTGTCGATAAGCTTGTTGTGCTCGTTGCTGGGCAGCCGCTTGGGCCTGTGCTGCCTGCTCCGCAGCCTGAGTAGCCGCTTGCGCTTCTGCCGCTGCCGCTCGCTGGGCCAGTCTGGTTTGCTCTCCAACGGCTCGTTCATACGTTCGCGTGGTCTGGCGATATACCGACTGAGTACTCGCTTGGCCAGCCGCTGCAGATTGAGCCATTTGCGCGGCCATTCTTGCCGCAACTTGCGTAATTCGGTTTAGTACTGCGCTGGCTTGATCTCTTGCCCGCAGTAGCAGTGAAACTTCCATATTGCGGGACATAGTCAGCTCCGTGGTCGGCGAAGGGAAACGATACGACGTACCCCCGTATCGTTGCCTTCTTCTGATGCTTCTGAGGGGGTAGATGGCGGTGCAGAAAGCGCTAAGTAGCTCAGCGCTTCTTCTTCAGTCATTGCCAGCACTTCGCTGTGGCTAAACCCTAGCCGCAGCAAGCTAAGAACAGCTAAGCGGAACCCTGAGCGGCTTTGTTCTCTTGCTGCCGCTTTTTTTTAAGGGCATCCAATGCGGCCCACATCACATCGTAATCATCATCAACCAGCTCCTTATGCAGCAGCTCGATGGTGATTTCTTCCGCAGGAATGGTGCCCAGCTTCGTCAGGCAGCGGGCCAGCAGTGCGGTATTCACAGCCAACATACTGCTGCTATCTGTGACTTCAAACACCGCAATATTGTCGCCAATGGTCGGCAAGCGCAGCTCAAAATCACTGTGCAACTTGCCTAGGTATTCAATCCCGTAAATCAGTACAGATAGTTTGTTTTCTGGAGCGGTCATTCTTTCACCTCACGTAACGCTTGGATTTTGATATCACGGCGTGCTTCACTTTCTACTGAGTACTTCGTGCCTACTTCTAAGCTGAAGCAGTCCAGATAGCTGGTGCGCTTACCGCCTGGCGTAGCTGGGTAGCAGGTTAATTTAGCGCCTTGCATCCCGTCCCAATCCAGATCACCCGCCACTGGAATCACGACGGTGATGCTGATTTCCAACTCGCTAATGCCCTTGCTAAAACCCTTGGCACGGCCTGTGCGATTCATGGTTTTAACCACTTTTCGGCCGGTTTTACCGCTCACGCTCATATCCACGACATCAACTTCTTGGCCGTCGATCTCCAGCACAATGCTGCCTGCAAATTCTTCAAGTGCCATGGTGCTGTCCTTTTAAAGGTAAAGATCAATGCGGCCTGCAAACACATGCAAACCATTGACGACGTCCGTAGGAATACGTGCATTCAGACGATTAGCATCTTGTAAATCACGCTGCACAATGAGCTTGTCTTTGTTTTCTACTACCTGCTCAACAAACTCCAACTCTTCCAGCTTCAGTAAAACGTCGTATAGCTCTGACCACACCTTGTCTGCAGTACGGCTACTTAGCTTTTCACGAGGGAAGCGTAAAGCGATGCGCTCACGGCACGCTTTGCGCACGTAATCCAGTGTGCGAATGGTTGTGAGATCCAGCAGGCTGACATCGTCAATTCCCTGAGGGTCTTTTGTGTAAGTGGTAATGGCCCGCACAATTTGTACTTTATCGCCAGGGCCAACCTCAGAAGGTGTAACCCCGTTGTACAGCGCATTTTCCTGCTCTGTACGACTCAGGCGATTGGCAAAGGGTGAAGGGGCAATCGCGGTCAATGCCAGTGTATTCAGCGGGCGAGCGGGGTCTTCTTCACTGGCGATCACGGCAGCGTAAGCTGCAGCTACTTCCCAAGATAAACTAGGGGTCGATGGCACAAGAATGCTGCTGGTCCGACCGCTATTAATAGAGAGGGCCAAAGTAGTGGCTTGCGCCAGCGTGCCGGTATTGCCATACACACCAATGGCCCCTCGCTGCTCCATTGGTCCACCTACCGCATCAAGATGGGTACGTAGTTTTTGCAGACTGGCGGTATCCATCAAGCTGCTGCAAAGAATATTGTGGCCAGCACTATAAATAGGTGTAAGTGCGGCTTGAATATCAGGGTCTGTCGCACCGCCCGCCATTGGGGCAATCACGGCCACTAAGCCCGTCGCAATGGCAAAGGAACTGATCAGCTTAATCGTATTGCCCAGCGTGCCTTTGTTTTTTGCGGTCAGGGTGACAACGCCTAAATTCACCGTTGCAGTGACAGGGATATCAGGCGCTCTATCTAATGCAGTTTTAAGTGCCAGTGCCACAATGGTGGGCGTGTCGCCATTACTGATGGCGGCATCAATTCGATCATTACCCACCCAAAGGGTTAAGGCTCCTGCCGCCGTTGCCGCACCTGTTAACGTCACGGTGCCTGCGGCCTGAGTCCCTGCAGGCGCATCATCTAGGGCAATCGCAGTAATCGCGGCATAGGGATAGGCGGTAATCGCTGCAGCCACCATGCTGTGCAAAATTGAACCACGGCCAAACATGGTTGCGGCATCTGCATCATTAAAGACATCAGTGGGGACTGCAGCGGCCACGGTGCCAATGGCCATACGTTGGCCAATTAACAATACTTTTTGTAAATTACCTGGTAATAAGCGCACAGCCATCTTGGTATTAAATTCAAAGTACTTACCCGGCTTGCGGATACTGGATGGAATGCTATCGAAGCTAATATCTTTGCTAGCCATTATGCAGCTCCTGCGGGCGTTTTACGGTTGGCGGGCTTTAAATCTGGCCCTTCTTCAAAGCTAGGATCTGCTTGCAATAACAAATCCCCCTCCATGACACGTCGGAGGTAGTACTGTGAATCCGGCACAAGCTCAGCATTGCTATCGCCAATGTATTCACGCGGTGAGTCTTCTTTAGGCACAGAAAGGCCTGATGCGGCTTTAACCAGCATGGTTAGCTCCTTAAAGAAATAATGTCGGTGGCTTCCGGCTTACCGTCACCGGGCGGCGTTAAATCGTGCTCAAGCTGGATGCGAAGCAAGTCAGGATCGGGCAGATCTTTACGCCCATGATTCCCTACAAAAACAACATCAGCGGCCCGTCCATCCACCGGCCAGTGGCCGTTTTCTAAAGCGTGCTCTATCCACGCGGTTGAAAACTCACAAGCAAAGATGCTGACGGCGTCATGGCCCAACTTGGTGTTATAAAGCGTGCGAACGCGCCCAGGCTGCAGGTAATCAATCGCCAGTCCTAAATCCTGCTGCTGAAGTAATCGGCGTACAGCCTTCACCAGTTGATATGCACCTACTTCACCCACACCACCTTGCCTTGCAGCGTTGTGATTGCGGATATTACGGGCGGCGCACATCACAACCCATTGCCCTGATGCCTTGATGCTTTTTTCGCTGGTTTTGGTTTTCTCAGAGCGGGTAATCCCGCCAAAAGTCACCCACACCGCGGGAAAGCAACGAATCACTTCAGGCGTTAAATCATCTAATTCACCGCTGTAGCTTTCCACTGAGATTGCCAGTCGGCCCAAACCTTGTTTCAGTCGCGCCACCAGCGCGTCTTCGATTTGTTCCAGGCTAACTGGCGCACTCATAGCTGGCCCCGCCCGAAAACAGTCCCTGCAGACACAATCTGAATCGTGTTACTGGATACCGGCGCAATACCGCCACCATTTGGCATCCCGCCCAAAGTCAGCAAACCTTTGTTCACTTCCTTTAACAGCTTGATGGCATCCTGATAACGATCACGAATTTCATCTGTGGTCGCTACACCTGCACCACACAGCCGATAGCGGGTGATGTCACAAGTGATGCCAACTAATAAACTCGGCACCGGCTGCAGTGGAATGGTGTAGCGGCTCGCCAAATAAGCATCAATCTCGGTACTGGCATTGACGATTGCGCGATTTAACACCGTGGCATCGATCACGCCGCTATAGCTACGGTCGGTGAGCGAGATCACTTCACGCTCACCGAAGCGATCCAGCATATCTGCTTGGCTGGCGTACATTAGGCGGCTGCCTTTTTGCCTGCAGCAGCGACAGGTCGATACTGCGTTTTAGCGCTTGGTTCGGCATTAGCTTCAGGCTCGCTCTTTGCAGCCTCTGCCTCAGCTTCAACCGTAGGCTCAACAGTATCGGCAATGATTTCAACGATCAGCATTGGCTCGGCTTGTAATAGCGCCAGTTGCTCTTCGCTAAAATCATCATTTTTGTAGTCCGTAGCAAGCGCCGCATGCGCGATGCTTGCCCGACGAAAACCATCCCGTTTTGAAGTGATACGAATCATCATCTGCCCCTTAAGCCACAGAGCCATCAGAACCGAAGGCTAATTGCCAGAAACCATAGCCGCCGGAAGCGCGTGCTTCTGCACCAAACTTAAATTTACGGCGCATAAACACATCATCAGCCTGCGGGTCGGTTTGCTCGACAAACACCGGCTTTTTACGCTCCTGGTAAATGAAAGGTTTTACCGGTTTGGTGGTATCCAACAGGAACCAGGCATCGTCAGAGGTTAAGCGGCCGTCTACCACTAACTCTGCCGTGCCCTTATAAGGATTCGGCTTACCATCTTCTAATTTGTCATTGCTCAAAATGGCTCGGGCAATGTCTTCCAATGCAGCAGGCACCAGTAAAATATTGGGCGAAATATTGAGCGGTCGCCCTTCGTCGTCTTTCAGCTTTTTCATTGCTGTGCGGGCAAAACCATAGCTTGCCTGTGCAGCAGCAAAGCTGACGCAAGAGAGCTTTTTCGTCCCCTTGTTAGAAACGGTTTGGTTGTTGACTACATGATCAACGTCAAAGAAGTACTGGCCGTCATAACAAAAGTTAACAAAGCCTTTGTTGACCAATTCATAAACGATTTCATCGGGCAATTGCTTAGCAGAAAAACCCGCCATTTCAGCCTGTGGTTTGTAGATGCCCAGGTTGTCATCTTCAATATGATTACGGTCCACCTCAACCGTGGCTTCCCAGTCATCATTGGTGATGGTGTAGCTGGATGCTGCCAGAGATTTAACCGCTTTTTCACCGATCCACTTTTGCATGCGCGGGAAAGTGGACAGCCATTTGTAATCGTTCAAGCCGCTGGTAGACGGCACCAGCATGGCAATTTTGTCCCAGGTACTGGGCGCGGCATCAAACGCGTTATTAAATGTGGTCTTGAGGTTAACAAAAATGGCTTTGAGGGAAGATGCATTAATAATCATGGTGTACTCCTTGTTAGATAACCCAAACGCCATCAGCATCTACACCAACAACGGTGCCAGCCTGTGAACGCGTATTTGTGCCGTTGGTTTTAGAAACCGTCTGATTGTCCAAAACAAAGCAAGGGCGGCCCACGCTGGCTTGGGTTACAGGGTCGCCCGCATCATTGGCCCACTTAAATGCGCGGTTACGACGGATACCCACGGTGATGGCCCCATCGGCGCCCCCGGTGTTATCTGCAAACTCATCGGCCATACCGAGATAAGCCAGAGTTATGGCTGTTGCACCTGGCGTTGCAAACCCTGTTGCGCTGGCACATACCAGCGTGCCCGCAAAAATCTTGGCATTGGCTGCTACAGCAACCCGAATCAAAACGCCTTCTTTAAAGGGGGTATTGCGATCTTGAGTAATTGCAGCCATGGTTTAGCTCCCTAAGGTTTTTTTAACATCAGCTGGGCTATTCCCCATTGCCCTACAAACGGCCATGGTGATGTCGTCCAGCTCGCTCTCAGTCGGCACTGGCGGCTTGCCTTGTGTTTGCGATGTTTTAAGCGCGGCAATTTTTGGAACGCCAGCTAGATAAGATTTCAAACCGGCTACATTTTCTTTGCCGTAAGACTTAGCCCAGCCTTCTTGGGCAGGGAACAAGCGCCCATCTGATAGCGCTGCAGTGATCAATTCATCGACTTCATTGACCTGCTGCGTTGTCGTCAGCGCTGCAATCTGGGTTTGCAGCTCCAGCATGACTTCGATAGGCACAAACTTAGCGGGGTCAGCGGTCTTCGCTGAAAGCGCAGCAATTTGAGTTTGTTGCTCTGTCAATAACTTAAGTAAATCGACGCTGGCCGCTGCAGTATCAGTGCTACCTAATTGCGTCATTAACTTTTGCAGCTGAGCTTTAACATCCTCAGCTGTGGCTCCTACTGGCAGATTTAACAGCCAGCGTAATTGCTCAAGAAGCTCTTCCATTTTTGGGTCCTGTGGTTGGGTAGTAAGCGATACCAGGCGTGACAATGCCGCCACAGAAAGCGGGGGCAGTTCATCCAGTGCAGGGGTATTAGTTAAAGCAACATGTAGCAAACCCAGCACGCGGCCGGTTTTGTCATAGGTAAAAACGGGGGAGATATAGCGATACTCTTTAGCTGCAATCATTTTTGCAGCTGGATCTGTCCAATCCACTATGGCGTACAGCCCATCGCCATCGCGCCATTCCAACTCTTTGAACCAACCCGCAGCAGGTGCAGGCAGTCCGTTTTCAGCCGCGTTTAGCGTTTGATGTTCATAATCGACCACCGATAGCGTTTGTTGGCGGGCAGCGGCCGCAATGAGGAGAGCTGCATTTTCAGAATCCAGAACCCAAGCATCGCAGCCTTCTGGTCGCCCATCGCGGGCACGAAACTCACCTGCAGGCAAAAGCTTGATTGCTTGCTTGATTTCTGTTGTGAGTTCAACCGTCAGAGCGGCGAAGAGAGGGGCTGGATATGTCATAGCCCCGATTATCGGGGCTATGTGGGGAGTGACTTGGGGGGAGGTGGTTCAGTGGAGCTTAGATTGTTTCTTTCTGAGGATACACAAGAGAGAGGGATACACGCTGGCAGAATAACTGGCACTCCTCAATTGTTGGAGGTATTAGCTTAAGCCAGCGCAAGGAGTAATCAAGAGCAAGAGTGGCATGTAATGCATTAGGATCAGCCATCAGATGCTTAATGGCGGTGGCAAATTCTGGCACCGCCCAAAATGCAGCTTCTAAGTGCGTCGCCGGTAACAGAGGCTTCTCTGGGTAGCCATCTGCTGATTTATCAGCAGATGCAGAGGGATAGATAGGCCGAAAACTCGCTGCGCCGCCCACATCCGTATCCATGCCCCTTGCGATCGCTGCACAAATATCGCTTAGACCCAAAGGTGCGGTCAGTGTCACTTTAGTCGTATAGCTCATGGCAGGGTGACTCCTGAAAGTTGAGCAAAATACCGTTCAATTACTTCAAGCTCAGCATCGGGAATTGCAGAGGGGCAAACTGCGCGAGCAAACATCGTCACAGACGCACCTCCAGATCCTTCTGCTGTCGCTGCTGACAGCGCCCCCATTTGCCAAGATTCATTACTTACTAAAAAGGTATTGTTGGGTGATGGCGTGTTTTTCAACCCAAGACGACTGGATGTTATTCGGAGAGAGCTATTTACGGACGATTTACGGGCGGCATAGATTAGCCTCTCGTTAGCACTGTAAGTTTCTACGGAATTAGTGTCGTTACCCCATTGCCCTACGGTAAGAACACCTGTTGGCCGTAATCCTAAATGCAAGTTAGTATTTGTGCCGTTAGAGCGGCCTCCCTGATACCCACTTTGTCGATAAGCTGCTGCGTCAACCACTGTATATGGTGAATTAACCAGTGACCCGCCCACATTCGACATATCAAAGTAATCATCAGCCCCGTCAAACTCCCATGCCCAGCCCCACTCAATAACTTCTCGGATTGACGCGTTATCAACTACCGAATTGGCTGTGCCGTTGGCCGCAGAAGGCATAATCTGCCCCCATCCCAAACCCTGGCATGTGAAAGTGCCCGTTTTCCCAATGGGGACAACGCCATTGCCATAACGCAATGCTGCATCGTTTGAAGAGCCTGAAACCAGTGTCGAAGACAATTGATAGGACTTGCCGATGACTGGGGGCGGGACAGCGGCATTTACAATCCCGCCCCATTGAACCGCTGCAGCACCAATAACTAACTGACCGTTTGCAATTGAGTAGCCAGCAGGCGTATTCCACTGAGGCCCCAGTGGCCCTGAAAAATCCCCATTGGGGACCAGCTCTGGCCCCAACTTTGTAGGGACTTTTTTTAGAATGGGTTTTGCTGATGATGTGGGCTGAGTAATTGATTTACTGCCACATAAATCTTGCACATAGCCAACAGGGGTATCAATCGCGCATTGATTTGTTCCATCGCTATTGATGTAGCAATAGTTGGGGTCCGCCACATACAGCGATCCACCATATTTACGCAATATAGAAATAATTAATGCCTGACCGCTTAGGGCTGGCGCTAAAGAGCGGACAAGCTTTCTCATGGCTAACTCAGGAGGCCTAAAAGGGCGGACCGCTAAATTTCTGCTAATCATCGGCGCACCTCGGCAAACACCGGCGCGGTTGCCACAGACAACAGCTCAAGTGCAAAGTAAGGCACGGGAACCGTAACCTGCATCAGATCTACCCCTCGGCCATTCAAGGGTAACTGGCCCTCAATCAGCGGGGCCATGCCGTCCTGAGTATTGCCACCCCATAGCCGATAGGTGCAAGTCCCAGTGCAGCGAACACTGACAGCGGCCACTTCAATATTTAAATTCATAATGACGGGCTGCATACCCAGCTGCGTTACGCCATTTGCTAAGATAATTGTACTGCCGTTCATAACTACCCCTTTTCATCATGGTTAATGGTGTTAACTGGTGTTAATTCGCAATAGTTGCCACTTAAACGAGCGTATCTCTATTCCTGTACCACACAACGCCTTAAACACGGTTTGTGTGGCTTTCTTTATTAACCGCCAATTACACCGCGTAAGTAGTCACTTACCGTCTGCTCGATCTCATCTTCATCTTCTGGTGCGAGCACTAAAAAGGGTCTTGCGGGGATTTTGCTGCCGGGGTGGTTTACTGATCTGGCAAAGCGGTTGCCAAACTTCAGGGCTTTGGCATTTCTTGCCACAATTTTGTGTGGGCGGGTTTGCCCTCCAAACTGGTGGATGGCGGCATACTTCACATTCGTCCCAACTGCCGCTGTATCCGCGCTACTGCTCGGCACAATAGAAGCCGCAAGACGGCCAGAGGCTTGCAGTATCTTTCCACCTGGGCGGCCTGGTGGTTTTAACCCTTGCCAGCGTGGCCGGCCTTCCTGTGCAAAGTTTTCTTCTACGGCATCCCACATTACATCGGCAATTTGCCGCATCAGCGGTGCTGGATGAGCGGCTGCTTTCTTTAAACGATCAAACAAAGAATCTAATTGTTTAATGTCGATTGAAATTTCAATCACAGCTATACTCCAGTAGTGGCCTCAGAAACACGGTGAATACTCTCGGCCGTAGGACGTTGTAAAACGGATCGCGTGGGGGTGAAGAGAGAGTCCCCCCTGAGGCTACATTCCCACCAAATTATTTTGCAGTACGTCACCTTTCTTCATGGCCTGCTTTGCTGCAGTCATACTGCTTTCACGGAAAGAGGTCAGAAACAGGGCTTTGCCGCTCTGGGTTGCCTTCACCACCGCGTGATAAATTTTCCCTTCCCGCCTGATAAACACCAGATTTAACTCGCCCTGGCGAATAATCAGCTGTGCCTGCTCGATGACAGATTGCACCCGCCAATAATCAGCCAATTCAATGTTTTGCCCTTCCCGTGCCACCAGCTGCTTAAGCACCGTATCGTCAGAGAGCCACACCGTCTGTGCTTCTGACTTTAATAGTTGCCGGTATTCCTCTGAAAGTACGGCCACTGGAAAGCGCTGCCCAGTACTAAGCTGCTGGCGTGCAGCCTCTATCAATAGCGCATTGCTCAACTCTGGCTGTGCTTTGCGTAAGGCCGCAACACCTTGTTCTAAGCCCTGATGCCACGTTTTAAAGGCTGGCCCCGTTAAGCTGCCCTGTACATACTGGCGGGCAGTGGCCGCAGGGTATTTATCCAGCGCAGGTTGAAACGCCGCTTGCCCAGGGTTATATCCAAACCCTGCATCTGCAGTGAACTTTTCACCCGTGGCTAACTGGTAGCTAGGCACTTGACGTGTCGTGCCTTTTTTATCAATCAGTTGCTCTGTGGTTCCCATACGGCCTTCGCTATTACTAATCGCTAAATCCTTACGATCCACATCACGGGCGGAGCGAGTACGCACCCTGCAGCGGCAATTCCAGCCATTTGGCGGATAGAAGCTTTGCCAAAAGTCATCATCAAAACGAAAAATCTGCCCAGAAAGTGCCCTGTGACGGGGGCGTGTGCGGCTATCTAACACCGCTACATACTCCCACCAGGGGCGAGTATCGGCGCTGGCCAGCTGCTCGCGGTAACGTCCAGCCATATACGCGGACTGCATATTGGTACGAAAGATCGTTTCTAAGCGCCGTGGGTTTAAGCGTTTCCCCACCACTTCCCCTGTGGTTTGATCAACGATGTGGCCCTTACCCCACCAACCTTTTTCTTTTAGTGTTGGAATAAGGTTGTTTTTAAACTCTTGCAGGGTGCCGCCATTCTTCAGCAGCTTATCCAGTTCGCCCCGGATGTCTTGCAGTACGTCCAGCTTGGTGACACCGGCCACCGTAAATGATTTAGCGTGCGCTTCTGCCCAGACGTCTTGCCATTTGAAGCCGATAGCGTAGCCCTTGCCCTCAAAGTACTTGATGGCCTCTTCAGGCTGCAGGCCAATGGCAAAACCTAGATCAGGCAGCGGCATTGATGCGTCCCCATACATCGGCAACGAACAAGGCCCGCGTTAACATCGCCTGTAATTCACTTTCGTCCAGATCCGGCCAAGCGTTTGAAAGCGCCGCAATAATCTCATCAGGTCCATCACCCGCATTAATTTGCCGAATCAGCGGAGCCAGCAGTATTTGCACTGCATCGTCCAGCTGTGGCAGTTCGGTGGCATCAAGCGCGTGCTGATCTGGGTAAACTACTTCGCCTTTGCCATTACTTAAAACAGCGCGAAATTTTGCATCAGCGACCTGAGGTCTGGGGCGTAGCTCAGGAGGGAGGGTCATTTCTGGGCGAGGAGCAATCAGCACGTCATCGCCTTTTTTTGCAATAGGAATGGCCAACTTATTATGAACCCACTCTGTTTTTACCTTTAAGCCCAAGCCGACTAATTTAGGCAAGGCATCGGCATACAGCATTAGGCTTTCAGGCTGACGGGTATCAAATTTGAACTGAGGCAAACGCCGTGGGTCAACTTCGCCATTAAGTGCCAGCAATGGATAAATCAGATCACGGGTCAGCGTGCTGGCCAGTTGCCTGGCATCAGATACTTTTAGATCATGGCGCACTTCGTTATGCACATTGCCCAAAGCATTAGTACTGCTTTTACCATCGGCCTGGCTGGTTAATGTGCCGCCCAAAATGGCTTTTGATTGTGACTTTTCAGCCCAATCCACCATGCTCAGGAAAGGGCCTTCGCTGCCTTTGGCCGCTTCCTGAAATTCAATCAGCATGCCTTCTGGGATAATCCCTGCCGCGTTATGGCCAATGCTGGCCACGGCTTGCAGCAGAGTGCTTTTTTCTGCGTCTGTACTACCGCTAGGATATTTACCCAGGCGAAGCGGCAAGCCGTAAATTTCCAGAAACTCAGCTAGATCACGCACCGAGTAATTCTTAAATAAGTAGGGCCAAGCCAGCACCCGATGCAAACCTGCGCGGTTTAAATAACCAGACTTAGCTTTGTGCTTATGAATAACCCAGCCAAAAGGCCATAAACCAGCACCTTCTAATGAGCCATCACGCAGGCGCAGCTCGTTGCCATCATGCTGCAGTGTTTGAAACCAGCGCTGTGGCCGGTGCGTTAACGTCTTGGGTTGCCATTCGCGGCCGTGTTGCTGCCAGTCGATCTCTAAGGCGGCAAAGCCATGGCCGATGCCATCTAGCGCGTCCAGCATGACATCTTCAAAATCAGCAATATCCAGTAACCACTCCTGCACCTGCTCAGCCTGTTTCTTTTCAGCAGGGCTGGCATTGCGGGGCGGCTCCACGCTCCAATCTAAGGTGAGCAAGGCACGCTTACGCTTGCTCATCTCGGCAAAGATATGCGTATCTTTTTCTTCCATATCGCAAAACAAATCGGCTTGCGCGGCCAAATGGCCCATCTCAGCTTGCTCTAATATCTGCGCCAGCCGTGGTGGCGTAAGCCCCTTCGCAGGGTGCTGAGCAAACTCACGAGCGGTATTGGTAAGCCGTGATGATTGCGCTTCACGCAGTACCGCCTGCTCAAAGGGATTGCCATATTGATCAAGAATGCGTGCCATTTTATAAGTCTCGTGGTTTACCAGGCGCCGCCACCGCCAAACTGGCTGTGGTTGCTGACTGGTGTAAATGCAATCTGCCCAAAGCCCGTGGTGGCAGCCATCCAGAGCATTTGCAAAGCATCGGGGCCGTCATCGTGATCAGCCATTGGAAAGTGCCGTAGCTGATCCAGCATTGTGGTTTGGCTTGGGTGAAGACGAATTAAGGCATTAGCAACATGGGGCTGGATGCTTTCAATTCGCAACAATTTATCTGTACTGGGAATGATGGCGCGAGCAGGGACAGGAATACCCGCAATCGCAGCACGCTTCACTAATTCAGTACGTAAGAACTCTTGGAATTGCACTGCCTCTACAACCCACAGTAAGCAGCGGTATTCCTTCTGCAGCGCAATCACATCGCTAATGATCTTGTCTGGCAGACGCTTACGAATAGCGGCTTCCACCACATCCAGCACGCCGGTATACCGATTAAAGCCACCAACTAGCAGGGCTGAAGGATCGCGACTTGCGCCTTTTTTACCCAATGATGGATCACAAGCGCCGTAAAACACCCATTCAGCAAGACGGTTAACCCAGAACTGGATGCAATTGGCAAAGGGTGCGGAATCACCTGCCACCGGATCATTTTGATATTCGGAATCAAAGGCAGAGTGGCCGTCACGCGCACGGATTTTCATAAGCTTTTCAATCGGACGAGCTGACCAGGACACCTGCGCCCCTGCATCCATCAGCGCTTTTTTAGCGGCATAAAATGCATCAGCAACATCTTCGCCCTCATTACGCAAAACTTCTTCCCAGCGCTCCCACAGATCCATACGATCTGGCCAGCGGAGAACGGCTTTAAAACGGGCGGTCTTCCATAGTTTGTTGCCCAAGGTACGGGACAGCACGGAGTCGTAATGCAAAATCGTACCGATATAGACCACGTCAAACTTAGCGACGGCACCGCCTAAAGGCAGCACTGTTTTCTTCAGCCAAGACTCCAGCTTATCGCGCTGCTCCGGACTGCGGACTTGTTCATCATTTTCAATATCATCCAGCACACAAAGGTCTGGCCGGTGCGGGCCATGGCGCAAACCACGCAGTTTCTTACCTGAGCCAGCCACCTGAACCTTGGCATCATTCTTTAACACAATCGTACCGGCCTGCCATACGCGCCCTTGGCCCGCAATCTCAGGGAAATCCATCTCCAAGCGTGGATTAAATTGCAGCTCCGCTTTGATCGCTTCTAACATCGGATAGGCTTGATCAATACTATCCATCACGATGACAGGATATTTTTTACGCCCTGTAATCAAACACCACAGCACAAACAACTGAGAAACCAAGGTCGATTTGGCTTCGCCCCGTGGAGCCGCTATAGCATCTGTTTCGCTTTTATCACTACTCACCAGTTGCGGTAAGCGGTGAAACAGATGCTCATGCAGTTGTGAGCGCTCAGGGAATTTCACATAATGCGGAAAGTAGTTTTCAACAAAAAAGGCATAGCCATGGACCGGATCAAACACCCGTAAGCGACGGCTGGCCGTTTCCGCAGGGCTAGGATCAAAGCCAGTGACTTCTGCTTCAATCGTGCGGCGTAGCTCAATAGCCAGCTCGCCCAAACCCTTAAGAAAATCTTTACTGTTTAGTTTGGCCATTCAGCAGCAGCCTTAAGCTTCATTTCATTCATATAGCTGGTATGCCAAACCAACATGGCAAAATAGCGCCGCTCACTCATGGCCCAAAAATGCTGCCAGCGATACCACACTAAAATATGGCCGTTATCGAGATCAGCACTCATCGGGGGAAGCCGCGATGTATGCACCTACTAAAGCCAATGCCATCTCGCCATGGCCTCTGGGATATTCCGCCACAACATGACGAATTTTTGCAGCTGCTTTAGCGACCATTTCCCGTTCTTGCAGCGGTAACTCTGCAATCGTTGCTTGGATTGCCATTAAGGTAATCTGATCTTCATTCATGCTATTTACCCGTAAGTTTTGGCTAGCTCAGAACCAAATGGCTCCAGCACCTCTACAAAGGCCGCTGCATGTTGCGGGTAGTGCTCGCGGATATACTCCGCTAACTTTTGCACTACTTGCATGGCCGTTGCTAATTCACTGGTGTCCGGCAGTACCCGTTTACTTGCCGCTACTGTTTTGTTGTATGAATCAGCAAGGCTGGCCAGCATCGTGACACGGACCATTGGCGTTAGTTTCTGCCCTTCATCATTGGCGTTGAGCGTTTCCATAACGGATTGGTATTGCAGCAAAAAACCAGCCAGCATTTGTCTAGCCAGCTCTTCCATGCTGCCGCCTGCCAGTGTTTGTGCAGCCCGCAGCTTGTCCCAATCATCGCCTTCAGCCGCAGCATCGCTTTTCCAGCGCCTTGCCGTTGCAATAGCGACATTGCACTGCAGCGCACCGATTTCTAATGCCTGCTGATCAAATATGTACATACGGCGTAATTTATCGCGCGTCTCTTGTGGGTGAGCCATCTATGTCATCCCAAATGCAAAACAGAACGCTTAAGAATTTCCACTGCAATCGCGGTTCCTACGGCAGCAATGCCACCGCTGATTGCGCCTGACTTGGCAGCTTGTATTTCCACAGTACGCATCCGCTCATCCAGACCATCGACCCGGTCAGATAGCTGGTTTTGATTACCAATAATCATATCCAGCTTGCCTTCCATACGACCCAGCATTAACGCTAGCGAGTTATCATCAGCCATCAGGCCTGTCCTTTTTCAAAAATGGTTTGACAGCTAATACAACGGATACAGCCAAGGGCTGCGGCTTGGCGGGCAGCAGGAATAGCTGCACCGCAGTCTTCACACTCAGTCGCGCTAATGCCATGCGGTGCATTTTTACGCGTATGGGCAATGGCCCCATCTCGCTGCAATTGCTCCAGCTCGCTGGCCCTGTCGAATAAGTCCATATCAATCTCGCGAAAGAAGCGAGCTGCCGCGATGGGCAGCCTGCTTTTTATTTAAGCTTGCAGCCTGCCGCACCTTCAAACGAGCACAACGATTCTTGAAAGCGCATTGCGCCTTCATTTGTCGGTACTTGGCCTGTGCAAGTGACGTTGCCATCACCATCGCTATCTGTGCCTTGGCAAGACATAAAGACACCTTGCTTCCCGCTAGATGTTTGAGCGGTATAAAAACTGCGAGCGGCATTGCTCACAGATTGGTGCTGCTCAGTGCTGAGTGTCTGCCGTTTGCTGCATGCCACTAGCGATAAGCCCAGCACTAAAAACAGAATGACTTTTTTCACGGGATTGTTCCTTGCGGGTTAAAAAAGAGGATTAGTCGATTTGTTTATGCCAATCAATCAACTGATTAAGCTGAGCCTCAATGCCTTGGCAGCGCAGACCGTTATCAATGTGATTACTTAATAGGTCGGCTTGCTGGATGGGGCTGGCGGCAAGATCATCATCAAGGGCGTGGCGGGTTTGGGCTTGATCAGCAGCACTGCTGGGGGCTGAGGCGCTGGGATAATTTGCAGGGCTGGCAAGGGCTGCGTTCCAGCTGCGCACGAAGCCAGTAGTAAACAAGCAAGCAGGCAAAGGCTGTGGTGAAGACGTTGGGCTGGTTTTGTAAACGCTCGTAACACGGGCAATGCTCCTCGTTAAGTTAATACGTGCTTCAGCCAACTGATTGCGAGTTTGATCCAGCTCTAATGCGACTTGCTCGCTACGGGCCTGTATCGCAATGCGTTGTGTCATGGCCTGACGGGAAATATTCAGCCGGTCTAACAAGGTGCTTTCCTGCACCTGTAATTTTTCTAATTTGGCACGCTGGCTGGCAATGTCATATGCAATCGCACCACCTAGGCCCAAACCGCAAGCAAACAGGCTAATGGCAACAAACAGCTTGATAAATAAGGGGTTAGATAGCATTGCTACCTCCTATTGATTTACGATTTGCAAGCCAGCGTTGCGCAACGGCATAACCACCCACAACACCCAAATAAACCAACCAGCCATCGCTGCTTAAAGTGCCAGCAAAGCCTTGCTTAATAAAAACCGCAGTGGATGCTGCACAAGCGACGTTGGCCCATAGCTTGGTATGGCTTAAACGATTTGTTTGAGGATTGGTTACCAGATCAGAAAGCTGCATCGCTCAGCTCCCAATCAGATGCAGATGTGATTTAAGCGGCTGCATATCACCGGCAAGCCAATCGGCTACCGTAAAGCCAGGGCATGTTTTGAGGTATTCATTTGAGGTGATCTTTCCATCACCATTCAGGTCTGGTGATAGATCACGGTGCCCGCATACTTTTGCACTGGGGTAGCGGTTTTTCAGTTCACGGACCAGCGAATGCAAGGCTTCAAATTGGCGGATAGTGAATTGATCTGTGCCCACTAAGCAAATGCCGATAGATTCCTTGTTATGCCCAGCTACATGCGCACCAATTTCTTCAATATTGCGGCCTGTATCTAAACTGCCATCGCAATCAATCGCCCAGTGATAGCCAATGGCGAATAACTTAGGATTAAATGCCAGCCGCGCTGCATCAGTGCGGCGAAACCCGCGTGCGCTATGCCAGACATCAATCGTTGCTGCAGCTGTTTTTAGCTTGCCATCCCCAAGGCGCTTGCCGTTTGGAGATGCAGAGCAGTGAATTACAATGGTCTTGATGGGGCGCATGACAGGCTCCTGAGTGGATGCCTGTCATTTTGGTGGAAAGGGGTATTGCGGCTTGGGGGGATGGGGTTCAGTGGATATGAAAAAGCCCTGCAAAAGCAGGGCTAAAGTTGGATTGAAAATCATGGGAAGTTTATTTTTTTATATTACCCTTTAAGTGCCCACCTAAATTAATTAGCGATATTTGTACTCCCAATAATCCACGACTTGCTTGCTCATGGGTCATAAAGCCATCTTTTCGATTTCCTGCATACATCGCTAAAAATGCCGAAAACCCTTTTTCTAATTCTGGCCATTGTGATTTATCAGCTGCACCATAGATTGTTGCAGCCTCTAAGACCGATAATAAATTGACAGAAACATTCTGTTTATTTAGCTCTCCAATAAAGTACACCGCCATTCTGGAAATTTCTTCCTCTGAGGTGCCATATTGTTTAGCCAAAAGTGGCAACAATGTTTTGCTCTGCTGAATTGATGCGTCACCTGGTGATAGTGGATGACCTGCAGAAATAACAGCTACTTTATAAGCGAGGGAATCAGGATCGCGTGGTTCGTACTCTGCTAGTTTTGTTTTAAGCTGCACTTGCTCAGCCTCTAGCTGATTGAGTTTATCCTGATCTGCACATCCCACTAACAATATTCCAGCAAGTAAAAGCGGCCAATAGCATTTCATATGCATTCCCCAAAATAGATTGATGCAATGCTAAATCAATTTCGGCTACTTCGTCATGCTTTGCTTAAAACAAACTGACTTGAGTTGCACATACAACATCAGCCTCTTTTAAAATCTCCCACACTCGGCGGTCTGATAGCTGATGATCCCTGGCTAATTTCATCACTGCGCGGCTACCAGATTCTTCAAGCGTATAAGCATCAAAATCACGGCGAATCAGGCGATTTCGCACTGCTCGAATGGCTGCTTTGCAATTGGCAACGTATAAAACATCATTACCTTTAAAGTGCTTGGCCAGCAAAGTCATTTCCTTATAGCCAATCACTTCAGCCATGGCTTCAAAAGCAATCTGGCCTTCACGATTTTTTCCCTGGGGAATCAGAATGCTGGTGCCGCCATGATGTTCAACCAAGCGCATCGTTGCCGTTAAGCCAATCAGCCCCACCAGCTCTTGTACAACAAGTGGGAGTAAGGCGATATCTGCCTGGGTAAACTGCTCTAGCTTAATCATGTGGTTCTCCCTGCGCGTTTTGCGTTGTAGGTCAGCGCGGCCACGATCTTTTGCAGCTGCTCGGCATCGCACCAATCAACACGATCCACTTTAAACATCCGCTTGGCCATTGCATGGGCATAGTTCCAGTGGCGTTGTGCTTCAGTCAGCTGGGCTTCAATTTTGCCTATTAATGCGGTTTTATCCTGTGTTGGCTGTGGCCGTTTACCATGCTTTGCAGTCGCCTTAGGCTTAAAACCACATTTCTTTAAATGCGCCATCACCTTCATGGCCAATGGCACAGTCAGATCCTTAGCCGAACTCACGCCCGCCACGTTTTGCAACATCAGGCGATAAGTATCGTCATCCATCGCTAATTGTTTTTTAGCAACGTGAATCTTGGCGAGTTGAGTACGATCAAGCATGGGTTTTCCTTGGGAATTCACTTCGCACAAGCCGCTCGCTAAAACGGCTTGTACGCAGGGAATTAAATGACTTCTGACGGCTCAGTTTTTTCAATAAGCGACACGGATTCACATACCTTGCATAAGTGATTGATGGCGGTCTTTCCATTGGCCCAGTCGGGTAAATAAAGAACGTAAGAGCTATTAATGCGCTTATCGTTTTTCACATGCCGTTTTCCCCATACTTTTTCGAGTTTTAGACGCTCAGCAGGGCTATATAGGTGACGTATTGATTTACGTAAAAACTTGGTTTCTGGATATTCACCTTCTTTTGCATTGGCCCACTTACCCTCAAATCTGCCATTTACATAGGTTAAGGTGCGATAAACAATACTATTGGCTTTGACGCGCGTTACACTCAGGTCAATCTCATAGCCATCGCACAGCAATTTGACGCGCCCCCATGGATGGCTTAGCTCAGTGGCCAGCTTTTCCTTTTGCTCTTTAGTCAGTTTCATGGTTTTCACCGTTAGATAAAAAAGGGTGAAGCATCTGGCCAGATTCACTTCGCACAGCCTGCTGCATGCAACAGGCTGTACGCAGGGAATTAGCGGCTTAGGTTAATGGCCGTTTTCAGCTCTTTGCCTGGACTGAATTTAGGAGCACGGCTGGCGGCAATCTTGATCGTTTCCCCTGTGCGCGGATTACGGCCTTCACGCTCTGCACGCTCAATCACAGAGAACTTGCCTAGCCCTGGCAAACTCACCTCATCACCTTTTGCTAATGCGTTTTGAGTGACTTCAACTAGCGAGGCCAGCAAGGCTTCAACATCCGCCTTACTCACTACACGGCTATGGTTTAACTTCATTTTTTCAGTTACTTGGCTAAGTAATTCTGACTTATTCATGCTTTGCTCCTTTTGAGCGTGAAAGATGGGGCTTCTTCTACGGCTGATTAACGCCAGCCGCGCGCGGTTATTTCGGGAAACATCAGGCTTCATTGCAGTGTGGTGTTCTGAGGATTGAGAACCACAACCATGCCCTCTGTTTTTCCATCCAGGCTTGCCTTTGCTGCATCCAGAAATTCATGGATAAAGTCAGGAGGTGCCAGCCCACGCAGACTCCCAACAGATAAACAAATCAATTGCGAGAAAAACTGGACTTGTTCTTGCGGGCTTAATTGCAAGGCCGGTTTAATTGAGCCAATAGCCAGCTTGCTGGTTTTTTCAGTGTTACTCATGTCAAACCCCAGCCATATCTAGTGGAATCTGCTGATACTTGCCGTTTTCGGTTCGCTCATATACCCGCACATAGTCTTTACTGCACTGCACGCGGATGCTATCGGCTAAGGCCCCCATTGCTCTGACCCATTTAGGGTCTGCAATCGCTAAACGACGCAGGCCAAGGATACGGCCGGTTGAAATTTGCCCTTGTTTATCAACTTGGAAGGCATCGTTAATAATGGCTTTGATTTCACTCCGTGCCCCTTGGCTCCATTCATGCATGCACTCATCAATCAAGGCCTTGGCAGCAAGCAAACCTTCATCAAAAGCCAATGTTTCATTGATCGCCCGAATAACCTTGTACTGTCCATCAAAACTGGTGAGCGTTACATTGCCTTTCACACCGCCCAGATTTGCATCGTATTGCTCTGCAGCCAAATGAATGAAGGCATCAATATCGCCAAATAAGGACACTTTAAAAGAGGCCATCGCGGCACTTTGGACCTTGGCTTTTTGTACGATTTCTTCAACCAAGTGATGCCGGGTCAGATCAATGGGCTTAATTTGATCCAAGGGAATCAGACGGTTTTTACCATCTTTCATATAGCCTTCTGTGCTGATATTCATGCTTTTGCTCCCTGCTTTAAGTGTTGCTTTAGGTTTTCCAGCGCACTGCGGCTTTTTTGCATGCGTTCTGGTGTAAAAAAATCATCACCACTGTCTGGCCGTGGCATATACCAACGTTTAGGCTGATAGGTTTTTCCTGTTTCTCTGGCCTCTGGCAATGGTGGGAGCGGTGGCCGCTCATCAATGCCAGCCTCTTTATCCGCAATGGCAATAAGCTCACTTTGGTAGTCATCCCACACTTTGCGGCGGGCGAGCGGCCTATCCATTCCCTCATCTACCAGCGTTTCAACAGACCGACTAAGTTCGGCCCTTGTGGCTTCATCCAGTTGGCTAAGATTTAACGCCATGCCAGCGTGACGCCGTCGTATTGAGCCAAATTGATGCCATTTTTCTTAAACATCAGGTGGGGCACTACGTCTACGGGCGGCTCGCTGGCCAGCTGCAAACGGCCGCCTTGGTCATAGTCCACAGCATGTACCGTGATCCCAGCCTGACGCAGCAGGCGAATAACGCCATTGAGCTTGGCTATTTTTTGAGTGAATGCTTCAGTGAGAACTTGCATATCAAACCTCCTGTAACCAACGGACAAGGCAACCCCGAATATCAAATTGCCACATTTCAAACTCACGATCTTGCACCCGCATGCGCTGCACGATTTCTGCACCGAACTCATTTTTAAATTTGATGCAATAGCTCTTGGCATACTGGATTAGCACATAAGGTTTACCGCTGATTTCATCGTGGCTACCTTGCAGCTGCACCTCCACCTCGCGGCAATGCAACCAATGAATGGTGCGAACCGCCAGCATTGCCCGCTGGGCCACCATCATTGCCTGCTCTAAGCCTGTACGCTTTGTTTGACAAGTCATCGCGCTACTCCTTGGTTGCTTGAGCAGCCCTTGCAAATAAGCCATTGGCCCATTTTGTTAGGGTTGTGTGTTGGTGCAGGACCCGTTGCAGCATTCTGGCACTCGCCCTTTGTGATCGTTTTACCCAGCGCTGGGCAAGCTAAGGTTTGAGCCAATAAGCCTTGCTCAATTTTTTTACCAATTCGCTCTGGCGTTGGATAGGTGCCTGCCAGCAGTTTGCTAACAGCTGCATTGCTGATGCCTAGCTTCTTAGCCGCTTGCCGCTGGCTGGTGTCAGCCACTTCTTTACGCAAAATCGGCATCCAAACTGCATTAGTCGTCGTCATGCTGGATCTCCTCTTGCCAAACAACCTTGTCTAAATTCGGATCAAACACAAAGCTTTTTCGGCCAATAACTGGGGGGCGAGGACCGGTGTATTTGCCGGGTTTTAGAAAGAAAACGGCTTCTTTGCCTCGTTTTCTTTTGCCTAAATAGTCTGCGACCTCTAAATGCTGTAAATAGCGCCGGGTTTTGCTATAGCCCAGCTCGCAGACCGGTGTATTGGCATGCGCGATTAGCGACTTGATGCTGAACTCACGCAAGATATTGATCGTGCGCCACAGTATTTTGTCGGCGTGGTGATAGCTCACCATGGTGCTGCCATCTCGGTGTAACTGAGGGCATTCAATGCCCACGTCTTTAATTAGCTTGTAATGCAAACCTTCACACTGGCTAGCGGGCAGATAGGCTTGCTGAATAAATCCACCTTTGAGTAAAGCCTCCATGTAGTGACTGATGCGTGTTGACTCCACCAGCGTGTCGCTATGAATTAAAAAAATACTGAAATCTTGACGACGGGCGCGGATAGCTTCCCAAATCTTTTGTTTATTACTACGCCGCCCAATGCGCTTAATCAGCTGGGGCTTGGATAGCGCAGCCATTACTCACCACCACGACGCGGTGCGCTGCCGGTATAAAGCGTGCGATTGCCCCAATGCTCACGCGTAACAACATCCCAGCCCTCGTTAATCGCGGTTTCTTTAATGAATTCCAGATTGTTCACTGCCAAGCGCACGCTGCCTTTAACCTGCTTAACCAATACAGCCAGCAGATCATCGGCGACGGTGACAGGGCCGCAATACATGGCCATCAGTTTGTGCGCATCAGCCAAGCTCACTGGCTGAGCAGGTGCCCAGCGAAAGACGCGGCCGTAGAAGTTTTTGTGCTCGGCCAATTTAAAGCTGAGGGCTTCTTCGCCTACGCAGAGAATGGCGGATTTATTGCTGTTGTCGTGTAAGTCACGAATCAGATTCACCTTGGCAGCACTGCTGGCGGCATAGTCAAATTCATCCAAAATCAGCAGGCGGCGGCTGGTAGCCAACTGCTCTGCGGCCTGATCCAGCATATTGCTGAGCGTGCCCACGGCAGTGACGCCCAGCTCAAATAGGATTTTTTGTAACATCACCTTGCGGGTCCATGTATCGGACAAGCGCACGTAATAGCCATCATGCAGATTAGCCACACGGCTGACGGCCACTGTTTTACCGAAGCCAGAAGGGCCATACATCACGCCAATTCCGTCTTGGCCTGCTGAACGATTCAGCAATGTTTCTGCGACGACTGCAGCCAGTTGAATATTGGCTAAATCAGCCATGCCGTTGACGATTGAAGAAGTTTCTTGCATGATCATTCCCTTGGATTGTGTGTTTATGCTTGAACAGCTTTGCTTTGGTCGGCCTGCTGTTCTTGTTTGTAATGCCGGTTTTGCGCTTTCCATTCATTACCCTGCGGGTATGTTCCGTACCAGTACTGGTCCTTGTTGTTGTCGATAATTCCTCCCGTTTTTACAATTTGGTCCAGAGCCAGCCAGCGCTTAAAGCGTTGATCTGGCGTTTCTGGCAGCGTTAACACCTTGGCTGTTTTTTGTTCTGCGGCCTGCGCTAACTTTTGCATTCCTTCCCTTAAATCATCACTTAAGCCACCTGTGGCATGCGGCGTATCTAGCGCTTGCAGGGCTTCGTCTGCAGCCTTCATTCCATGGCTACTGTGAACCACTGATTTCTTAGGCAACATCACAACCTGATCAGCCTCGGTGGCGCGATGCAAGAGAATCTCTTGCACAATGTCATCGGTATTGGCGCGTTTTTGCGTGCTTCTTAAGGCTTTTTTCGCTTCTTTCAAGGCCGCTAGCTGCATGGCTTTCGCCTGCATCGCCACTTCTTGGCGATCCATTCCGGTACGCTGTGGGTCTTCTGCAATGCAAATAAATGCGCCGCAATCATCAAATACATAAATCCGCCCCAAATCAGTCGGGTCCAATTTGATTTGCACGCTGTTATTAACATGCAGGGCCAGCACATCTGCGATATAGAAACCGTTGTCGTACTGAATCCCTTTTTTACCGACAATGCGCGGTGCGCCCAGCTCAGCCAGCAGCACATCTAATACGCGTGGGTTATCAATTCGACGAATCGCCGTATTCCATTCAGCCGCCATTTGAAAGGGCGTTTTGTCATCTAATCCGCCATGCTCGTCATGGTGGTAAACGTTGTTAATCCAGTTGTCGCAGAACGCTTGCAGCTGGGTACTACTCATGCTGACTTCTAAAACGCCGTCTTTTTCAAACAAGCGCTCACTAAAAGCAGCACGGGCTTCTAACTCTTTGCGATCGGCCACGTTGTGGCCGATGTATCCTTCCAGTAGCTCCATCAAGCCGTGGCTGAACGTTTTGAAAAAACGTTCAATATGCGGCTTATGCCAAGGCTGAAACGGTGGGCAACGGTGCTGCTCAATGCCCAAGGCGCTAAAAATGGTTTCTGCGTATTTACCGACGTATTCTTGGCCGTTATCGGTCTTGGCCATTTCTGGTACGCCCCAATCCAGCAGGGCAGAACGGAACAAGGACCCCATGGCCAGCGCCGTACTGGTCTTACTCACCAGTAGTTTTACGCGACGGCTATAAGCGTCAATCACGCCTTGGATCTGGTAGCGGCCATCCGTCAACATCACGTCTGACGGTGTAGAGTCAAATTCCCACCACTGATTAAGGCGATCTGCACGATGCTCACCAAAGGCAACCATATGCTTATTTTTCCAAGCATCTGGATTGGCCATGGCCATCAAAGCACCCGCATTTTTAGCCTTCCACTGCTTCACAAAGCGGGTTAACGATGTTTCGCTGGGTAAGGCAATCTCTGCATTACCTGCAAACCGCGCTTTAATGGCATCAAATAACTGCGTGATCTTGATATGCGGTTTGGCGATCATTAAACCGATAACAAAATCATTTAATTCCGCTTGCTCGCTGACAATAAAGCGGCCCTTGCGATGTTTCCCGTCCAGCTCATCCACCAAAGCCTCTAAACCGCTTTTTTGATAGCCTGTTACCCACATTTGCAAGCTGCGTAATTTGATGACTTCAATCACACCCCGTGCCGCTACCAGCTCTGGATAAGCCAGCGCACCAAACAAATGCGGATAAACATCGCAAAAACCTTGATAAAGAGCAGTAGTCAGCTTTGGCCAGCCCTTTAGCTTTAAGTAGGTATGCCAGCTCATTACCACTGCACGACGAGCTTCAAAACGGCGTTGCTGTTTAGGCGATAGTGTAGGTAAGCGAGCTAAAACAGCCTGATCCGCTTGCTGGCGAATGGAATAATCCAGCAAATCACCTTGCAAGCCGCCCACCAGATCACTGGCCTGCTGCTCCAATTTCGCCGCTTTACTGGCATGGGTGATTTGGCTATGGATTGCGGTGAGTACGTCAGCAGGCACTTGGTATTCACGGCGTTTGCCACCTTTACCACCATGGCCAGCTACATCTTGAAATGGCCAGTTTTCACGTATCATTTTTACGCGCCAGTTATGGGGCGCTGTAGGAAAACCTGACAACTTCATTGCCGCCAATTCTGCAGCGCTGTAATGGGCTTTGATCGTGGCCGTGACCATCTGCTTAACCTCGGTTCTTCATCTTATTAATCACATGTCTGCCTGCGCCGGATTGCGCCATTTCTAGCTCATCCTTAGCTAAATCAGCACGCAATGCCTTGCCCAGCAACATTTTTGCGCCATACTCGGCCAGCTTCACATCCTCTGGCGTCACCACCACCATCTCAAGCTCTGCTGACATCCGCTCTAAAACCAAAGTACTGCTGGTGGCCTTCATTAGCGCCAAAATCGCATCACCATGCGCACGACGGCCACTCTGGCTGGGCGCACACCACTGGTCTAGCTGCGCTTTTTCAATCTTACGGCCCAAAATAGCGGACATTTGTGCCGCCACCTCATCCCGATCTAGGCCAGCCAGGCTGTCGCCAATGGCTTGACGCATAATTGCGTCACATGCGTTATCCCCGCCGGTAGCTGGCGTTTCTGCTGCCTGTGGAAAGAAAAATTGAATACTTAATTGCCGATCACTAATGCCTGCCAGTAACAACTCAGGTTTCTTAGTTCTCCTCATAACAAAAACTCCTTATCTGTTTTACTTAATGTCCATTGCGAAGTAGTCGATGCTAGTTGCCATGTTCTAATTAACCTTGTTGACACGTTTCAACTGAACTAAACTTCGCCTTACGAGATTTGATTAAACGTGTCCCATCACAACTCCAGCGGTCTGGCCACAATTCATGCAGTGGCTCGCCTAAAAACTGAGCAATAACCACCTCAGCGGCGCGTGATGGATTACGAGAGGCGTTTCTCACACTACCTGGTGCAAGCCCTTTATTTCGTGCCAGCTCAGTAAGTGAAGTGCCTTTTTTACGTACTGCGGCCTTAATATCTTCAGGATGCCAGCGTTTAGTCATCATCTCCTCCATCCCCGTCCAGCCCTGCAAGGCTGGATTTTTTAGGGGGTTAATTCGTGCGTTTGTGTTTAACAGTTAGCATGTTAGTTAGTTCGAAGTTGAAACGCAAGCATGCTAACTTTTAATTTTGCTTGTTTTTAAGTTTAATTCTTTAAGTTGTTGATTTTTATATTGAATTAAAATTTTACGGCATGATTGAATGCATGCTAACTAAGCATGCTTACTTTGAGCTTTTATGAAAAAAAAATATTCAATCACAGAGCTGCTGGCTCTTAACCTGCAAAGCCTTCCTTCATCAAGACAAAACATCACACAGAAGGCAATGCGTGAAGGCTGGCCTTTCGTTGAGGTTCCTGGAGGCGGCGGCCCTGGTGGAGTACGTCGTGAATTTGAAGTACCTGCTTATGTGCGTGCAGAAATAGCAGGTAAAGCTGAAGTAACCAGGATGTTGGAAGACAAAGAGGCTATGGACGCTGTAGATGGCCTGTTAGCTAGCGCTGAGAGCGCTCCTAAAGAAGATACGGTGAAGATGATTGTTGCTGGGCAAGTCATTGAAGATCAGCGCATTTGGCATATCTGTACCAGCATCGTTCGTGCATATAAAGAGATGCATCAGGTCAATTTAAAACCTCAACGAGAAATACGATTTGCCATGTTGATCTATGACTTTATGATGCTAAGAAAGGATATGGGACAACCTGCTACCGTTGAAGAGCTGGCAGATACCGTTGAATTTATGATGCCATCAACGAAGGGTAAGTAATATTTACTGATAAGCGGCAAAGCTAAAACATAGCTAAGCCCTTATAATCCGCCACTTTATTCATTTTTTTGAAGTCGTCCTTTTGAAACCGCCCGATCATAAAGAGCAGCAAAGAATATCAACTTTCGCCCAGACATTTTCCGAAGCATTTAAAGATATTGAACTGCTAGAAAATGAACTTGATCGATGCAAGGCCGAAATTAAAAAATACCAATCTGAGTTAGATCAACGTAAAGATGAGCGCGTACGCGCCATTGCCGCCCTAAAGCACTTTCGTTTGCTCTTGGTGCAAAGAAAGAAACAATCCAGCCTTGATATTCAACAGCTTAGCAACGAACTCTTTAGCACCAAGGCTCTTCTGGATCAATGCAAAATAGAGCGGGATCAGCTTCGAAACGAGCGCATCCGTGCCTTTGCCGAACTGGAACGTGTTGCTCCAATTTTGGTTCAAAGAAAAGAACACTACCTTGCCGAAATCCAACAACTTAAATCTAAATTGCAATACGCTGAAGTTCTGCCATCTATCCCACTTCCCAAGCCAAAGGCAGCGGGGCCACTCCAGCCCACAATGAATCCAGCCAATGCACCGCTATTTGTGGAGCAAACTAGGTTCAGGAGCACCACCGAGCCTCGTCCGTTGATTGCCGCAAACAGCGCGAACTATAAACCACCTAAAAAAATATCCAAGATCCGTAGAAAGTTGGCCGCAACGAAATCAATCCACGAGCATCAAAAAAAAATAGCCACCGAGGAAGGTGGCTATCACTTTGCGGCTAAACCACAATCACAACAAAACAAAGCACGCTCACTTTGGGCTAAAGTAAGCTCAAAAATTATCATTCTGTGCAAAACCTGTTTTCCCTGTATAAATACCACCAAAGCCGCATGGATATTAGGTTTCACGCTATTTTTTTGTCTAGCTCCCCAATGTAGAAGTGAGTGGCACCCCACAGAACGAGCCAATCCCGCCCGCCGCCGACTCGATTGTCCGCAGCGCAGGGGCCTTCGTGTTTCGTGGGGTGGCCTTCTTTGGCTTCGTTTCTTGGCCACACAAGAAAGGAAGGTCCCGCGGGACGCCCGCACCAAAATTAACGTGCCGAAGGCACTATCTTTTTGCCTTTGCTTAGCGCGTATGGGGTGCTCCCCGCTAGGTCCTTGCATAAATGCTACGGAAAACGGCGGGTTACACCCGCCCTCCAAAGTATTCACCGCCTAACTTGATGCACATAGGTCATATTGCTTTATGTATCCACGCATCACGGCAACGAAACAACTGCCCATTAAAATTGGCGTAAAGACCTCCCTACCCTAGCAAACAATCCGCACACCCTTCACCCATGTTTCTACCACGTCCAACTCCGGTGTAATCACCGTAAAGCTCGCTTTTTTGCCTATCGCAATACTGCCTAAATCGCTTAAGCCTAATGATCTGGCCGGATTACGGCTGGCTAGCGCCCATGCTCGCTCTAACGGCAAGCCCAGCCATTCTTTCGCGTGCCGCACCGCATCAATCAGATGCAGCGTGCTGCCTGCCAAACCACCCGCCTCGGTGCGCACGACGCCGTTTTGCATGGTTACGGGCATCTCGCCTAGCTGATAAGAGCCATCGGCCATGCCGGTTGCGCGCATGGCGTCGGTGATGAGCACTAAGCGCTCTTCACCGCAGCAAGACAAAGCAATTTGCACGGCCGCAGGGTGAACATGGTGGCCGTCGGCGATCATTTCGATATCGCACTTTGGCGATGTTAGCCCTGCTCCCACCACACCCGGATCGCGGTGATGCAGGCCGCGCATGCCGTTATAGCAATGCACAATCCCTTGAGCGCCCGCATGCAAAGCTTGCCGCGTTTGGTCATAGCTCGCATCGCTATGGCCGATCAGCACGCGGATGCCCTTACGGCGCAGCCAGGTGATGACCTCGTCCGAGCCGGCTAATTCAGGCGCAAGCGCTAAGGTGTGCAAAGAGTCCCCCGCAATATCCAGCCAGTGCTGCAGCTCGGCGATATCTAAAGGGCGCATCCACTGAATTGGATGTGCGCCGCAGCATTTAGCGGTGAAATATGGGCCTTCCAGATAGCTGCCGATTAACTCAGCCCCCGGCAAGCCCCGCTCACGGCTAGCCTTAACCTCACGCAGTGCCGCTTCAATCGCAGGCAGCGGCGCGGTTACGGTGGTGGCTAAAAAAGCCCCTACGCCAAAGCGGGCAAAGTGTATTGAGATCTGATCGAGCGCCTCGCTGCTGGCATCCATGGTGTCGAAACCTGCCGCGCCATGCACATGGCTGTCAATCAGGGCGGGCATCAGCCAGACTGGCCCCAGATCAAGATCAAATTCGCCTTGGGGCACGATGGCGGCGATCAGGCCTGCGGCGTCGACCTCCACCACCGCATGCTCCAGCCAGCCCTGCTCCGCCAGCACCCGTGCAGCACGCAGGCGTAGCGGTTTACAAGGCATCAGCTGACTCCACACGTTTGCGGGCAAGGCGCTCGGCAAGGCTGACCACCCCGCTTTTACCTGCTGCAACTAGCCGGTGGCGGAATTCTGCCACATCGCTGACTTCATCACGCTCAAACAGCATCTCGGCAAACATTTGCAAATTAAGCCCAGCCACCACTTCGATATCGCTGCGCTCTTGGGCAATGGTCGCCGCCATCCTAAAAGGCGAGCCGCCCAATAAATCGCAGACAAACACCGCGCCCGCGCCCTGATCCACCGTGGCGAGCGCCTGTCTTAAAGAAGCATCAAGCACCGCCGTGCTGTTGCCTTCAGGGAAATCCACAGCAATCAGCTGCGCC
>JAPLQI010000111.1 GCA_026399755.1 Pseudomonadota bacterium
AATTGGGTGGAATCAACCCGTGATGGCGAATGGGTTTTAGCAATAGACCTGAAACGCATCACATTGCGTGATGTATTTGAAACCATGGTCACCCCCCTCTCGGCTCGTTTAGAGGCCGGCTTGACCAATATTCATGAAGAACTAAAAGGGGTATTGGGCATGACACTGGCAGAGTATGCGGAGAAAAAAGCAGAAACGACATTGTCTTAATGCAAAATAATTTAGGGCGGATACATTCCGCCCTAAATTAATCACACAGGACTACAGCCCGCGTCCAAGGCCGCAATCACCGCTTCGCGGCTTAACTCGCCAATATAAGATTCACCTAGGCAACGCATCAGCACAAATTTGATTTTGCCAGCGTCGACTTTCTTATCTTGTGCCATTAAATCTAAATAGCGATCATTTCCCAAAACTGGTGCTTTAATCGGCAGGCCTGCTTTTTGTAGCAGAGATTCAATCCTCGAAATATCGTCGTCACTGATTTGATCCAACTCGCGCGATGCATAGGCCGCCAGCATCATTCCTGCCGCGACTGCCTCACCATGTAGCCAAACACCATAGCCAAGGCCCGATTCAATCGCATGGCCAAAGGTGTGGCCTAGGTTTAATAGCGCACGCTGACCCTGCTCTTTTTCATCCCCGGCGACTATCCTTGCTTTGTTTTGACAGCAACGCTCAACGGCATAGGCAAGTGCATCGGTTTCACGCGCCATCAGGCGTTCGATATTTGCTTCTAGCCACTCAAAGAAAGCCAGATCATCAATCAAACCATATTTAATCACCTCCGCCATGCCTGCGGATAACTCACGCAGCGGCAGAGTATCTAGCGTCGCCAGATCAGCCAAAACCAATTTAGGCTGATAAAACGCACCTATCATATTTTTACCTAGGGGATGATTAATCCCCGTTTTTCCACCAACCGATGAATCAACTTGCGCTAGTAAAGTCGTAGGAATCTGAATAAAGGGCACGCCACGCTGATACACCGCAGCAGCAAAGCCTGTCATATCACCAATCACACCCCCGCCCAAAGCAATCAGCGTGGTTTTACGCTCGCAGCGCTCGGTAAGTAGCGCATCAAAGATTAGATTGAGTGTTTCAGAGGTTTTATATACTTCACCATCAGGCAAGATAATGCTGTGGCATTGAATATCTGCAGCTTCTAAAGCATCTTGCAAGGGTTTTAAATAGAGAGGAGCCACCGTTGTATTGCTGATAATCACGACCCGAGGCTGAAGCAATAAAGGCTTAATCAGCTCAACTTGGGTCAGTAAATCACGAGCAATATGAATATCGTAAGGGGCGTGGGCAAGGTCTAGTTTAACGGTCTGCATAGTGCTCCAAAATCAGTTTTGCAAAATCTGTATTGGCAAATTGCGAATTAGCTTACGTCTCGAAATAAATCCAGAAATGGCAGCCTCATTAAGATCATCATTCCTGAGTGCTTTAGTTAGGAATCCAGTGACACTGCTGGATCCCCGAATAGATTCAGGGATGACGGACATGCCAACTTGGGGCTGAATACGAACAAATCCTTACTGGAAGCGTCGCTCAACGATCCGCGTGCAGCTCCAGCTCTTTCATCAATAATTGCAATAGGGAATGAACCGTTTGCCGACTGGTATCGATAACCAAATCAGCCACTTCACAATAGAGGGGGTCACGAATTTCGTAGAATTCTTGCAAACGCTGCTTGGGATTCTCGGTTTGCAAAAGGGGGCGATTTTTATCATGGCAGGTACGCAAATACAGCTCATCTACGCTTGCACGTAGATAAATCACAAAGCCTTCACGCCGCAAAACCGCACGATTCGCAGCATTCAACACCGCGCCACCACCAGTCGCCAGCACAATATTTTTTTGTGCACCCAGCTCCTTAATCATCGCCACTTCACGGCGGCGAAACCCCGCTTCACCTTCTACTTCAAAGATGATTGGAATCTTCGCACCGGTACGTGATTCGATCTCGTGATCCGTATCATAGAAAACCTTACCGCTGACTTTAGCAAGTGCTCGTCCTACGGTGGTTTTGCCGGCACCCATCATGCCGACCAGAAAAAAATTGCCTGGCAGTTTCATGCGCACATTGTAGCGGAAAGCAGAGCGGGGCGCGATTTGCGCCCCGCTTATCTGACTAATTATTTTACAAAATCAGCGTAATGACAGGTCTGATTGAATCACTTTAGGTGAAATGAAAATCAGCAACTCACGACGGATGTCTTTTTCTAAGGTGTTTTTAAACAGATGCCCCAGATAAGGAATATCGCCAAGCAAAGGCACTTTCGCTACATCGGTGCCCGACTCTTGAGTATAAATCCCACCAATCACGACTGTTCCACCATTTTCAACCAAGACTGTGGTGTTGATTTGCTTGGTATTGATCGAAGGAATACCTAGAGTCACCGTGCCACGACTATCTTTAGTCACATTTAACTTCATAATGACATTGCCATCTGGCGTGATCTGCGGCGTAACCTTTAATGACAAGGTCGCTTTCTTGAAAGAGATGGTTGTTGCACCATTTTGTGAACTTTCCTGAAAAGGAATTTCTTCCCCGCTTTCAATAGAAGCCTCTACTTGGTCAGCAGTTACTAGGCGCGGGCTAGAGATAATCTTACCTTTATTGTCCGCAGCCAAAGCGCTAATTTCTAGACCCAGCAGCCAGTTAGCATTAGCTGCAATCAAGGCAAATGTACCCGGAGCACCAACCCCTGAACCAGTTGCTGGTAAGTTGACATTATTGCCCATCGTTAAAATATTATTAAGTGGGGTAGCGGTGGATGTACCTGTACTTGGAATAACGCCAATACCTTTACCAGCGTTATCCAAATTATTACCCAAACCTAAATCGGTATTACCCAGATGCCCCTTAGAGCCCCAGCCTAGCTTCACCCCTAGCTCACGGCTGAAGCCATCATTGGCTTCTACAATACGGGCTTCAATTTGCACTTGGCGTACGGCTACATCAATTTTACTAATCACCGAGCGAACTTGATCTAATTTGCTAGAGATATCTTGCACAAACAGAGTATTAGTTCGGGCATCAATCACTATGCTGCCGCGCTTAGATAGCATTTGCTGCTTATCATCGGCCAGCATTTTCTTTAAATCTTCAGCCTTTTGATAGCGTAATTGAAACGCTTCGGTACGAGTCGGCTCTAGCTCATCAATTTGCTTTCGAGATTCCAGCTCTTGCTTTTCCTTGCTGGCGAGCTCTTCACGCGGAGCCACCCAAAGCACGCTGCCGTTTTTGCGCTGATCCAAGCCCTTGGCTTGCAAAATCATATCCAGCGCTTGATCCCAAGGCACGTCTTTTAGGCGTAGCGTTAAATTACCCGTCACCGTGTCGCTAGTAATGATATTCAGGCCAGTGAATTCGGCAATCACTTGTAAAACAGTGCGAATTTCAACGTTTTGGAAGTTCAGCGACAGCTTTTCGCCCTTGAATGCAGGCTTAATACCGGCTTGCTTATTGCGCTCGTCATTTACTTCGCGTACTTCAATAATAAAGCGATTTTCAGTCTGATAAGCCGAGTACTCCCAGTTGCCTTTAGGCTCGATCACCATTTTGCTGGTTTCGCCTTGGGAATACGCATCCACCTTTTGAATTGGCGTACCAAAATCACTCACGTCCATACGACGCTCTAATTTCTTTGGCAATGATGCTTTACTAAAATCAACCAGCAGCATTTTTCCCTGCTGACGAATATCGATGCCTACATTCGGGCTAGAAAGGTCAATTACAACCTTGCCTTCGCCATCCTTGCCACGGCGAAAGTCAATATTCTCAATGCTATCGCGCTTTATCTTCGCCGAGACTTCAGGTGCTTTACTCTCCGCAAAGTGGGTGTTTCTTGCTTGTGCCGTCACGGCACTACTACTGCCATCCACAGTAATATAAAAATCGTTACCCTCGGCCTTAGTTTGATAGGCCGCCTGCTTTTGCAAATTAAGCACCACACGAGTACGTCCAGAGCCTTCAGCCAAGCTAATTAAACGCAAGGCAGCACCATTGACTTGTACGGAACTTTTCCCTGCCAAATTAGTGGTATCTGCAAAATCAAAAGCAACGCGTGGTGGCGTGTTTACAGAAAAACTAGTAGGAACTGGCGCAGGGCCAGTAAAGCTTAAGCGAATAATTTGTTTATCTGCCGATACATTACTGATATCCACCGCAGTAATACTGCTAGCAGCAAAGGCAGCAAAACTCGCCAAGCTTAAAAGAGCTGACGTGATGACATTGAGTATTTTCATTTTTTTTGCTCCGCTTCATCAAGGGATAAACTGGTAGTGCGTTCCACCCAATCACCCCCGCTGTCCTCAACAATTTCTTTTAATTGAACTTCAGTATCCGTCACCGCAGTCACCATGCCAAAGTTTTGCCCCATATAACTACCGACTTTAACCCGATATAAATTGCCATCAGGCGCATGAATTAAACCATTCACGGTTTTCCCCTGCGTTAAAGTTCCCACCATACGGAGCTTTTCTAAATCGTAGTTTTCCAATATTTCTTTCGCACGATTAGTATTAGGCGCAAGCCCTCCACCCGAGCCTTTTTTGGCTAATTCCATTTTTGCTACACGAAAAGGGTCACTTAAATCAAAGGCTTTATATTCAAATGAAACATAAGGCTTCGCCTCGGGAAGCGCTTCTACTTTGCCACGCAAACCGTCACTACTTTCTTTCATCCAGTTTTTTAAATCACTATTTTCTTCGCCAAAACAACCCGTTAGGGCCAAGGCTGCACAAGTTATCAGTAAACTTGATTTTTTTAGAATTAAGTTAGGCCGGATTTTCATTTCTGTTTCTTCTTAGCGTCGAGCGCAGCTTGATGCATTGCTTGCAATTCTGCCTCATCAAGCGAGCGATACGTTTTAGCAATCGCCTGCATAGAAAGGACATCAGGATCTTTTGTGGTCGTGAGCTGAAGATTACTTAAAGTAACGATACGGGAGAGTTGAGCTACATCGCTCACAAAAGCCGCTAAGTCATGGTAACTACCTGAAATTCGAATATCGATGGGTAACTCAGCAAATTCAGATGTTTTTACTTCAGAGCCTGGCTTAAATAATTCAAAAAATAAACCACGCCCAACTCCAGCTTGGTTAATTTCAGTCAGCAAGGATTCCATTTCAGACTTATTAGGTAGCTGCCGCAGCAAAGCACCAAAAGATTGTTGTATATCTTGCAACTGCTGGCGATAAGCAGCCAAATTAATGGCCTTTCTTTTCTTATCGACAAAGTCCGTTTTTAGCTGCTCTTCCTTGGCACGACCGGCCTCAAGCTCGTCCATTTGGCTACCCCAAACATAAAAGTAGCCTCCCGCCGTTAGTAAAACGAAAGTCAAAACAATCAACCCAATTTGGGCTGCTATTGGCCAATTTCCTACATCCTTAGGATCTAGATTCCGAAGCTCATCCAATGTCATATTAGCCACCCTGCTGTTGACGTTTGGCAGGAGCAGAGGCATTAGCGGCCTCTTCTAATGCACGAGTCACTTTAATGGTTAGCATAAATTCTGATAACTTTTGATTACCCACCTGAGCGGCCTTTACTTCAATCAATACCGGTTGCTCAAAGATTTCGGAGTCATTTAAATTACGCATTAATGTAGAAACGCGTGCATTAGATTGCGCGTAGCCAATCAAGGTGAGTTGATCGTTAACCGCCTTTACGTCCTTAAGATAAATACCCTCAGGCGTTTGTCGCACCAGTTGGTCCATGGCAAGTACCGTTTCTGAGCGGCCAGACTGCAAGCGCTCAACAATTTTTTTACGATCCAATAAAGACTGCTTTTCTGTTTTTAATTTTTCAATTTCAGAAATTTCACGGTCTAATTTAATATTTTCATCGGTCAAAAATTGATTGCGCTGATTTTGCGTTTCGATACGTGCCGCATAAAAAAGGTAGCCCATAACAATCACGGCCACAGCAGCAAGACAGGTCATTCCCAACAATACAAAATAGCGATTCTGGCGCGCAGCACGCTTTTGTTCGCGGTGAGGAAGCAGGTTAATCCGAATCATGAAGGGTCAAACCTCCGCATCGCCAATCCGCAGGCAATTAAAAGAGACGGCGCATCAAGCTGCACCTGCTTACCACGCACTTTACCGGTCGCCATGCCCTGAAATGGATTGGCTCGCATTGCGCTGCTGACATTGGTACGACTAGAAACAGCATCATCAAGACCATAAATAGCACTACAACCACCCGCTAGCAAAATATGGTCGACGGCGTTGTAGTTACTGGAAGTATAGAAAAACTGCAGAGAGCGTGAGATTTCTAAAGCCAATGTATCAATAAAGGGCTGTAAGACTTCAGGCTCGTAGTTTTCTGGGAGGCCGCCGTGCTTTTTGGCTTGCTCAGCTTCATCGCTCGACATATTGAATTTGCGCTGAATTTCTTGAGTCAGCTGATTGCCTGCATAGGCCTGATCGCGGCTATAGATAGACTGACCATCTTTGAAAATATTCATATGCATGGCCGTTGCACCAATATCCACCACGGCCACAATCTGGTTTTCACCATTATTGGGAAGTTGTGGTTGCATCAGCTCAAACGCCGCTTGCGTGGCATAGGATTCAACATCCAGCACCACGGCGCGTAAGCCAGCGGCTTCAATCACCGCAACACGCTCGTCCACTTTTTCTTTTTTTGCAGCAGCAATCAAGACTTCTTCTTCATCAGGCGCAATCGGCGACACGCCAAGCACTTGGAAGTCTAGATTCACTTCATCTAATGAAAATGGAATGTACTGATTGGCTTCGGTTTCTACCTGCATCTCAAGCTCACGCTCGGTCAGGCCAGATGGCACCAGAATTTTTTTAGTAATCACGGCTGCCGCAGGCAGAGCAATCGATACATTTTTAATTTTAGAGCCCATTTGCCGCCATGCGCGCCGCACAGCATCCACCACCACATCCATATTGGCGATATTACCGTCAGTTACGGCGTCTTTTGGCAAGAGCTCAATCACATAGCGATCAAGGCTGTAAGTGGTGCCTGATAGGCTCAACTCGACCATTTTTACGGACGAAGAGCTAATATCAACCCCAATCAGCGCAGGTGCTTTGGGCTTGAGGAAATCGAGATTCAACTCACTTTCCTTTTTTAAATAAAACACTTAAAAACAACTGTTACGAATCTACTTTAGATCGTAGCAGCGCCACATATCCCTGTAAAGAAAGAACATCAAGCCCCATTGTCATACAAGCGTATTACTAACATTAGTGCTTTTTAAATATTTGGTACGGGAAAATAAATGCCAAACAAACAAGCTCATATTCGCGTAAATTAGCATCACCTCTAATTTCATAATCTTAGCGATGAGCAAACGCCTTCTACTTATTTTTTTCGGCATTTTAATTAGCCTTATGATTCTTGCCGCTGGCCTTGGCGCATTTGCGCTGGTGATCACTTATCCACGCCTGCCCTCTTTAGAGGCGCTCACTGATTACCGGCCTAAAATTCCGCTCCGTATTTACACCAGCGACAATGTGTTGATTGGTGAATTTGGTGAAGAGCGTCGAGCCTTTACGCCTATAGAACAAGTTCCTTTGCTGATGAAGCAAGCCATATTGGCCGCTGAAGATGAGCGCTTTTATCAGCACGGCGGAATTGATTATCTTGGTGTTTTAAGAGCAATGATCAGCAACATTACCTCAGGGCAATCAAAGTCTGGGGCAAGTACTATCACCATGCAGGTTGCGCGCAATTTCTACTTATCAAATGAAAAAACATTTACTCGTAAATTTAACGAGGCATTACTTTCATTCAAGATTGAACATAATTTATCAAAAGATCAGATTCTTGAGCTGTACTTTAATCAAATTTACTTAGGCCAGCGTGCTTATGGCTTCGCCTCAGCAGCACAAACATATTACGGCAAAGAGCTAAAGCAACTCAGCCCTGCTGAAATGGCAATGCTCGCAGGCTTACCTAAAGCACCGTCAGCTTACAACCCAGTGGTGAACCCTAAACGTGCTCAGCTGAGGCAGCAATACGTTTTACGCCGTATGCACGAGCTTAAATTCATCAATGATAGCGATTACGCCACCGCACAAACTGCACCGCTGGTTCTAAAACGGGGGCAACAAGAGTATGCAGTTCATGCTGAATATCTAGCCGAGATGGTTAGACAAATGATGGTGGAAAAATACAAAGAATCCACTTACACCGAGGGGTTCAAAGTTTACACCACCCTTCGTAGTGATAGTCAGGAGACAGCTTACCAAGCTCTACGCCAAGGCTTAGTAGATTATGACGTTCGCCATGGTTACCGCGGCCCTGAAGGCTTTGTTGCCCCTGAAGTGATCTTGCCCGGCAAGGAAGAACTGCTTGATGAAGCCCTGAGCGAACAGAAAGATTCAGGTGATTTGCAGCCTGCAGTGGTTTTAAAAGCCAGTACTCAATCGGTCACCGTCTACAAAAAAGGCGGCGAACAGATAGAAATTAATAGTGATGGCTTACGTTTTGCAAAGGCAATGCTTTCAGAAAAAATAGCTCCCGCCACTAGAATTCGTCCTGGTGCCATCGTTAGAATTAAGCAAACAGAAAAAGGCTGGAGCCTTAGTCAACTCCCCCAGGTTGAAGGCGCTTTTGTTGCATTAGATCCACAAAATGGTGCCATCCGAGCACTAGCAGGTGGCTTTGATTTTAATCGCAGCAACTTCAATCACGTTACACAAGCTTGGCGACAGCCAGGCTCCAGCTTTAAACCGTTTATTTATTCGGCGGCTTTAGAGCGTGGTGTGACGCCAGCTACCCAAATCAACGATGCACCGCTCGTGATTGATCCGGCACAGGTGGGCGGCCAGAGCTGGGAGCCTAAAAATAGTGATGGAAAGTTTGAAGGCATGATGAGCGTGCGAACCGCTCTCACGCGCTCCAGAAACTTAGTCACCATTCGTGTGCTACAAGCCATCGGTGTGGATTATGCGCAAGCCCATATCAGCCGCTTTGGCTTTAATCCTAAGCAACACCCTGCTTATCTCACCATGGCCTTAGGTGCGGGTAGCGTTACGCCGCTGCAAATGGCCGAAGCCTATGCGGTATTTGCCAATACGGGCTATCGCGTTCGTTCTTACTTTGTAGACCGTATCGAAGACAGCCATGGCCGAGTATTGGCAAAAACTCAGCCTGAAGTCGCAGGAGAAAACGCACCGCGCACCTTGGATGCAAGAAACGCCTTTGTGATGAATAGCCTGCTGCATGATGTGGCCACCCAAGGCACAGGAGCCAAAACTAATGTGCTGGCCAGAAGCGATTTAGCAGGTAAAACAGGGACCACCAATGATGCCAATGATGCTTGGTTTGCAGGCTATCAACCCGGCCTTGTTGCGATTTCATGGGTAGGGTTTGATCAACCCCGCTCCTTAGGAGCCAGAGAATATGGCGGTGTAGCCGCGCTGCCAATCTGGATTAACTATATGAGCAAGGCACTGAAGGGCGTAGATAACGTTTCCTATCCAGTGCCAGAAGGGGTGACGCCGCAAACCATACAAACGGAACGTGGGCCATATACTGAATATTTCTTCAGCGAATTTTTGCAAACCAATCCAGAATTAGGCTTGAGTAGTGGAGCTGGAAATGCTCAGCCACTGGATGAGATCAAGGAATTACTCTTTTAGGGATATTCTCGATGGGTAAGCCATTCGCTCCTGACCGTCACCCTTCCGCTCTACGTGCTCAGATTAGCGAGCGCGCAGCGCGTTTAATTGCAGAAGATCATTTACATGATTTTGCCTTGGCTAAAAAGAAAGCGGCCAAGCAGCTCGGCATTAGTGAGGGACGAATGATGCCCTCTAATCAAGAAATAGAAGCCGCCCTAGCCAGCTATAGGGCGGTTTACCATCCCGAACATAGCGACAATCTCAATAAATTAAGGCATAAGGCGCTGAAAGTGATGCAGCTATTCGCGCACTTTCACCCCTATCTCACAGGATCGGTGCTCTCCGGTGTGGCGGGCTCTCATTCTGATATTAATCTGATCTTATTTTTGGACGACCCTAAGTCGGCTGAAATCTTCCTACTCAACCAACAAATTGATTACGATCTTTTGCCCGCCGCAAACGGCAGGCAACTCGCTGATTATCCTTCGCTCTCTTTTTGCTTTGACGACACACAAATCAGCCTGCATGTGCGCCCCAAAGATGCTGAGCGACAAAAAGAAGAGCGGATGCGGATGGACGAGCTAGCAACCTTACTCTCCATTACGAGTTAATCCCACTCCAAAGAAAGCTAAACAATCACCAATCAAAGAAGATGATTAGCCATAGCGGCTAGGATTAAGTTGCTGCCAATGATATAAAGTGGCTTATCTCTTTTTTACTGATTACACAATGCAACAACCACCTACGCTGGAGCCCGTATTTGTTTCAGACACAAGGCCTTATCTCGTCAGCGCTACGATTGAAATAAAGTACTTGCTTAGCCAATTATTAGAAAAAGGCGAAATTATTTGTCTTTACCCTGCGGGTAGGCGAGAGCCCTTTGCAATCAGCACATTACTGCACATTAATGATGATGAATTAATATTTGATGCCAGCAACGATATAGTCACTAATGCCGCATTAATAAAAGATGCTCGCATGTTATTAGTCGGCGTCGTTAATAAAGTAAAAGTTCAATTTGAGCTACCTAATGCGAAACTGGTTGCCTTTGAGGGCCGAACGGCCATCCGCAGCAGTGGGCCTGTGCAAACACTGCGCATGCAAAGGCGAGATTTTTATCGCTTAGATATTCCTATGTCGCAAAGAGTGGACTGCACCATTCCATTGAAAGATGGGAGCCACACTAATCTAACCGTAACCGATATCAGCCTAGGTGGATTAAGCTTATTGGGCGTATCGCCTGAGCTGCCTATGGTGGTTGGCGATACTTTAAAAAATTGCCGAGTAAAACTATTGGATATTGGGCTTATCGAAATTGATATGCAAGTCTGTATTGTGATTGATGTAACGCTCAGAAATGGCATCAAGACACAACGCGTTGGCTGCCGTTTCTTTGATTTATCGGGAAAAATACAAACGCTTATCCAACGATTTATCAACACAATCGAACGCCAGCGAATCTCACGCGAATGATCAATCCTCCCCTCTTTCTAAGCAGCAAGCTAAGGCAAATCGAGACGAGTGCGCTCCAAGCAGGCTTGCCGCTGATGCATAGAGCGGGACAATCTGCCGCCGACTGGATTATCAAACACTACCCCACAGCACAAACCATCTATGTGCTGGCAGGCCCTGGCAATAATGGCGGCGATGCCTTAGTCGCCGCTAGCCAATTACGCCTAGCAGGGAAAAACGTTTTGCTACGGCTCACGGGGCCGTCCAATTCGCCAGAAGCCATACAAGCACAGGCTGAATGGCAATTGCACGGTGGCACCATCTTAAGCAACACGCCGATAGCCGCCGATTTAGCCATTGATGGCCTATACGGGATTGGCTTGAATCGCCAACCTTCCGCCGTAGATAGCCAAATCATCGCCGAGTTACACGACCTCGCCTGCCCGATTATTGCGCTAGATATTCCCAGTGGATTAATGGCTGATACAGGCGATACGCCCGGTGCGGCCGTCTACGCCACCCATACACTCAGCTTTATTGCCCATAAGCCCGGCTTATTTACTGGCAAGGGCAGCGATGTCTGCGGAACCATCAGCCTGCATGATTTACAAATCCCCAAAGCCGTCTACCCCGCTGCCGATGGCCACAGTCAAACGCTGGCCCCCACCTGCCTAGCACAATTGCTGCGTAAACCTGATAGCCATAAAGGCAGCTATGGCACCTTAGCCATTTTAGGCGGGGCATCAGGAATGGCTGGCGCGGCCCTCCTTGCAGGCCGAGCGGCTTTACACTTAGGCACAGGAAAAGTCATCCTTGGCCTGCTTGATAAAGTGCTGAGCGTAGACGTACAACAAGCGGAGCTGATGCTACACAGCGCAAACGATGCGCTTCATTACCCCGCGCTGACCCTGCTCGCCATCGGCCCTGGCCTTGGAAAGAGCCATGAAGCTTTAGAGCTACTCCAACAAAGCATCGCCAGCCCCTTACCGCTACTACTCGATGCCGACGCACTCAATCTTTTGGCCGAATCGAACGAGCTAGCCACAGCGATGCGGGAGCGCAAATCACCCAGCATTCTAACGCCCCACCCTGCCGAAGCCGCAAGGCTGCTGCACACCCGCACTCAAGCCGTACAAGCCAATCGAATAGAATCCGCCCTCGCCCTCGCCCAGCGCTATAAAGCCACCGTGCTGCTCAAAGGAGCAGGCTCAATATGTGCGAACGAGCAAAGCTGGAGCATCAACGCCAGCGGCAATGCAGCCCTTGCCAGCGCGGGGCAAGGCGATGTGTTATCCGGCATCATCGCCGCCCTGATGGCACAGGGGCTTAGCCCGCTAGAAGCCGTGCAAAGCGGCAGCTGGCTACACGGCCGCGCAGCAGACGACTGGCGCAGAATACATCCCAATGGAATTGGCTTAACCGCAAGCGAAACGATTAGCTATGCCAGAGCGGCATTGAATCAGGTTTTGGGGACGAGTTAGATAATTGCGTCAATCATAGGACGGGTGCAACCCCATACGTGCTAAGCAAATTGTTTTTTTATTAGCAAACAGCAAAAAAACGTAATGACCACGCTCTCCGCATGGGGCTTTTGAGTCCCCTTGAAACACGCCGAAGCGAGGAACAAGCGGGCGGGGTTTCGGCGAGGACTGTTTGAGCGAGCTTGCGAGCGAGTTCCGCAGCCGCCGTTCGATTGTCCGCAGATGAGGGGCCTTCGTGTTTCTTGGGGCGGCCTTCTTTTGGTTCATTTCTTGGCCGTTCAAGAAAAGAACGCCCCCGCGGTGGCAACCGCTCCAAAATTAACGTGCCGAAGGCACTAAAAAGATCTTTTTGACTTTGCCTAGCACTCACAGCCCCCTACCAAGCAAACAACTTCGCCCCATTTTGCTTCAGCCAAAGCCGATGCGTTTTCCAATCTGGGCAGGCGCTTGCGACGATGGCCCAAAAACGTGCTGAATGATTTAATTCTGCCAAATGCGCCAGCTCGTGGATCACCACATAATCGATCACTTGTGGCGGAGCCTGCATTAAACGCCAGTTCAGGCGAATATCGCCTAAGGCGGTACAACTTCCCCAGCGGCTTTTGGCAGAGCTTAAGAACAGCTGCCGTGGCTGCAAGCCCATTGCCTCGCTCCAATGCGCCAGCCTTTGCAAAAAGTAAGACTTGGCGCTGCGCTGATAAAAGCGCGTGAGCGCAGCGGGTAAAGGCGTTTGTTCTGCCACATATAAAACACCTTCATCCAGCCGAGTTCGGCCAGCACAGCGTTGCACAAATTTAGGCTGGCCCTGCCAAAGCACGCTGCAGCCTACCGCCAGTGCAGTAGGAGCGATCATCGGCGTAGCCAGCTTGGCTAAGATCCACTTTAATTTACTCTCGATGGCCCGCTCGGCTTCTTTTAAAGGTGCACGGGCAGGCAGGATTACGGTTAAACCATCAGCGGTGATTTTTAAACCTATCGAGCGCCGGCGGCTGCTGCGCTCCAACTGATAAGGCAGCTCACGATCAGCCAAGCGCAGTGAATACGTGCTCATTTTTTAGGCGAGTAACAGGGGCCAACGCCGCCAAAACGCTGGATTTCATTCTCAATCCACATTTCAACTTCTTGCGTTAGCTCTAGCGCACTACGACCAGCAGGCTCAATCGGCTTGCCAATCACCATGGTGATTTCACCCGGCCATTTTAGAAATGAATTTTTCGGCCAAAATTCGCCGGAATTATGCGCCACCGGCACAATTGGCACTTCTAAATCGACGGCCAAACGAGCGCCGCCCTGCTTATAAGGCTTATAGCCACCCGATGGAACGCGGGTGCCTTCGGGGAAAATCACAATCCAAAAGCCTTTAGCCAAGCGATCTTTACCTTGAGCAATTAGCTGTTTTTGCGCCTCGGCGCGGTTCGATCTATCGATGGCAATCGGCGAAAGAGTGGCCAAGCCCCAACCAAAAATCGGCAACTTCAACAGTTCTTTTTTCAACACCCAAACTTGCGGTGGAAACACATGCTGCAAGGCCAGCGTTTCCCAAGCAGACTGGTGCTTACACATCACCACCGCCGGATCTGTAGGAAGGTTTTCTAGCCCTTCTACGCGATACGTCAGCCCACAGGTGAATTTCAGCCACTTAAGCATAATCCACGACCAGCCGCGAATAATCCGGTAGCGCAGCACAGGTGGCAGCGGCAGAATCAAAATGGCGATAACACAGAAAATGGGGGTGACTATAGGAACAGCAAGCCAATACAGAATGGAGCGCAACCAAATCATTTAATCTTTACCCTCTAGTAGTTAGTCCAGTTGGATGGCTTAGAAATTGATGGATTTTTTCGTTTGACAAGGCGGGAGGAAGCCATATAACCGGCTATGCAATGACGAGCAAGGTAGTCACACGAAAAGAGGCGCTATTTATACCCGCCTTATTCAGCGGGGCTAAACGTCCATCGCTCCTAGTAAATGCGCAGCAAATGCCGCCAAATCATCGAAAACATGTGTGCCATCAGGCAGCAAGCCTTTCTGTTCTGTTTTAACACCATTACCAGTACGAACCAGTACCGGTTTGCCACCAACGGCGGCAATGGCTTGTAAATCACGCAAAGAGTCACCCACCATCAACAATTGCGAGGTAGGCACGTGGAAACGGCTGGAAATATCTAAAATCATGCCGGGATTGGGCTTACGGCAAACGCAGCCATCATCAGGCCCATGAGGGCAGAAAAACACCGCATCCACATGCCCGCCTTGCTCGGCAATGGCGCGATGCATCTTGGCATGAATACGATTAAGTGCATCGACTGCGATCATCTTGCGGCCAATGGCGCTTTGATTGGTGGCCACCACAATCGTCCACCCCGAACGAGACAACTCCCCGATGGCTTCTAAGCTGCCAGCAATCGGAATCCATTCTTCGGGCGTTTTGATATAGTCAGGACTATCTTCATTGATTACGCCGTCGCGGTCGAGAATCAATAACTTCATACGCGACTCCGTGTGTTCGTATAAACCCAAGCATCTGTAGGGCGGGCACAGCTTTCTGCCCTATAGGCATCACTAAAGCTTTTGTCATAAGCCGACCACACAGCACAAACATCGAATCATCGGTAGGGCGGGTGAAACCCGCCGTTTTCCTTAGCATTTCATGCCAAAATCTGGCGGGCTTCACCCACCCTACAAAAAATACGATGCATGCCATCATGCTTTAATGATGCGTACTGAGTAGGCACGTCTTTGTGCCCACCCTACATCGTTCTTACTCAGCCAATAAAGACAGCTCAGCCACGCGGTTCATCAGGCTGGCTAATGCGGCGAGCAGGGCTTGGCGATTGCCACGCACCGCTAAGTCTTCCGCCATCACCATCACCGAATCAAAGAAAGCATCTACTGGCTCTTTTAAAGCGCTCAGTGCTTTCAATGCGCCAGTAAAGTCTTGGCTAGCCAAAGCAGTGCTTACCACTGGCTCTAGCTTTAATAACTCGGCATGCAGGGCAATTTCAGCCGCATCGCTTAGCAAAGCAGCATTCAGCTCTGGCAAATCGCCTTCGACTTTTTTCAAGATATTGCGAATACGCTTATTTGCCGCAGCCAAAGCAGTCGCTTCTGGCAGGGCTTTAAACACCGCAACAGCTTGCAGGCGAATCACCATCTCGTTAAGCAGAGTTGGGTTTAGCGCCAAAACAGCGTCGATATCAGCGGCTGGGTAATCGGCTGCCAGATAGTTTTTCAAGCGATCTTGCATAAAGCCATACACGCCTTCAACCGTACCATCAGCCACCACACCAGCAGGGAAAGCTTCCGCAGTAATGTTGAGCAATTCTTTCAGATCCAGCGGTAAATCCAGCACCATACGCAAAACACCCAGCGCGGCGCGGCGTAAGGCAAATGGGTCTTTGTCACCTGTTGGGATCAAGCCAATGCCGTAAATCCCGACGATGGATTCCAGCTTATCGGCCAGCGAAACAGCCTGTGCCACAGCGCCAACGGGCAAGGTGTCACCTGCAAAGCGCGGGTGGTAATGGCCTTCAATGGCATTAGCAACGCTCACGTTTTCGCCATCGATGCGGGCGTAATACATGCCCATCACGCCTTGCAGCTCAGGGAATTCGCCCACCATATCGGCGATCAAATCGGCCTTAGCTAAGTAAGCGGCGCGTTTGCAATCGGCCACATCAGCATTCAGCTTCAACGCAATGGCACCGGCAATTTTTTGCAGGCGCTCTACGCGCTCAAGCTGGCTACCGATTTTGTTGTGATAAACCACATTGGCGAGCTGCGGCACGCGAGATTCAAGCTTCTTCTTTTTATCTTGCTCAAAGAAGAACTCTGCGTCAGACAGGCGAGCACGCAATACGCGCTCGTTACCATGAATAATATGGCTAGGGTCGGCGGTTTCTAGATTAGAAACCACTAAGAATTTAGGCAGCAACTTGCCGTTTTGATCGAGCAGCGGAAAGTATTTCTGATGTTGCTGCATCGATAAGATCAAGCATTCTTGCGGCACATCCAAGAATTTCTCATCGAAGTTACCTGTGTACACCACCGGCCATTCAACCAGCGCAGTGACTTCATCGAGTAAGCCATCTGATGGTGCAATCTGTGCGTTCAGCTCAGTGCAGGCGTTTTTCAGCTGATCAGCAATCAATGCGCGACGCACATCAAAGCTCGCCTCTACAAAACCATCATCAAACAGGCGAGCAGCGTATTCATCGGCATTCGCCAATTCAATCTCGCCACTCGACAAGAAACGATGGCCCAGCGTGCTGCGGCCTGCTTCTAAATGCAGAAATTGTGCAGGCACTACGTCGCTACCGTGCAGCACCACAAGGCCATGCACCGGGCGAATAAACTGGCCATCTCGGTCGCCCCAGCGCATCATTTTTGGCGCTGGCAGTTTTTTAAGCGTGGCGGCAATAATGCCCGACAAGACTTTAGTCAGCGCTTCACCGGCTTTCACTGAGGAAAAGATATATACGTCTTGCTTGCCATCCGAGCCTTGTGCCAGTTGCGCTACATCCACACCGCAGCTACGGGCAAAGCCCGCAAGGGCAGGTGTAGGCACGCCATCTTTCAAGCCAGATGCAACCGCTGGTCCACGGCGCTCGATGGCTTGATCTGGCTGCACAGCCAGCACATCAGCTATCGATACCGCAAGGCGACGCGGGCTGGCAAACGATTCAACTTCGGCGTCTTTAGCCACAAAGCCCAGTTTAGCCAATTCATCAAAAATGCCACTCGCAAACACTGCGCCTAATTTTGGCAGTGCTTTGGGCGGCAATTCTTCGGTAAAAATTTCAATCAACAGTGTTTGAGATATAGGATTAGACATTGGGATTAATTCTCTTCTAATTTAGCTTTAGCTTCTTTTTCGGCCATGATTTTACAAACTTGGCGAACAAAATCACCGCCAAAGCTATTGGCTGGCGGCTCATCGAATTCCCACTGAAAGCCCGGAATATCGTAACGGGCCACCTGCTCATTTTCCGTATCACGCAAATCGCTTAAAACACCCGCCATTTTTTTAGACGGGCAATCAATGGCATGACGCGAATACTTTAAGCGATATTTCTTTTTGGTTATTTCATCAGTTTGATCTTCATTAAACTTCTGCTGTAACCAAACATAGGTGTACTTGGTTGGTGCGTAATCATCGTCATGCGTAATCGATTTCACATCGACCAGCATTTCGTAATCCGCCATCGTGCCGTAACTACGCCAGTCGCCTTCTTTTGGAACTTCAAGCGGGCCGTAAACCTCATCCTCAAATTTCCCACAGCCAGCCAATAGAGTGATCAACAGCAGATAGCGGATCATCGATATCACCTTAAGCCGTTTGGCACATAGGGAAACCCAATGCTTCACGCGAATCGTAATAAGCCCGAGCCACAAGGCGTGAAAGCGTACGTACACGGCCAATATAAGCGGCACGCTCAGTCACCGAAATCGCACCACGGGCATCCAGCAGATTAAACACGTGTGAGCACTTCATGACCATCTCGTAGCCTGGCAGCGCCAAATTGGCTTCCATCAGGCGTGCAGCTTCACTTTCAAATTTATTGAATAAATCAAGCAGCAGCGGCACATTGGCGTGTTCAAAATTGTAAATAGATTGCTCTACTTCATTTTGATGATAGATATCGCCGTAAGTCACTTTCTGGCCATTTGGATAAACTGTCCATACCAAGTCGTAAACGTTTTCTACGCCTTGCAAATACATGGCCAAACGCTCAACACCGTAAGTGATCTCGCCCAATACCGGCTTGCAATCAATACCGCCAACCTGTTGGAAATAGGTGAACTGGGTGACTTCCATCCCGTTCAACCACACTTCCCAACCCAGGCCCCAAGCGCCCAAACTCGGGCTTTCCCAATCGTCTTCTACAAAGCGAATATCGTGCACACTGGTATCAATACCCAGCTCACGCAGGCTACCCAAATACAAATCTTGGATATTGTCTGGTGATGGCTTTAAGGCAACTTGGAATTGATAATAGTGCTGCAAGCGGTTCGGGTTTTCACCGTAACGCCCGTCTTTAGGGCGACGCGAAGGCTGCACATAGGCCGCATTCCAAGGCTCTGGGCCGAGTGAGCGCAGAAAGGTAGCGGTATGGAATGTACCCGCACCTACTTCGATATCGTAAGGCTGCAATAGCGCGCAGCCATTACGGCCCCAGTAGTTTTGTAGCGTGAGCAGAATTTCTTGGAAAGTCAGCATGTTCCCATTCTCAGTTCTTTATTCTTAAACGAGGCTGATTCTACTTGCTTTTACCCTGTCTCGGGAGAAAGGGATAGCGCAAATCAGGCATGATTAATCACTCTATGAAGAAGCACCCACGGTTGGATAGCCTCATCTGCCTGCTTAGGCAGCGGTGATTTACTCCATATTTTAGATGAGGAGCAAATTGATTTGCATCTGATGTATCACTGTAAAGCACGCTTAAATTTATGCTCTTTAATAGCCAGCTCTATTTGCATAAAATATTCAGGCTATGCTGCCAGCCATAAAACGGTATTTTCTCGACTTGAGCACTGCGTTTTCCAAATGCTTTTGTAAATTAAGCAGAAATCCAACGACTGCGGATTAAAATAACAAACCCGCAACAAAGACCAAAGTTTATTGCTGGCGCGCTTCAAAGACGTTGGTATATCAGGCATCCCACCAAACTGAAGTGCAATTGCAATATCTCTCCTCCCTTTATACAAGGCTAAGGGGCGTTTTTATAGAAAATCTAAGCGTCTCTCTAGCTTTTACTACCAAAAAAACAAATATTTTCCTCTTTTACAATTACTGACCTACGAATACCTGCAAGGCTCGGTTATGCTTGAAGTCGTGCTTGCCTGCCCCTTACCTATGAAAAAAATATGAAAAAACTTTTATTGATTGCTTCGCTCTCTCTTTCCGCCAGCGCACACGCACGTCTGGATTTGTCAGTCCTACGTGAAGCGGCCCGTAGCCGTGATCTGCCTGCGATCGCAAAAATGGCCGATGCAAGCAATGGTGAAGCGTTAGAAATGTATCCACGTTATTACTGGCTGAGCAGCCAGCTCACCACAGTAAGCGAAAGTGATGCACAAAGCTTTTTAAAAAATTACAACAACAGCCCTCTTGCAGAACGCTTTCGTGGCGAATGGTTAAAAGAGCTGGGACGTCGTAAGAGCTGGGCGAGTTTCAATCTGGAATATGCCAAAACAGACGGCCCTAATAATGAATTGCAGTGTTTGCGCGCGCAGTCGGCCATCGCCAACAATGAAGCAGCGCCGCTATCGGCAGCCAAAGCACTCTGGTTTTCTGCAAAGCCACAGAGCGAAGCATGCAACACCGTATTTGATGCCTTATTTAATAATAATGAGCTAAGCCAAGCCGATGCTTGGGCACGTATTCGCCTAGCACTAAGCGACAATCGCACCGATCTTGCCCGCCAATTGGGCGCTCGAGCGGGCAACCCTAGCGAATTCACCGCAAAAAACATCAGCGCGCTCGCAGCCAATCCTGAAAATCAATTTGCGAGGCAATCCCTCTCGACTCAAGCAGGCCGAGAACTCGCCATTTATGCTTTGGGCCGTATTGCACGCAGCAATCCTGATCGCGCAGCAAGCCTGCTCAATAGCATAGAGAAGCAATTACCCGAGCTTGACCAGCGCTATGCATGGCAGCAGCTCGGCTTAATCGCCGCAAAAAAGCAACATGAACTTGCCTCTGCCTGGCTAAGCAAAGGCGATAGTTTGGGTATGGATAGCGAAGATCGCGCATGGGCCATTCGCGCCGCGCTGCGTTTCTCTGACTGGGAAACCACACTGGCCCGCATCGAAGCCTTGCCTGCTCAAGAGCAACAGACCAGCACCTGGCTTTATTGGAAAGCACGAATTCTAAAAAGCCAGAATAAAACCATAGAATCCAATCAGCTTTGGGCCGCAGCAGCAGAAAGCCATGATTTTTACGGCCTGCTCGCCAGAGAGGAGCTCGGCCCGAGCATGGAGCCTGCCAATATCCGCTATAAAGCTAATGACACAGAAATCAAGCAAATACGGGCTATGCCGGGTGTGCAACGCGCTTTAGCCCTGATCGATCAAGACTGGCGTATCGAAGCGATCCGTGAGTGGAATTGGGCCATGAAGGGCTTAACAGACCAACAACTACTGGCGGCCGCAGAATTAGCGCGCAAGCAAAACTGGTATGACCGCTCTATTTATTCGGCCGAGCGCACTCGCCAGCTGCATGATTTTTCACTGCGCTACCCTACGCCTTATTTGGATTTGATCGAGCCCGCAGCGAAAAACGAAGGCATTGATCCAGCTTGGGTTTACGGCCTGATGCGACAAGAAAGCCGCTTTATTAGCGTGGCCCGATCTGGCGTTGGGGCCAGCGGACTGATGCAATTGATGCCAGGCACCGCTAAATGGGTAGCCAGCAAATTGGGTAAAAAACACTTTAACCCAGCAGAAGTGAATGAATTAACGACCAATATCAGCTTTGGCACCTTCTATTTGCGCTATATATGGGAGCGCTTAGACGACAACCAGATTTTAGCCACTGCTGGCTATAACGCAGGCCCCGGCAGAGCAAGAGCCTGGCAATCCAACCAAGCATTAGATGGAGTGATTTATATCGAAACCATCCCTTTTAACGAAACGCGCGACTACGTTAAGAAAGTAATGGCCAACGCCATCCACTACGCCCACGCCTTTGAAGGCCAAGGTCTACCTTTGAAACAACGTATCGCCAAAGTAGCGGGCCGTGGTCAGGCAGTAGACGCACCTTAATTACTTAGGGCTGGAGTGACCCGCGACAGGTCTCACCCGCCCTACAATTCCTAAAGAAGACTCGCATGTCAAAGATCTTATTAATCGGTGGTAGCGGATTTATTGGTCAACAACTGGCAGCCAAGCTGACAAAAGCAGGGCATGAAGTCACCCTGCCTACCCGCCACAGAGAAAACAAACGGGCCGATTTAGTGCTCCTGCCCTACCTTAACTTGGTCAGTGCTGACATTAATGACGATGCCGCACTCAGCCAGCTAGTTGCAGGGCAAGATGTGGTGATTAATTTGGTCGGTATTTTGCAAGGCAACGAGGCCAGTTTTAAAAAAGCCCACGTGACGCTTACCGAAAGAATTATCGCGGCCTGTACAGCGCAAAACGTCAATCGCTATCTGCATATGAGCGCCTTGGGAGCCGATATACATGGCCCTTCGATGTACCAACGTAGCAAGGGTGAAGCCGAAGCGCGAGTGAAAGCCAGCCGCTTAGACTGGACAATTTATCGCCCATCGGTGGTGTTTGGCCAAGAAGACCAATTTCTCAACCTCTTTGCCAAGCTGATTAAAATCGCCCCATTTGTGCCATTAGCCGGTGCAGATACGCGTTTTCAGCCGGTTTGGGTGCAAGATGTCACACAAGCATTTGCCATGGGGGTAGTAGATAAAGCGCTGATCGGCAAAACACTGAGCTTGGTTGGCCCAACGATCTATACACTAAAAGAGCTGGTTACCTACACAGCACAAACCGTTGGCGTTTGTCGCCCAATTATTTCCTTACCCAACTTCCTAGCTCGGGTGCAAGCTAGTGTCATGAGCATCTTGCCTAATCCACCGCTTAGCCACGACAATCTTGATTCGCTGCAAGTCGATAATATCGATCCAGCAGGCTTTGCTCCTGAATTAGACTGGCAACCCACGGCACTAGAAGCCATTGCACCTCTTTATTTAGTAGGAAAACAGAGCGTTTTTAATCAGCTACGCGGCCACGCTCACAGACATTAAGCACGTTTTTTTCATCCACTAGTAAGGAAAACACCATGCAAGTTTTGATAGGTAATCTTCCATTAGAAACCACCGTAGAAGATGTTCGCAGCCTGCTAACCGATGAAATCGGCCTCAATGAATTTGGTGACATCAGCCTCGCAGATGGCGGCAAAGATAGCGTGATCGCCATGGTGTTACTCCACACTCAAAGCCCTGCCGCCGCCGATGTACTGACCGAAAAAGTATCTAACTTTTTCTGGAAAGGCCGCAACCTCACCGCCTCCCATACCCATATGTTCACAGAGGAATAGGCCCTTCTAATGAGAATTGCCGTTTTTGACAGCAAGCGATACGACCGAGCTACGCTCAGCCTAGCCAATGAACACCACGGCCATGAGCTGCTGTTTTTTGAAGACCGCTTAAATATCCAGACAGCAGCACTGGCGTCTGGCTTTGAAGTGGTCTGCCCCTTTGTAAATGACCGAGTCGACGCCCCAACCTTGGCACAGCTTGCCAAGCTAGGCGTGAAGCTAGTTGCGCTACGTTGCGCAGGGTTTAATGGTGTCGATTTAGCCGCAGCAGCAAAGCATGGCATCAGCGTAACGCGCGTACCGGCTTATTCCCCCGAAGCCGTGGCCGAGCACGTTTTTGCCCTGCTACTCACGCTAAGCCGCAAAACGCATCGCGCTTATAACCGAGTTCGCGAAGGCAATTTCTCGCTCGATGGCTTAGTCGGCTTTAACTTGCACGGCCGCACTTTTGGCATTGCTGGCGCAGGTAAAATTGGCGCGGCCACCATTGCAATTGCCCATGGCTTTGGCTGCAAAGTGCTGGCCTTTGATCGCAACCCATCGCCCGAACGTGCAGCCGCTCTTGGCTGCACCTTTGTCTCGCTGGAAGAGCTGCTGGCGCAATCCGATATCATCTCGCTGCACACCCCGCTCACCAATGAAACCAAGCATATGATCAATGCCGATACGCTGGCGGGCATGAAGCCAGGCGCGGTGATTATCAATACCAGCCGGGGCGGCCTTATCGATAGCAGCGCCCTGCTAGACGCGCTAAAAAGCGGCCAAGTAGGCGGTGTGGGGCTGGATGTTTACGAGTACGAAGAAGGCGTGTTCTTTGAAGACCTATCCGGCTCGGCATTAGAAGACGACGTTCTGGCAAGGCTCACCACCTTCCCCAATGTCATGATCACCTCGCATCAAGGCTTTTTAACCGACGAAGCGCTAGAAAATATCGCTGATACGGTACTGTGCGAAGTCAGCGCTTTTGCCCGAGGTGAGCCGCTGATTAATCCGGTAAAGCAATAAACATCAAAAAAGCATAATAACCACGATCTTCATAGGGCTTAAAAGCGCCCTTGAAGCTGCGACACGAGAAACAAGAGGGCGGGTGATTGCTTGGCAGCGAGGCAGCGAGCCAATCCCACCCGCCGCCAGCTCGATTTTCCGCAGCGAGGAGCCTTCGTGCTTTTGAGGTTGCGGTTTTGCTTACTTTCTTGGCCGTTCAGAAATCAAATACTTCTCGGTGATGCCGCACCTAAATCAACACGCCGAAGGCACTATCTTTTTGACTTGGGTTACACCCGCTCTACGATGCGTCAAGGCTTGCCATTGTGCGGCAGCATCTAGCTAAGTTGATAGGATTAGGCTGCTAATGCCCCTCCTCACAGATATATCAAGCCCTAAACTTAGGCTCTCCTAGACAATTCCTGACAACCGTGGATAATTAATCTTTCACAGCCCGACCTTTTCGGGGTGACTCCTTGGTTTAACACGCTTGATACTGCCCGCCATCACCTTTTCTCCTCGAATTAGCCGCTGGCTGCAATTACTGCCCGGCCTAATCGCCGCGCTATTTACTCTGGCTTTTGCCAGCTGGTTGCTGCTGAACTCAGGCGAGGAGCAAAAGCAGCGCAGTAATCAATTAGAGCAAGATTTGCTCTGGCAAAAACAAGCGATTCAGCAGCAAATCACCGCCAATACCGACGCCATAAATGCCCTTGCTGTCACCGATTACAATCAGCAATCGGCGCTCTTTCAGGCGCGTGCATTCTCCTTAATTCAAAACAGCCCAGAAATCGTCAGCTTGGTGGTCAGAAACCAAAATGATTTCAAAGTATGGTGGGCGGCTCCGCAGCAAAAAATACTGCCTTTTAATGGCGAAAGTGGCTGGACCACACTGTATACCAAGCCCGGCCAGCCGCCATTGGCGCAATACGCCGTGCCGAGTGCAGACGGACATAATTTTATAATTGCCACCTTCTCTTTTGAGCGACTCTTGCAGCAACAAGTGCCTTGGTGGATTGCTCAGCGCTATCAAGTTTTACTGCTTAACCATAATTATGTAACGCTGGCAGCCAAATCTAGCCGCCAGCTCGATCCAAGCGGCCTGAGCATGCGCATTGCACTCGATACACCGCCGTTGGGCTTATCGATACAAGCCGAGCTTTACCATGTGCCCCGCCACCGGCTAACTGAATCGCTGCCTTGGGTGCTGCTCTTTTTAGCCATCGGCATGCTGGCTTCTACCGCACTTTTGCACCGCGTGATGCGCGTTCGCTCGCAGGCAGAAATGCAATTACGTGCCGAAACCGCACTGCGCCAAGCAATGGAAGACTCGCTAGTCAGCGGCATGCGAGCGATGGATAAGGACGGCCGCCTGATTTATGTAAACCGCGCATTTTGCGAAATGACTGGTTTTAGCGCTGACGAACTGCTTGGCCAGCAACCACCGCTACCCTACTGGCCACCGGAAGAGCTAGAGCGCTGCCAAGCGGCTTTTGACGCCATACGCCAAGGCCGCGCCGACCCCAATGGGCAGGCGGTGCGCTTTATGCGTAAAAATGGCGAGCGTTTTGATGTCAGCCTGCATGGCTCCAGCCTGATCGACGGGTCGGGGCGGCATATAGGCTGGATGGGATCTCTCTACGATATTACTGAGCTAAAACGTGAGCGCGAGGTATTGCAAGCCTCGCACCAGCGCTTTGTCACCGTGCTAGATGGCTTGGATACTGCGGTTGCAGTAAGCGACGCCGATAGTGGCGAGCTACTAATGAGCAACCGCCAGTTTGATCGCTCGTTTAATCTGCCAGATTGGCGTGGCCGCTGTTGCATCGTGCCCTTTAGCGCCCGCCGCTTTGATGCGCCAGTCGATTCAGAATGGTATGACCCCATCAAAAAACGCTGGTTTCAGATCAAAAGCCGCCACAATCTATGGGTGGATGATTCAGATGTTTGGCTGGAGGTCGCCACCGATATCAGCGCGCTTAAATTAGCCGCCGAGCGCGAACGCCTGCAAAATGAAAAACTACAACAGACCAGCCGCCTTATTTCGATGGGCGAAATGGCCTCTAGCCTTGCCCACGAGCTAAACCAGCCCTTGGGCGCGATTGCCAGCTATGCATCGGGTTGCCGCAATATTCTGGCCAATCCCACGCCTAATTTGCAGCAACTATCACAAGCCATTGAAAAAATGGGCGAACAGGCGCGCAGAGCTGGGCAGATTATTCGCGGCATTCGTGAATTTGTGCAGCGCCGCGCGCCGCACCGCCGCCGCTGCACCATTACTGGCTTACTCGACACCGTGCTGGATTTGCAATCGCACGAGGCTGTAAGACGAGGAGTGGCCATCAGTATCTCGGAATCGAGCGACCTACCGCCTTTATATGTCGATCCGATTATGCTGGAACAGGTATTATTCAATTTAATCCGTAATGCCATGGAAGCGATGAACGATACGCCCGCAGCGCAGCGCACCTTGGCCATCATGCTGAGTAGGGAGCACGATTACTTACAAGTTATCATTGCGGATCGTGGCACTGGTATTAGTCCCGAACAAATGGAACAATTGTTTAAACCGTTTTACACCACCAAAGACACCGGCATGGGAATGGGGCTGAATATTTGTCGCTCTATTATCGAGTATCACCAAGGCCGTCTTTGGGCAGAAAACAATCCTGGCGGCGGTTGCCGCTTTATCTTCACCGTACCGTTTTCCGAGGAAACCCAGGCTAATGAACCCTGATCGCCGCATTGCAATCGTTGATGACGATGACGCCATTCGCGATGCCCTCGTATGGCTTTTTTCAACTCGCAATCACCGCGCCGACAGCTATGCCAGCGCAGAAGCGCTGCTAGCCGATTACACACCTGAGCGTTACGGCTGTTTACTGCTCGATGTGCGCATGCCCGGCATGGGTGGCTTAGAGCTGTTTGACCGAATCAAAGAGCATCCTTATTGCCCACCCGTGGTGTTTTTAACCGGCCACGGCGATGTACCGATGGCTGTGGGCGCTTTAAAACAAGGCGCAACCGACTTCGTTGAAAAACCATTTAACGATAACGATATTGTTGATTTGGTTGAGCGCTGCCTAGCCAACGACGCAACCAAGCGCGGCGTGTGGCAGATCAAAATGCAAATCACCAAACGCCTAGGCACCCTCACCCCGCGCGAGCGCGAAGTGATGAAGCTGATTCTCACTGGCCGTTTAAACAAGCAAATTGCAGATGATTTATCCATCTCAATGAAAACCGTCGAAGTTCACCGCGCACGGATTTTAGAAAAGATGCAAGTCAAAACAGCCATGGAACTCGCCGCCCTGCTGCGTGGATCTGGGGTAGAGCCTTAAACTTCATTGCAACTGCACAGGTGTGCAAGAAAACCCAAATCTTGAACCACAGAGAGCACAGAGGACACAGAGTTACACGGAGAAAACCCTAACTATGCTTTTCTCCGTGCCCCTCCGTGTTCTCCTTTCCTCCGTGGTTTAAGGTTTGGGTTTTATGCTGTCAACGATCATTCCGTCCTCAAAGTCCACCATGCTTATGCTGCTCTCTCCAGCCAAAACGCTGGATTACACCACGGCCCACATTACCAAGGAATTCAGCCAGCCTGATTTTCTGGATCATTCTGCCCAGCTGATTGCTTTGCTCAAGCAGCAGACGCCTGCGCAAATTGCTAGCCTGATGAAATTATCTGACCCGCTGGCGGTGCTGAATGTGGGCCGCTACCAAGCTTGGAACCCTGATTTCACGCCGGATAACGCTAAGCAAGCCGTGCTGGCCTTTATGGGCGATGTGTACGAGGGACTCAATGCAGGGCAGATGACGGCGCAACAATTAAGCTATATCAGCCAACATTTGCGCATCCTATCCGGCCTTTACGGCCTACTGCGCCCGCTGGATTTGATACAGCCTTATCGCCTAGAAATGGGCACCTCTCTGCCCAATGCTGCGGGGAATAATCTCTACGCTTTTTGGGGCGAGACCATTACCGCTGCGATTAATGCCATCGAGCCCAAAGTCGTCGTCAATTTAGCCTCGACCGAATACTTTAAATCCGTCAAACCCAAACTATTAAATTGCCCGCTGATTACGCCAGTATTTGAAGACTGGAAAAACGGCAAATACAAAATCATCAGCTTCTACGCCAAACGCGCACGCGGCCTGATGGTGCGCTGGGCGGCAGAGCACAACATTACTCAAGCTAGCGATTTAAAAGCCTTTAATGCCGAAGGCTATGCCTTTGACGCCGATGCATCCAATGGCGTGAGCTGGGTATTTAGACGGCAGTTGGTGGATTGATGTGATGTGACAAACCCAGATCTTGAACCACGGAGGCCACAGAGAGCACGGAGTTTCACGGAGAAAAACGTCTTAGGAGTTAAGTTTCAAAGGGTGTACAACAACTCGGTTGGAGTGCAGAAGGCGGTGCGCAAGAAGAACGACTTGCACACCCTATAAAAACCAAGCGTTGTCCTGTTAAGTGCCCACCAAGAGGCTCACAAAGAAGGTTTTCTCCGTGCACCTCCGCGTACTCCGTGCCCTCCGTGGTTCAAGATGTGGGTTTTACTCTTTCATCTTCCCCTGCTGCCACCCCGCCAATTTACGAAACACCCAGCTTTGCGGCTCGGTTTTGCCGGTGCGGGCAAAGTCCAGTAGATGCGTGGCTTCTTGCATGGCTTCATGCGCACTTTGTGCTTCGTGATTACCCGCAAAAAGCAGCTGATCACCAAAAGTCAGCGGCGTGTCCAGTGATGGCCATGCTTGCAGCTCGTCGCCATGCACGCGCAACAGTGGCAGGCATTGCAGCTTATAGCCAAGGTCAAAGGGATTGTTTATCCAGTGAGCGAGGCGCAAAGGCGGCGAAGGGTTAGCTAAAAAGGCATGCACAGCCGCGGTGTTTTTAGCATCTAGCGTAATGCTCCAAATTTCCGGCACTTTGTGATCGCATAATAAAGCCAATTGATCAGACAATGCCTTGGCCCAAGCTTCGTCTTCTTCTTTAATTAAATCTAAAAATTGCGCCAATAAGGGCGTTTCAATCGCGCGTAAACATTCATGCGCCACAATCTCGCTACGAACAGAGGTGATATCAGGCTTAAAGGCTTCAAATAATACGCGGTTGTCGCGCAGATTCTGCCTAGCCACGATAAACAATTTAGGATTAATCGCTCTGGCCGTTGCTAATGCAGATAAATTATTAATATCGTGATCATGGCAAACCAATAGGCCGGAAGCGTGTTCAATACCTGCGGCAATTAATGAATCAGCATTCACACCAAGCGCCTGCACAAATTGCTCAGGCAATAAATCAGGCTGCGGATCAGGGTCGATCACCGTCACCGTTGCGCCCTCTTTAAGCAGTGCTGCCCGCATAGATACACCGAAGCGGCCATAACCCACCACCACCCAATGCCCACAAGGTGGGCGCACCAAGGCTGCGATCGGTAGTCCAGGAAAATCAGAAAGCAAATTCCATAAACGATAGCTATGCGGCGCATGCAGCAGCATCTGGAAGCGCTGCCCCACCGCATTAAACATATTGATGACTTTATTCGCGCCAAACGACTGCATATTATCGGCCACGGCCTTATTTTTGCAGCGGCATACCGATACCAGATTAGGCTGCAAAACAAAAGCCGCCATTGCAATCGCTAGATTAACGTTTTCATCGCCGGTAATCGCTAATACGCCTCGGCAACGAGGATGAGTAATTCCAGCAATTTTTAATAACTCAGGATTAGACGCGTCCCCCGCATAAAAAACCGGGTCGGAATGAAAATCGGCCAAGGCCAAATTATTAACACGCTCTTCTCTAAGCTCAATCACTACAAAGCGGATATTAATTCGATCGAGCACTTTGCAGAGCAAACGCCCTGTTTGCCCATAACCACAAATTAAATAAAAGGGCTCGCGCAAGCGTCTTACTTTATTATTAAACCGCGCATATTGAATGGCTTTTTTTAGCGTCTGATCATTAAATAAGGTAAAAATCGCCCCTAAATTATAAGCCCAGCCCGTTACCGATAAATAGATACAGCATAAAACCCAGAGGCGCTGAGAATAAGAAAATGCATAGGGCGTTTCGCCAAAGCCAATTGAGGTAGCGGTATAGCTAATAAAATAAAAAGCGTGGAAAAAGCCCATTTGATAGGGGTGCCCATCATCATCCACTCCGGGAATCAGCACCAAGCCAAATACGGCAATGGCATAAATAAGAATGAGCGTAATAATCGGCGCACGCATGCGCCGCATCACCATAAAAAAGATATTTGGCATAATTAACGACGATGTTGCAAAGTTTCACCAATCAATAGCACCACCGAAACCACATTCGCGGCCAGTGCCCCACCTGCAAAAGACACTACCATCGAAGTCACCCCAGGCGTCATCCCGACTTGGGTGACATACATGGCATTTCCCCACACCAGCGCAGCAGCAATTAATTGCAAATCGGCCACCAAGCTTGTGGCTAAATGCAAAGCGCCTACTTGGGTGCGATCCCCAAATTTAATCACCGTGGCAATAAAGCTCACCACCATGGCACAAAATAGCTCAAATACATCATGCTGATGCGGCACATCAATTTGCCCCATTACAAAGCCAAAATTGAGCGTAAATGCCAACAAGATAAAAAATCCAAACACCACTTTTTCAATATTCATTTTTTATACTATCCGTAGCTGTAATCAAGGCATGATAAATCATAGAATATTTATCACAATGCATATCTTTACTTTTTAATATTTTTTGATATTTGGCTCACCGCAATCAGCATTAAACATCAAGAAAGCAGACCTACACGTCCCTATCTCATTCTTTCAGTAGCAAAAAAACAAGCGCTCCACCCTTTTAAAGCAAAAAAAATGTGAGCTTATTTATCACGCATAGCCGCGAAAATATAAAAAATTAAAATAACACAATAAAATAAAAACCTATGTAAACAATGACCTATAAAATAAAATAGGCTTAAGTTGATAGATCTTAGCTTCACCCATCTTACAAATTCAAAAATCAAGCACCGATTTCAAGTCACCCATTTACAAAGAGAATATTGAACAAGAGACATAGTCAGATTTAATTATCTGTAAATTTATCTTAATAATATACAACGCATAATCTATGAGTCATTTTCTAATCGATAAACCATAATCACTAAGCAAGGATTTATCTTCGATACTAAAAAATACAATAAAGGCCAACGATGTTAATGGAATTTTTATATATAGATGATAGCCATATAAATAGTGAATTTCCCCTTCTAAAATCATCCATTTTTCGACAATTTCTATATATGGCATGGCCCACTATTGTGGGTTATTTTTCCTATACAGAATTTTTCCTGAGGATGTCTCTTGCTCAAACAAGCTCCCACACTGGCATGCCTCGGCTTGAGAAATGTACGTGTGGAATAAGGGCGCACCACATCAAAACCAATTAAATCGTCCGAAGTTGCAATGCCATACAGGCCGCTAAATCAAGGGCTCCGGTGCAAGCGGCATAATCAGGCAAAGTATTTTAAGAAAGCAAAGTGCCTTGCCTGAATATTTTTATTTAACCCACCGTTTTTTCAATGCCAGCTGAAAAATTTCTACTCATTTATCAGCAACACACCTCCTCCCAGCTCTCCCCCCAATCCTATCAACTTAGCTAAATGTCATGTCGTTGCCACGCAATGATAAACATTGAATCATCGTAGGGCGGGTGCAACCCGCCGTTTTTCGTGTTTCATTGCAAAGCTCGGCGGGTTTCACCCGCCCTACGAAAAACATTTCTCTTAAGTTGATAGGATTAGCTCTCCCCCCCCCCTTGCGCCCAATTACTTACATCGTCCATATAAAACGTCGACAATATTTACATACACTTCGTAAGTAAACGTTATAAACTTAAAAACAGGCCTGTAAAAAAAACAAACCAAATCGCCTTAAAAACAATGACAAACACGTAGTCGTTACCAACAAATTACAGAGAGGAGTTACCAAACACAAAGGGCCTTCGGTTTTATTTACTTATGCATTGCTAATCCTCAACAATTACTGGCCGTAGTAATCATAACTCTGTATTGCGCTGAATTTTTTTCAATATTCAACATTTTAAATTTGTTAAGCCACTTTACAAAAAAACACACAAACCATTGTTTATAAGTGATTTTTTCAAAAACAATCACTCAGATTTTAATAATCTCCATAAAAAGAAATTAAAAAAAGGTGTTTTTTGTAACTCAACAAAAACACTGAAAAATAGCTAAGTCAATGATTGATAAAAGTTATTTTTTCTTTAATAAAGCTAAATTCGACAAAGAATAACAATTTTGTTTTTCATCAAAAACTACGTAGTAATAAAAGACAAGACTACGCACATCTTCTGCTGTGACTCATGCTCAACACCTACAAAATTAGCTTACATTTCAGCGAGCAGGCTGTAACAGTAGTGGCTTAATTCCTTACAAACTCGAGCTAAAAGCCAGCACGATTAGCGTTTATCTCACTACGCACCGAGGGCTCTATCATGACGCAATCGTCCCATAAGCTAAGGCTAACCGCGCTCACAGCGATGGTGGTCGGATCAATGATAGGAGGGGGGATTTTCTCCCTGCCGCAAAATATGGCGCAAAGCGCCGGTGCGGGGGCCACGCTAATTGGTTGGGCAATCACGGCGGTGGGGATGCTGATGCTGGCATTTGTGTTTCAGACCCTTGCCAACCAAAAACCAGAATTAGATGCTGGTGTATATGCCTATGCCAAAGCGGGCTTTGGTAATTACATGGGTTTTTCATCCGCTTGGGGCTATTGGATCAGCGCCTTTCTAGGCAATGTCAGCTACTTTGTTTTGCTGTTTGGCACGCTGGGTTATTTCTTCCCCATGTTTGGCGATGGCAATACGGTTCCCGCCATTATCGGCGCATCCATTTTGCTGTGGTCGGTGCACTTTTTAGTATTGCGCGGCGTTAAAGAGGCTGCGTTTATTAATCAAGTCACCACCGTGGCCAAGATTGTGCCGCTGGTGATGTTTATTATTCTGGCCGCCGTGGCTTTTAAGCTAGATGTGTTCACTGCCGATTTTTGGGGCAAGGGCAATATCAAGCTGGGCAGCGTGATGGATCAGGTGCGCAATATGATGCTGGTCACCGTTTGGGTGTTTATCGGTATTGAAGGCGCAAGTGTTTACTCCGCCCGAGCTGAAAAACGCGCCGATGTGGGCCGCGCAACCGTGATTGGTTTTCTCAGCACATTATTATTACTGGTGCTTGTGAATGTCTTATCCCTTGGGGTAATGAGCCAGCCAGAATTAGCAGGCTTAAAGAACCCATCAATGGCCTATGTACTGGAGCATATTGTGGGGCATTGGGGTGCGATATTTATCAGTATCGGGCTGGTCATTTCGCTGCTAGGTGCTTTGCTCTCATGGACACTGCTCTGCGCCGAGATTCTGTTTTCAGCTTCCCGCGATAAAACCATGCCGAGTTTTTTGCACAAAGAAAACGCCAACGGCGTACCGGCCAATGCACTTTGGTTATCTAACAGCGCAGTACAAGTTTTTCTGATTATTACCCTGTTTGCAGCCAGCACTTACACCAGCCTGCTGCTGCTCGCCACCTCAATGATTTTAGTGCCCTACTTCTTATCTACCGCTTACGGCGTGATGGTGGCTTACAAGGGCGAGGGCTATGAAGCCAACGGTGGCAATCGCAATAAAGATCTGCTGATTGCGATAGTGGCCACGCTGTACAGCGTATGGCTGATCTACGCAGCCGGGGTGCAATTCTTACTGCTTTCTGCACTGCTCTATGCGCCCGGCGCCATTCTTTATACCAAAGCGCGTAAAGAAAGCGGGCAGATTGTCTTTACCACCATTGAAAAATTCATTTTTGCAGCCGCTGTACTTGGGGCCATTGCGGCGAGTTACGGCCTTTACACCGGTTTTCTAAAGCTTTAATAGGAGCTATGTGATGAGTACCGAAAATCTACAACTAGGCGTTCACTCTGAAGTAGGCATGCTAAGACGGGTGATGGTTTGCTCGCCGGGGCTAGCGCATATGCGCTTGACACCCAATAACTGCGATTCTTTATTGTTTGATGATGTGCTGTGGGTAAGCCAAGCCAAACGCGATCACTTTGATTTTGTTTCCAAAATGCGTGAACGCGGCGTGGATGTGATTGAAATGCACAATCTGCTTACCGCTACCGTGGCGATTCCTGAAGCTAAAAAGTGGATACTCGATCGCAAAATCACCGCAGATCTAGTAGGCATTGGTTTGCTGGAAGAAGTGCGTAGCTGGTTAGAATCATTAGAGCCACGCCATTTGGCCGAGTATTTAATGGGTGGTGTAGTTGCTCCCGATTTGCCAGCCGATACGCCATCCGAAGTGCTGAGCATCTTCCGTGAAAACTTCGGCAATGCCAGCTTTATTTTTCCGCCGTTACCGAACACCCAATTTACCCGTGATACCACTTGCTGGATTTACGGCGGCGTAACGCTCAACCCGATGTACTGGCCGGCACGACGACAAGAAACACTGTTAGTCACCGCTATTTACAAATTCCACCCCGATTTTGCCGCCGCCGATGTCAAAGTCTGGTGGGGAGACCCCGATGTCGATCACGGCAGCGCCACGCTGGAAGGCGGCGATGTCATGCCAATTGGCAATGGCGTAGTCTTGATTGGTATGGGCGAGCGCACCTCGCATCAAGCCATTGGCCAAGTCGCCATGTCCTTATTTAAAGCCGGAGCCGTCGAACGAGTGATCGTGGCCGCCCTGCCAAAATCCCGCTCTGCCATGCACTTAGACACCGTATTCAGCTTTTGCGACCGCGATTTAGTCACCATCTTCCCTGAAGTGGTCAAACAAATTGTCGCCTTCAGCCTGCGCCCAGACGAAAGCAAGCCCAACGGCATCGACCTACGCCGCGAAAGCAAACCCTTCTTGGATGTCGTCGCCGAAGCACTCAAATTACCCGCCCTGCGCGTAGTACAAACTGGTGGTAATTCATTCGAAGCTGAGCGCGAACAATGGGACGACGGCAACAACGTCGTCGCCCTGCAACCCGGCGTGGTTTTAGCTTACGACCGCAATATCCATACCAATACCTTGCTGCGTAAAGCTGGCGTAGAAGTCATCACCATCAGCTCCGCCGAACTAGGCCGTGGCCGTGGCGGTGGCCACTGCATGACCTGCCCAATCATCCGCGATCCGGTTGATTACTGATTGTTGGGAGTTTTTAGAAAACCCAAATCTTGAACCACGGAGGGCGCAGAGAACACGGAGTTTCACGGAGAAAACCAAGGCTTGAATTAAATTGTTTTGTAAGTTTTAAGTATTTTAAAACCCAGCAATTAGGATTCACATCGCGGCTAGTAGCACGGGGCTTTTACCCTCCCCTTGAAACACGCCGTAGCGAGGAACAAGCGGGGCGGGGTTTCGGCCAGGGAGCGAGGAACGAGCTGATCCCGCCCGCCGCCGACTCGATTGTCCGCAGCGAAGGAGCCTTCGTGTTTCGTGGGGCGGCCTTCTTTGCTTCCTTTCTTGGCCGTTCAAGAAAGGGAGTCCCACGCGGGGGAATCCCGCACCTAAATCAACGTGCCGAAGGCACTTAAACGATCTTTTTTTGCTTTGCTCATAGAAAATCAGCGGCCCCCTGATGCCGCTTGGTCCATTTTGTATTTCTTTCGTTTGTCTGGAGAAAATTATGTCCTTCAATATGCGTAATCGTAATCTGCTTAGCCTGATGCATCACACCCCCCGTGAGCTACGTTATCTGCTGGATTTATCTCGGGATCTGAAGCGCGCTAAATACACCGGTACTGAGCAGCAGCATCTAAAACGCAAAAACATTGCGCTCATTTTTGAAAAAACCTCCACCCGCACCCGCTGCTCTTTTGAAGTAGCCGCTTACGATCAAGGCGCGAATGTCACTTTTATTGACCCAAGCTCATCGCAGATTGGTCACAAAGAAAGCATGAAAGACACCGCCCGTGTGCTAGGCCGGCTGTACGACGCCATTGAATATCGCGGCTATAGCCAGGAAATTGTTGAAGAGCTAGCCACCTTTGCCGGTGTACCCGTGTTTAACGGCTTAACCGACGAATATCACCCAACCCAAATGCTGGCCGACGTGCTGACGATGCGTGAACACAGCGACAAGCCGCTGCACGATATCAGCTACGCCTATCTGGGCGACGCTCGCAATAATATGGGCAATTCCCTGTTATTGATTGGCGCAAAACTGGGTATGGATGTACGAGTTGCCGCGCCAAAAGCGCTGTGGCCACACGATGATTTCGTCGCCCAATGCCGCAAGTTTGCAAGCGAAACCGGCGCAAAAATCATGCTGACCGAAGACCCACTAGAAGCAGTAAAAGGCGTCGATTTTATCCACACCGATGTATGGGTATCGATGGGCGAGCCGGTTGAAGCATGGGCCGAACGGGTCAAACAACTACTACCTTACCAAGTCAACAGCGCCATGATGAAAGCCACTGGCAACCCACGCACAAAATTTATGCACTGCCTACCCGCTTTTCACAATAGCGACACCAAAATGGGCAAACAAATTGCCGAGCAATACCCATTTTTAGCTAATGGCGTTGAAGTCACCGAAGAAGTATTCGAATCCCCAGCCAACATCGCCTTCGAGCAAGCAGAAAACCGCATGCACACGATTAAAGCCATTCTGGTTTCAACCTTGGGGGATATCTGATTCTGCGCTGTGCGGAAAAAACCCAAATCTTGAACCACGGAGGGCACAGAGAACACGGAGTTTCACGGAGGAAACCTTTTGAGTTGGGGCATTTCCTTTGGGGGTTAAGCATTTTCAACCTCAGTCATTAGAATTTTTATCATGGCTAGTTGCATAGGGCTTAAATCTCCCCTTGAAACACGCCGAAGCGAGGAACAAGCGGGCGGGGTTTCGGCGAGGACTGTTTGAGCGAGCTTGCGAGCGAGTTCCGCAGCCGCCGCTCGATTGTCCGCAGATGAGGGGCCTTCGTGTTTCGTGGGGTCGCCTTCTTTGGCTTCGTTTCTTGGCGAAGCAAGAAAGGAAGGCCCCGCGGTGGCTACCGCTGAGAGTAAACCCGCCAGACCTTGGCATAAAACGCTACAAAAACGGCGGGTTTCACCCGCCCTACGATGATTCAATGCTTGCAGACGTATAGCAGTAACAGCCACTCAAAAACCAAGGTGCCAAAGGCACAAAAGTTGCGGCGAAAACCGCAATAAAGGATTCATTATGCGTATCGTCATCGCCCTAGGCGGCAATGCCCTGCTTCGTCGTGGCGAAGCCATGAGTGCAGATAATCAACGTGAAAACGTCATCATCGCCGTCAAACAAATCGCCCGCGTTGCCCCAAACAATGAGCTAGTCATCGCCCACGGCAATGGCCCGCAAGTGGGGCTGCTCGCCTTACAAAATGCTGCTTATAGCCAAGTCAGCCCCTATCCGCTGGATGTATTAGGCGCCGAAACCGAGGGAATGATCGGCTATATGATTGAGCAAGAGTTGGGCAATCTGCTGCCCATCGAAACCCCTTTCGCCACCATTCTGACCCAAGTAGAAGTCGACGCCGCGGACCCTGCTTTTAAAAACCCGACCAAACCCATAGGCTCGGTTTACAGCAAGGAAGATGCCGATAGGCTGGCTACCGAAAAAGGCTGGTCTATTGCCCCCGATGGCGATAAATTCCGCCGCGTGGTGGCCAGCCCTAGGCCCAAACGTATTTTTGAAATTCGCCCAGTAAAATGGCTGCTAGAGCACGGCACCATCGTGATTTGTGCGGGCGGTGGCGGGATTCCGACTTGCTACGATAAAGAAGGGAAATTGCACGGCATTGAGGCCGTTATCGATAAAGACCTCTGCTCCGCCTTGCTGGCAGAAGAGCTCGCAGCGGATATGTTGGTGATTGCCACCGATGTCAGCGCCACGTTTATCGACTATGGCAAGCCCACCCAAAAAGCCATCGCCAGCGCCCACCCTGACGAATTAGAACGCCTCGGCTTTGCCGCAGGCTCGATGGGCCCCAAGGTACAAGCCGCCTGTGAATTTGCCCGCAATACCGGCAAAGTCGCCGTCATCGGCTCGCTCAGTGATATCGAAGCGATTGTGCAAGGCACGGCAGGCACTCGGGTTTCAATACAGGCAACCGAGCTGAGCTATCGTTGAGATTGATTGCGTCCTTCACTTCCATGCCGTAGCGCAAAGCGTTACGGCATCCCCCTCCCTGCCAGCAAATGCCCCAGTATTTCATCCGATTTTTGAAACTCTTGCCTTAGCCAATCCAAAAACACTAAACGCCGCTCATCTTGAGCAAACGGCTCTGCGGACAAGACAACATAGCTAGAGCCATCGGGCAGCAAGCCATAAGGCGCAATCAGACGGCCATTTTTTAGCTCTTCTTCTATCATATAGGCCGAAGCAATCGCCACGCCTAAGCCTGCCGTTGCAGCCTGCAGGCTTAAATAGAAATGTTCAAAGTATGAATTTTGGCGACTCGTCACCCCTTGCTGTGCCAGCACGCCCCAACGCGCCCAAGCATCTGGGCGAGTACGAGTGTGCAAAAGGCAGCTTTGCTCAAGATTGATTTTTCCATCTTGCAGCTGCTCCAGCACGCACACCGGCCCTACTTTTTCCTGTCCTATTTCTTCTGAGTAGCAATCTTTTCCCCAGTTAAAATCATTACGCCTGATCGCTAAATCAATATGCCCGCCCTGAAAATCAACCACACCCCCTGCCGTAAATAAATGCAGCTGAATCGCCGGATAGCGGGTATGAAAATCGCTTAGGCGAGGAATCAGCCATCGCATGGCAATTGTTGGTTCACACGACACCACTAAGGGTCGGTCATAAGGATTTCCCTTGAGTTTTTGCAATGTAAGCGCCAGCTGCGCCAGCATCTCTTGGCAAGTGTTTTTAAGTAACTCACCTTCTCTGGTCAAAAAAATCGCCCGATTACGCCGTTCAAATAGCAATACGCCAAGGCTTTCTTCCAGCTGCTTAATCTGGCGACTTACCGCTCCCTGCGTCACAAACAACTCTTCTGAAGCACGAATCAGGCTGAGATGACGCGCTGCGGCCTCAAAGACTCGCAAAGCATTAAGTGAAGGAATCCGGATGCTCATCGTTGATTTTTTCTCATGTATTTTCATGAGCATAAATCGATTTTACTGAAACAACAAGACAGCCAAAATAGAGGAATAAATCACAAAACTGACTTTCAACTTTCTTTAGGCCGAGTCTATGAATGAAATTTTTGCCGTTGCCCTAATCACCATCCTTGCCGTCATCAGCCCCGGCGCTGATTTTGCGATGGTCACCCGCAATAGCTATCTCTATGGACGAAAAGCCGGCTTATTGGCCGCGCTGGGGATTGCCTTGGGTGTGCAAATCCATGTGATGTACACCATGCTGGGCGTAGGGCTAATCATTTCACAATCGCCTACGCTGTTTACAGTGATCAAAATAGCGGGCGCTATTTACTTGATTTATATCGGTTACACCACGTTCACCAGCAAAAGCAAACTCAATATCGATTTAAGCGCAGATGCGGGTTTAAGCCCTTTTGCTGCATTAAGAAACGGCTTTCTAACTAATGCGCTTAACCCTAAAACTACGCTTTTTGTGGTGAGCACCTACACCCAAGTCGTTAACCCAAGCACCCCGCTGGCGCAGCAAATTGGCTATGGCTTATTTATGTCCTTAGCGCACGGCCTGTGGTTTTCACTCGTGGCGCTGTTTTTCTCACACCAAACTTTAAGGTCAGCCATGATCAAGGGGCAAAGCCTGCTCAATAAAATCATCGGCAGCGCACTATTTGGCCTAGGCGTATCGCTCGCCTTTGCACCGCATTAAAATCGATCAACTAAAGAACACAAAACTTTAATCAATGAACTGATATTGCTCAGCCAAACCCAAATCTTGAACCACGAAGGCCACAGAGAACACGGAGTTTCACGGAGAAAAACAAAGCTTGAATTACATTGTTTTGTAGGTTTTAAGTATTTTTAAACCCAGCAATGAGGATTCGCATCGCAGCTCGTGGTACGGGGCTTAAATCTCAATCCTGTCAACTTAAGCTTATTGCATTGGGTGAGTTGGCATTTATAGGGTGTACAACGACGCAGCCGTTGCGCACCGAAAACGGTGCGCAAGAAAAACGACTTGCACACCCTATAAAAAAACCAAGCTTTTCCCTGTTAAGTTTATAGGATTGGCTTAAATCTCCCCTTGAAACACGCTAGAGCGAGGAACGATCCTATCCCACCCGCCGTCGGCTCGATTGGACCTCAGCAGGAGCTTTCGTGTTTTGCTGTTGTCGCTTGGCTTCGTTTCTTGGCGAAGCAGAAATCATAGACTTCGCTGTGGCCACCGCTCCTAAATCAACGTGCCGAAGGCACTAAAAAGAAGATCGCTGTGTAACATTGACCAATTAAAAAGAACTCGGAGTATTGGCGCTAATCACTTCGGCCTCGCCATCGCCGATATTACGAAAACGATGCGGCAAGTTGCTGGGGAAGTAATAGCCGTCCCCCGCCTGCAAAAGATGCACTTGCCCGTCTATAGTCAGCTCCATCTGGCCGCTGACCAACACACCGCACTCCTGCCCCTCGTGCTGCAACATCTCGCTGCCGGTATCTGCCCCAGCCTGATATTGCTCGCGCAGCAAGCCAATTTGCCGGTCTTCCACGCCCGATCCAACCAAATGCATTTGCACGGCCGCATTACCTAGATTGGGCTGCGTGCCTGCGGGGAAAATATAGCTGGGCACAGCCATTTCTTGCTCAAAAGTAAAAAACTCTGCCAAGGACATGGGTATTCCTTCCAGCAGTTTTTTTAATGAGCTAATCGACGGACTAACTCGGTTTTGTTCAATCAGAGACACCGTGGAATTGGTCACTCCGGCCCGCTTCGCTAACTCACGTTGCGACAAGGCAAACCGCCCCCGTACTACTTTAAGCCTTGCCCCTACGTCCATTGGGCTACCCGTTCAAAATAATCAACACGCTCTTAAAATATGCCATGCCTACGCAATTAGCCAGAAAGGTTTTACCTTCGAGTTGCAGCACCACATAGCAGCCAAAAACGGGGTTCTTTAGCGTACAGGAAAGTAATTACAGCCAAAACAGCCGCAAAAACTTGTCAAATATAATTAACGAACTAAGCTTAAAGCTATGTTGTGCGGACACCGAGACCTATCATGACTCAGCCTATTATTGGGATTCCCTGCTGTCGCTGGTGGTTAAAAGACAGCCATTTTTTTCACCTTGCGGGTGAAAAATATATCCATGCTTCGCTGGCGGCGGGTGGTATTCCACTGCTGATTCCTGCACTTGGTGACGCTAGCCAAATTGCACAAATATTAACAACGATTGATGGCCTGCTACTCACCGGCAGCCAATCCAATATCGAGCCGCAGCACTACCACGGCAAGCTCTTAGAAGATGACTTTAACGACCCACAAAGAGACGCCACCACACTGCCTCTGATCCGTGCGGCGGTCGCTTTAAACATACCCGTATTTGGAATTTGCCGAGGCGCGCAAGAAATGAATGTGGCCTTTGGTGGCACGCTAGAGCAAGCAGTGCACCAACAAAGCGGCATGCTAGATCATCGCGAAAGAGACGGCAGCACTGATGAGATGTATGACGAAGCGCACGATATTCAGCTGGTTGCCGGAGGAATTCTTGAGCAGCTCTATGGCCAGAGCACAGCCAGAGTGAACTCACTGCACCACCAAGGCGTAGCAAAGCTCGCCGACAAGCTGCAAGCCGAAGCCCTCGCCCCCGATGGGCTCATCGAAGCCTTCAGCGTAAAAAACACCGCCTTCGCACTCGGCGTGCAATGGCACCCAGAGTGGAAATTCCAAAACAACCCGCTATCGCTGGCCCTACTCGCAGGCTTTGGCGCCGCCTGCAAAAAACGCCACCTGGCGAGGATGCTGAATCAATAGCGGGTGGCTAGTAAAACCCAAATCCTGAACCACGGAGAACACAGAGTTTCACGGAGAAAACCATTCTGAATTTCAAGCTCAACATAATGATTTATGAACGAGAAATGGCAACAAAAACACTAACCATGGTCCTGAAAACCATTGCATTCCACCATGTAGATTTATAGCGTGGCTCCTAGCACGGGGCTTAAAAGTCCCCTGAAAACGCGCCGAGCGAGGAACAAGCGGGCGGGGTTTCTTTGATGCCTGTTTGAGCGAAGCGAGTTCCGCAGCCGCCGCTCGATTGTCCGCAGCGAAGGGGTTTCGCGTTTGTGGGGCGGCCTTCTTTGCTTCCTTTCTTGGCCGTTCAAGAAAGGGAGTCCCACGCGGGGGATTCCCGCCACCTAAACACTGTGCCGAAGGCACTAAAAAGATTTCTTTGACTTTGCTTAACGCGAAAGAGAGTGCCTTAAAACACGCGGGTTTCACCCGCCCTACGGTATTTCTTGATGCAACTAAATACAACCCCAACAAAGCCACCACCATGCCTCAATCCACACACCTAACGCTTCAAAGCCTCCAGCCAACCTGCACCACCATGTGGGCGTTTCGGCTGGCGAAAGTGTGCGTGCAACACGCCAGAAATACCGCACAACCACTGCTCATAAACATGATCAGCAGTCTGATGCAGAGCTGCTACTTTTTCATCCAGATGATGCAAAATCTGCGCCTCGCTTTGCACCGAGCTTTGCCCCTGCCACTGCTGCAACACCTGTCTATCCTCGGCACACCATTGGCGAATACTTTGTGCTGTCACTTCCAAATGCGATTGCAAGCCCAGATGCGGGCCCAGCGCAAAGCCCTTATTCATGCAGTAATAGCCAAACAGGGTGCACTTGGCACCGCGTGGCACTTCAAAGGTATCGAAGTGCCAGTGAAACATATCCAGCTCTCGCTTCTCGCCCATCCAGTGGCGCGACTCATCAAACTTGGTCACCAGCACCTTACCCCAACCGATTTGCGGCACGGTATTACGACGTACCTGGCCCCCCAAGCTTTTGGATAGCAACTGCCCGCCAAAGCAATGACCAAGAATAGGGCGCTCCAGCCTTAAAGCATCTTTAAGCAAAGCCTCCTCTCTTTTGATCCAAGCTAGGCCATCGTTCACTCCCGCATTCGAGCCTAAAACCACCACGCCGCTAAATTCGGCAGCACAACGAGGAGGTGTATCCCCTGCATCAATGGCAAACACACGATAGGGAATGGCATGCTTTTCTAAAAAAGCCTGTAAATAACCCGGACCTTGAATAGCTTCATGACGACAGATTGCAATGGGTTTCACGACTGATTTCCAAAGGAGTAATCGACACATCAAGCCTAAGCAATCCAAAAGAAAGAAACCGTAAAAACACACCGAGTTGTTATTAAATTTCTATAAAAATGCCCACTTCAAATCAGGGAGGCGACCATGAGCTTAATTAGCGATTGGCTGCGAGAACGTCGAATTACTGAAGTTGAATGTGTTACGCCCGATTTCACCGGTATTGCCCGCGGAAAAATCGTGCCCAAAGAAAAATTCAGCGAAGACGAAGGCATGCGCCTGCCCATTACCGTGCTGGTGCAAACCGTCACTGGTGAATATGCCGAAAACATCACCCCCATCACCGATCCCGATATGTTGTTGATTCCGGACCCCAACACCATACGCATTATTCCTTGGGCCAAAGACCCCGTTGCGCAGGTGATTCATGATTGCTTTCATTTTGACGGCACGCCGGTTGAGCTGTCCCCCCGCTATGTGTTGCGCCGCGTGTTAAAGCTCTATGAAGACCGAGGCTGGAAACCGGTAGTTGCGCCAGAAATGGAGTTTTATCTGGTCGATATCAACCGCGATCCAGACTTGCCGCTGCAACCACCGCTAGGGCGCACGGGCCGGCCAGAAACCGGACGAAAAGCCTATTCCGTCGACGCCGTAAATGAATATGACGACCTATTCGAAGACGTTTACGACTATTGCGATGCGCAAGGCTTGCAAATTGATACGCTGATCCACGAAATTGGCGCTTGCCAAATGGAAATCAACTTTCTGCACGGCGATGCCTTGGAGCTGGCCGATCAGGTGTTTCTATTTAAGCGCACCGTCAGGGAAGCCGCGATTCGCCACAAAATGTACGCCACCTTTATGGCTAAGCCGATGGAAAACGAGCCAGGCTCAGCCATGCATATTCATATGAGCGTGGTAGATGAAATCAGCGGCCAGAATGTATTTTCTAATGTGGATGGCACGCCCAGCGAGGTGTTTTATCAATCGGTAGCCGGCATGCAAAAATACTTCCCGCAAGTGATCGCGCTATTCGCCCCCTTTGTAAACAGCTACCGCCGACTCACCCGTTACTACGCCGCGCCCATCAATGTGCAATGGGGTTTTGATAACCGCACCTGCGGCATCCGCGTGCCGCACTCCGACCCCATCGCCCGCCGCATAGAAAACCGCCTGCCCGGCGTCGATTGCAACCCCTACCTAGCCCTCGCCGCCACACTGGCCTGCGCCTATCTAGGCATAGAAGAACAACTTACCCCCACCGACCCCCTCACCGGCGACGCCTACACCCTACCCTTCGCCTTCCCCAGAGGGCTAGATGCCGCCACGCAAATACTCAGCGACTGCCACCCTATAGCCGCCGTATTGGGTGAGCAATTTATCAAAGCCTATTGCGCAGTAAAAGAAGCCGAATACGTCGAATACGCAAGAGTCATCAGCCCATGGGAAAGGAAGCATTTGCTGCTGCATGTTTGATGTTGCAAAACCCAAACCTTGAACCACGGAGAGCACAGAGAACACGGAGTTTCACGGAGGAAAACCTTTTTTGAATTTAGGCCTGTTTTTTGAGTTTTTGAGTCTTTTCAAACCAAGCAATTAGGATTCGTATCACAGCGAGTGGCACGGGGCTTAAATCTCCCCTTGAAACACGCCGTAGCGAGGAACAAGCGGGGCGGGGTTTCGGCCAGGGAGCGAGGAACGAGCTGATCCCGCCCGCCGCCGACTCGATTGTCCGCAGCGAAGGGGCCTTCGTGTTTCGTGGGGTCGCCTTCTTTGCTTACTTTCTTGGCGAAGCAAGAAAGTAAGTCCCACGCGGGGGAATCCCGCACCTAAACACAACGTGCCGAAGGCACATAATTAAATACAGTTTTGACTTGGATTGCTTATAAACGGCGGGTTTCACCCGCCCTACAATGTACAGATCCCGCAACAAGGAGGCACTCGATGAATCCGAATCCCATCAGCCAAGGCCACTCCAGCCCTAGCCGCAGCACCGCCGAATACCAAGCACTGGATGCTGCCCACCATATCCACCCCTTCTCGGATACCGCCGCGCTCAACGCCCATGGCTCGCGAGTAATTACCCATGCCGAGGGGATTTATTTATTTGATTCTGACGGGAATAAAATTTTTGACGCCATGAGCGGGCTTTGGTGCGTCAATATTGGCTATGGCAGGCAGGAGCTGGCCGAAGCGGCTTACCAGCAAATGCTGCAACTCCCCTTTTACAATACCTTTTTTAAAACCACTCACCCGCCGGTGATCGAGCTATCCAGCCTGCTGGCGCAAGTCGCTCCCGAAGGCTTTAATCACGTTTTTTATACTAATTCCGGCTCAGAAGGGAACGACACCATTATTCGCATGGTTCGCCACTACTGGGCCACGCTGGGTCAGCCGCAAAAGAAAACCATCATCAGCCGTGAAAACGGCTATCACGGCTCAACCATAGGCGGGGCCAGCTTGGGCGGCATGCACTATATGCACGAGCAAGGCGATTTACCCATCCCCGGCATTGCCCATATCGAGCAGCCCTACTGGTACGCCAATGGCAGCGAGCTTAGCCCCAAGGAATACGGACTGAAAGCAGCAAGGGCGCTAGAACAAAAAATTCTGGAGCTGGGCGTTGAAAACGTCGCTGCCTTTATTGGCGAGCCGGTGCAAGGTGCGGGCGGGATTATCATTCCGCCCTCCACCTACTGGCCTGAAATCCAACGCATTTGCGATCATTACGGCATCTTACTCATCGCCGACGAAGTGATCTGCGGCTTTGGCCGCACCGGCTCATGGTTTGGCAGCCAGCACTACGGCATACGCCCGCATCTGATGACCATCGCCAAGGGCTTAAGCTCTGGCTATATCCCGATTGGCGGTGTGTTAGTCCACGACACCGTGGCCAAAGTGCTAATTGAAGGAGGCGATTTTAACCACGGCTTTACCTATTCTGGCCACCCCGTCGCCTGCGCCGTGGCCGCCACCAATATCCGCATTCTGCAAAAAGAACGCATTATCGAGCGCATGAATGAAGAAGTCGCCCCCTACGCCGCCCAGCTCTGGCACGACGCTTTCGACCATCACCCTCTGGTAGACGATGTGCGCAGCTTGGGCTTTTTCTTCGCCCTCACCCTCGTGGAAGACAAAGCCAGCCGCAAGCGTTTCGAGCACGGCAGTAGCATGGCCCTGCGCTGCCGCGATATCTGCCTAAAAAACCAGCTGGTCATGCGCGCCACCGGCGACAGCATGATCGCCGCCCCTCCGCTAGTGATGACCCGCACACAGGCGGAAGAATTCGTCAGGCTAGCGAAACAGTGCATTGATGAATATGCGAGGGAACTGGGGATGAGCAAAGGTCTGTAGGCACAGAATTTCACGGAGAAAAACAGCTTAGGAATTAGGCTTTTATAGGGTGTACAACGACGTAGTCGTTGCGCACCGAGAACGGTGCGCAAGAAAAACGACTTGCACACCCTATACAAAACCAGTTCTCTGCACTCCGACTGCGTCGTTGCACTCCCTATGAACAAGGGATTTTGTAAGGCGGGTACACCCCACCGAAACTTGAGCCAATTTGGCGGCACACACTCGCCCAACATTTCTCGATGAGAATAAAAATGGACAACTGGAATGATCGCCGCATTGCCGCAACCCCACGTGGCGTAGGCATCAGCACTCAGGTTTTTATCGCCAAAGCGAAGAATGCTGAGGTGTGGGATATGGATGGGCGGCGTTATATCGACTTTGCCGCGGGCATTGCGGTGCTTAATACCGGCCATTTGCATCCAAAGGTTAAAGCAGCGGTCAGCGCCCAGCTGGATGCGTTTTCGCATAGCTGCTATCAGGTCATGCCTTACACCAGCTATGTGGCGCTGGCAGAAAAGCTAAACCAGCTCGCCCCCATCAGCGGCCCATGTAAAAGCTTTTTCCTTACCACCGGCGCAGAAGCCGTTGAAAACGCCATCAAAATTGCCCGCGTGGCCACAGGGCGGGCTGGGGTGATTGCTTTTTCTGGCGGGTTTCATGGCAGAACGCTGATGGGCATGGCGCTCACTGGCAAAGTTGCCCCCTATAAAATCGGCTTTGGCCCCTTCCCTGCCGATGTTTACCACGCGCCTTTTCCATCTGGCGAAATCAGCAGTAGCGCGGCGCTAGCTTGCTTAAAAGCGCTATTTAAAAGCAGCGTAGACCCCAAACGTATTGCTGCCATGATCATCGAACCCGAGCAAGGCGAAGGCGGCTTTTACCCTGTGCCGCGCGAGTTTATGCAGGGCTTGCGGCAGATTTGCGATGAGCACGGCATTTTACTGATCGCCGACGAAATTCAAACTGGCTTTGCCCGCACCGGTAAATTATTTGCCATGGAACACTTCGACGTTGAGGCCGATTTAATCACCATAGCCAAATCCTTAGCTGGCGGCTTTCCGCTATCTGGCGTGATTGGCCGGGCCGCCCTAATGGACGCCGCAGCCCCCGGCGGGCTTGGCGGCACTTATGGCGGTAGCCCCATCGGCATTGCCGCTGCGCTGGCGGTGCTGGAAATCATAGAAGAAGAACAACTCTGCAGCCGCGCCAATATCATCGGCAGCAAAATCAAAGAGTGTTTGGAAGGATTAAAACCCAGCATCCCGCAAATACACGACATCCGCGGCCTAGGAGCAATGGTGGCCGTAGAGTTCACCGAAAACGGCCAGCCCGCAGCCGAGTTCACAACAAAAGTAAAAACACAAGCGCAAAGCTTGGGCTTGATCCTGCTCAGCTGCGGGATGTACGGTAACGTCATCCGCTTCCTCTGCCCGCTCACCATAGAAGACAGCGTGCTGGATGAAGCTTTGGCGATGTTGGAGCAGGCGATTAAAAGTGCTTAAAAAGGTCTGTAGACACAGAGATAGATAAGAACACAGAGCACACTGAGAAAACTGAGCAAACCCAAATATTGAACCACGGAGGACACAGAGAACACGGAGGTTCACGGAGAAAACCAACATCGTAGGGCCGGTGAAACCCGCGTATTTATTCCGTGAAGGAGCCCAAATTATTTTTCTTGCATACCGGTTCTGGAGCTAGCCATAAAAGTAGCCTCAACACCCACAAAAAAGGTCTGTAGGCTCAGAGGAAAACCGTGCTTTTCTCTGTGTGCTCTGTGCTCTCACCGTTCTCTGTGTCTACAGAATTTTAAAGCGATGTCGAAAGGACCAGCCATGCTCCAACTCAACAACCCCACCCTCTTAAAACAAGCCTGCTATATCAACGGACTATGGCAAGAAGCCGCAGAGAAAATCGCGGTGACTAACCCCGCCACTGGGGAAATCATCGGGCATATTCCTAAAATGGGCCGCAGCGAAACGGCTAAAGCCATTGCCGCTGCCAAGCTCGCCATGCCTGCTTGGCAAAAGAAAACCGCCAAAGAGCGCAGCGTTATTTTACGTCGCTGGTTTGAGCTGATACTGGCCAATCAAGAAGACCTCGCGCAAATCCTAAGCGCCGAGCAAGGCAAGCCATTGGCCGAGGCGAGAGGCGAGATTGCCTATGGGGCCAGCTTTATTGAGTGGTTTGCAGAGGAAGCCAATCAGGCAGACAAACGTCTGATCGTAATCAAGCAAGCCATTGGCGTGGTCGCGGCCATTACCCCGTGGAATTTCCCCAATGCCATGATCACCCGCAAAGCGGGGCCGGCACTCGCAGCAGGCTGCGCTATTGTGCTTAAACCCGCCACCCAAACACCTTTTTCTGCGCTGGCGCTAGCCGTATTAGCCAGCGAGGCAGGGATTCCCGCAGGTGTATTTAATGTCATCACCGGCACGGCCAGCCAGATTGGCGGCGAGCTAACCCGTAGCCCCGATGTAGCTAAGCTCAGCTTTACCGGCTCCACCGACATCGGCAAATTGCTGATGCGGGAATGCGCCGACACGGTAAAAAAAGTCTCTCTAGAGCTGGGCGGCAATGCGCCGTTTGTGGTGTTTGACGATGCCGATCTAGGCGCCGCAGTGGAAGGCGCCATGGTCTCTAAATTTCGCAACGCTGGGCAAACCTGCGTCTGCGCCAATCGAATCTATGTGCAAGACAGCGTTTACGACGCCTTCGCCGCAAAACTCAGCGCGGCAGTTGCCAAGCTCAAAGTCGGCGTAGGCACAGGGGAAGGCGTGACCCAAGGCCCCCTGATCGATGAAAAAGCCGTGCAAAAAGTAGAAGAACATATCAAGGACGCGCTGGAGCAAGGCGCAACGCTGGCGCTGGGCGGCAAACGCCATGCGCTGGGGCATAGCTTCTTTGAACCCACCATCTTGCTCAATGTCACCGCCAAAATGAAAGTCGCCCGTGAAGAAACCTTCGGCCCGCTCGCGCCGCTGTTTAGATTTAGCAGCGAAGAAGAACTCATCCAGCTCGCCAACGACACAGAATTCGGCCTAGCCAGCTATTTTTACAGCCGCGACATCGGCCGCATCTGGCGCGTGGCCGAAGCACTGGAATACGGCATGGTGGGCATTAACACCGGCATGATCTCGAACGAACTGGCCCCCTTTGGCGGCGTAAAACAATCGGGCCTCGGCCGAGAAGGCTCCAAATACGGAATCGATGATTATATTTCGATCAAATACCTATGCATGGGCGGGATTGATCGCTGATTAAAGATTCTAATGCGAATTTTTTCGTAGGGCGGGTGCAACCCGCCGTTTTTCGTATTTCAGTAAAGCTCAGCGGGTTTCACCCGCCCTAAGAAGATTTAATATTTGTACACACAGCAAACCAGCAGAAAATTACGCCCCCAGCGCCCATTCTGTGCATCATTTCCCTTATAAAGCGTAATTTATTCACTTCGAATATCCTGCCCTATCTGTGACAATCAAAACCATTGTCACTCAAATAAAAGAACATCAAATGAATTGGATTGAAATTCTGCAAGCTCAGGCAATCAGCTATGCGCCTAAGTTACTTTCTGCGCTGATTACGCTCTTTATTGGCTGGAAGCTAATTGGCATTGCTACACAATTGCTCGATAAAATGCTGACTCGCAGCAATGTTGAATCCACTTTACGCCACTTTTTAGGCAGCCTTGCCAATGTGGCATTAAAAGCGCTGCTATTGATTAGTGCCGCTTCGATGATAGGCATTGAAACCACTTCATTTATTGCTATTTTAGGTGCTGCAGGCTTAGCGATTGGCCTAGCACTACAAGGCAGCTTGAGTAACTTTGCCGGTGGCGTGCTGATTTTAATGTTTAAACCATTTAAAGCCGGTGATTTTATTGAAGCACAGGGGCAAGCCGGAACAGTGGAAGGCATTCAGATTTTTACCACTCGTTTACGCACAGGCGATAATAAACTGATTGTGATGCCCAATGGCCCCTTAGCCAATGGCAATCTGATTAATTATTCTGCCATGCCAGTGCGCCGTGTCGATTTTGTATTTGGCATTGGTTATGACGATGATATTGATCACGCTCGCAAAGTGATCTTATCGGTATTAAATATAGATAAGCGAATTCACCAAGACCCAGCGCCGATGGTGGTAGTTTCATCGCTTGCTGAAAGCTCGGTTAATTTTACAGTGCGTGTTTGGGCCAATAGCGAACATTACTGGCCTATCTTTTTTGACACCACCGAAAACATTAAAAAAGCCTTTGATGTAGCAAAGATTTCCATTCCCTTCCCGCAACGCACGATCCATCATATACAGCATAATGAAGCGAGCAAGTCTTTATCAAAAGCCCAGCTTGAGCATGTTGATTAGAGATTAAGTAGATATAATCTTCAGGGTCTCTCTCACCCTGAAGGTGTCCCATGCCCCACCTTAATCTTGAATACAGCAAGAATTTAAGCGCATTTGATCCCCGCCTTGCCCTGCAACAATTAAACAATGCCCTGATTGAATCTGGGCATTTTGTTGAAGGAGATATTCAAAGCCGCGCGATCGGCTTTGATGATTTTCTAATTGGCAATGTCCAAGAGGGCCGCGCGTTTATTCATATCAAACTGCAGATTCTAAGCGGCCGCTCAGCTGAAGTTAAAAAAGCACTTTCAGAGGCGCTGATTCAAGCCCTAAAAATAGACCGCCCACAAGAATTAAAACTGCTGATCCGTAGCGAGATTATCGATATCGATCGCCCTTCCTATTGCATGTTAAATATAGAAAACTAGCCCGTTTTTAAAGCATGCAGCTTAAATTGTGAAATTAATCCCTTCATATTAAGCGCTAGCTCATTTAGGCGTGCGGTGGTATCCACTGCACGCTGAGTTGCTTCTACGTTTTCCCCCGACATCGCTACAATCTGCTCTATTCCCCGCGAAATCACGTCGCTACCCCTGTTTTGCTCCTGCATGGCCGTCGCAATATCGACAACCGATTCAATCACATCTCCAGAGCCGGTACTGCTACGCTGCACCACCAAGGCCACCGCTTTGGCCTGCTCATTACCATTTTTAACCCGCTGCACACCTCTTTCCATGCTTTCAATTGCCGCCCGGGTGCCTTGTAAAATATCATTGATCACGCCGCCAATTTCTTGAGTGGCCTGCGTGGTTCTATATGCCAGAGTGCGCACCTCATCCGCCACCACGGCAAATCCTCGGCCCTGCTCTCCTGCCCTTGCCGCCTCGATGGCTGCATTTAAGGCTAATAAATTAGTTTGATCGGCAATTCCTTTAATCACATTCACAATCGAATTAATCTGATCTGATTGCTCGCCTAAGCCTCGAATAATTTCTGAAGTTTCAGAAACAGATTTTTCAACTTCTTCCATCCCCGCCAAGACTCCCGCAATCATTTTTGCACCATCATTAGATCGCTCGGCCGATTCTGCAGTTAGGCTATGCGCACGTTGCGCACTGCTATTCACTTGCTCAATACTCACCACCATCAGGCCAATTGATTCGGCAATCGCCTCTGCCGATGTATTCTGATTTTCAGATGCTGTTCTGATAAAGCCAGATTGAGTCGCCAGCTCTTGCCCATAGCAAATCACTTCTTCTGCACTATCGCTGACCTGACGGATAATACTTTCTAAATGGTTTTGCATCGCCCTTAATGAAAGCAATAACTGCCCCATTTCATCATTGCGCGAAGTCTCTATATCATGACAAAAATCACCTTTGGCAATATTGCTGGCAATGGATATGGCCTCACTTAATACCGCCGATATTTGCCTAGTGACCAGTGTAGAAATCAAGGTCATAATCATGATCACCAAGACTAGAAATACCAACATATATAATTGAGATTTAGCAAATATCTGTTCAGAGCCTTTTGATTGTTCGGCAGTCTGTTTTTCAATTAAATCTGACAAGGCCGCCATTTCTTTTTCTAACACATCAAATTGCTGCTGAAAAACAGGTAAATCTTTTTCCATTTTTTCTGGCGCATTTTTTGCACTGGCAAATAGCTGAGTGGCTAGTGCAATATATGCATCAACAACAGGCTTTACCGTAGCTATTTTATTTTTAATCTGTTCACCCTGCTCTAACTTTTCATTACTGGCAAACAACTCTTTAAAGTGATTACCATGCTCTGCTAAATCTTTTTCAGCAGAATCAAATTCTTTCATATCATTATTTTTAATGGCTAAGATCGCTGATAAGACATCTCCGCGTATTGCATCGTGCATCATGTCTGATTCCATATGATTACGCATAATGGATAGACCGCCAAGTAAATCATCTACACTTTTGTGTGATGAATTTTGGCCGTTCAAGCCAATAAACCCCATAATCAGGACGGCAACTACACCGGATAGCCCCATCAAAAACAATCTAAATTTTAATGTCATTGCCCTATCCTTTATTTGCGCATTTAACTTATTAAAAGATAGAACATTGGCAACAATTTGATAATATTATTTACTTACAAGCAATAAACTTACAAAAAAAGCCTCGCACAATGGCGAAGCTTTTATAGTTTGGTCAATGCGCGCATATTTTTTATTAGCCATATTACAGCCAATATAATTCACCTCTCAGTAATCTTTACCCTCGCTGCAAAGTAATTCGCGTTATTTCCGAAGGCGCAAACAATCGTTTTGGTGGGCCCCAATAGCCTGTGCCTCGGCTGGTATACACCCACACATTGCCCAATAAATTTAAGCCCGCGGTAAAAGGCTGCTGAAAACGTACAAAGAAGTTCCAAGGAAAAAACTGCCCGCCGTGGGTGTGGCCGGATAATTGCAAATGCAGGCCTAAATCCTGCGCCTTGAAGGCACTGCGTGGCTGATGCGCGAGGAGTAATTTAAACGGTGAATCGGGCGATCCTGCCAGAGCAGCCTGTGCATCACTTTGATGATCTGGATGAAAATGCCCAGCACTGTAATCAGTTACCCCTGCCACCACCAGCTGATGGCCGCCGTGGGATAGCAAAACATGCTCGTTCAGCAGCACTTGCAAGCCTAAACGGCGCAGCTCGGCAATCCACGGCAGCGCGCCAGAATAATACTCGTGATTACCCGTTACAAAAAAAGTGCCGTGGGTGGATTTTAATCGCGCTAGGGGCGCGGTGTGCGCGCCCAGATCGGCCACATTGCCGTCGACCAAATCGCCCGTTACCGCCACTAAATCTGCGCCAAGGCCATTTACTTTGTCCACAATCGCATCCAGATAAGGCCGCTTAATCGTTGGCCCTACATGAATATCGCTGATTTGCGCGATAGTAAAACCCACTAATTCTGCTGGTAAATTAGCCACCGACACGGCCACATCCACAATCTCTGCGCTGCGCCTTGCATTAATCAGACCCAGCAAAGTAAACAGCGCCGCCCCTGCAAACACGCCCAAAGCACTCTGAATCTGCCAGTTGCTATACGCCGCATCGCTTAATAAATAAGCGGAAGGCAGCAAAGACACATCGCGCAGCAGACAGAGCACAAACAAAGACGAAAACAGCCCCATCACCGTTAAACCCAGCCAAGCAAGTCGATCGGCCCACGGCGGCTGGCTGATAAATCTGGCGGCTAAACCCAAGGGCAGCAGCAGACTAGACAGCAGCAATGCCAGCCAGCCCACTAATAAACCCGTGCCGTACAGACCCAAAGCAGGAAACAAACGCATTCCCAAATAGCCATGCGCCAAGAAGATAATGCCAAGCATAAGCAGCAGGGTTGAACGGGGCGGTGTGGTCTGTTTCAAGTGCGTTTGTCCTTGGTGGTGGTGGATAAATGTAGGGTGGCAAGGAGAGACGCTGCCCTATAGGCATCAAATTAAGATATGAACATGCCAAACAAGCTGGTTTTTATAGGGTGTGCAAGTCGTTTTTCTTGCGCACCGCCCTCGGTGCGCAACGACTGCGTCGTTGTACACCCTATAAAATACCAATCCGCCGCGTGGGCACAAAACCGTGACCACCCCAAAACTTAATCCTTAGCCAGTGCATCCCGCATATTGCGGCCAAGCGGGCTGGGCTGATTACGTTTTTTGGCGAGCTCGATCTGCTTTTGCCGCTCGCGCGCGCCATTTCTGGTTTTTTCGCTGAGCGAATTCCAGCAGTGTGGGCAGCTAATCCCCGCTACGTAATGGGGTGAGAGTCGCTCTTCCACTGATACAGGCTGGCGGCAGGCGTGGCAGAGGTCGAAATCGCCTTCGCTTAAATCGTGGCGAACGGTGACGCGGTTATCAAACACAAAGCAGTCGCCATTCCACTTGGTTTCTTCCTGCTTTACCGTTTCTAGATATTTAAGAATGCCGCCTTTCAGGTGGAAGACTTCTTCAAAACCCTCGCCCAGCATATAGCTAGATGCTTTTTCGCAGCGAATCCCGCCGGTGCAAAACATGGCGACTTTCTTGTGCTTGGCTGGGTCGAAATGCTGCTTAATATAATCTGGGAATTCGCGGAAACTGGCCGTTTTAGGATCAATTGCGCCTTCAAATGTGCCAATTGCCACTTCATAATCATTGCGCGTATCGATCAGCAGCACTTCAGGATCGCTAATCAGCGCATTCCAACCCTCTGGCTCTACATAAGTGCCCACGGCCAGATTCGGGTCTACGCCCGGCACGCCTAAGGTGACGATTTCTTTCTTTAATTTAACTTTGCTGCGGTAAAACGGCTGCTCATCGCAATAAGATTCTTTGTGGTCCATATCGATAAAGCGTGCATCGCTTTTTAGCCACGCCAATAAGCCATCAATCCCCGTGCGGGAGCCCGCTACCGTGCCATTAATGCCTTCAAAAGCCAGCAGCAAAGTGCCTTTTACTTCGTTATCTAGCATAGATTGCAATAGCGGCTCTTTAAGCGCTTCAAAATCGGCCAGCGTTACAAATTTATACAGGGCAGCCACGACGATGGCTTGCGATTGATTCTGTGTCATTTTTTTAATATCTCCAGGTGGTCATCCACGCAAAGGATGGACCGGATAAAAGCGGGTAAAACCCAGCGAGGCCGCAGTTTACCTGAAGCAAAAATGAATAACAGCCCGCCAGTCAGCCGACGGCTTTTGTATAGATGGGCACTAAGCACAAAATATCAATCCTGCCTTGCTTTAAGGCCTAGGCAAGGACTAATTTTAAGGCTGTTGCCTGTACCGCGATAAACGCAATAATAATCAGATAGGCTGGAAGGGGCTTGATAATGGCAATACCGACAATGAAGAAAATTTTTATTTCAAGAGGGATTTTGTTCTTATTATTTATCGCCATTTTATATGCCATGCTTTACGTTAATAAATTAAATGAAGATCGCCTTTTTTTAGCACAAAGGCAGCAATACGCCTCGACATGGATAATCAAGCAACTATACGAAAATAGAAGCAATATAAAAACACACCCTCAGGCTAAAGAGATTTTTCAGGATATAGGCGACGGCAGCGAATTACTCAGTGATATGCAATTTATTCAGGTGGCAGGGTTTAATGATATAGAACGATCCCTTTTTAAATTAATAACGACCAAATCAAATCAGCAAATAGAAAAACAACAAAGCATCAATCAGCTATCCGTATTATTAGAAAAAAGGTTCACGAGTATCGTTAGCGATCAACGCAAGCAACAAGAGAATTACTTCTACCTAATCACGCTTGCCACAATTATTTTAAGCGTAGTTTGCCTCTTATTTATTAGCCAAACCTATTTAGGCATGATCAAAAGAATTGGCTGCGGCCCCGGTGAAGCACGGCGTTTAATACTAGAAGTGGTTGCAGGCAATTTACGCGGGGAGTTTTCAGCTAATCATGAAAACAGCCTGCTCTATGCCTTACACAGCATGATAGAAAAATTGCATGAGGTGCTGGGCGAAATCCGCGAAACATCGCACTTGCTGGCAAAAACATCACATTTAATTAATTCATCGGCCAAAGATCTGACTTATAACGCCATGGAGCAAGCCACCAGTATTGAAGAAACCAGTGCCTATTTAGAACAACTAACCGCCACCGTGGCGCAAAATAATGAAAACACCCGCATTACCGAAGATATCTCCGCGCATTCATCCATGAATGCCATTGCAGGCGGTGAAGCGGTTAAAAAAACCGTATTGGCCATGCGCGAAATTGCCAAAAAAATCAGCATTATTGACGACATTGCCTACCAAACGAATCTATTAGCCCTGAATGCCGCTATCGAAGCCGCCCGCGCAGGTGAGCAAGGCAAAGGCTTTGCCGTGGTCGCCGCCGAAGTCAGAAAACTAGCCGAGCGCAGCCAAACCGCCGCACAAGAAATCAGCATTCTAGCCAGCAATAGCGTAGAGCAAGCCGAACGTGCAGGTGCATTACTGAATGAAATTGTGCCATCTATTAGAAAAACCGCCGATCTAGTCCAAGAAATCTCCGCTGCATCGCGCGAGCAATTTATTGGCATTGAGCAAATTAATCTATCCGCCACTAAATTAAGTAATGTCACCCAAGCCACCGCAATGGCTGCAGAAGATTTATCCAATACATCGGATGAATTATCCATGCACGCGCAAAAGCTGGAAGACGTGATTGGTTTTTTCCAAATGAAATCTTAAACCGCACAGGGTGCCATTTTAACTGCCGCCCTATCCATCAGCGGCACCGCCAAAATGGCCAAAATAGCACAGGCAAACCACACGCTATGCCCGCCAAAATGGCTGTATATCTGGCTGCCAAATACCGGTGAAATCAGCATACTGACACTCCAGCACACCCCGTAAAGCCCAAAATAATGGCCGCTTTTACGCCCCTCGGCGCGCTGCATCACCAGCACGCTCATTGTGGGCATAAACAAGATTTCACCTATGGTCCAAATCGCGGTAGAAAGGCAAACATAGGCAAAGCCCCACTCCACCCCAAAAGGCAACATGCCCAGCCCAATCGCCAACAAGATAGCGCCAAGCGCAAGCTGGCCGCGCTCGCCCCAGTGCTCTGTGGCGCGGGTTAATGGAATCTGCAATGCCACCACTAGCAGCCCATTGATCGTAAATTGCCAGCCCAAAGCCCCTGCGCCCAGCTGATAAAAATCCAGCAGATAGTTGCCCAGCATGCTGTTAACCGTTTCGTAAGCCAGCCCCAGCATCACCCCCACCAGCAAAAAAACCATAAAGGGCCCATCCGAATAAGGCGAGACCAGCCCCTGCTCTGGCCCGGCTGGCGCACTGCCAGCCAGCGGCACCGCACTCCAGCGCCGCAAAGCCCAGCGTAGCCAGAAAGCCGCCGCAAAAGACATGCTTGCACTCACCACAAACACCCAGCGGTAATCCCAATGCGCCAATACACCACCCAACACACCTGCAATCGCCACCGCTAAATTAACCGCCACCCGATTTAAGGCCTGCGCCCGTGGCCGCTCTGCTAGGCTGCAGTTTTCCATAATCAGGCGCTGGTTAAGAGGCCGCGCTCCCCCATCGCACACCCCCGATAAAAACAACAACAGCGCCAGCAACCAAGCCGACTCAAGTAATGTAAGGCTAAGCAAGAGCACGCCACTGGCAAACATCAGCCGCACAGCCAGCTTGCCTGTGGGCATATGATCGCTCAGCACACCAATAGCGTAAGACCCCAGCAATAAACCCGCCCCGCTGCATGCCAGCAACCAGCCGATGGTATCAATCGAAAACCCCAGCACCTCCCGCAGATACAAAGCCATAAACAGCTTCACCATCACGCCAAGGCGATTAACAAACAACGCCCCCGCCAAGCCCCAAGCCATTTGCGGTAAATCAGATAAGCGATTTTTAAACGAATTCAATGAAGCAAGCAGCATACGGCAGGCCCTCTAGGGTAGACCTACATACTACGTGCATGCTTACGACATATAAATATACAATTCAGGCAATACAAAGGAATACAGTGCCATCTTTAAGATTAGAGCCCGCACCGCCTTCCACCAAAAATCGCAGAGAACACCATGCCGCAAAATATCTTTCACGAAAGCAGCCCCCCCAGCCACGGGCGAGCGTTTTGAGCCTTTGCACACCCAGCCCGGCCTGCTAATAGAGCGCATCATCAGCTCCCCCTGCATCGCCCACACCGAATACATCCAGCCGCAGGACGAATGGGTACTGCTGCTACAAGGCCAAGCTGCGTTAGATGTAGCGGGCAAAACCGTAGCACTACAAAGCGGCGACTACCTGTTTATCCCCGCCCTTACCCCGCACACCGTACTGGAAGTCAGCGACGGCGCGATCTGGTTGGCGGTGCATATTTGGGGAGGAGTGGCGTAAATATCCAGCCAGCAGACTGGCTACAGAGACTTGCTTTTTAGTGCCTTCGGCACCTTGATTTTGGTGCGGGTAGCCACCACAGGGCCTGAGCATTAATTCCAGCAGTAGTAACACAAGAAAGAGGCAACCACAGTTCTACACTCGCTGCATAGGGCTTAAGAACCCACTTGAAGCACGCCGAAGCGAGTTCCGCAGCCGCCGAATTGATTGACCCATGCTCGTGCTTTGCGATTAATTTAATTAAATAATAAAATGTGATTTTGACATAGGTCAGTCAAAAATAGGCAGGTGGGGCAATAACTCATGGGCTACAACAAAACCAACAATGGCATCTGTACGGTTCCAACAAACTGGCCCATCGGCCACCTTGGGGTTAATCTCACACACTGCATCAAATCCTTAAAATTGGAATGTCAAATGCTTCAAAATGAAAAAATCCTCGCACGAAATAACGTCAAAATTATTGATTGTGATGGTGATGGTCCAGTTGTTCTTTACGCTCATGGGTTTGGTTGCAATCAAAATATGTGGGATCGTGTAACACCCGCGTTCAAGTCAACACACAAACAAGTTCTATTCGACTATGTCGGTAGCGGAAAGTCCGACATTACCGCGTTTGATGCAGCCAAATATAGCAATCTCAGTGGCTATGCCCAAGACGTATTAGACATTTGCGACGCTTTAGATTTGAAAAGCGGAGTAACGTTCGTTGGACATTCAGTTAGTTGCAGTATTGGGGTGTTAGCGTCTATCGCCCGGCCAGATCTATTCAGCAAGTTGGTATTGCTCGGACCCAACCCCTGCTTTGTCAACCATGCGCCGGAGTACATCGGAGGCTTTGAAAAAGAAGACCTTGAGGGGTTGCTGGCCTTGATGGAACAGAACTATATCGGATGGGCGAATTATTTAGCACCCGTCGTATCAGCAAAGGGAGAGGAAAGTGTGGTAACGGCAGAACTGTCGGATAGTTTTTGCTCAACTGACCCGACTGTAGCCAAAGTTTTTGCTAGGACTACTTTTTTCTCTGACAACAGAACAGACCTCTCCAAGGTAAACGTGCCTTGCCTGATTTTACAGCACCGCACTGACACGCTAGCCCCCCTCCGCGTTGGGGAGTTCGTTCACACCGAAATAGCAGGAAGCACGCTAAAAATCTTGGATGTTCTAGGCCATTGTGCGCACATGGCAGAGCCTCAGCTATTCATCGAGGCTATGCATGATTTTGTCGGTGCCTAGCAAAAGCGCAGATGCGCCAACTCCATCATTTGACCAAATTCCCTGCGCCATATTGGTTACCGATAGTGCTGGAGTTGTTCAATCGTTGAATCAGAATCTGCTCCTACTTATTGGGGGAGACAAGGAACGCTGGTTAACAAAATCGATGGAACTTATGTTTCCTATGGCCAGCAGAATATTCTTGAACACGCACATCTGGCCAATGATTTTTCGAGATGGGCATGTCCGGGAAATCCGGTTACAGCTGCTTGACTCTGGCGGCAATAGCTTACCAGTCTTTGTGAATTGCCAGAAAACGAACCAAGAAGGCATCGAACAGCTTTGGTCTGTACCAGAAAAGATTAAGGCCGCTACCTAATGGTTTGCGGCCTTTCATTTTTTCAACGGCGGCATCAACACATAGACCTTAGCTGACATGTTCCTGCGCTCACGCAAAATATGAAATTGTCTAGTAGCCTCGGGAGGCAATCCCCCCACAAAATCAGCTATTGGAGCTATGTTGTCATTCATGAGCATCTGGTATGGTCGAGTAACGGGCCCTGACGTTGGATTTTTGAACTTCAACTTTGTAACAATAGCAGACAAATCCTATAGTGAATATCGAAAATCCTACAATGGTTTTCGTGTATAGATAGAACAAAAGCTCAATAAAAAAGCCCCTTCCGGGGCTTTTTTAACTTCAAACTAACATCCCAAAAATCTAGAAAAGTGGGAAATATCTAGAAGTTAATGGGATCCTACAACTGTAGGCTCACAAAATAACTGCATCAGCCATCCTTTAAAAACAATGAGTTAGTCATTTATTCTGTTAGCTGGAACCAACAAACTCTCAAAAAAAATGAGAAAATCCTCCTTAGCTCACAAAATAATTGAAACTATCAGTCAGTATGACGCCGATAATGCTAGTTTAGAGGGGGCATCCATTCCATTAACAATGCCCATTTAGCTAACGCTGAATTGATGGAGGCATTATCAATTTATCTTTTGGATTTGGGCTACGCCAAAATTGCTCCTTATTTTTTTCAAAATCGAACCCGCTATTTTCACAGCTGCTCTTAATTATTTCATCAAGATTTATTTTCTGAATAGAATCAACGATAATTCCATCTTCGCTATATGCCAACCTCACACAGTAGCCTACTGCAAATCCAATATCCATCATTACATAATACTGTTGAATCGGTTGTGTAGAAAAGTAAGAGCGTACAACTTCAGAATTAAACAACAATTCAGCCTCATAATTATCACCCAATCTACAATATATCAACGCCAAATTAATGTACACATCTACCCTATCACTAACCTCTTTCGCCCTAATAAAGAAACCTAAAGCATCTTCATCCCTACCATAGTCTTTCAAAATACCTGCATAATTAATGGAAATTAACTCACTCACGGCATTATTATCGACAGCAGCTTGAAAACATTCCATTGCTAGCTGATGTCTACCAAGGTTCTTCAGCAACAATGCTTTATTATTATATGCATCACAAAAGCTCACACTTTTACTGATGGCCACATCATAAAAACCAACCGCAGCATCATAATCTTCAATAGCTGTAGATATCAAAGCAAAATTAAATGCAATATGCTCATCAATATCCATTTTTTCGTTTACTTCATCAAACAAAAACTTAGACTTAACATAGTCACCAGACCAATAGCATGCTAATGCATAATTATGCAACATTTCAAATGTATCATCCTTTCGATACCATGCCTCAAAGATTGTCTCAGCCCGAGAAAACTCATTAAACTGTGCGCAACAATATGCGGCTAGGCTATAGTCTCTGATTGACAAACTGGGGAGTTCAAGTAATTTATTTACGTACCTCATAGCCAATTCATTATTCGACATTGACAATACATACGCGCACCCAGCAACAATCGAACGAGTGGTTCTATAAATTTCAGCGAGTGGCTTTATCTCTGCATATGCAGCCTCGAACTTGTTTTCATTAACTAACAAGTGAAAAGATTTTACTTTTTCAATTACAGGCTGAGCAATATCACCTACCGTTTCTCCCATCGAGAAAATAGTACTTTCCAAATCAGAAATATTATAATTAAAAATACTCTTTATATTGTAGTCTAAGCAGGCAGCATGAAAATGCTTTATAGTATCCGCATTCAACAAGGATAACTTATCCACATGGATCGTTTTATTAAAGTGCGTATCCACCCGCCTCAAGTATAAACTTTGAGAGTCAATATCATACAATATAAGAAAGACTGGTCGACCATAAGCTTTCCAATATTGAATATTTTGCTCAGTAACAGTTATCGAAAAATCACCACTTGCAAGCTTTTTAGCTTCTGTTCTAGACTTTACCTGAATACCAACAAAACAATTAATACCATTAATAGAATATTTATTATCTAGCTCTACTTCGAGATCAATCCCCTTGTCGTGAGAAGATACTTCTCTAACTAGAGTCTTCAGTTTGGACATAATAAAACCAAAATATTTAATCCCTTCCTGCTCTACATGTCGTCTATCATCACTCATATAAATAAACTTTTCCTTTAATTGACTTCAATTAATCAGACGAGTCGTTATCATACCGCTCTACTATAGTGCAATTAGCGATCCAAGCCCCTAGATGTACGCGCGCCACACCACATTTACATCAAACACCCAGTCAAGTAGCGATAAGCGATTAAAGATTGCGACAAACTTTTAAAACACAAACCCCCAACCACACACAAGCATAAAATGCTAGCAACAATACACAAAAGAATAAAAAGCAGTAGTTAATCCAAGAACTTATAAACCTATAAATAAGTTTTTATCAATCTTCAAACCCAACTCAATGCTCTGATCAGGAAGCTAAGTGTCTTGATCTTTCATTAAGCACCTATTCATCTGCGAATGCGGAGATCCAAGGCATCAATACATTCTAAGCGGGAAACTACGAGTTCCACTTCAACTCGGTCGAATTCGTCCCTATCCTCCGCCTCGTGTGTCCCTCCATTCAGATATTTCCAAGTAAGGTTCGAGGCACTTAGAATTTGTTCCAAAGCTTCATGTAACGGCGCTTTGCTTGGGTGGTCAAATGTACCTGCGCGGTGAAGCTTGATACGAATCGCATCACACAGATCCCGCACATTCAACGGCGAAGTTGGTCCGTGCATAGTTAATCTGAGTTCGCCCAACTCATGCGAGCCCAGCCACTTCCAAGCCTTATTCGAAAGCATCTCCAAGGCGCGCCTAGAATTTGCCAACGCGTCACGTAGCTGAAATCGATTAAGGTCGTTGCGAGCCTTGTCGATGTAGGCACTGCTAGGAACATCCCGATGCACGCGTGGATGGTGGTCTCCCTCGTGGTGTGTCAAAGCGTATTCTTGACAGTCTGCGCGCCGTTCCTGCGGAATAGCGTTTCTGATGTCCTTAATAAATTCGGGGCTGTGGCATGTGACTAAGATCTGCGTTGACTGAAAACGATTACCAGCGAAAATAGTTTCCCTAATACCGTGACGATGGTCGTGATCAATAGCATTCACAGCATCATCAAAAACTAAAAGCGGTGAGTTGATTCTCGTGGCCTTAGCAAGAAGAATCGCTAGTCCGAGGCATCGAATATGACCTTCACTCAGCACTTGCAGGGCATCGAAACGCCGGTTAGGAGCAAGACGGAACGCTAGTTGGATACGTTGTTCACCTGTGAGAGGTAAGTAAAGTTGAGCGAGTTTGTCTTCGTCACGGTCTCCTCTGTTGAATTCGTTGTAAAGATCGCGAGCCAAGTCTCCTAACCCTTCTATTAGCATTCCGGGAAGCTCGTTTCTGAATCGCCTCAAGTAAGGGATGAACGCATCGTAAGCAGCACGGATAGGAGCATCGCGCAAAATGTCGAGTCGTTCCCGTTCTGCGTCAGCAATGAGAACAGCGTTGTCCGCATCAAAGGCGGCGATACGTGCACGAGCAATAGTTGCATCATAGGAGATCCTCCGACGAGACTCATTCCTCCGTTCGATATGACGCTGACGCACCAGTAGATCGTCGCGCTCAGCAGCGAGCTCGCTTCGACGTTCGAGCTGCGCCCGAGTGATTTGATCTGCGACAGAGATGCTGTCGGCCATGACATAGAGTTGCTCAATAAATGCGGCCTCGACTCCCTGGCTTGCCTCCGGCAGACAGGCTCCCATCCACCTGTTTTTCCCTTCCAATCTAACCGTAAGTTCTTGGAGTTGCCGCCCCAATATTGTTTCAGCCTCACTATTAGATCTAACGAAACTTAACAGTTTAACCAAGATAGCGTGTAGTTCGGTCGAAGCTGAAGCCAGATCATCACGCAGCCGATCCTGATGCTCTTGGAGCTCGGCTAACTCGCGAAGCACATCCAACCCAGCACGGGCCTTATGAAACGGATTGCTCCTCACTTGATCCAATGGAGTCTCACAGGCGGGACACTGATCGATGCTTTCGACCTCCAGCGCTGCAACGGCTCCATATAACGCCCGAAACGAAACGTCGCTCGCGCGACGTTCTAACTCGCGCGTAGTGCTAATCAGAGCCATCGACACGGCATTAACGAGCTCGAAAGCCGCAGCGAGGCTGAAACGATCCACTCCAATTATCAAACCTGGTACCGCATCAAGTAAGCCGTTCAGTTCGGCCAGCCGCCCGGGCAACTCTGCCGAACCAATAAATTCCTGCAGGCCCGCGAAAGTCATCTCAGCCCTAAACTCCATCGAGTAAAGCTCATTTTCCGCGTCGTGCTGAGCAAGCCTTTCAGTTTCGGTACTCGTAGTCACTTGGTCTACAGCAAGAACCTCTTGCTTAAGCCGTAACTCGCGCTGTTTGCGAGGGTCTACAATCAATGCTGGGTCGATATGTTCGTTGAAGCGATTGCAGAAATCATTGAACTTCTCCATACCAAATAACGTGGAGATCAACTCTGTACGTTGCCCAGGAGAGCGCTGCGCTATCCGCGAAAAAGCGTCGATCCGGTTCTTCTCAATAAAGCAGAAGCGATAAACATCCGCGTTAACCCCAACGGGTACCTCGAGGCGATCTACTCCAGTAGCCATGAGACGGGGCTCAACGAAATGGGCAGCATGGATATTACGCAAATACGCAGCCTCATCAAGGCGTTTTAATCCAGCCTCCTCGACAGACCCCAGCATAGCACGCTCGATCGCCTCGCAAATGCTGGACTTACCCGCGCCATTTGGACCATAGAAAAGGACGACGCGGCGCTGCAGGTCAAAAATTTCCTCGCGCACAAAGCCCCTAAATGGCCCGATGGCCAAGCTACGAAGCCTCGTCCAAGGCCATTCCGCCGCAGGGTCTTCGTCTTGCTCACCAGGCAAATCTGCGGCAGTCGTAGCAAAGACTCTACGACAGAGGGAGGCTAAGTGGATCGCTCGTGCATTGCGTTGGGGAGCAGTTTCTGCAATAGCTTCAAAATCGCTGTATATCAAATTTGCCAACTGCCTGACGTGGTCAGGGGGGGCCGGCTGTAATGCATTTAGCCAGCGCAAGAAACTCATATAGTCCTGTTTGGCCGTTGCCACCTGCTTCTCCTTAGTTCCTTACCTAAATGTCAAAACCAGCGTGCAGCCAATTATCCAAAGGTTCATAAATTTGTTTTGGTTTTTTCAGCGATAAGGAGCGTGCCGCACTGCCGAGCACTCTCAGTTCTTCCAAAAACTCGCTGCAATGAGCCTTATGGTTTTCCATTTTATTAGAAAGTAATTCGTAGGTGTACCAAAGTAAGGGTGGAAATTCTCTCACTAATTTCGTATACATTTGCCATCCCTCCTCACGTATCACAGTACTACTAAAGTTTTCTACGAACAAATGATGTGCCAAGTTGATAAGTACCAGATCACCTGTAAATTGCTCTAAAAACTCTTGCCGATATGGTATAGGCACCCACTTTTCGAGCTCGTTATAGCTGTTTGTCGCCATTGGGGCGACTTCAACCATTTTTTGGAAATATTCCTCCCTAATCTCGTCGTCTAGGTCGAGTCCAAACACCCCCCCCCATGCCTCAGTCAGGAACTCCCCCCCCGAATGCGTAACATACTCCAGCAACATGTCAAATACTAAATCCGCTTGCTCTTTGCCCAGCAATGAGATCAGCTCACTTAAATGATTGTTACGGCTACTAATCAAATACCATAGGGCTTGGCGGAAGCATGGATGATTGGCATCCTCTGCGACTGCTTTCAAAACAGGCTCCCAAACGTTTTTTGCAAAGCGCCGAGACGCCGAGTATTCAATGGCTGGGTGATCGCTGGCATATAAACGCACTATTGCCTTGAGCAAATTGGGAGACAACGTACGAACCAAATCTTCGGCGGCCCCCCCAAGATCGATGCCTTCTGGAAGAATTGCGTGCTGAACGACTTCTGGCACTAGAGGGCGAGAAATGGCTGCGGCACGCAACCAATTTTCATCTTGACTCGAAACCGTCAATTGCTCAATGACAGACGTATGTTCTTCGGGTGTCAGATCGTTCCATCTATCAACAAGATCCGTGACAATCCGAATCCTCGCTCCCGTACCAGGAACACGCAGGAGGGAGGCTACACGCTTGGCGCGATAACTTGGATCATTCTCCGTAGAATCCAACATGATGGTAGTTACGCCAAGAAGAAAATCATCCGGCTGCGTTCTTTTTGCAAAGTCCATCAAGAATGTAATCCATGCATCCACGATGGCTAGAGAGACAGCGGGCTCAATGTGCTTGATGGCCACTTCCATCACAGCATAGAGTCTTGCAGCCTGATGCATTGGCAAAATGGTGAGGCGAGTCAACACCACAGGCATCAATGCCTCAAAGAGTGGCCATGGGGGGGTGTTACCCGTTTCTTCTGGCCGTTCAAACTTCACAAGATGACCAATCAAAATAAACGCTGAGACAGGAGAGCCGGCCATCTTTACTAGCCCTGCTCGAAGGGAATCACGCCGCTCCTGGGTACATTTCCACCAAACTGCAACCGTTGCTTTAAAGGCCTTAGACACGATTGCAGGTTGTTCTTCACTAAATATCTGTGCAAGCAGAACCTCATCGTTCTCACGCTGGAGGCAAAGCCATGCTTTCGTCGCAGGAGCCCTTATCAGAGTTGCTAGTTCAAAGCTGAGCAATCGGCTGATGATATGGGCTGTTGCCCGATTTGGGTTGGATGACAAAAACTCTGCAGCTTCAGCGGCAGCCTCCGCAGATACGGAAAAATGACCCGTATCCGACAATTCCGTCAAGGTTTTCTCGACCATTGTTTTAGATATCGGCCTACCAAGGAAAGAGGTTTCAATCACGTTACCAACCGGCTTCGGAATAAAAGGCCGATCATTGGCCCATTTGATTACATCACGCCCGAACGTAATAACATTCCACACTCCCCCAGAAGAGATTTCCTCACGCTGTTCGTCGGTACATTTGCCGAACCGTCGAGCAAGGAACTGCAGGCACTTTTCACGCACATCTGGCCACATCGATTTCATTCCATCGATCGCCATAATCATAATTTTCTCTTGGGCTTCTGATGTATTTAACCGCTCATATATCCAAGATAAATTCGCCGCGGCAGCATTTGCGGTATCTGACGACAAACTGAAAAGGCATCTTTCGACTATCGCCAGCGCGCGACTCATTGAAGAATGAGTATCCGCATCAAGGAGAAGTTCCGAGCCGGCACGGTAAGAAGGATGAGTGAATCGGTAACCTTTATTCATTGGAAGCTCGATTATTCGACGAATTTCCAATTGCTCCAGCTTTGTATCTTGCTCGTCTGTTAACGTGGGCTCGCTGTCATACACAAATAACGCATCCGGAAGAGGAGTCAACGTTTTTGAATTTGCCCCCATAGACATCTTAGTTCCAGAAACATTAACCACCCCCGGCCGATCAGGTGCACCATGTCCTAGAGCAAAGGCGAGTTCCATGTGAGCAATCAATCTGGTCTGGGTAGTACCGACCGCCATAGCTGCAGCCACTTTGTCTAGCCCATCCAAGCGAAATGCCATTGCTAGGGCCGAAGCGTCTTGCCGCGCTAACCGTTTGATATCTTCGAGACTGCAATCTTGCGATAAATGAGCATGGTTGACGGCCAAGTGCACTAAGCAACCCGGCTCTAGATCGAGCGCGCCCGACAAAAGAATATCTCGAACACGCTCTGCCAGTGGAGATGGAACACCCTGCAGCTTGCACTCCTGACTCCACAACTGCGCGAGAAAGTTTCCGACCTTATTCTCAAGCGGAATCCAAGATGCGCCAGCGATCTTGATTTCTGCGACCTTACTTTTTCTCGTCACTTCAAGAAGTCGATCCTCTGCCTGAGCGACCACCAATTTTCGGTTAGATGGAAGCGATTTCAGCACGCGCTCAAGGGCCGCGAACTCACGTGCTGGAGCGTCAGTAGGGTGTGCACTGCCAAACGGGTCGTCAACTATGGCCAACCGTGCTTCGGACACAGGATCCATCAAAAAGCGCTGAGCCGCATCAATGCTCTCAACGATACCCACCTTGTAACCTTTTGACTGCAGATTCGCGGCGATCCAACGAGCGGTAGACGTTTTGCCGATCCGAGGTGGTCCAGAAAGAAGCAGAAAGCCCTGTTTCGACAGCATACTTAGCAGCTCATCCTCGTCGCCGCGCTTTAGATAATTTGCTGGTAGAAGCGGGTTGCTCGGGCGATACTGGGAAATAAGCGCCCGAAATACAGGAAGGACGTCGTTACCCGTGCGCTTCTCGCTGACCACGATCGCTTCAAGCTTACTCAATATTTCCGACACCACATCTGGCGGCATGCCGTGAATGTACGTCAACTGTTGAAACAGCTCATGCTCAACCTTTGCGTCATCAATCAACTCAACGAGTTTAATACGATGTGCTGCTTGCCTCAGAGCAGATTCTGCTAACCCAGAAATATAGGTATTAATGCGATTCCGACGACTCTCAGTTAGAGTCGTATCGTTTTTCTTAGCGACCGCGTATTTTGCAAAACCAGTTTGAAGTGCGGCCACGTCTATCTTTTTAATGCTGCCAAGCTTTCGTTGTGAACCTATGTCATCACCATCTAATCCCACGCAGAAAACTGATGAAGCATCGTCAGACCTTGCTGTGGCGATTATTAACGCAATACGGTTTTTGTCATGCACTACACGCTCAAGCAATGATTGGGATGCCTCGTGCTCCGGAAAGTGAGCCATCCAACTAGCCAAAGTGCCCATATCTATTTTGGTGCTGCTACCTTTGACCTGAATTTCAATAGGCACATAGTCTGCCCCATCAATCAAGTTTAATTGAGCATCCTCACCGTTCTTTGGTTCGATATGAAGTTGAGCTTGCATATCCTCCATAAACATAAGACCAATAAGAATGCATACCCGATCCTGAAACTGATATTTTTGTTGTCCAACTATTTCAATCGACATATTTTTCTTAGGTTGTTTATCTAATCTGATTGCCAAATACTATCGGATATTTTGGTGGGCATGCGCAGAGAATATATTACATCGAGTATTCTAAAGACAGTGCTGTATGATTTTGCGAGGATGAAAATAGATCATAAAAATGCGCAATCTGAATTACGGCCAACAAAGAGTATTTTTTAAACCCTTATACTAATTTTCTTCATCGCTAAAAATAGCTTTAACTTTGCGGATCTTTGCCAAACGTATTGTCGGCAATACGCATCAGGAAGAGTGGGCGCCGCAGCAGGAAAAATGCCTTCTGCCATTAAAATTGATGGTAGATGCCTAGGGCTGGTTTGAAATATCTGAGCAAGCTCAGAACCAAAACAATAATGCTTCTGAAATCGTTTCAGCTCTGACAACGAAATCCATTGCGTTGCACGACGGCCGACTAACTTAGTTTCGCAACGTAACAGCCCAAGCCTAACCAAAGCATAAGCAACCTCTTGCTTCACACCTAAAATGCTTGCTGCCTCGATGACGCTTAATTCATTCTTTGCATTAAGTCGATGTTGTTTAATCCAGAGGTCAATTTCTTCACGCTCGAACTGCCAAAATCCCATTTCAAGCACACTTGCACCAGCGATGGTGCTGACATGAATTTGCTGGGCATGGACTGCACGAATAAGTGAGACGAACTCCTGGCTGTTCCCGACAAACTGAGTAAACGACTTCAAAGAGAATAATTCCTTGCTCTCATTCTCTTCGGGTTTGATTTGTACGGCAGTCAACTGCGCGAGTGAGTCAAAACTAAACCACCAGCACTCGCCAGATTTCGGGGTTCCGCCAACAGCAACCAATAATCCTGCCTTAATTAACTGCCGTACCCTCAACTCAGAAATTGCCAGCGTTTCTGAAACTTGATTGAGTGTTTGAAGATTGATCAGGGACTTCGCCATTTGCTCAACGTGCAATCGATCAACCAACCGTTCAACTCGGCCACTGGCATGGCTTAACGAATTCGATGGTATTTCCCCTGCATCGGCCATTCGAATCAGTAGCGAAGGGTCAACGCCTACTTTTCTCGCGACATCTGAGACTGGAGCCCATCGATGATTTTGTATTACCCCGACATCTAAATTCTTATTACGAAAAGCAAGAGGCCCACTCCAATTCTCGTGGATGAATTGCTCAAAAGCCCTCCTAACAAAATCAAATTGAGGGTCAGCCAACTCAATATATATATCCCGATAAATCGGCCCAAAAGCATGCGATATTTTCCAATGCTCTTTAGCCTTTCTCTTGAGCATAATTTGCTTAAGTAGCTCGTGAAACCCATCTGGCCAAGATCGCATAGCTGCTGCAGCATATCGGCTCACCATTGCGGCAAGAGATAATGATCCAGCGTTTTTCAAATAAAGCCCACCGTGCTCAATCTGAGCTGCCCGAAATCCAAAACGCAATGCAACCTCATGAAAATCATCAAGTTTCAGCTCCCATATAGAACTACTTGAATCACTAAAGCCATTTAATTTACGTCTTAGCAGTTTTGCGAACCAGATTTCGTCTGCAGATCCCTTCGTTAGATTATTCAGTCCTTCAAATGCGAGTGATTGATTGCACTGCATACAGGAGCAGTTAGTTATTGAATTCAACGAAACCTTCGCTCGGCAATGCACGCACTGATCTAGAAGGTGTATTTGATGCTCAACACACACGGAACCAAGCATCAAATGCCACTCCGACCTCCAATACTTCATACCCGTTAAACACAAAGGGCAATACTTGTGCTTTCGAAAATTCAAAAGCCTTGCAGATCGAGTTACAGGCACTCGAAGCTCTTGAAGTTCACGATGCCAACTTTTCGGGCTATTTTTTAAGAAAGCACTAGCCTTCACCACATCATCTGACGCGCCCCAAAATAAATTCAAGACCTCAGATGCATCCAATGAATTCAGATTCGCTAAGCGGCATAAAAAACTAAGCAGACTCTCATCTCGATGTGGTGAAGAGCTACAAATTAACCCCAGCATTTTTAGTTTCCTACACTTTTTGGCTCAAATGCACAGGGCTCCAAGCTGATGGCGTTTGCATAAATGCAGCTTGTGCCGCCAAAAATACTTTATAAACGCTTGGCGTTACCTTTCCATCTATCGCCTCCGAAAGAGAACTCAGTTTTCGCATTAAAACGCTGGGTTTTGGTGTGTATTGATTCAAACCTAGTGCGGCCCTGAAGAGTGGAAATACACCTGCTGGCCAACTTTCTAAAGCATTAGCCGCTTTTTCAAAGGCGGGAACCACATATGCCAATCGCACTAAGGGGCGGGCAAGTCTCACTCCGATGCTTCCTGTTTCACTATCAAGCACACCGAGTAATGCGACTAAAGTTAAAACATCGGTGAGGATTAAGTCTGAAGCCCCTCCAAAAACATTTGTTAACATACTATTGCCGGGTTTAGGTATACGATTAAATAATCGTACAATCTCCTCAGCCAACATAACTGCGTTATCACTCGCTGGCCTCCCAATTTCAAAGCGTAAATCTAAGCCGCACTTACACACAGAATAACTTGGCCGAGCTGTATCCAACAATGCGTCAGGTTTGCATATACACGAATCGATTAGATAAACCCCATGCTCTTCACAAACGGCTAAAGCGGCTAAGGACCAGTATATTTTCCCATACCCATATTGCTTGACACAGCAAGGGCATAATTTTGAAGTCGTGAGTGCTAGTTGTTGGTTTAACAGTGAATGCCGATTTAACATTAAAATATTATTTTGATATATTGTCGGTATCATTGTCGCCAATCTACTAACGCTTCCGCCAATACTAGTACTTAACTGTTCATAACGCTTATATGAAAATGGCTTTCCATTAGGCAGACTTAATGAGCGTTCAAGTTCAGCCAAAGATTTCAATGCATTATTGTTTGCACTACGAAACAAATAACTTTCAAGACTTTCATTCTTATATGGCTCATGGTGAATCAATAAATCAGTAGTCGGAAGCACTCTTGCTCGCAAAATGCTATTGAATTGCCTTAATGCATCTTTCTGAATCATGGATGCCTCATGATTTTTTCAACATGGTGATCAATATAATTGATCATTATCGTTAGTTGCTCGACTAGCAAATTGAGCACTCCATATAGATATTACTTAGCTTCAAAATTATCAAACGGTTCATGAAGGCCAATCAAAGGATTAAAATCGAACTTTTCTGAAAAAGGGTTACGATGCGCAGGCGCATCAGACCAAATTTCATCGATGAATGCTTGAGCAAGAATACCTTGATCAATGCCCTCAACATTACCGATTTGAACTAAAAATACGGCACGGTCAATTAGCTTTATTAAATAATCAAGTAGGCCAAAAGTTCCGCAATGCAGACGCCTACAAATTTCATTCCCCACTAAATCAATCGAAGGTATGGGCAAGATCTGACTAATACTATGTATTAGATGAGCGAAATCATTAGCAGATTGCCCTGAATATATAAACCTTTCATACTGCACGTTTGCAGAAAATCGTCTCCGTAATTGTTCATTTGCTCGGAGCAAATTCTGAGTACGTGGCAAACCAAGTAATACAACCGCAATAGCAGTCTCGTTCATCAAACTTTTAATCCAGTCCGCAGCCTCGTACTCATTACCGCGCTTATAATCAACCAAGTGCTGCGCCTCATCGAGAATTAATATTTGAACGTTTAGGTTTTTCAAAAGTGTCACAATTCGAGAGAATTTAGCCTCAGCGGAATGGCCACGCGATGATGCAAATGGATCACCTAGTGCAGTAAGGACTGCAGTTGCTAGATTCTTTTTTGTTGGCGAGGAGGGCATCTCAACATATAGTAATGGACAGTACTTCCCCGACACTCGGCCGTTTGGGAATCTTTCATTTTCGAACTCACGTGCCAACGTTGTTTTTCCTGTGCCACTCACACCTACTATCAAAAGTCCCTTACTAGCCCTTGAACGAAGCGTATCCTCCAACACCTCATTAATTCGTCCAAAGATTTTTTCTGCTTGAGGAGTACTAATAAATTGGCACCGAAGTGAGAAATTACATTTGTTTAAATTATTCATGATTTCAAGCCTTCTAGATCAAGCACTTCGCGGGCGAATTAACAGTGCAGGAGTGCTTTTATCGAAATTTAAATTTGAATTCTCATCAAAGCCTTTAGGTTGAGCCACATCATGCACTAGAGGGGCTCGAACCTTTCCGTTCTTATCTAGTTTTGCTTGCGCAGCAAAACGCCGCAGCCTCATTTTGTTGGATTTCCGCGCTTGATCCACATCATCAAAAATTCGACGGTACGCCAAAAATACTTGCTCTTCATTCGTTGAATCCCCTTTGCTCACTTTTACCTGAGACTTTGCCTTTTTGAATAAATCACGGCTAATACCAAACATTCTTTTATTTTTATTTGGCACGGAGAAGAATACGTTTCTGATTGGATCATGAATCCAGATATGGCCCATATCATCGCGAAAACGAACATCAACAGTTGCGTCTTGCCCAATACGTAAACGCAATTCAGCAAGCTCTGGAGAGTGATATTGCTGACAATCAACTTCAACGCCATAATGATGTAATCGCGGTGTCGCACGAAGAGACAGAATCGACTCCAATGAATCTAGATCAACAGGTAATCGTGGCGTCCGCTTTGCCTCCCCCGCAAGCCAAGCAGCTGCGGGGGTACGCCCTTTAAGCCCACGATGCGGTTTTTGATGGTAGCAATCGACAATCCAAGAGGTGACCATACCTTCAAGTTTACTTAGGGTCAGACAAGCCAACTCTTCAGACGGATAATCACCTCGCTCTTGAGTGTTAGAAAATGTGGTTCCAGGCAAGCGATGAAACAAATCTCGGGATAAAGTTCCAAGAAAACGCTCAATCGCGCCTTTCATTTGAGGGCCACGAGAGCGTGGAAAGATAACTTGAATACCCAACTCATTGAATGCATCAATTAAGCCGTGTGCGTGAAATTCGGCTGCATTATCAGGAACAATAGAAAGTGGTAAGCCGTGAGCACGCCAATCATTAACTGCATTTGGAAAACGACTTAGCCACGTTTTCTTAGGCCTAATTGCACGCTCAATAGTCATCAAGACTGACTCGGTATTGGGCGGAGAAAGATGAATCCAAAAAGCCATTACCACGCGACTAAAACGATCAAGAATGACCGTAATATAGGGCCGCCCAATGACTTCACCGGTATCTGGGTCTACCAATAGAAGATCCACGTGCGTGTGATCGATTTCCCATCTGTCGAGAATTGTATCAACGCGTAATTCACCGACGGCTGAGCGGTGCTCTTTATCTGCAGCATATTTACCTAACCGTTTACAATCTAACTGGTATGGATCAAGACGCTCAAGATAGCGTCGAACAGTCATTTCCGATGGAATGTTTAGTAGCTGTGATGGCAACCGTTGTTGATTAAAATTATTCACTCGCCATCTAAAATTTTCATAAAGGTGCGCAACCGTTGGCCGTTCCAATTGAAGATATGCCTCCCCCATAGATAGCTCTAATAAGTCCTCAAGCTCGCCAACGATCGTCTGCCCACGTCCTTTTTTAAAGTACTGAGGCACCAATTGCACAACGGATTGAAAAACATCATAGAGTTTATTCCATCGGCGTATTGAACTTGGCGAAGGCGGTTTTTTTGAATCTTGAATCGTTGATGCAATCGCATCAATACGCCCTGAAATTTCCTCATTCGATGGCAACTTACCTGTTTCAACATCACGTAATTGATTGAGATACGCTCGACGTCGAAGTGCTTCACCAGAATGGGCATCACGGAAGCATGACAAATCGGGTGCGGCATTTCGTACGAGAGGCACTTTATCAAGATAAGGCTGATGAGAATCAACAACTATTTCTCGACGTTCAAAAGCCAAGTAGAACTCTTTTTCACTCAGTTCAATAGGCGCGCCGAGCTCGTCTTCAAATAGTAGATTCCAATTCTGAAGTCTTTTTTTAAGCCTCAGAACCCTCCCGCGCAGCTGAATACATAGATTTAATTTAAGCGAAAAGGTTTGCATGGCGATGCCCCCCTTCTAAAAAAATTAACGCATCGGAATCAATCTTCTTTTCAAGATCAACGCCAACACGGCCTAAACCAAGCAATTGCCATGCTTCGAGCTCACCAAGTAAATCAATTAGCTCACCTAAAGTCTTGGGAGCCACTGATTGAAACATCTCATCAATGCGGTTTAATTCTGTTGGTAACAATCGACCACGTCGATGATATGCAATTGTTCTAACATTGCTTGCGCATGGTTCGGCATTAAGGAAAACATCGGTGATCACGTGAAAAAGCCGACCGCTTTCCGCAAAGTGTTTTTTAGCCGCAGCCATACGCTGTGCAACACGCTCTACACCTAACCTTGCTAGAGGTTTAATTTCAAACCAAGCCTCTGTGCCATTTATAAAATCAACCCTAAGATCAGGGATGTAACGCTCCACACGCCCTCCTACATGAATTAATTCCACGCTAGGCTGCACTTCGAAGCTAGCTATTTGTCCATAGAGTTCGCAAATCCAAATGAATTTGCCTTCTAGAAGCGACTCACAACGCGCAGGGCTGACGTTTTTTAAAGTGGGGATAATCGTTCGAAAATGATTAGAACGCCTTGTTACCACTTGACGAACAGGCATAACTTTTCTCCAACTCGCGAAACACAGGGCGTGACTTGCCCATTGCGTATTCGCGAATCGCATGGACATTCATTTCGATGGGCAACACTTCGCCCTCGGAATATCCGATTTCAAAAAAATTTTATGGAGAGGCCTTGACGTTCGATTGGCGAGTGCCGATACTGGAGTTCTCAAGCTGCAATACCAAGCAAAAGCGCGATCCGGTCTTAGGCCTTGGTCGCGTTTTTTCTTTCTACATTTCATATCTCCTTTGTTTCAATTTTTATATACGTACTCAAATCGTTAGCTATTTATCACCGTGCTACCGCTGATCGCTCAGTGATCCATTTTTTTACAACATCTGGATCCCACCGGCGACTTCGACCTAAGCGATAAAATGGCGGTGCTTCATTCTTTGCAATCAGCCCCTCGAAGCCTCGTTCCGATACTTTCAAAAGTGCCGCAACTTCTCGGGCCGTCAATTGTGTATTCATTACTGCCCCCGCCATCTATTTGCAGTTGTATGCAGTAAATTGTGACACATTTGCTGTAATAACTTACGAATATGCATTAACATCTAAAATGTCCACCACATGCAAAGTTAACCATTGATTCTATTGAAAAATATTGGTGCATCCAGTTGTAATGCATACATATCATGACTAGCGAACAAGCAGATAATCTCATTTTCGAGGCGACGCAAGGGCTGGCTCTATTGAGCCAGTCTGCGAGTTACAGCATCAGTAACGACGGCAAAGGATTGTCGAAATTATTGGGTACGAACAACATAGCTATTTATCAACGAAGAGTCGCTAAAATTCCAACCCGAATACCAACCACTTCAAGCAGTCAAAAATGGTGGGGACGTGATTCGTGGGAATTTGCTAATGACCATGAAATGGTCACATTTCACTTCTACTTCGCACTGAAGATGAATGAAAATCTAATAAAAATCACAGATGAGTTCAGAGTAGGAAGCGACGAGTTCGGACATCTCAGCTTGGCGCTGAGACTAAAAAACCTATTTCAAATACTCGAGCAGCGCCGTGGGCAAGAATTTAGCATTCAAGATTTGAAGCTACTTCAAAGTATTCATCATCTAGCGAATCACTATCGACAACAGCCCATATGTGCACTCTGCCCAAGGCTTTGCAGACCCCACTCACAATACTGTGAGCATCATACTTTCTCAAAAATAGGCTCAGGGTCAGCGGCCGATAAAATGCGGCGCAACAGAGAAGGTCAGCGCGTAATTACTAGATTTGAAGAAACTAACCCTCAATTCAGAAGTATCTTGCGAGATAAGGCCTCTGAACCTTATGCATGGGTAGCGCGAGTACTTTGGCATACCCCGCTACCGAACGAACAACGCTCAGTACAAACCATCATTCGCACAATAAATCAAAATCCAATACTGAATGAATTGACTGAAATTGATATAAATTCAGTAATATCCGCAAATATCGAAAGCCTACTTCGCGAGAAAATTGATCCCCACGAATATCAACTTGGAGCTTGGGTTCCAAAGCTAAAATATCTTGCGAGTTGGCTTTCAATTCGCGATGATCTAAAAATTCGCCCCAAGCGAAAACCTGCAAAAATTTCCCACCTGAGTAAGCAAGTCCACTTACTAAAACAAGCAGGCTACTCACATAAACAAATTGCCGAAAAGATTGGAAAAACAACAAAGACAGTACAACGCCACCTAAAAAAATGGACTGAGTAAATATCAGCCCATCACCCGTATCCCATATGCAGCAAAAGACGTCCCCTAAGCTCATTACCCACGGATTATTCGATCGCTTGATGGGCTTCCCGCACTTTACTTTCAAAATCATCACAAAGCTTTTCGACTAGATCCTCAGTTTCCTTGAAAAAATAGTCGCCAACCGTCTGCCGATGTAGAGCTTTGTAACGACGATAGATTTTTGCAAAGTCATCATAAATTTCACATTCGGAAACGTGCGATTTGATCTTGACGATTAGCCTTTCGCCTTCGCTTGAGACGCTTACGTAGTTAAACAGCTCCATGATTTTGCCTTCAAAATCCTTGATGAGTGTTCCCGTCTTCGCTTCTTTTTCGTTTCGGGCCGCAATGATAGCCAAAATATCGAACTGCCCACCGGAACCAGGTTGCGAGCCCTCCGCAACCTGAGTTGGCTTTTTCTTCTTCTTTTGAGATTCTTCGGCGATCACTTCAACGATGCCAATCTGGTTGTCAAAATACACCTCAATCGGATCTTTGACGTCCTCGCTGCGATGTAGCATGTTGTAGAGCGTATTGAATTTTCGCCAGAAGAATAAAAAGCTTGGATCGCTGTACTTTTCATCCAACTCAATCACATATTCGATGCGGTTGAGAAGGGTGAAATACTGCGACGCCTTGGCCTTGGTGTCGGCGGTGCGCTGCGGGTTGGCATCGATGTATTTCTTCAGGCTGCTTTCAAAATCCAAATAGCTCTCAGGGTCGTCGGGCTTGGCGGCATCCTTGTAGATTCCCATGAATACCGTGAAAAACTTCTCGTAGGTATCTGACTTTCTCAGTGCAGTTAGCAATACATCAAGCACTTTTTTGTCGCCAAACGGATCGAAGTCACTCACCACCACATCTGAGAAATGCTCGAAAGCATCCTTGATGTTTTGCACATTTACGTTGTTGTAGGAAAAATCAACGATCTTGCAGTCATTCTTATTTTTCGTTGTGCGGTTCACGCGAGAAATCGTTTGAATGGCGCTGATGCCCCTGATTTCTTTATCCAAAAATAAAGTGTGTAATTTCTTCTCGTCAAAGCCGGTTTGCAACTTGGCGACAACGATCATCAAACCATTTTTACGGAGCGCAAAACTCTCCAGCACCTTTTCTTCCGTCAACCCACCATTGAGCCCTGTGGCGCTTTGCTCATCCTGGTTACTGGAATACACCACATGAATGGGGGCGTCGGCGTACTTCTGGTACTTGGGGTTTTTAACCAAGGTTTTGAAATGCTTCGTTACAGCTCCTTGGTAGGCAATGGCGGCCTTGATGGAATGCACAGCCAGCATTGCTTTCCCCGTGCCGCGTATTTGGCGGTAAACATCCTTGACTAAAAGATCTGCCACATACTTGGCAATGGCATCGATACGATCCCGGTTTTCGTAGACTTGTTTTTTCTGCGCGTCCTTGTATTCCTTCTCTGTAAATCCTTCGAGAGGATTTGCGGGCAAATCAAACAACATCTTCGACGCCACTGGCACAATGTTTTTCAGCGGGTTCAGGATAAAGCCATCCTCAATCGCTTCTTTCATGGTGTAACTGTCAAATGGACGCCAGAGTTTTTCGCTTTCGGCATAGCCACTGAACTCGCCAAAGCGGGCCAGTGTGTGGTCGTCTGGCGTGGCGGTAAAACCGATGATTAAATTCTTCTTGGTAGCTTGCCCGGCGTAGGCCTCGCCGTCGAACGGACTTTGCAGTTCGTCAAAAATGCTCACCATTTCTTCATGCTGGTCGCCACTGTTTGATCGATGGATCTCGTCAATCAAGAACACAATGCGCATACCAGCCAGCTTTTTCAGTACATCAGCGTCGAGCATGTCGCGCACCGCGCCAAACTTCTGCAAATTAACAATCACCAAGCGCGTATCGGACGCCAGAGCCTCTTGAAAGGTCTTTTTGTTGGTCGCCTCAATCACCATACGCTTGTCGATGTTCATGTTCAGAATAAGCGAATCAATTTGGCTGCGCAATTGCAGGCGATCCACCACAATCATGATTTTGTCGTACACGAACTGCGCTTTGCCGCTGGCGTCCGGGCGACGCAAGTCTTTCAACTGCAGAGCTGACCAGCCGATGATGTTGGACTTACCAAAACCAGCTGCATATTGCATCAGCAGCGAATACACATTCTTATTGTTGGAATAGCCCTTACGCTTTTCCAGCAGTTCTTTTTTCTTGGCTTCGGAAACGCCCACCAACTGCTTTTCGAGCAGCTTCTCAAAATAGTCAGGCTCTTGCTCGTGCGCTAAGAGTTCATCAATTTTGGCCATGATCTTGTCGGTGCCGAATTTCTGTTTCGGGCGCGGGGAAATCAAATGTCCTGTTTGGTCTTTTACCTCCTTCACCCCTTTGTTGACGTAAACATCACGCTCGATGAAGTTGTAATACAAGATTTCCTTCTCAATCATTAGCTTGCCGTACAAAGCGGAAAACAGCTCTTTGAGCTTGTCCTTCTTTTCGGCGTCGGGCTTAAGCAAGGGGTAGAGCTTGAATACCCCATGCGCCTTTTTCTCTATTTCTTCGCGGTCGAATTTGCCTTCACGGCAGGTGGCCAATATCTCGTCAAAGTAATCGGCAATAGTGCGAATGACATAGGTTTCGCCAATGTCGGTGGTGGTGATGTGAATGGCGCTCTCGAAAATTTTAAGAAAGTCTTTACGCACACTCTGCTTTTCTTTGTCGCTCAGCATCTCATTGCTGTCGATATGCTGGTGATACACCTTCACCGCATCAAAATAATCTTTCAGCACCTTGCCGCGCCCGTTCTTGCGGGCGCTCTGGCTGGTGTAGTTGCTTTTTAATTCGCTGTAGCCGAGATAAATTCCGTTCACAAATAACACAATATCCGGGCGGAAAGAGTAGATCTGTGTACCTTGAAAATTGAACTTGTACGGCAGCTCTTGCACCACCGAGAAAATATTTTCATCAAACAAGGCATTGCCGTGAATCACGCTGTCGCTGGTGTAAAACAAATGCAGCTTGATGCCTTGCAAGGTAATCGATTTATTGGCATTGATGAACAAAGCCATATTACGGCTGCTGGCAATCCGCTCGGCAAGCAAGGCCATCAGGTCTTGCAACAAAGCCTTTTCGTCTCCCTTGTATTTCTTGAGCAAAGCCTCATAGGGCTTTTGGTTGAGCGGGCTCTCGGCAATAAACGCTTGCAAGTCTTCTTCAATAATCAGCGCTTGGGTGACGGTGTTCGCTTTGACTTCCTTGTAGCCCAAGCCCTCCCGAAAGAACGGGATCAGGAATTTATCTTGCAGATGAAGTTCGTTCATACGGCGTGTCCTTCGCTCACCACTTTGATTTTTCCAGTCACCACATCGTTGATGAGGGCCTTGCGCAGGTCTTTAAGCTTTTCGATCTGGCGACTAATCGTAACGACGATGTGATCCATCTGTGCTGTCTTTTCGTCGAGATATGCACCGATGGACACTTGCTCAGCCAGTGGCGGAATGAGAAAAAATAAATCGCCAATTACCGTCGCGTTAGTTGCCGGATAGCTAACTCCATTCGACAGGGCGCAAATTTCATCAACGATGCAATTCGACGTTAGCAAATAGGAGCAATATCTATCTGCAATTTTTTTTCGCGGCGAGATAACTGCAAAACCAGTGGAGACGATTAGATCAACTACCTCCGTATCGATAGTCGCTATTGCTTTCAAATACGTCCGCACCGTTGAAATTATCGTATCTCCTTTTTGGACGATACGTTTTGCTCTAGAGGGCGCAGTATCGAAGGTCATGCGCTCTTTTGTGTACTCTCGTGCCCCATATGTGACGCTACCAATATCAACATAATCAAATTCATACGAAGGCGGTGTTTTCTCAGTGAGCGTATTTTTATTGATATCGCAAACTTCCTTAATACGCTTTAGCTCCCAATGCTCTGGCACTTGGCCAATCCACGTCACCCCACTGTCCTTCATCGGAACGGACTTGTCCAACCCTCGAGTGACGGTTTCGTTGATCAGCGATTGTTTAAGCTTGCCGAAGTGCGTCGCTTTCTGGCCGAGCAAATCTATTTGACGATCAATCTGTGCCGTTTTTGTATCAATGTAAGTGGCAATCGCCTGTTGCGTCGAAAACGGCGGGACAGGAACAGTGATTGCACCGAGCTTGTCAAAATATAACCGCAGACGCATATCCATGATGCCGCGCGAATTTCTCTTGAATATTTGCTTGGCGATCTCTGTTCTAAACAAATATGAAAAATACCTTTCATCCAGTGCCTGCGTCGTTTTTCTCAAAACATCGTAAGCAGGGCTGGTAACCCCATCGTATTCAGATAAGCCAACAGAACCCATCCAAGCAAGGAGTTTGTTAACGACAATATCGCCCTTTTTCACAACCCAGTAACCATCGGTGGAGCTGGCTTTGTTGCCTCTCGCTTCCAAATCTTTTCGTGGCCTAACGCCTATGCTTGCGTAAAGCGACAACAGTTCATGGTCGTTGTCGACTGGTGCCTTGTCTGTGACGAGCCTGAAAATATCTTTAACTCTTTTCTCTTGCCACTCGGAAGGGATTTTATCGACCCATTCACCATTGCTATCTTTATATGATTCATACGAATGGGAACGGAGATTCACAGCAAAATCTCCTGCTCAAGAAGTTTCAGCTGCAGATCAATATTTGCGAGTTCACCTAAAATTGCGCTTACATCACGCAGTTTTTCCGGCTGATAGAAAATCTTGTTAAAGTTCAGCTCCACGCCAACGACGTTTTCCAGATACTCGAACGGCTTACTGATGTAGCGCGCCATAAAGGCTTCGATGGCAGCTTGGTTTGCCGCTGCATCTTTATGGAAGGCAACAACCTCATAGTCTTTTTGATAGTCCGCCGTTAATTCCACGCTGATTTCAATGCGCTCGGCCAGTTTCTTGGTGGCTTTTTTGTAGCTGGCGCTCACGATGATCTTGCCGCAGCCAAGCGCTTCTTTCTTGCCGTCCGCTTCTTTAATCAGGGTTTCTTGATCGGCATCGTAATAGTATTTGGCATCTGCTGTGGTGATGAGCAAAGGCTGCTCTTTGTAGTCAAATTGGGCGACGAGCGGTTTGATGCCATCGGCGCAATAATTGTCCAATGAGGCGTACTGGGTCGCATCGTACTTCGTAATACTGAATTCACTCAGCACAACTTCGCCCTGCGTGATTTTGGTGGGAGTTAGTTCAATTGAGCTGACTCGCTTCAATACGCCAAACTTATCTTCCTTCATCGGCAGATGCGCTTCAAAGGATTTACCTTGCTCATCGACATTGGTAAGCATGATGGCTTGTTTGTTGAAATAGAAAAACTCTTTATCAAACACGCGGGCGTAATCGTTGTCTTGGTAGGCCGAGAGAGTGGCCACGATTTCTAAGCGGCTCAGTTCATCCACTTCATTTTTCTTAGATCCCTTGCTTTTCTGCAAGGGCTTGAATTTTTCACTAGCGTTAATCAGCATCACTTTGTTTTTGTGAGGCGTCTGCTTGTTCTTATTAAGCACCCACAAATAGGTATAAATCCCGGTGTTGAAGAATTCATCGGTCGGTAGCTGGATTACCGCTTCGACGATATCGCTATCGAGCATCCATTTGCGGATATTGCTTTCAGCCGAGCCCGCATCACCACTGAACAAGGTCGAGCCATTATGAACCACTACGCCCATGCCAACGCTGTCCAGCTTGGTGATGAGGTGCTGCATGAACAGGAGTTGCCCATCTGAAATTGACGGCAAGTATTTGAAGCGGCCAGTTTTGTCGTTTTGAATATCCTTTGCATACCCCGCCCAGCTCACGCCATAGGGTGGATTAGCGATGACGACGTCGAATTCTTCGTTATCGAATTTATCATCGACCAGCGTGTTGCCATGCTCGATTTTGGAGTCGGGACGGAAGCGGCTTTCGATTTTAGCCAGCGCGTAAAGTGCATCGTTCCAGTCTTGGCCGTAGGTTTGAGTAAGGCGTTTAAACTTCTGGTTGATGCGATCTTCGACCCCAAACAGCATATTTCCACCGCCGCAGGTGCAGTCGTAGATTTTGAGTAGCGTGTCGGATTCTTCAATTTTGGATGCAATAATTTCAGAGATTAGAGCGATCACGTCATCAGGACGTGTATTGCTCCCCTGCGGTTTCGGCAGAAATATCGGCCCACTTGCGCTTGATGTGTTCTTCCAGCGTAGTGATTTCGGAGTTGTTGAAAGGTTTTAGATCAATTTCTGCCCACAGCTTGGTGTAACTAAACAAGACCCTCTTGGCTTTGAGCTTGGTGATGACACCCTTGATGTCGAGAAATTTTTCCCCCTCGGAGGCATCGACTCCGAGTAAGCCTTTCGTCTCGCCATCAAAGCCTTTTAGATAGGCATCGAAGTCGATCTCAAACGACTTATCGTTTTTACAAATTTCGGTCAGCGCTTGGGACTTTTCAAAAATGAAAATGTTATAGCCCTGACCTTTATCTTTGATCAGGTCGTAAAGATCATCTTTATCAATCTTGGCAAATGCCTCTTCGCCAATCTCTTTCTTTAGATCGTCAAACATACGCACCAGACGGCTTTCAATCATGAGCAGGGCAAAAAACGGCATCATGAAGGATGGCCATTCGGATTCTTTGATGCCGCAGCCACGCAGTAAGTCAGCCGTAGCCCAGATTTTTGATTCGTATTGGAGAATGTTCATGGGATTAATCTCATCTATTATTCAAATATTTTTCTTGGCTTCTGCTGTCCACGCCTGAATGACTAAAAAGGCCCGATTGGGTGACAGCACATTTTATAGCCCTATATATAGAAAAGCCTCCATTGCTGGAGGCCTTTCTTGCGATTCACAAACAAATTATCAAACGGCCTTCACCACATACAAAAATGCGCTGCATTAATGTAAGGAGTTGTAAGTAAACTTTAGTGAGTTTGAATCATTTATTTGTTATTTTTTTCATTTATTTTGTGAGCCTACAACAACCATCAAATATCCACATTCCGGGCAATCAGCGCGTTTTGTTCAATAAATTGACGACGTGGCTCTACCTGATCACCCATCAAGGTGGTAAACACCGCATCCGCGCCCAGTGCGTCTTCTACGTTTACTTTCAGCAGGCGGCGGACGGTGACGTCCATGGTGGTTTCCCAGAGCTGTTCTGGGTTCATTTCGCCCAAACCTTTATAGCGCTGGATAGCTACGTTGCGGCGGATTAGGCCGAGTAGCCATTCGATAGCGTCTTTAAAGTTGGTTACCGACTGGATTTGCTCGCCGCGTTTTACTTTAGCGCCGTCACCCAACAAGCCGCTCAACATATCGGCGGTTTTGCGCATTTGCGCGTAATCGCCGGATAGCAGGAAGGCTTCGTCCAAGTATTGGATGGTGGATACACCGTGCTGACGACGGGATACCTTGAGCACAAAGCTTTCTTCTGAGCGATTAAAGCTAAAGGTGTAACGCGGGCTGTTTGGCGTGACAATTTTGTCTAAGGCGGCAGTCAGCAGATCAACACTTTGCTGCGCTGCGGCTTCTGTGCCCAAGTCCAAAACAGGCAAACCAATCATGGCTTGTAATACGGCGGCATCGATAAAGCGGCTATGCCTGTCGATCACGGCTTCAGAGGCAAAATATTGGCGGGCCAATTTTTCTAGCTGCTCGCCAGCAATCGCTTCGGCATCTGCGCTTGGGAGCAGCGACGCGCCGTTTAAGGCTTGGCGCAGCAGGTATTGCTTCAGCTCTGCTTCGTCTTTTAGATAAGTCTCGCTCTTGCCATGCTTAATTTTGAATAGTGGCGGCTGGGCGATATAGATGTAGCCGCGCTCAACCAATTCT
>JAPLQI010000128.1 GCA_026399755.1 Pseudomonadota bacterium
AAAGAATTTGCTGTCCGTTGCTCAAATATTGAAGAGCCGCTGGAGTTGCTAGAAATGGTGGTTTCTCGTGGCTGGATCGTACTACCCGAGCACGGCGTAAAGCACCTTGAATATAAGAAGATGAAACCGTCCCAGCGCCGCTATGTGCTGGAGCTGGCCGCGCGGATCAAGTCAGATAAGTGGTGGAGTAAGCGCTTGCGCACGCTCGCCATCCGCGCCGCTGAAGCCCGCGCTTATTCCTACGGGATCGGCATGGGTAAAGATAAAGCTTATGTCAGCACTTGGAATTTAGAACGGATGGTGATCCGCGCCCAACAAAGCGCGGTGGCCATGGCCGAAGCGGTCGCTATTTCGCCCGATGGCGAAGTGATCGATATGGCCGATGTGCTGGAAGGCAGTATGGCCAACGGCAAAAACAAACGCACCGAGTTGATTGTCCGCACCAAGGGCATGGCCGAACGGGCGCAAGAAATGGGCTACCGCGCTTACGCCATCACTCTGACTGCGCCAGGCTGCTACCACCGCTGCACCAGCGTTGGCGAAAAACCAAACTTAAAGCTGATCCTCAATAAAAAATGGAATGGCTTTAGCCAGCAACAAAGCGCTAGCTATTTGACTAAATGCTGGGCGCAATGCCGCACCCAATTTAGCAAAGCCGAAATTGATTTTATGGGGCTGCGCACTTTAGAGCCGCACAAAGACGGCACCCCGCACTGGCACTTAATCTTTTTTGTGAAGCCGAAAAACGCCAGCGAAGCCCTTAAGATCATCCGCGATAAATATCTGCAAGCCGAACCCAACGAGAAAAACGCCCAAAAAGTCCGCGTAAAAATCGACGCAATCAAGCCACGCAAAGGCCAAGACATGGTTTACGCCGCCGTGGCCTATGCCATCGCCTACATCGCTAAAAATATTGACGGCTACAAAGTAGACGGCGATACCGAAGCGGGTATGGATGCCATCAGCGGCGCACAGCGTGCCACGGTCTGGGCGCGTATTTTAGGCCGTCGTCAGTTCCAGATGTTTGGCACCGCGCCAGTCACGCCTTACCGCGAATCCCGCCGCGTGCGCAAAGACGCCGAAACCCTGTTGGAAGAACTCATTGCTCAGGATAAAGAGCCAGCCGTTGTCGAAGCCGCTAAGGGCTTAATCGACGGCAATCTACAGCCCTGCATTACCGAAGCCATGAAGGCGATGAGATCAGGCCGCGCCGATGTACTGGCACCCCTCACCGCTTTACGCGACTTACACCTTGATGGCCAGATCGTTTGCCCTACCCGTATTTTGGGCAGCGCATGGGATGCCGCCGATAAGGGCGACTTTAGAGCCTATATGGTCGCGATGGAAAACGACCCGCTGGAACTGGTAAAGCGCGAACAAATCAACGGCTATGGCGAAGTGGTCGCCGTTATTTGCGGTGTAAAGAGCCAGCGCGGCCAAGTGCTTACCCATAAAGAAGGCTGGAAAGTGCAATGGGGGGCTAAAGGCAAAGCGCGGCTAGGTAAAACTTGCCACGCCAAAAACGGCCCATTTAAGGGCGCATCGCATATCGAATACAGCCCACAAGAAGTCGCCGAAATGAAGCGCGCCCAGAAGCAGAAACAAGAAGCCGTGTTTTTAGGTGTGGCTTTTGCCGCTGAAGCGAAGCGCAAGCGTTGGGAGAGGGCGAAGCCTTCGACCCTAGGTCATGTGGCATTAACTGTTTCCTGCACCTTGGATCAAGCACTTAATGATAAAGGTATAAGAAGAGAAGAAGCCCCACCGGATCTAAGTGAACGGGCCAGATTAAATGCCCAGAAGTACGGTGCTCAGGCTTATATCGACGCCAAAAACAAAAATTAAAGCACGACCAAGGCACTGCTACGCCAGCCGCATCCAGCCCGACGTATGCAGCTTAATCATTCATCGATCTAAACAGGAATCTGAACCATGAGCGACAAGATAGACCAAGCCAGCGACGTATCCGAGCTGATGCGCTGCAACGCCATCGCAGCCCACTACGCCAGCGCAAAGCTAAACAAAGATAAAACCCCTCAGCCAAGCGGGGAATGCCGCTGGTGCAGCGCGGTCGCCGTCAATGATGCGGTGTTCTGCTGCGAGGAGTGCGCCAAGGACTGGCAAGGGCATAACGCCACTAAGCAAAAAGCCCAGCGCATTGCAGGCAGATAAATGGAAATAAAGCGGATATCTGAACTAACCGAGAGCGGCCACTACTGGTGGCGGGCTCACCCAAAGCAGGACTGGCACGTTTTATATATCGCCAACCCCGAACGATTAACTTATGGCATGGCGAACTTTGAATTCGTTGGGCCAATACAGGAGCCAAAACATGGGCAACATCAGAATTAATAAAGAAGAACTCATCGAGCTAACAGGTAAGCAGCAAACGGCAGCGCAAGTAAAGTGGTTTAAGCAACATTTGAACATCAATATTTCATGTGATGCTAAAGGGCCAATCCTCAACCATGCGATTTACAGTGAACTCTTAAAAAAACAATATGGCCTGCTCCCCGCAGCCCCCTCTGCTGTTAAGCGCCCACAAGTAATATTGAGAAACTAATGACACGAAAACGTGAGAAAAATAAGGGGCTAACCAATAGCAGGATTTATATTAAAAATAATCGCTATTATTTTTTCTCTGCCAATTACACCATTAGCCCGATTGATGGGAAGTCCAAGCAGTGGCATAGCCTTTGTCTGGTTTCAGATGGCGAGTTAAATGCAAGGCTTGCTGCGCAAAGAGTAATTAACCACAACACCCAAGCAGATGAAGAAGGCAACTTCCCTATTCACTTCAAAAACTACGCCGCTTATATATTTACAAAGCGAGCGAAAGAAGCCCCTAAAGACCCACCGCGCTTACTGATGTACGAAACCGCCAATAAAAATCTAAAAGGCATGTTTAAAACCATCGAAACCGCATTTAGCCAATTTAATATTGCCGATTTACTCCCCGTTGATATCGCCTCTTTTATAGACCAGTGGGAAGGTAAAAGAACGGCACAGGTGTACCAATCGAGGCTATCTGATTTTTTTAAATGGGCTTGCCGAAAAGGATACAGAGCAGAGAATCCATGTCGTGAGATCTCCGTGGCAAAACCAAAAAAACGAAGCCGCTACATTACCGATGATGAATTTAACCAGGTTAAAGAAGCATTATTAATGGGGCTCAATGGCCTGCCAACACGAAGCGGAAAAATGGTAAGTTGCTATGTCGATTTATGCTACTTGCTATATCAACGTACAACAGAAATTAGATTACTACGCTGGAATCAAATTAGCCCTAATGGCATTCTATTTACCCCAACAAAGACAGAGAAAAGCAGCGGGGCAAAGGTACTGGTGCCCATGAGCCCAGCAATACAAGATGCTTTAGATAGAGCACTCCAAGCTTACCCTGAAAGAGATATCAAATCAGAGTACGTCATTCACACCCATGATTTAAAGCCATATACCACCGCAGGGATAGGCTCAGCGTGGCAGCGAGCAACTGAAAGAGCAGGAATAAGTAATGCGACACTAAGAGACTTACGAGCAAAGGCAATGACAGATGCCAAACGAGATGGCTACACATTGCAGCAAATTAGTATTGGCGGCGCTCATGCTGATGAGAAAATGACAAACGGCTATATCAAGCTTAGGGAGACGCCAGTAAGTGAAGTTGTGATGAAATTGCCCGAGGTAGGACAAAAGTTTGAAATGCCACCCTCAGCAAAACAAGAAGTGTCTGCTAAAAGCCCTCAAAGTAAAGGTAGTGAAAGTTAACCTAGATCGTGGCATACTGCTACTTATTAGAAGATCTTCTAATAAGTAGCAGTAAAACAAACGGGGCAATTAATTGTATCCATCTGTTTTTATTGAAAGTATTGATAGAATTACAGCATCTACCACCCTGCTGTGTTTGCACGTGGCTTGCATCAATCTGCTTGGCAATAATAAACCGAAGAAACAGCTGTCCCTCTGACGGAGCAGCCTTCCCGTCAGACGATAGCCGACGGGAATGTTCAAATAAATCCACTCTACCTATTCCCTGAGCGCTTCAAATCTGAAGGTATGGCCTCCCATGGTTAGCGCCGCACAGGAGCAAACATATGATTGAATTTTCAGGCATTTGGATACCCATGGTCACGCCATTTTTAAATGGACAAGTCGATCTAACCGCAGCAGGCCGCCTAGCCAAACATTTAGAAGAGCAAGGCGCAGATGGGCTTATCGTCTGCGGCACCACGGGCGAATCCGCCACGCTTTCAAGCACAGAACAACACCAACTCCTCGCCGCCGTATTAGCCGCAGTCAGCGCTGATTACCCCGTAGCCTTTGGCATTAGCGGCAACAATACGGCGGAAGTGACTCAAGCGGCAGCGGCCCTGAACGATATGCCCATCGCCGCGCTGCTAGTTTCTGCCCCCTATTATGTAAGGCCATCACAATTAGGTATTGTGATGCACTTTGAAGCCATTGCCGCCGCCAGTCACCACCCTATTATTATTTATAATATCCCCTATCGCACTGGCATCACGATAGAGCTAGCCACCATTAAAACACTCAGCCTTAATCCACAATTTGTAGCAATTAAAGAAAGTGGCGGCGGGCAAATAGAGCCTATTTATCAGATCATTAATGAAACCCCACTCAAGTTTTTAAGTGGCGAAGATCATCTTATTTTTATTACGAGCTGTATGGGCGGGCACGGAGCAATTGCAGCGGCCGCACATATTCGGCCTGATTTATATAAGAAAATGCTGTGTTTTATTCAAGAAGGTAATTTAGCTGCAGCAAGGATGATTGATCTGCAATTACGCCCGCTGATTAAGCTATTATTTTCAGAGCCCAATCCAGCTGTAATTAAAGCGGCTTTGGCCATGCAAGGCTTAATACATGAAGAGCTGCGTTTGCCAATGACAGCCGCGTCGATCAGCACCAAAGAAAAGTTAGCGCCCTTACTCAAAGAAGTGCTGGCTATTCAATGAAATAAGGATATGGCTTTAAATAATTTTCAAGCTGATTATGCCTCTTGCTCAATGGATTCTATGATGGACTTGGTTTTTGAATTTGTAGGGTGGGTGAAACCCGCGAGCAATGCTGAATAAATACGCGGGTTTCAACTCAATCCTATCAACTTAAGCTCAAACCCCTGATTTATAGGCTGTAAAATCATGCGGCTTAGGGTGTTTGGGGCGATCTTTTTTTGCATGAGGGTCGAAGTAAATCACTGCTTTGCATAGCTCATTCAG
>JAPLQI010000075.1 GCA_026399755.1 Pseudomonadota bacterium
CGTTTACCCAAGTCAGCCTTACAAAATTTACGTGTGCAAAGCCTTCTGGACGGCCCCTATGACAGGGACGGATTCTAAAGGTGGCACTTTGGTGCATGAAATGAGCCACTTTTATGCGGTGGCCTCTACCAAAGACAATGTCTACGGACAATCTGGCGCTAAAAAACTCGCCATCAGCGATCCTGCCAAAGCGATTATGAATGCCGATTCACACGAATACTTTGTTGAAAACACACCGAACTTGCCTTAATTGAAATGCTGGCGAATCAATCAGGCCAAGCGCCTGATTGATTCGCTTGCATTGTGTCTTACTGTATAAACACCGATCTCAACGATTCCTCGCTTTAAAAAAGCTGTAATGCTGGTAAGGCTCGCTAGGTAGATAGATCGCCGCAGCTTGCGCGGGGTTATTAAGCATCTAAAAAACTCGCCATCAGCGATCCTGGCAAAGCCATTATGAATGCCGATTCACACGAGTATTTTGTTGAAAACACACCGAACTTGCCTTAATTGAGATGCTGGCGAATCAATCAGGCCAAGCGCCTGATTGATTCGCTTGCATTGTGTCTTACTGCATAAACACCGATTTCAAGGATTTCTGGCTTTAAAAAAGCTGTAATGCTGGTAAGGCTCGCTAGGTAAATAGATCGCCGCAGCTTGCGCGGGAATATCAAGCATCACACTGCCAGCCTGTACTTTGGTGTCTGGTGCATTACCCAAGCCATCGTGCAAAGGCACGCCGTCGTACCAGTGTGAGTAAGGGATTAATAGCTTGGTCTGTAAAGGCTGGGCAGATAAATTCACAACCACCAATGCGGCCTCGCCTATCACCTCCGTTGCACGTAAAAACACCAGCGCATTGCCTGCCAATCTGTCCCCCAATACCTGCACATCGCCATATTGTAATGCCGGATTATTCTGACGAATCGCAATCAGTTGCTGCACAAACTGGCGCTGTGCATGATTCCAATCGGCCTGATTCCAACGCATGGGGCGGCGGCAATCGGGATCCGCCCCGCCTTCCATACCGATTTCTTCACCGTAATAAACCAGCGGAATACCTGGCAAGGTGAACTGCATGATCATTGCGAGCTGGGCTTTTTCTACACTGCCCACCGTCGTCAAAAGCCTTGGCGTATCGTGGCTGGAAAGCATATTCCAGGAGCAAAGCAGGCCACTTAAGCCGTAAGCTGCTCTGGCGTCTTTAAGCGCATAATTCATTTGCAGCGCGTCAATTTCCCCCGCCAGCCAAGCCAGCGTGGCGGTGCGATACCAGTAATTCATCATGCCTTTAAAGCCACCACCCGCCTCAAACCAACTCCCCGAAAATCCATTCAGCTCGCCAAGTAGGCCGGCTTTGGGGAAGCGCTGTGCCACGATGGCCGCCATTTCCTGCGCTACTTCTATGCCCACATCCTGCGCCACATCAAAGCGCCAGTTATCAATCCCTTTAGCCAGCCAGTGCTGCACCAAGCTATCTTGCTGGCGGTATAAAACATCGCGAACGTCGGGGTTGCTTAGGTTCAGCTCCGGCATCAAGCCATAATCCTGCCAGCAAAGATAAGCGCCATCGTCTGTAAAGCTAAACCAATCGCGCTTACTCGCATCCCCCGCCTTGGCCGCCAAAAACCATGGGTGGCTGTCGGACACATGATTAAGCACGGCATCCAGCGTCAGGCTCATGCCTTTGGCGTGTAATGCCGCAATCAGCCGCAGCAAGGCAGGCTCGCCACCAAACATAGGATCAATGCTAAAAAAATCCACCGCATCGTATTTATGATTGCTGGGCGCGGTAAATACCGGCGTTAAGTAAACACCCGTTACCCCTAGATCAAGTAGGTAATCCAACTTTTCGGCAATGCCATCTAAATCCCCCCCAAAAAACTGCATTCCCCAAGGCTGATCCAGCGTTGTATCGTCCCAGCCCCGCTTTACCACATCTGGATGCGAATACGCCGCTTGTGCAAGCTTTTGGCTACTTGCAAGAGCGCCACCTATGGCAAAACGTTCAGGGAAAATCTGATAAATAATCTGACTCGCCATTTGCTTAGTGGCGGCATCTAGGGTGTTTTTCATGATGGACTCGTGCAAGAAAAAGACAATAAACCCCGTCAAGAACCTGACGCGGGTGATGGTGTGATTATTGAATAAAAAACACGAACCTGCCCTGTATAAATGCGGCGGCTGAAGATATTGATGAGGCTGCCCTTTTTGATTATTTGCAAACATCCAAGCGATGAGCCACACACGCCCATAAAGCTAACTAAAAAATAACAAATATATACAATAAAATTACAAAACTAAGGCAGTCCATACAAGGTATTCCAATATACTTTCCAGCCCATCATTGCGGATTTTAATGGATAAAGAAGGCAAGGCCACCAAAGATTTAACCCATTTGAAAAAGTACGCCTTGAGTTGATCGATGAGCAGGAAGACCATCCGAACGATGTACTGATCGCTTTAAATAAAGGCCTTGAACCACAGAGAAAGCCCATTAAACCTCGTTTTTCTCTGGGCAATGCGGTGGGATCGAGGATGCAAGATCTTGCCTGCCCCACATTGAGCTGAAGCAGCTTTATCATCAGCAGAAATAAGACGGCTGCATATCCCCTATCGGCATGCAGTTTGTCGCTCAAAACGAGCCATCCCCACCCTTACCCCAACGATCTAGATCTAAGATACCGGCATACGCAGAGGGATAAATGCAATGCCTAAGTTACTTATTCTGCTTTACTTTTACAGCGCAATAATACTTGCCGAGCCTTTTAAATTAGTCACAGGAGCCAATTACCCTCCATACACCGATCCTGCATTGCCTGACGGAGGCCTTGCAACAGCCCTTGTTAAAAAAACCATGACTCAAGCTCAGTTGCCTTACGATCTGAAATGGCTACCTTGGGCTAATGGTTATAGCGCCACGCTAAAAGGCAAATATATTGCAACCTTTCCCTATATGAGCACCCCTGAGCGCCGCCAGCTATTTGACTATTCCGACCCTTTGTTTGTAATCGAGATTCGCGTATTTGCATTAAAAGGCAGTCAACTAGACGGCACAAAACTCAATACTTTAGAGGGGAAACGCTATTGTCATCCAATAGGTTGGGCATTTTTAAGCCAAATCGAAATCATGATTAATAAAGGCCAGCTTCACCCCATCCGCCCCTACGATATGAGCTCTTGCATACGCTTACTTGCAGAAGGCAAAGCCGACTTTATTCTTACCGATCAGACTCAAGGCAAAACGGCAATTGCTCAGCTCAATAACTTGCAACAGATCCCTGAACCCATGGGTGGCATCATGGAAAAAACCAGCCTGCATCTGATTAGCCCAAAGAATAATCCCCAAGCCCATCTGTTTTTAATGCGCTTTAATGAAGCACTCAAACAAATTCGCCCATCGCTACAATAGCCCTTTTAATAGCAGCAACAAGCTTACATCTCCATCAAGCAAAAACATAAGCTTACGACAAAATAGTGTAAGCAAACCTTCTATCAAGGTGCCGCATCTAAGGCGCAAGATACAAGAGGCATATGCAATGAAAAAGAGTATCGCTATTGATATGGACGACACGGTCGCCGATACCTTGCAGCGTCATATCACTTGATCACAATGCCTGAGCGTTTTAGTGCTCAGGCCGAAGCAGCGGGCAAGCTGCCCAATCGTAAGCAGAGCGACATAGCACCAGCCTTACAATACGTGTAAGGCCAAGAGGCAAATCGCAAAATCTAACCCTGCTGGGTCACTTTTATGTACATCCTTACCCTAGCTTACAAATCACTTGTCATTCTTATAAACAATAATGATTCTTGTTATCTTAAAATTCAAACGGTATGATTCGCCGCTTTGCTGCCTTGGGTTGTGTTCGGTGTTTGAGCGTTATTATCACGATTTGCATCACTTTATTTCCCGCTCCATCGGCTGCCGCGATAAGGCACAGGATGTGGTGCAAGAGGCTTATGCGCGCGTGCTCGCCAGTAGCGGTGACCATAAAGATAGCGCGCTGGGCGCTTTGCTTTATACCACTGCTAAAAATATCGTGATTGATCAATATCGGCAGAATAAATCGCGCCAATACGATAATTATGAGCATCTTGAGCTGGCCGCATCGCGGGCTGATGAGCCAGAGCATCGCGCTGCGGGCAGGCAATCGATGAATCAATTACTCGCGCTGATCGATAACTTACCGCCTCGTTGTAAAGAGGCCTTTGTTTTGTATAAATTTGAAGGCTTAAGCCACGCCGAGATTGCCAAAAAAATGGGTATTTCGATCAATATGGTGGAAAAGCACATTATCAACGCCCTAGTGATCTGCAAAAAAGGCATGCATGGTCGAGGTGAACAATGAGCTGCCCAATGCACATCACACACATTGATCCCGATACCACAGCAGCAGAGTGGCTATTACGCCAAGAACATGGCCTAAGCCCCGATGAGCAGCTGCATTTTCAGCAGTGGCTAGCCAGCCACCCAGCTCATCAACAGGCTTGGCAAGGGATGCAAGATATCAATGGCCTCATCAACAGGCTTGGCAAGGGATGCAAGATATCAATGGCTTAATTGATGCGATGCCGGCCGCTTGTGGCCAACATTTTTCAAAGCAGTGTAAACAGCTTGCTGCTAAAGAAAAACGGGCTCGCTATAAGCAGCAGATCCAAGCTTACTTCTCGCCACGCCGACTTGCTAGCTGTGCGCTAGCAGTACTCGCCTGTAGCTATCTTTGGCTTAGCACGCCAAGCTACCAGCAGCAAATACACACTGCGCGCGGACAAATGCTTGAGCAGCAACTACCCGATGGCAGCCGGATTGAATTAGATAGCGATAGCCAGTTAGAAATATCGCTGTATAGAGATAAACGTGAAGTGCGCTTACTCAAGGGCCAAGCCATGTTTTATGTGAGCAAAGGCCG
>JAPLQI010000068.1 GCA_026399755.1 Pseudomonadota bacterium
AGGGGGAGGCGAAGCCTTTTAAGGTTCTTTCAAATCCCCCTCCACCTCTTCTTCACAAGGGCAAAACATGGGATTTATTGCAGCACAACAAAGCGGCGAAAGCTTAGAACCGCTGATTAAAAACAGCGGCTTCTGGCCCGATATTGATATGGCCGATGCACGCTGCGCTTTACGCATCGATGGCACGGTCACCGAGCCCAGGCTAAGAATGGCGCTGATTGCGGCGATGGCCAGCGCGAATCAAGACCTACGCAAATTTAAAGCCAAGCATCTGGCCGATGGTATCCAGAACTTGGCCGAGGTTGAAAGCGAAACACTGGATTGTCAGAGCGTGTTGGTCGGCCATTACATCCGCGCCGTGTACTGCTTAGCCAAAGCCAACCTGACCGAACGTTACCGAGATTTTGATAGCACCGGCGACGGCCACAACAAGGCCGACAAGCTTAGCGATCCCATCGAAGATTTAAACCGCGATGCTCGCTGGGCGATTCGGGACTTACTCGGATCAAACCGCGCCAGTGTCGAGCTGATCTGATGCAAGTCGTTGCAAGCCAAGGCGACACGCTGGACGAGATCTGCTTTCGGGTTTACGGCAAAACAGCCGGTATCACCGAGGCCGTGCTCGCCGCCAATCACCGGCTGGCCGATATGGGGCCGGTGCTCAAGATGGGCACCGTGATCGAACTGCCCAACGTCAGCCCGCCTGAATCTAAAAAAACCATTATCCAACTATGGGACTAAACCAATGACCGAACCTATCACCGGCACCGCCGCCTCATTCACCGTGTTTTTACTCACCATTGCGGGGCTATTTTCAGGGATACACGCCGACGTATTGATGGGCAGTTTTGCAGGGGCGGTGGTGTTTATCATGACCGCGCAAAAGCTCAGCGTTTTACAGAAGATCGTTTTCTTTTTAACCGCGTTTGTGGCCGGTTGTGTTGCCGCCAAACTGGTGGCGGATCTGATCGCCATCCCCTTACCGGCTTCGATTGTGGTTAGCGAAGGCATCGGTGCGCTGATTGCAGGGGCCATCAGCATGAAGCTATTGCAATGGTTGATCTTGCGAGCCGAACACCCCGAGGATTTACTCAATATCGGGGGCAAAAAATGAACCTCTATCTGATTGTCAGCGTACTGGCCTGCGCCTTAGCCGCGCTGTGTATTGCTTTGTTTAATCGAAATAGCAAATCCCATAGCAAAAGCATTGCCATCTTTGCCTACGCCTTAACCGTCTATTACGGCCTGACTGCCATTCGCCTTCTGATGGGGGTCACTCCTGCCAGCAAACCGCTTGCCTTTTTACTGCTATTTAGCGGCCTTTATTTCTGCTTTAAGCGCGGCAATGTCAGCGACGTATTTGCAGCTTGGGCATGGCCCATTAAGAAACTATTAAACAAGGAGCCACCCATTGAACACATCGAGCCGCCTCTCCCCGCACTTCAGCCTGAAAGAATTTATCGCCAGCGCAACCGCCGACCGCCTCAAAATCGACAACAGCCTGCCCGACGCGCTAAGAGGCAACGCGACCCACACCTGCGAGCAATTAGAAAAAGTCAGAAAACAGCTAGGCAGCAACCCAATCATTATTACTAGCGGCTGGCGTAACCCCACATTAAATAAGGCGGTAGGAGGCAGCGCCAGCAGCGATCACGCCACCGCCCGCGCCGTAGATATTCGCTGCCCGAAATTTGGCACCGCAAGAAGTGTTGCCAGAGCTTTAGTTGCATCAAATATCGAGTTCGATCAATTGATTTTAGAGTCCCCCACGCTGCCAAGCGCATGGGTGCATATCGGCTTTCGTAAAGGGGCCAACCGGCGGCAAGTGCTGACTAAATTTGCAGGGGATAAAACCTATTACGTGGGGATTAAATGAGCCGACTCACCGCCCTTGCCCTTATCGCTTTGTGTTGCCTAGCCGCGCTACTGACCGCAATCAATTTGCACCAAGGCCAGAAACACAAAGCCGAGCTGCTGCAAATCGAACTAAACGCCAGCGAGCAAGACAAGGCCCAACAAGCGGCCTTGCTTCAGCAGCTTTACAAAGTCAGCAGCGACAACGACAGCGCCCAAGCCGATTTACGCAGCAGCCTTGAAAGCGTTAATACCGCGCTACTTAAAAACAAACGCGCTATGGAGCAACTTAAAAATGAAAGCAAAGAAGTCAGGGATTGGGCTGATGCTCGCCTGCCTGCTGATGTTATCCGCTTGCGCCAGCGCCCCGAAATCGCCAGCGGTGCAGCTTATCGAGATTGGCTGTCCAGCCGTGACGGCCTGCCGCCTGCCAGCGATCCAAGCCCAAACCAACGGCGAGCTGAATCAAGCGATTGATGATCTGGAAGCCGCGTGGCATAGCTGCGCGGCGCAGGTCGATATGGTGCTGAAGTGCCAACAAACCGCTAAGGCCGCCCCATGATTAAGCCCGCCGACCTGCGCGAATACCTCTCTAAAACGGTGCGCCACCTCGCCCACAATCCCGACAAGCTCGCCATCTTTATTGATGAAGGTAAGCTGATTGCCACAGCGGGCAAATCGCTTTCTTTTGAATATCAATACACGCTCAATCTTATTATTCAAGATTACGCCGACCACCCCGACACCATTATGGTGCCGGTACTGGCTTGGGTAAGCAGCAATCAGCCCGAGCTTTTTAGTAATGTAGATAAGCGCCAGAACGGCATTAGCTTTGAAGCGGATATCCTGAACCACGACACCATCGACCTTGCAATCAAGATCAATTTGACCGAACGCGTGGTAGTGCGAGAGGTAGACGGCAAGCCCGTCATCACCCATTACGGCGAGCCGCCGCTGGATGAATACGCGGGCAAAGATTGGGCTTTATTCCTGCGCGATCAGCCGTGGCCAATTGAATGAGCGACAATTTTAAGCAGCTGGAAGGCTGGGCTTCTGGCTTACTTGGCAATCTGGACGCCAAAGCATTACGCGCCATGAATAAAAAGCTAGCAACCGAGCTACGCAAGCGCCAGCAAACCCACATCGCCGCCAATCAAAACCCAGACGGCACACCCTATGCGCCCCGCTTGCCACAGATGCGTAAAAAAGGCGGACGCATTAAGCGCAAGATGTTTACCAAGCTGCGCACCGCCCGCCATCTTAAAACCCAAAGCAACGCCAACGGGGCCACCGTGCATTTCAGCCCCAGCGCCAACCGCCTTGCGCGTATTCACCAGTTTGGTTTGGTCGGCATCGTCAATGCCAAGCGCGGCATCAGGCACAAATACGCAGCGCGTGAATTGCTGGGATTTAGTCAAAGCGATAATGAACTGATAGCCGACACGATTCTCAGCCAAATCAGTCGTTAATTTTTGAACAAAAAAATACCCCAAAATTAATTGAGGTATTTTTTAAAAATCAGTTACAGCGTAGGGTTTCAGATTGCCCTTCTCGC